>JBBTWJ010000007.1:0-15156 GCA_038062895.1 Patescibacteria group bacterium
CCTTGAGTATTGGTTGTTTAACACAATGCACAAAATGTATCGTACCGTTTACGAAGGGATAAAATCTCTCCTTGACATCCATTATCAAACCATTACAATTGTATCCATTATGGACAGAGTCATCGTACAGGTTCCCATGTCGAAAACATTAAAAAACGAGGCAGAAGCTGCAGCGGGTGATCAAGGTTTTTCCAGTATTCAGGAAGCTATCCGCGTCTTTCTGACCAAGCTTGCCCGTCGTGAGCTAGCCGTCAACGTCGGGTATCCGGAAGAGCATCTTTCTCCCCGCGCCGAGCGCAGGTATGCCAAGATCATCCGAGATAGTAAAGCGGGGAAGGATAAAACCGTGTCGTTTGATACGACAAAAGACATGATGGCATATCTCCATACTCTATGAGGGTCATATTGGCCGCAAGCTTTCTTAAATCCTACAAGAAGCGTATTCAGTGGAACACCAAGCTTGATCGCCAAATGGCCCGTCGCGTTGACTTGTTTAAAACAAATCAGACGAACCCAATCATCCACGATCACGTACTGAAGGGTAATAAATTAGGCCTTCGTGCATTTTCGGTGACCGGAGATGTGCGAATAGTGTATCATTTTTTGAGTAATGATGAAGCCGAATTCCTCGACATCGGCTCCCACGCGCAGGTGTATAGTTAGCTTCGTAAGGCCAGACGTCTTCGCGAAGCTGGATTTTCCACAAGCTCGAATTTTGCTATTTCAAAGATATGCTATGATAAGTAGACATGAAGAAGCCGTCTTCATTTGTTTTTCACTCTTCTAACCGCTTTTATCGTTTCTTATTCACACATACGTGGGTGATGCCCCTATTCATGGTCCTTTCTTTTTTATCCTTTTTGACCAATGGGATATATTTGTATCAATCGTTTGAGCGCATGCGGGTCGTGAGTGTTCCGGATGGGGATAGTCTCCAGCTTAAAGACGGCAGGCGGGTGAGATTATTAGGCATTGACGCTCCGGAACGGGGACGGTGTATGGCCGACCAGGCGCGTGCCAAGCTTCTTGATCTCGCGTTGGGCAAGCGCGTGCGTTTGAAAGATGTGGTGACGGATGACTACGGTCGTACACTGGCCACCGTCATTGTCGAGGATTTCCCCACCTGGCTCCGGTACCTCCGATGGAAATTTCTAGGCACAAGGCCGGGCCTTGAGGCTACACTGTCTCCGGGTGCTCCAGGCACGAAAGCAGCTGACTCAGGCACAAGGCCGGGCCTTGAGGCTGGGGGTTATCCGGATCCGGATCCGATTCTTCAGCGCGGCCTTCTCGTTGACGGACTTGCGCGGAATCGATCATCAGTTAGCAATCCCTATCATCAAGTGCTGGTAGATGCTCAAGAGGTTGCTAAAGCAAGTAAACTCGGTATCTGGAGTGATGCGTGCAGAGGGGCTATGCCGGTGAGTGAGGACTGCACGATCAAAGGGAACACCAGAGCCGGGGAAAAGTATTATTATCTCCCCACCTGTCCCCAATACGACCAAGTCCTCGTCGACCGCGCCTACGGCGACGCCTGGTTTTGCTCTGAATCAGAAGCCAAAAAGGCAGGATTTATAAAGGCCCAGTCGTGTCATCCATAGGATTCATGGGATTTGATGATTTGATAATCAGTGTTCCCGTCATCTCTTAGTCTCTCCTAATGTCTCCTATGTTCTCTTAATTGTTCATGCTATAGTATGCCCGTATGGCAGGGAGCCAATCGATCGCTGACGAGCTGGCAGCCAAAACGTACAAAGAGTTGGGGTATGACCCAAAGACGGGGACGTTTTCCCGGCCAAAACCAGCGCAAAAACCATCCTTTCCAACTCCATTTCGCATTCCGGTGATTGAGAAAACCCAGCGTCAATGGACAAAAGATACCGGCTACCAGGCTTCAGCTGCTTGGCAAACCATGAGCTTGCTTCGGGATCTATTGGTCCTATGGTCAGAAGACTATCTTTCAGGATTTACTCAATACCCACCATCACCATCATCTCCTGTATCCTCCCGTACCTCTCCCGTAATCTCCCGTAATAATCGTATAAATATCGGCACTATCCGTCGATTACGGACGCAGATAGATGATGCGGGCCGCTCTATGGTTTCAACGTTTGAAGAAGGCTGGGCGCGGCCCAGCACCAAAGAATTTTTGGATTTTATCGGATTTTCCCACGCATCGCTTATCGAGATCCGTGGTGATATCGACCGGACACACGCGGATGGATTATTACAATCTGAAAAAGATTCTTCTCCTTATTCTTCCCGTAGTACTCCCGTATCCTCCCGTAATACTCCCGTTTCATCAAGTCCCATGATACGCGCTGGGATCCCGACGCCATCGCGTGACCAACCATATCCTCCGGCAATCTCCCGTCGGGATCCGGCTCGATACGGGAAGGTACGGGAACGTTTACGGGAGTATACGGGGAAAGAAATACGAGCGACGGATATATCGTATGAGTTGTTTCATGAGCTCATAAATAAATGTTCGTATCTCCTGCGTCGTACTGTCGAAGGTCTGTGGGGTAAGCTCTCGCGCGATGAGCAGGACAAGCTCAATGTTGAGATTCGAAATATTTGGTCCCAGCGATGACGAATTCCTGTTGGTGCATCTTTTTATGATCTTGTGTATGCATCAAACTGTTGATACACTCTGCGGATATGGAACGGGGAAATCAAATCGTTCGTTGCACAATATGTAATGTTTTGGTTGAGGCTTCACCCGAGCATGTTCAAGCGGCTAAGGCTGCTCTTGCAGCAGAGCATCCAGGTGCATCTGACGCAATACGCCACACTAAAATATATAATAATGAATTAGACGCGAAACAAGCTGTATTTGAGACATGTGGGGCAGAAGAAATAGAAATTTATGTATATACACCTCATCCCGGATGGAAGGCCCACTTGAATTGATGACTGAATTTTCCGATGAAGATATGCAGATTGCGAAGTACAATACTGCAGTGTTGGAGTGTAAAATAACTTTAACATCGATGATTCCCCTCTATCACTGAATTGGTCTTTCACAGAATAGATCTATTGGGTCGTGACGATAGAATTGAATTCCTCCTGTCGAAACCACCACAGTGACACCGCCATGATCCTGCATCACAAGCGGGCCGCCGGGGAATTGGCCGTCCTGACGGCAAATAGAGTGGGATCCAATATATAAAGAGTTGGGTAGATAACTTTCATGGATATCCGGGATGTATTCTGTTGTAAGTAAATTTAGGATGGAAGATCCTATCGAACACATCCCAATCGCAACGGCCGTCGTACCGATCGCGACGAGTTTTTTGTGGCGGGCAATCCAGTGTCGTACTTCTCCTGCCAACGCGAGCGCTTCATCGCTAAAAGGATTGGAAGTTATTTGTTCGTGAGCCATAAGATTAAATAAGTTTCTGATTGAAGACAGCATGCGTGTTCAAGAGCATGACGGATTGCGTCGCTTTCTTCAATGCCCTCCTGATGCTGTCGTTGACCTTTTTTTCCAATTTTACCTTGTGTATCTTTTAAATGGCCAATCGCATCATCCACTTCTTTTTGAGTTGCCATAGTGATAGCTCTTATAGACCGAAGAGTGAGGGAAGGCAAGGAGGAAAAAATTTGACACGAATCGTATTTTGTGGGATAGTCGGCGGTGGAGGAGAATAATAATATGCCTGTTATATGGTGTGAACATTGTCCTAAAATAATTATGGTTCTTGATGGGGAAGAGAGTGCCGCAACAGCAGCCCATTTAGAAGAGCATGAACGAGCCGGTAATCCGGTAGAAAATGATCCATGACTACCTATATTTGATTCTATTGAAGAAGCGTTTTTTGCCGGTGGGTCAGGTTCAGTCATGATTTTTGAAAACGGGAAAATCATATTGCCTCACGCAATCCCGAATCCCTGACCTCCTCCGCCTTCTATAATCCTCTCATGCCTCAATCCAACAACTGAACTTTGGTATCTTGACACATAGTATCAAAGTATTATAATTATCGCATATGGCCAAGACGATGTTGCAGATCCCTATGGATGATTCGCTCAAGACTCGGGCAACTGCTGTGGCCCGGGCGATGGGGTTTTCTTCGTTGCAGGAATCTGTGCGTGTGTGGCTTGCTCAAATTATCAAGCAGACGCCCATCCTGCGCTACGAAGAACCAGCGGTACAGCTCTCGTCGCGCGTCATCCGTCGATACGATAAAATAATTGATGATATGGAATCCGGTAAAGAACCGGTGTACGTCGCCCATAGCGCAGACGACCTTCTCGATCAATTGTATGGTCGTAAACCTAAAGTACGGTCGGACGTTCTCTAAGCATTTCGTTCGGCGTATTCATAAGAACACGATGCTCTCTCGTGCATTTGATAGAAGAATCGAAATGTTCCTCGCCAATCCGGAGCATCCACTATTGCGAACCCATCCACTCAAAGGTTCAAAAAAAGGTCTTCTTGCGTTTTCTATCACTGGTGATGTGCGCGTGTTGTATCACGTCATTGATGCATCGACCGTAGAGTTTGTGGACATCGGTACCCACGCCCAGGTGTATTAAGAAAGCATAATTTCCTGTTATAATCCTCTCATGTCCTCCTTCGACAACACTAAAGATAATCAATCCCACATCCGCAACTTTGCAATAATTGCCCATATAGATCATGGTAAGTCCACGCTTGCTGACCGGCTTCTGGAGATGACGGGGACGGTTGCCATGCGCGATATGCAGGCACAAATGCTCGATTCTAACCCTATCGAGCGCGAGCGGGGGATTACGATACAGCTGGCGCCAGTGAGGATGATATATAGTAGTAAGCAGAAAGTAGCTAGTAGCAAGGGGGAAAATACAAATACCCCTACTACTAACTACTTACTACCTGCTACTAACACAGAATACATTCTCAATCTTATCGACACTCCCGGCCATGTGGACTTTGGGTATGAAGTGAGTAGAAGTTTGGCTGCGTGTGAAGGGGCACTCCTCGTCGTTGACGCCACGCAGGGCGTGCAGGCGCAGACGTTGGCCAACTTGGCCGCGGCACGCGCCCACAACCTGACGATCATCCCTCTTATCAACAAAATCGATATGCCGCACGCGCGGATCATGGAAACGCGCGCGGAGCTGGTCGCCCTTGGCTTCCGGGACGAGGAGATGATCGAAATATCCGCTAAAACCGGTCAGCATGTCGATCAGGTGCTTGCCGCTATCATGGACCGGATCCCACCGCCTTCAGGCAAGCCGGACGAACCCCTTCGCGCCCTCATATTTTCCTCGCAATTTGACGCGCATAAAGGGGTGGTCGTCTTTGTTAGAATAGTTGACGGTGAAATTAGCTTCGCAAGGCATCGCCTTGCGAAGCTGGAAATTCCCCAGCTCCATTTTATGGCTTCTGGAAGTGATGTGACCCCGATAGAAATAGGCTACTTTAATCCACAAATGGAACCGTGTGATGCACTGCGATGTGGAGAAGTCGGTTACATCGCCACGGGGCTTAAAGATGTACGGCTGGCCAAGGTTGGGGATACGGTCACCATTCATTCTGTCATTCCCGCGAAAGCGGGAATCCAGTCATATTCTAAACTGGATCCTCGGGTCAAGCCCGAGGATGACAATAGAGCGTTCGTCACGCCCTTGGAGGGCTACCGCGAACCCAAGCCGATGGTGTTTTTGAGTCTGTTTCCGATTAACAGCGATGAGTTTAGCTCCGCCCGAGAGTCTTTGGATAAACTGCGCCTCTCCGACAGCGCCTTCACGTTCCGGCCGATTGCCTCGGCCGCCCTGGGCAACGGCTTCCACTGCGGATTCCTGGGGTTACTCCACGCCGAGATCGTCCAGGAGCGCCTGTCGCGCGAGTTTAATCTCAATATGATCGCCACCGCCCCGTCCGTCGAGTACCACCTGATGCTTGCCCCAGGTGTCGCCCTTTCCAAACTGGGACTCACGGCTTCAAGCGTCATTGGGGTGCCTTTGGAGTCAGGGACGGAGGTCGTCGTTCAGTCGGCAACAGAGTTTCCCGATCCGACCTATATTGCGGGAGTGAAAGAGCCCATCATGCAAGTAAAAATTTTTACTCCCAAACCCTACGTCGGGGCCATCATGCAGCTCGCCCAGGAGAAGCGTGGTGAATATATTGACCTCCAGTACTACAGTGGCGGAACCCGCCTCGACTCGCAAGACGAGCACGAAAGCGAGTCGACGCGAGGCGGGCAAGCCGAGTTTACGTATCTCATGCCGCTCGCCGACATGATCATCGACTTTTTTGACCGTCTCAAAAGTATTTCGGAGGGCTATGCATCACTCGACTATGAATTTTATGAATTCCAGGCGGTGGATGTGGTCAAAATCGATATCCTCGTCAATCACGAGAAAGTCGATGCACTCTCATTCCTCGCCGTCCGCGATCAGGCCCACCACCGGAGTATTACGATCGTCGAGCGCCTTGCAGAAGTGATCCCAAGGCAACAGTTTACGATTCCTATTCAAGGGGCGATTGGGGGATCAATTGTTGCACGAAGTGATGTCAAAGCCTTCCGCAAAGATGTCATCCAGAAGCTCTACGGTGGCGACCGTAGCCGCAAAGACAAGCTCCTCAAGAAGCAGGCGAAAGGCAAGGCGAAAATGAAATTAATAGGGCGGGTGGAAATTCCTCAATCGGCGTTTTTTGAGGTGCTCAAGAGGGAGTAGGGAAACGGTTGCTTTTTGGGGATTCTTGAGCGATACCATACATATGATAGACTCGCAGTCACTCGCTATTCTTACGGGAGTAATCAAAAAACACCTCGATACGTCCCAGTATAGAGCATTTATTTTCGGATCCCGCACAGAGCATGTCCATCGCAAATACTGCGATGTGGATATTGGCATACTGGGTCCAGGCAAACTTCCTGCCGTCACCCTCCTGCAGATTCAAGATACGTTGCGCAGTTCTGATATTCCGTATCGAACGGATGTCGTGGATTTTGGGGCGGTATCTCAAGCATTCCGGGAAAAAGCCTTATCGCGTACACTATCACTATGACGTATCAGGACCGAGAGGATCCGTTGCCCTGGTTTGAGTTTTTAAAAAATCGGAACGAGGCCACGCACCTATATGATGAGCAGAAAGCAGATGAGGTATATGCTCAAATCGGAGCGTTTGTCACTGCGGTAGAAAACCTCATAGCAAAAATTTCTAAAGATTAATCCGAACGAAACAGGAGTTATTTTTTCTTGACGCCATCATACGAAAGTAATACAATGGTACTATTATGAATAGAACCGTGTTGCAAATTCCCATCGCACCCTTACTCCGCCGGCAAGCCGAAGCCGCATCCTTGGATCTGGGTTTTTCTTCGCTTCAGGACGTCGTACGGCTTCTCCTTCACAAGCTTGCCCGACGAGAGCTCGCTGTTGCTGTGCAGGATGAATCGATCAAATTATCGAAAAAAGCTCGCGATAGATACGCAAAAATGGATGAGGATTTTCGTTCCGGAAAAAATATCTATCATGCCCAAAACGCTGATGATTTATGGCGTCAACTTCATTCATGACCATCGATTATCATCGTCGATTCCTTAAACACTTCAAACAACGAATTCTTCCCCGTCCGTCTGTCGATCGTCAGTTTAAAAAACGTCTGCAATTATTTCTGGTAGATCGAACCGATTCTATCCTTGCGGATCACGCATTGCATGGTGATATGGAAGGGAAAAGATCATTTTCTATCAATGGAGATATTCGGGTGATTTATCGTATGAACGGAGAAACTATACTATTTTATGACATCGGTACGCATAATCAGGTGTATTGACGGGTTAAACGGTGTTTTTTGAAGTGCTCAAGAGAGAGTAGGGAAAATGTTGCTTTTTGAAGATTGGTGAGCGATACTATACCTATGATAGACACGCAATCACTCGCTATTGTTACGGGAGTCATCAAGAAACACCTCGATACGTCCCAGTATAGAGCATTCATATTCGGATCCCGTACAGGGAAAACTCACCGGAAATACTGTGATCTGGATGTTGGTGTTTTAGGACCCGCGAAGCTTTCGGCCTCAACACTTTTGCAAATTAAAGAAGAATTGCATAATTCTGATATTCCTTATCTCACCGACGTCGTAGATTTTGGAAACGTTACTCAGGACTTTCGAGAAAAAGCATTATCGCGTACTATATCGCTATGACCTACCAAGCCCGATTAGCAGAGCTTACTACCGCATTTTCGAGACTGAAAGAGGCGATACCGGCTGTCGGCAATCAATTGGAGAAGGATGGAGCAATCCAACGGTTTGAGTTTGTTTTTGAATTGGTTTGGAAAACGCTCAAGGACTATGCCGAAGATACAGGAAGAATGGATGCCGCAAGCCCTAAAGACGCATTTCGAGTGGCTGCAGACCTTGGGGTCATTGAGGATCCGTTGCCCTGGTTTGAATTCTTGAAATACAGAAACGAAGCGACCCACCTGTATGACGAGCAAAAAGCAGATGAGGTATTTCGTCAAATCGGAGCGTTTGTCACTGCGGTAGAAAACCTCATTGCAAAAATTTCCCGTTCGTGAGTCCCCACGATCGGATACATCCATCATCTCGATATCCCCAAGACGGTGTTTTTTGAGGTGCTCAAGAGGGATAGGAAGAGCACTCGCTCCCAAAGTAGATTATTTGTGGTGTACGTACACCATAGATTATCAACACGTTTTACGTTAACCGGAGGGTTTAGGGGTAGAGCAGTCCGGCAAGGGGGCTTTGATCAGGCAGATACTCCACGTCATCGAGAAATTCGGTAGGAACCTCGAAAAATTCCCATCCCGTATGATCTGCCGTCGAGTCGTCAAGCATGATGCCATCCCGATAGGCTTGGGGAAGACGTGCCCTCGCGACGATGAGATTTGTCGACCATGAATGGGCGGCATCGTCCGTGCCGATCGGGCCGTGGCTTATCAGTATGTCAGGAGGTAGTAGATAATGAAGCACAACCGCTCTTGCCTCATCATGCCAGATAAGTTTGTCTGCAAATGCTCTCGCTTTTTCGAAGGAGTCTGTCAGCGTTCCTGAATATTGCTGTGACTCGGGGATGACGTAGCCATAGAGCGGCTCTGCGTGGGCAATGACCGCTGGAATGATGACATCCGCTGTCCCATGCATGAGATGAAGCCGTTCTGCCATAGATGAGGAGGATTATAGCACCAGAACGCAATATTGACACGCGGGGCTGTTTCTCTGGGAGGTATCAGCGAACACGATAACTTTTTTGTGACAAAAGAACAGAGGTGATGGGAATTTATCGGCAAGGAATTGGCTTTGGATGGTCGCCTGGGTGCCAGAGCGTCCGGGAAGCCCCACGTTTTCTTACATTGGAAAATTGTTGACTGGCTGGTATTTCCTCTCTGTCATCAGCTTGTTGCAATTGATTGAGCAGCTCTGATGGGGAGGTCTCCATGCGGGGGATATCTTGCAGTGGGCCATGACGAGCGGGATCGTATCGCTCCATTCTCTCATCTCCGTGTTCAATAACCATGACAAATTCTGTTTCTTCGGGCCTGCGAAAAATCTCTCTGCTACCGAGTACCCCTTTATCTACCGGGACACCATGAACGACGCTTTCTCGGATATTACCCACAGAAGTTCCTGAAATTTGTAGTCCTGCCTGATCCCTATGTTCTGGATCGACTTGCGGCCAACCTCTTTTCATTTCTGTAGTTTGCCAATCTTTCGCTCGTTCATCATCACTCATACATCCCTCCTTCCATCAGTATACTCCACCTGTCAAATTGCTTTATCGTATCCGCACGTGCGGATGAGATAAAGTAAAATCGAAGGTATGTTTCTCCGTTGATATCCGACTACAAAAAGAGGTACTATAGCTTGTTGAGATAGGATAATATAGTAAATAGTATGGATATCGAAACACTCCAACACAATGCCCGATTCGGCGCTGAAGAGCTCTATAGAACAACCGGAAAATCGGTCGGTGGTCCAACCGGACACTGTCTCCAGTATGTAGATGCTGCGCTGAGCGGAGTTTTACCATCGGATGCACCGATCGGATGGATGCAGAAGTTGTTTGAATCCAGGTTGGGAATTGAAAGATTGGAGACGATTTACGCGGAAATACATTCCCTGGAGGAGGTTTTAGATGCTTATGACGCCAGTCCGGGAATACCTATTATTATCGAAGGTCATCCTGCGGATTGTTCCGATGAACTGCATAGCGCACTTTTTATGCGGGGGACCCAAGATCGTTGGATTATCATTGATTCGCTTTTACCGGAAGTGAGAGTTGTTGGTTCTTCTCAGGAGGTACTCGCCTGGGCAGAGCAAACTTTTTATCTTGATACTGCTTTTTTCTACCCTGTAGACGTGGGATGAGTATTTCAGTATTTCAGGGACGGTCCTTGATTATATTGTTCTTATGCTCCAGCTATTGCATCATTTTTCAATGAGATATATTGACATGGATCATAAAAACCACGCATAAAACTGCTTCTTATCCGGAGCGTACTGGCAGTCTTTTCAAGGACCGTCCCTAAATGCATGAGTGATTCGTGTGTCGGATCGGTTTGTCCCGTATCAGACCCGGGTGTAGTAGACGGCGCGTCCTTTTCCGTGGGGGTAGAGGAGTCCCAAGGAGGATAGCCGGGCGAGGTCGCGGGATGCCGTGATCTGGGACACCCGGAAATGCTTCTGCACGATGCTGTTGGACAGGGTTGACGTCGGGTTAGCCAAGAGTTCCAGCATGTGTTTTTGGCGGTCGGTGAGGGGCTGGTCTTCGGAACGCTTCATGAACGGTTCCCGGTGTATCGTTTCTATTTCTTCCCAAAGCGTCCGGTAGGCCATGCGCGTCCGTCCGGCGGCATACTCAAGCCATGAGGTAATGGTGGGCTGGGTGCGGGCAAGCTCTGCCGCGCGCCGGTACGCGTCGGGATGCTCCCCGAAGGAGGCCTCCACCGCTGCCATGCCCCGCAGGTCATAGCCGTGTTTGGCCAAGATGAGTGAAGCGACCGCGCGTGGGAGGATCCCCGCATCGTCCTCAATCGGCGGGTGGAGAAGGAGTGCGATGTGGATGGTCGCGGCGGTAGTGACCGGATGATCGGGCTTGGCTTGGACGTAGCGGAGCATTTGGGTGATGTCCCCATCGGCAGCGGCAATACGCCGGCGGACTTTTTCTTTGCGTGAAGGGTAAAGGCTCTGGGCAAGATCTAAGATCGTTTCGGTTGTGGGGATTTTGGGAGAACCCGTCCATTGATGACGGATGCTCACAAACGTTTCCCGGGAAGCAATAATCAATTGCCGGTCAGATGCGGTCGTTTTTTTTGCCGGTCGGGTGAGGGTGTGGGAAATCTCCCGGATGGAAACCGGAGATTGGGTCAGGGCAAGGGTCCCATGGATTCTGGCAAGACTTGCGCGCCACTCAAGCGCGCGTTCGACGGAAAGCGGGATGGGGGCACAAAGGATAGACTGGCGTATGGTATCGATATCCCGTAAAAAATCGGACAACAGGGGACTCGTGGTATAGGAAAGGGGAATCATCACCCTTTTCATATCACATTCTTATCATTCTGTCAAAAAAATTGTTTGCATTGATAATGCGGGAAATAAATCACTTCATGATAAGTAAATGATAAGAAAAATACGGGCCTTGACAACACCGTGAAATAGGGATCATAGTAGTATATAGACGTTCACGTACTTGTAATAACTGGGAAAGCATATGGGACAAACTGGTAGATATTGGGAACATTGAGGCGAACATCATACTCTATGGCTGCCACCTATACCGTAAAACAAGTTGCCGATATTTTAGGGTATTCGACCAACAGCATCTACACGTTTCTGAAGGAAAAACGTATCCGGGGAGTACGGGTCGGGAGGGGGCGTTTCCGGGTGCCTCAGGAGGAACTGGACCGTTTACTTACCACCGTCAAATCCTCCAATGTACCGTCGGCAGGAATGGCGGCAGCCGCGGCAAACACCATCCCTGCTGCACCGGTTGCGCACACCTGGGATGTTGTTCCGGGTGAAGTCACTCCTGGGCGGCGCGTGGAGGTGCCGAATTATTTTGAATGGTACTTGGGCATCGCCTCCATCATCCTGGGTGCGTCGCTGTCGGTTTTTTCAAAAACATTTGAAGACGCTGCAACAGGATGGATTACTGCCATGAAACCCACCATCCAGACGGCATTCATAGCCGGAGGAATCGGACTTCTTTTGACGGATATCCGTGGTATGGGCAGGACCTACTGGCATAAGATTTTTTACGGCGTGCTGGTAGGGACGTACCTGGTGTATGCCGCGTTTCTTTATGAGATACAGGACGGAGACGGCGCGTTGTTTTATGGCGGCGTAGGGCTCGTGGGCGGGGTGGGATGGATGTTTGGTGTGGGCGGGGTAGGGCGGGTGACGCTTTATGTACTCTGGATTATGGCGATAGCAGGACCGGTATCGTTCGTGTATCTGCCTGAAGATATCCATATCGCTCCGTGGCTTACAAATCTCTCTCTGTTTGGCCCTCTTAGCTCTATAGTCATCGCGGTATTCAGCGCGGGGAGCGCGGTGATTGCGGGATTGCTGTATCTTCGCCGCAAGCGGGCGTATACCCTGATGATGGTGAGTATTGGTTTGGCGCTAAGCCTGTTTGCGTTTTGGTTTGCTGCGGCCAATTATTGGAGCCGGTCCCTGTTTACCCTGTGTACCGGATTTTTTTGCCTATTTACGCCGGTATGGCTCGGTCATGTCTTTACCCACCAGGAGGACCGGCGGGCAGTCTTTGGTCTGTTTAGTGCGGTAACGCTCCTGTATCTCATATCCATAGCCGTCGTCACCGTGTTTCAGTTGAATATGTATGAGTATGCCACCGGGGAGATCCGGCGCAAGCTCGACTACGCCCGGATCGTTATCGAGCAAATCCTCGAGCAGAATCAAGCGGGGATCGAGGGCATGGCCGTCAACCCTGCCATCGTGCGTGCGTTTGTCAAAAAAGACATCGATGCGCTCGCAGGCGTCGGGCGGGGATTTTTTGATGCGAATACGTCGCTGCGGCGCGTGCTGTTTATCGCTCCTGGCGGGGACATCCTGCTCTACTATCCCCTGACCAATACGCCGACGATTACCAACACGGTGTTCCGGGATTATTATACGATCCCTTTCACGACCAAAAAAACCTACGTATCGGATGTTTTTGTCACGCGCACAGAGTCTCCGGTGAAGACGGTGGCCATATCGGCGCCGGTATTGGGTGCGGGGGGGTCAGCGGTCGTCGGCCTGGTCGTCGGGTCGCTGGACTTGGACCGGTTGGGGCGGCGGCTGCAGGAGTTCACCTCGGATGCGTTGGGAGAATATGTCACGCTTGTGGATAAAAACGGCATCCGTATGATCCATCCGGATCCGGCGCTTGTGGGGACGAGTATCGCCGCTGATGACGCGGTGCGCTTGGCGCTTGTGGGCAGGACCGGAACGGCAGAGAGCGTAACAGGAACACGCGACCGCGCGCTGACGGCATACGGCCCGGTGGGCAAGTTCGGATGGGGGCTAGAGATAAAAATGCCGCTGGGCATGGTGTACGCCACGACCAATGCCGCGAGTGTGGTGATTGTGACGATTCTATCGTTGACGGTTTTTTGCATAGGGCTGTTTATGGCTACTCGGCAATTTGGCCGGGTCCATGTGGTGGGGCGGACCGATACCTCATGAAGACTATGCGCACCATGTCCCTGCACCATATCGTCTGCTGTCCCTTTCAGGGGATATGTTTTGTGCAGAGAGGGGGAGGCCTGTGATTTCGGCCTCGTTTTTGTGGATTTTTCATAGTTTTTACAAGTTTGTACCAATGAATTTCACTCTTTCTCACAGATATTCATAATCCTATGGCTGCCTCTTACCCATCACATTTTTTTCCCGCGCGCGCGTCTATATATGATAACAATCGGGGTGTGGCTGGGTTTGTCCCGGTGTACGTGCTTTTGGTGGCGTCCATCATGGGGAGTCTGGCAGTGTCGCTCAAACATCTGGTGCCGTATGTGCCAACGACTCCTGCGCAGGGAAAAACCGGCGAGGTGGTCACCACACTGACGTCAGACGTGCTGTCCCGCAGTATGTTTGACGGACCTTTTTTCATGACGGTGCTGCGGCAGGACGGGTCGTTTTCGTACGCGATGGTGTTGGATGGATCCCTCGTCGAGAAAGCCTACGAGGGAGAAGTCGCAGTGCGCTACCCCAACAGCGAGTACGGGATGATATCCGCGGTCAACGGTTCTGTGGATTTATTTTTTACTAAAAAGGGAAACCGGGAGCGCGCCTCGATCGTCGACCATCTGGTGACCGGTGTGAAACTGCCTGACGGAAAAATGCTTCCGGTAGTTTTTCACCGTGGGCGTATCCATGAAGGGAAATTGACGGGTGACTTTGAATTGTTTGTCCCTACGGAACGGAAATTCGTGACCGGACGGATGAGCGCGCGGGGGCAGATATCCAATATTGTGGTCCGGGATTCTCTTGTCTCTTCAGATCAGACGTCGATCCTGGTGATGCGGGAACTTTTGAAATTGATGTACGCGGCCGACGAACAGGGTAACTATGTGTTGGGTGTGCGCAGTGATGATGATACGGCTAGCGCGATCGTGGGGGCGGACCTGTCGCGCGGGTCCTTTAGCGCCATATCTTCGGCGGTGACCGCCCGGCGGTATGACGATGAAGGAGTGATACGGCTATTTGGGTCCGGGGGCGCGTCGCTGGGGACGACGGTGACGAAAGTAGAAAGCCTGACACCGAATCTTCAGATCACGTATACGGATACCGGAGTCGCTCAACTTAGGATCACAGGAGCATCATCGATATTGGGAGTGTCGGGGCCGACGGGTTTGCAGGGCGCTTCCGGAGCTTCCGGTGCATCCGGCCCCAGCGGACCGTCCGGACCGACGGGTTCGACCGGTATGACCGGATCAACGGGATCAACCGGTGGGGCAGGACCGACCGGAACCACCGGATCAACCGGAGCGGCAGGCCCGACGGGGAGTACCGGATCGACGGGATCCACAGGATCCACAGGAGGAGCCGGTTCGACCGGAGCAACCGGAGCAGGAGGCCCCACCGGAAGCACTGGAGCAACTGGCGTTGCAGGACCCACCGGATCAGCCGGAGCCACCGGAGCGGGTGGCCCAACAGGAAGTACCGGAGGAACAGGTAGCGCCGGGCCAACC
>JBBTWJ010000007.1:15256-52841 GCA_038062895.1 Patescibacteria group bacterium
GGGGGCAACGGTCCGACAGGAAGTACGGGAAGTACAGGAAGTACGGGAAGCAATGGACCGACAGGATCAACCGGAAATACGGGATCAGCAGGTCCCACCGGAGGAACCGGAGCTAGCGGAGTTGCCGGGACAGATGGACCGACTGGAAATACCGGAGCGACAGGATCAAATGGTCCAACTGGTTCGACAGGAAACACAGGAGTGGCAGGTCCGACGGGGTCAACAGGCAACACTGGATCTGCAGGTCCCACGGGATACACCGGGCCAACCGGAGCAACCGGGACGGAAGGCCCCACCGGATCCACCGGCGCCACGGGAATCAATGGTCCTACGGGTTCTACCGGAGGAACGGGTAATCTAGGTATAGATGGAAGTGGTGGCCCAACAGGATCAACTGGATCAACTGGTGGAGGGGCTGCTGGTCCAACAGGCCCCACCGGCGCCACAGGACAAGCAGGACCAACCGGAAGTACCGGAACCACCGGAGCAACCGGATCAGCCGGAGCAGCTGGCCCCACGGGATCAACGGGCACCACCGGAGCGACCGGAGCCGCCGGAGCCAATGGACCGACGGGAACAACTGGGGCCACTGGCGCCACCGGTGTCAATGGCGCCAGTGGTCCTACGGGATCAACCGGCGGAACCGGAGCCACCGGAGTTGCCGGGACAGATGGCCCCACCGGAAAAACCGGAGCCACCGGAGCCACCGGAGCAGCAGGAGCTTCCGGTCCCACGGGAATGACCGGATCTACCGGAGCCACAGGACAAGCAGGACCTACAGGCTCCACCGGTACAACCGGCGCCACCGGTCAGGCAGGACCAACCGGTACAACCGGCGCCACCGGATCCACCGGACAAGCAGGCCCCACAGGCTCCACGGGTACCACCGGAGCTACGGGAGCAGCAGGAGCTTCCGGTCCTACGGGAGCCACTGGATTTACCGGATCTACCGGACAGGCAGGTCCCACCGGAAATACCGGCCCCACCGGAGCTACCGGTCAGGCAGGACCTACAGGTTCAACAGGCTCCACCGGATCCACCGGAGCGGCAGGAGCTTCCGGTCCCACAGGAATGACAGGATCCACCGGATCCACCGGAGTAGCAGGCCCCACCGGAAATACCGGCACCACCGGAGCCACGGGAGCCGCTGGATCAGCAGGACCAACCGGTATGACCGGCCCCACCGGCGCGACCGGTACTGCCGGACCGATTGCTGATAATTCGATTGATGTACAGAAATGGTCCAATTCCAGCGCGCTTAACGCAACAAAAGCTATTACATTTGGGGCTGCGGCAAACGGTTTGACGTTTACCAACGACGGATCCGGCAAATTCCTCGTTAATCTCACATCGACCGGTACATTTGAGGTACAGGACGGCGGCAATGTCGCGCTCAGCGTTGATGGATCCAGCGCTATTCAGATCGGCAACAGTACGGCAGCCGGAACAGTCACGATAGACGCCGGTACCGGAGCAATAAATATCGGCAACAGTGCTAACGCCAAAACGATTACCCTTGGTAACACTACGACGACGACCACGGTCAACATTGACTCCGGCACGGGAGGAATCAACCTCCAAGCGGCGGGAACAGCAACGATTGATAGTATTCAGATTGGTGCAGGTGGGGCAGGATCAACAACTCCCGACTTCTTTGCCTTAGATGTGAAATCAGATACTGGAGATCCAGCTGGCGGAGCAGAAGGTTATATGTATTACAACACCCTTGACAATAAATTCCGCTGTTTCCAAAATGCCGCATGGACAGACTGCATTGGTGCGGGCGGCGGCGGCACACTTCAGCAAACCTATGATGCTGATGTAGATGGGAGCAACGCCACAATTTCTCTTACCTCAGCAGATGACAGTTTAGTCATAAGTAACCCTGCGTCACTCGGTACAGACAGTACATTCGTCCTCAAAGCAGAACAGCTCAACACTGGGGCAGCAGTCGATGCATTATATGTAGATAATAGGGGTACGGGAAACTCTTTCCGCATCGATGATGTCTCGGGTGATACAACTCCGTTTATTGTAGATTCTGAAGGTCGGGTCGGTATTGGGACTACTTCGATTAGTGCTAATGCTGCCACTGAGCGCTTGCTTCAAGTGGGTTCCGAGACAAATAGAGGAAATAGCACGACCTATGGTGAAATCCTTAGTAAAGGACTTGATAGACATACGGCCCTGACTAACATCAAAGATGTTTTTGTCTATGATACAACCAGTGATAGCGACGGCGGGCGTTGGGTTGACTGGGCTACTACAGACAATTTATCCTGGTATAGCGAAAGCCTTGATGATGGTCCGAATGACCCCTGTGTCATTGCTACGGATGATCGTTGTTATAAAAAATCTTTTCCACGCAAAGCTATCCTGGTCGTCACGACCGATGCTTTATATATTTTCGATGCGGCGACCAATGATATGTGGATGAAGTTTAGCCAAAATGCCGCGGGCTGGGCTCTGGGTGTCGATACCAATAATAATCCATCCAGTGTGACTGCGCTCAACGGCGTGATTTATGTCGGGGCCAATGGCACGGCTTCCGGCGGCTTGTATGCGATTGACTTTATGAATGACCGCATGTGGAATTATAACGCTACTAATCGGGCGGGCGCAAATACTGGTATTAGCGGGCGCAACGGCGCCGTGACGTACGATGTCGATAGCAATCTAAAGCTTCAGCTTGATCCAGTCGGCACTTCTGCGGAATGGATGAACGTCAACGATGTCTATGTGGTAAATATGCAGAGAAGTCTCTCCGCCGTGACTGCTCTTGGTGGCGCCACAAATACAAACCCCGGTTATGGAAAAATTTACGTCGGGCTTGCCACTGACTCCGGTTTGACGGTCATCAATCCCACGGACAAAGTCCTACTGCAATATTCGGATGTGACTGCTGATGATTATACTGCCGTTGCTATTTCCAGTAAGGGCTTCCTCTATGGACTCAATACCACTCAAGACCAGTTGGAGCGTTGGGACACTATCGATACAGACAAGGCCAGTGAAGTGAACGGTACCTTTACGCGTAAATGGGATGAAACGGTGGGGACCGGTCCGGCCCTCGCCACAACCGCCTTCAATATCCTTCCCGGTTTCCCAGACAATCTTGAGATTGCCGAACGTGCGGCAATTAATTTGGATAGTGAAGACGTCATCTACGTGGGTCACAGTTTAGGTCTTACCGAGCTTCATGATCACACGACGCAGCTTTTCGGCTGGGTCAAGCATTTCAACTCGACGCGCCAGTCGCCGATGATGCCTCTCGCTGGTATCAACGACGTCGTGCTTCCCATGGATGATGCTTCAGGTACTCAAGCTCAAGATATCTCGCTTACCAACACAGATATGGCTATTAAAGGTACACCAACTCTTGGGGTGGATGGAGTACAAGGTAAAGCTATCAACTTTGATAATACGGATGACCATCTCTGTTCGGATGCTAATTCCGACAATACCTGTGATGTCGATACGGCTTTCAACATGAGCACCGTTGGCTGGACGATTAGTCTGTGGTTTAAGCATTCAGCCACCGCTCCAGCCTCAGGTGTGGATATGATTTTCGAGAAGTGCGTAAACGCCACACCAGGTCAAGCAATAGGGTGTGTAGCGGCCTATATGACGACGACCGGAACAGTCGTCGTGGGAAATGATGATGACGCGACTTGGACGCAGGGGTCTTCGTATGACGTCACCGCCACATCTACTTACACTTATAACGATAATCAGTGGCACCAACTGGTCATCACGAGAACCAATGCCAACGACGTCGACTCCTGGATCGATGGACAGGGCATGAACCTTTCTACCGCTACTGGTAATACTCTTACTTTTGATGGTAGCCAAATTGTTACTATCGGAGCATCCTGCAGCACCACAACCGGCGCCGCCTGTGCCGCGGCTAATGCTTTAAACTTTTGGGACGGACAGATTGACGATTTTCAGTATATAGTTGGTACCACGACACAGGCGACCATGACCCAGCTCTATGTACGTCGCCTTTATAATTCAGAACGCCCTCGCGCTTCCAAAAAGACAATAACCGTGACAGACGCGACATCCGCCACCTCAACCTCGCTTACCGATACTGGTGAAGCCTGGAATGTGAATGAATTTGCCGGACAAATTGTTGAGATTACCGGGAGTACTGATGCCGACTGTGTGGGAGTAACACGCCGCATCTCATCCAATACGGCTACATCCATGACGTTTACTCCAGCAGTACCGGGAACTTGTACTATGGATACCAGCGCTGACTTTCAAGTGGATCCAGAGTCTCTTTATGGAGCTTCAGATGCTATCGCGGGAGTCGGTATCACGGCCGAATCTCCCCTTGGAGAAGCGCGGCAACTTTGTGTGGGAACGAATAGCGGGACGGATACGGGGGGAATCACTTGCTATAACCATCAGGCGGGGCCGAGTATCGTGGCTGATGTCTATCACAGCCAGGCGAGTCAGACGGATGATAGCGGAACGGATTGGACCGGAGCAAACTTTGATGAGATGATAGCGACTGACCTCTCCACTCGCACGTTGATTATGGCTTCTGAGGCTCACTTTACCTCAATAACTGAAGATGTGCGTCTTGGGCAGGGACTTGATTATGTTGCCAATCAGCTCTACATGATCCGTAATGAAATAATCCTCGATGGTCTTACCGCTGTGGGTAGCACTGGGTCGGAAGTAGGCTTTAGTGGTGGGGCAGATTTGGCTGAATACTACGTTTCGGAATTACCCCTTGATGCTGGAGATGTCGTGAGTTTGGAGCCTAAGGCTTCTGGAGCCGTAAGACGGACAACTTCCTCATATCAATCTGATATGTTGGGGATTGTAGCTACCTCTCCGGGAATAATTCTGGGAGAAAATGGAGAAAATAGTTATCCTGTTGCCTTGGTGGGCCGCGTCCCGGTCAAAATCATCAGCCAAAATGGGATGATTAAAGCTGGAGATCGCGTAACCGCATCAGATGTCCCCGGCTACGGCATGCGTGCCACCTTGGCCGGACGGGTCATAGGAACTGCTCTTGAGGATCTGACAGAAGAGAAATATACCACATGTCCGCCTGGTGCGCTTCCTGGGGAAACATGTGGGAAGATCATGGTTTTTGTCAACCTGGTTGATTATTTGGGAATGCCGGTGGAGTTGGTGATGCAGGAGAATCGGTTATCAGGCCTCAGTTCTCGGTTATCAGATTCTAGTCAGTCGGTTCTCGGTTTATCGGTGACCGATCAACTGACAACAGGCCAACCAAATTCCGATAACCGACCCGCTTCGCAGCGAGGCGAGCAACAGAAAACTGATAACCGTTCTCAACAGGACCAAATCCTGAGTTTCCTCCGTCAGCTCAAAGATGAGCAGGCCAGTAGCAGTGCAGGATATCGTTCAGAAGTCTTTACAGATCGAGTAACCGCACAAGAGATAATTGGTCTTGAGATTTTTGCTGACACTCTTCATGCAAAGAAAATAAAGGCGGATTCGATAGAAGGATTGGAAATTTTTACGAATAAATTGTCGTCTTTGGAAGGTCAGGTGGCAGGGCTATCGACAACGTCGGATGCCAGTTCTTCTGCAGGGATTGCCACGGTGTCTGCGACTCCTCGCAATGACGCCTTTATTGAATTTGAATCAGGCAAGTTTACTCTTGACCTCTCTGTTTTGGGGACTCTTTCGGCAGACAAAGGGTTAGTCGTCGGTGGGGTGGCTGAATTTGGCGGAGACACGATATTTCAAAAACTTGTAGACTTTATCGGGGATGTCATATTCCGCGGGAGGGTGTCGTTTAACAGTGATACGGCTGGCTTTGCCGTGATTCCAAAAGGTACAACCAGTGTCGAGGTGCCCTTTGATAAGCCCTATGAAAATATTCCCGTCGTGACTCTTAGTGTAGCGCTGAAGGAAGCTACTGATAGCGCATTTCTGGCCGATGCGGTGCGCGTGGCGGTGGCCGGTGTCACCACAAAGGGATTTAGTATAGTTTTGGATTTACCGGTACCGAGGGACCTGGAATATAATTGGGTTGCCCTCTCGGTAAAAAATCCCCGGCGTGTGGTGGGTAAATCCATCGATGGAAGACCTGCAGAAACTGTCGCGGTAACACCGATTCCAACACCCATCCCGACAGACATCATAGCGCAATCCCCAACAATTACTCCGGTACCTCTGGAAACTCCTGTTGCTTCTCCAACGGCAACATTGGCAATGGTGACGGTATTGCCTACTGATTTGGACTTTGTACGCATCCGTACGGGTCCGTCTGTCGACGCAACGGAGTCAGGGAGTATTCCATCCGGCGTGACGGTCCCCTATAGCGATGTGCAATACGGGTGGTATAACGTCGTCTATCAGGCAATCAATGGCTGGGTGAGCGGGACGTATGTGGCGGTCAACGAGTGAACGTTGAGGTGCGTGCATGGCGGAATTGGGAGGTTTCCCCGGGTGTTTCCGTCCCGGTGCTTGAATATTTATCCCGGGGCAAGCATAATAACGGTGTGAGGGAAGAATTGAAGCTATCGGTTTTGGGTGAACTATTGAAACAAAAAATCGTCCTTGTGATCGCCGGGGGGGTTCTGTTGTTAGCCGTCGTTCCGTCGCTTTATTTTTACGCGAAATACCGCGACGCGCAGAAACAACTTGCTGACCCCACTAGGTATGCACAGGAAGAGATCCGATTGCTCGTGGATCGGGTGGGTAAGCTCATCGAACTGCCGGAAGGTGAGCTACCGACGATTGCCAATGTCTCGGATGCCTCCAAACTTACCGATCAGCCGTTTTTTGCCAGTGCTCAAAACGGCGATAAGGTGCTCATCTATACGGACACCAAAAAGGCGTTTCTCTACCGGCCCGGGGCCAATAAAATCATTCAGGTCGCCCCGGTCAATATTGGTGATCAGGCTAGTGCGTCCGGACAATTGGGGCAAACTCCCGCTCCAGCCCCGCTCCGGTTCGTGCTTCTTAACGGCACGACGGTGGTGGGCCTTACGAAGAAATTTGAATCCAAACTCTTGATTGCTGTTCCGGAAGCTGTGATCGCGGACCGGGATAATGCCAGGAAACGGGATTATGCCACGTCCATGCTCGTGGATATGACCGGCAAAAAAGCTAAAGAAGCCCGGGATATTGGCACCAAGCTTGGGATAAACGTCGCTTCGTTTCCCCAGGGCGAGGCCACCGTTTCCGCGGATTTTGTCATCCTCTTAGGAGAAGACCAAAAGTAGGGTAGCCTTTAGTAAGATTTCCCCTTCAGTTGACTCGCATTAAAAAATAAGCACTTAGCTTCGCAAGGCCAGGCCTTGCGAAGCTAAATTTCCTCGTAAATTGAAACATCATTTTTTTCGCGGGGAGAGGATGGACAGGAAGAGCGAAGTGGCGGCCAACACGATGAGGTTGACTCCCACCACGATCCCCAAACTCCGCACGAGGGTCGTCGTGACAAGGTTCAACCCTGTCAGAAGTTCTCCCGTCAGCCCCACGCGTAGTCCCGCGAAGTACCCGGCGATGAGGAAGATGGCAGCCGTAATGGCAAATGGGAGGACGCCTTTCATATCTTCATTGGAGGAGAACATGCTGTTAGAGATAGCAAAGAGCAGATAGCCGATCACGATGGTAAGATATATATTTGTGTTTGACCAATATGACCCATATGCCCCATTGGACACATTCGTTCCATGGAAAAAAAGCGTAGAAAGCGCGTAGGAAAGGGCAGTCAGAACGACGATCCCGATGTAGACTGGGGCTAGGCCGATGAGGGTGCGGCGTAAAGGATCGGTTTCGGCAATCATCACCCCTCCCGCTTTGATTTCAGTCCCCTCGAGCGACTCTGGGATGAGGGTCAATTTCCCCGTATGCACGCCCAGAATTTCTGCAGTAAACAGGTGAGAGAGCTCATGGACGATCGTTCCGGGGAAAAAGATAATCGTCACGATCCAGATGCCGATGGTCCGGGACCGGGTGAGATAAAAAAGGACGGTGTAGACGGTCTGTATGACTCTCCTGGATAGGAAGTAGAGGAGGACAAGTTCTGTAGTGAGGAGGAGGAGATTCATAGAGAATAATCCGACCAATTTACCAATTTAACCAATAACCCAATGAATGAAAAAATGGTTTAATTATTACAACATGTAACGATTTGATTATTATTTATTGGTCGGATTGGGTTATTGGTCGGATTGGTCGGATTTTAATGACCTCCTCCTTCTTGTCCTCCTGCTCCCGCGAGCGACGCCACGAACATGAGCGTCATGGAAGTCCCCAGGACGGTCGGGAGGATGAGGTCGCTAAATTGGGCTGGTGGCTTGACCGGGATGGTATATTTCGGCCGCAGGATTTCCCCGGCATTGACGTTGTTTTCCGGTGTCATGTCAAGTCCTGCGGCTTTGACCAGTCCGTCCGGAGTGGCCACATTGGGAACCGCTTCCGTCCGGTCGCCTTTGAGTTGCCCCATAAGCTCGGCGGTGAGCGTGGTATCTGTTTTCATGATAGCTGCCAGGGTATCAGCGCGGTTCGTTTTGTTGGTCCTTATCGATTCAATGACATCCGGCGTGATCCCTTTGTCCGGATTTTTGGCGGCATACTCCTCGATGATGCGGGCAAATTCGCTGCGTGCGGCGTCGGTTTTCGGCAGATTAAGGAGTTCGAGTTCCTGTTGGATTTTGGAGAGTTGCTCGCGGGCTGCGGGTGGGAGTTGATCACCTTGATACTCGCCGATCATCTGGGCCACGTCCCGTCGAAGTTCGGTACCCAGCGGAGTCGAGGAAGTAGCGCGGGCGAGGGCAACCGTCACGGTTCGCGGATCTTTGGCGTCCAGAAGTAGTTTCGCGCTTTGGGTAAGTAAACTGTCCAGTTTTTCTTTATCGGGTCCCAGTTCCGCCGTTTGTTCCGGCTTATTTACATCCGTTTTTTCCGGTTGTATTGCGTCTTTTGGTCCATCGGCGATATTTTTTAATGTGTCTCTCGCATTGGCTTTTGTCAGTGGCGTTGTCTGTTCCGCTGGTGGAGTAGTTTCCGATGAAGGGGTAGCCGGAACCGGTTTGGCAAGCTCTTTTAAGCTTGGTGGTGTGCCGGATTCGTTCATCAAGGGAGTATCACTCATGTTCTCTCCAGTATAGCCTGCCGTGCATGGCTGTTGTCAAGGATCGTGCTTATGGGGAAAATCTAGCTTCGCAAGGCATTGCCTTGCGAAGCTAAAAATCTCCCACGGGTGGGGGATCGGCATGAAGTTGACTTATTTATCGAGTGAGTCATACAATGCATTTATGGTCGAAACTCCAACTCCGGAAGAAATTCGCAAAAGGCCCCTTGCTGCGCTTATTGACGATATATTTGAGCGGCGGGTAGTCACATCAGAGGCTAAAAAGGAACGTCAACTTATCATGGAAACGTATGGAGCCAAGTTTCAGGCAATTGTGGATACGTTGCCGGCTGAGAAACGCGCTACCACATCGATTGTTGTGCAAAAGTTTCTGGTTACAGTGGGTAGTTTCTTTTCTGAATACGGCTCGCGGTTTACCGATTTTGCCCGAAATATTGCATTGTGGCCCGTTGTCCGTTCCTCTCCTGATTTTCCCCGAGACAAATACTACCAAATAGAACTTGCGCGGGCAAATGCCTGGGGGACCTTTGGCCGTGAAACTACGAAGACTGCTACTGCCGAACGATCAGGTTATCGTGATAATTTTTTACCTACAGCATTAACCGGATCATTTTGGGGATCTCTTATTGGTGGGACAATGGTTGGCGTGACAGAAGGAATGAAATATGGGCTTGCTGGCGGTGTACAGGGGGTGGCAATTGGCGCAGGACTTGGGGCAGTTATCGGTGGCGTAGCTGCCGGAATTTCGCCATTGATGATGCGGCTTCAGGACAGATTTATTGGTCCACCCGTTGTGTATTATGACTTAGATCAATATTCTGGATCTGGTCGAATATCAATAAATACCTCGACATCAGCAAGTCTTCCGACGAGAATGATTCCTGGTAGTCCTGCATAAAATATTTTCTTTATGGATGCATTCGATCACAAAGTTACGGAAATTCTCACCCGCGTACAATCTTCATCGTTATCTGATACTCAAAAGGCAGATATCTATGCTTCTATCCATAATGGGCTTCGTACTCTTGTCTGGCCGATTCTTGTTTCCCATATTCCCGAGAGCGAGCTTAAAGACGCGGTCGATCATCCGGAAACCATGACGGTGACCCGCTACGGGGAGCTCATGGAGAAAGCCGTGAGCGATCCGGCCTCGGCCCGGGAAATCCATGAAGAAGTGATGGGAGCATTAGGGGAAATTGAAGATCTTCTTACGAAGCAGAGTATCCCCGCCTAGAATTTTCCTTCTTGACTATGTAACGCAATGCGTTACAATATCTTTATCATGATTATTGTTGAGCGATTGATGTGGAATGATCAGAATATTGCACACATTGCTCGACACGAGGTCACCACTGCCGAAGTTGAAGAAGTATGTCATGGAGCATATGAAGTTTTTCAAACGTACGCAGGACGATTGACCATTGTTGGATCAACATCTTCTGGACGCATGCTTTTTATTGTTGTAGTGCCAAAAGGAGGAGGTGACTATCTTCCTATAACCGCTCGGGTCGCCGATCGCAAAGAGCGGAAACGGTATGAAATTGCACGAGGAGGTGAAAAGAATGGATCGTAATATGAAACAGACAAAATTATCACGAATACCTACATTTAAAACTATTGAGGAAGAAGCTAATTGGTGGGATACACATAGTTTTGTTGATTATATGGATGAACTTAAACCGGTGAAGGTCCAGTTCGCCAAAAATCTTTCTGAAGGGATTACCATCCGGTTTGCACCGGAAATGCTGACAAAATTACGCACTTTAGGGCAGAAAAAAGGCGTGGGCCCCACCACGCTTGCCCGGATGTGGATCATGGAGCATCTGCAGGCTACAGTCTAACTTCTTGACCTCAAAGCGTAGAGGAAGGGTAGTGGAAGAAGCATAAATCCAAACCACTGTATCAGTTGTGGGAGGAAAAATATCACGATTGTTCCCTTGTTTTCTATTGGATTATTGGTACTTATTCCTCGCTCCGCGAGGCGCCACCCATTCTCCCAATTATTCACCAACACATGATCTTGTATCTCCGTGCCGAACAGGAAGGGGAGTGTTTCGAAGAGCCACGTCTTGATTGGATAATTGGATAATTGGATTATTGGATTATTGGTATTTATTGTGTACGCTTTCCATCCATTGTCAAATGATTGAGAGAGGATAAGAGTTTGGTTGCCCTGCGGAGCAGGGTCTAGCTTCGCTAGATAATACGCCGGATTAGGGTGATTAACTGTATCAATGTCTACGCTCAAGGCCGGGCCTTGAGGCTGGGTGTTTACGGAATGCAGTAAAACCATTTCCCGATAAGGTATCCGGTAAAATTTGATGGATTTGATGTCATTGATAGTTTCCAGTCTCCCAATGGCATCGTTAGACAGATACACGGTATATCCCAAGCCATCGGGGGCAAGCGGTGGGAGGATGAAGTAGGAGGTAGTAGGTAGTAAGGAGTTGGTAGTTGGTAAGTATGTCTCAAGTTCCACGTGTCTTGCTGTCTGATTGATGAGAGAAAACAGGAGCGGACGGCCCGTGATATGGCGCGATTCTACAGCGGCCAGATATCCGTCGCGGTGGGGGAGATCGCTCACACTGAAGCTCAAACACCCCCGTTGATTCCGGCTCGTGAAACGCAGGAATTTGATATGTTTTGATTGCTTGATTCCCGGTATCGTGCCTGATGGTTGATCTGGTTTGATAGTTTCGTTTTCATCTGTCGCCGTGGCAGTACCATCCCGTAGCACGCCGCAGGGTTTTACGTTTTCTGCTATTAAATCGGCGCTTTTCGTGCTGTCGTACCCGCCTTGACTCGCGTTCGGCGAGGCAGGGACCGTTTGATTGGCTTTCAAGATGCTTGCCCCGGTCGCCTCGGATATCGAGCCAATAGTAATGGCATCCGGCGTTTCCGTAATCGTAAATTCCCGTTCGCTCGCCTCGCTCGCGCTTTGGCGAAGCGGGTTGATAGAGCGTTTCGTAAAGAGTGAGCGGAAGGGATATGTCAAAGAGGGTTGATTATTGGTTACTTGGTTACTTTGTAATGCTCTGGCTGAGAGCTGAGAGCTGAGAGCTGTAGGCTTACTAAGGTAGTCCCCCAATTGGGTAAACGCCACGTCATTATCCGTCCAGCCGTATGCCGGGGAGACGGTGGGGAGGTTGGTTTTGAGAGAGACAAATGATTGAGAATCGTTACTTCGTTCATAGAGCGTCAGATTCCCAAACTGCGCCACTTCATGGATTGCGGGCATTTGAGCGAGCAGCTCTTTCGTTTCCGGCAAAAACAGTCCACGGTCGCTTGACGGAGAGACGACGGATTCGTCCAGAAGAACATAGCGTACATCGTATTTGGCGAGCACCGCGTCAACCGCAGCGGCGTCTTTACTATAAAGCGCCCGCGAAAGTTCCCAATAATACTGTTCGCCTTGGTGGGTCCACACGTCAAATGCGCGGTCCATGATCGGATTTTCGATACCATACCAAAGAAATCCGGAACCCGAGTACCCCCAACGGTAATACGTCCATCCCCAGTAGGTATTTTGCGGCAGATTGGCAATTCGTCCCGGCGGAAGCGTTTTGAATTTGGCAAATAATTGGAAGTATTCGTTCGGGATGGCACGTTTGAATTTTGAGCTGATGAGGTAGCCCTGCAGCATACCGATAGATCCGATGATAGAGAGCGTGATCGGGACAAGGATGACGATAATGGGAAGCACCTTTGACGTGTGGGTTTTGAGCCGATTCAGCATCCATGAAATCCCGATACCGAGCCATACGGAATACATGAGCGCAAGCGCGGTGCCCCATTTGGTAAACGGAAAGCGGAAAAATTGTGAAAATAACGGAATATGATTTCGCAACCAGTCAATCATCCATATAAACGGCGGGGTATCCACAGCCACCATCCCGATTGCCACAACGCCGAGCGCCCCCCATACGCGGGTGTGTTTTTGGGATAGAGCGATGACTCCTCCAAATAGAATGAGAGCTGCGAGCGTGTATCGCACCCATACGATCCAATTGTTTCGTTCTAGATTCCTCCAATATCCGAGTACTGGCTCTAAGGAACCAGAGATGGGGTTGTAGTCAGCCGTGTCATACCAATAGCTTTTCAGCGTCGCCACATTTTTGATATCTCCAAATGCTTTATTCTGGAGATAAATTTCCTCTGTGGCAATCGTGTTGATCTTGGCGCCCACCGTGACTGAGCTTTTTGTCAGGGTAAAGTAGGTAAATGGCAGGAGCCAGAAGGCGTTGATGGTAAAGGTTATGAAACCCAACGCAATGATGCGTGCGAATGTTTTTTTGTGAAAGGACGTGATGAGCGTCGCTATACAGAGTATGGACAGGATGATCAGGTACACGAGAAACAGCGTCGGGATGTACGCATGCGTCATGCCGATGATGTTTATGATGGCGACGAGCAGGAGTGTTTTTTTCGATGGCTCATGGAGGAATTTCCAATTGCTCCACAAAAGCCAGGGCAGTACTCCATAGTGCGTGACAAACGCATCAAACGGCGCGGTGAATACCTGTACCGTCCCTAGATTAAAGAGATAAAATATCGCGGCTACTAGGGCAGGAAGTCCGTTTGTCATTCCGGCCTTGGAGCCGGAATCCATCTTCTGATTGCTTTTCACTATTGTATGGACAAGCGCATACACTCCCAACGGACCGGCAAGAAGCATAAAAAATGTCCACGCCCATCGTAATAGTTGAGCGGGAATTATTATTGACGCAACCCAAAGCATGAGCTGGCGGGGTAAATCCGCCGCATGCCCCATGCCGCCGAGGAGTCCCGGCCCCTGATACTCCTGCCAGACCGCCCAGAGAGAGCGTTTGACGTTGAGAAAAAAATCAAATTCCGGATGCAAATTATCCCAGCCCGTGAGCCACATGCCGGGGGTGTAGTTAGAGAGGACGACAGTAGTCCAAGCCAGTACAATAATGATGACGGGCCATAGATGGGCGATGAACCGGGGTAGCTTCATGATTCCACTATATTATACAGGGTAGATCAAACAATTTCCTTACACCAATCCTTTGCAATGCGCGTAAATGCCCGGGTTTTTGCAAGATTCCGGGAAAAGGATGCCATTTTTGTCAACAATTCTGGATGAGTCATGTACTTCGACAGTATCGTTGTACATTTTTTTACATCAAAAGGGATTATCATATCTTGTTTTTTGAGCCTTGCGTAGTTCAAAGCTACTTGTGTGTCCGGCGCATCCAGCACGCGCTCGAGCGCTTCCGAGAGCACGATCGGAGCGCCAAAACGCGCGGCGATGGCCATAGGTCCGCTTGCGCTCATGAGTGTCCGGTAGGGAAGGATGGCAATATCCGCGGCGGCAAAATAGTCAGCCATTTGTTCTTCAGGAACATAACCGGTGATCACGACTCTGCCCTGGGATTTACCGGCGATTTCATGTAGTGTTTCCACGTAACGCTGATAATAGGGCAAGTCTATGCGTTGCGGATTGGGCCCACCCGCGATGATGAGTCTGACCGGCCGCGGAAAGGATCGTTTCTTGAGAGAAGCGATATACTCCATGATCCAATCCGTCCCTTTGTACCAGGCGAGATACCCGAAACACAGGATGACAAATTCATTGGCAAGACCAAGCGTTTTTCTTGCATTCGTCCGAGACGTGCGTTGAGATGGTTCTACACCGTGGGGTATCACGCCAATTTTTTTGTAACTCCCGTAGGGGATGAGCCGTTGCCGAAACACGTCATCAAAGACGATCATCCGGTCGGCAAGAGCGAGCAGGGCGCGGTAATAGAGGTGGAGCCCGAGGGTTGCGATGTCGCTTTGCCACGTCAGGGGTGGTATGTTCATATGTACGCCGATGTCATGGATCGAGTGAGGCACCTGGTGCATGGCAAGAATCGTCCGTTTGCCTGCAAGTTTAAGAAGAAGCAGGAGAACCAAAGGAAACGGAAGCATGAATGCTTTGCCGAACATGGCAAACTCAAACTGCACGAGAACCGTCTGAGCGCTGTTTCGGATGGCGTAGTAGGCAAGTGCGGCGAGCGAGAGTGGATTATTGAGCTTCCACACGCGATGCACGTCTATGCCGTGATCGTGAGATCGAAGCGGCTGACCGGCGAGGCGTTCGGCAAGAACCGTGATGGCGGTCGCTTTTTTGTACCGTTTCGTAAAGTCCAGAATCCCCAGCAGCATATTTTTGGCGTATGGGGCAACGCCGACCGTTTGCTTTCCGTGTGTTTGGCCACGGGCAGGGAAGCTTGAGATGACCAACAATGACGTTTGAGTAGGTTGGTTTTTCATACATTCGGGTTTATACGACAAGCATGGAGAGGGCCTGCGCATATCTGTATGCAGACCGGATGATAGGAACAGCAGATTGTATCGATCGGGCGCCGTAGGCAAGTTTCATCGCGAGTAGTTCTTTGATCGTGCGCGGTATGTCAATGAATAGCCTGACTTTACTGCCACGCTCGTCGCTCCAAGCAACCGGTACTTCGGTTACGCTCATACCATGATAGAGAGCCGCAAAAATAACTTCTGCGTCAAAACCCCATCGGTCGGATATGAGGCCGGGGAGAATAGTGTTCTTAGCGCGGGCAGAAAACGCCTTAAATCCACAGGTAAAGTCCGTGACGGTCGTCCCTAAGATGGTGTTGGTGAGCTTGGTGAAAACTTTACCCAGTAATTCACGATACAACGGCTGGTGGACGATGACGGTAGACTTTCCGTTCTTCCGTGTACCAACGATGAGATCCGTGTCTTTTTTCATAGCAGGGATGAATTTGACAAGCTCGCCCAACGGCGTGCTCATGTCCGCGTCAAAAAAGAGCGTATAGTCGCTGCGCGATAGACTCATGCCGTGCCGGACGGCATAGCCTTTCCCACGGTTTTTTCCGTACGAAGCAATCGTGATATTCGCATGTAATTGTTTCTTTATTCCTGATTCCTGATTCCTGATTCGTGATTCCGCCTTATCCGTTGACCCGTCATTGACGAATATGATCTGTTCTAGCTTGACCGCGCTTGGAAGTATCCACTTTGTAAGCGCGCTAAGGCACCCGGCGATGCGGGCTTGTTCGTTGTAAAACGGGATGATGAGAGAAATTGTCATTTTTTTCATATTCTCTTCAGCCAATAAAATATTTATTGGCTCAAGAGAACACACGCGACGCGAAAAAGGTAAATTTTAAAAACAAATTTACCCTCATCGGAGGATCGCGTGTGTTGGTTGTTGGGTACTTCTTGTTACTTTTGACGAAAAGTTATTTCGCCGCTTGTGATTTCAGCGCCGGGCTCGGCATATTGAACAGCTTTGCCATTCCAGTATTGCGCTTTCCATCCCGCGGGAACTTTGTCCGTAACAACTGGACCAACATACTTGCAGTATGGGGTCCCGTCAGTTCCGGGATTGGTTAATACTCCCGCAAATAGCGGACAGGACCATGAAACGGCAGTCGAAACGGGTGCCGCTGGGGCAAAAGTCGCCGCGGGCGCAAAGGCAGGACAAATGTCCGTCGGGCAGCTGAAATTTCCAGCTAGGACGGTAAATGTCCAATCTTGAATCCGCTTTTGGTCGAGCCAAAACTGGTACGTGCCGTTCACATTTTCTTTTACCAAAATGCGGACAGCCGCGTTGACTGCGTTCATATCGTCGGTCTGAGCATAGCCACCAGCAAAGCGGAACGTCCCGCGGAACAGATCGTATTTCTTTCCGTCTCCGACGTATACCTCCGCCTTCGATGCGCCCAAACGATGAATCGTCGCAATTAATCCCTTACCAGTCGGCAGTGTTGCCGAGAAGTAATTTGTGGGGTTGCCAGTATTCACTTGCCAGGCGCAGCTTTCGGTGCTCAATTGTACGACTACGTCTTTCGACGTTTTATCAGCATTGAGTCCGAAGATCCAGTCATTCACTTCCCGTCTCGTTGGACAGTATCCCGACGAGGTCGTGGACGGTCCAGCGGTTGCGCCGGGGCCAGATTGCGTCGCGCCAGAAGCGGGGGCTTGGCCGCCTGCCATAGCTGTTGCTTGCGCAGCTGCTGTGGAGACGATCGATACGCCTTGACCTTCTTCAACCAATGCGGTTGCTGTTGCATTGGCTCGATCAATTTTGCTTGCCCAAGGGGCGACGCCGCATGCGCTCATGAGGAGCGCGGAAATCAAAATTCCTACGCGAAGTAGGGGGGTAAAACGAAACTTGTTCATTGTATTTGCCTCCTTTTGGCAAAATACTTGAATGGGCAATTTTCATTGCCTACGAATAGGGGGGTTCTTTTACTTCTTTTCTTTTCTCTTTTTTTCTTTAATTTTTTTTCGATATTTTTCTCCTTTCGACAACAGAAGAGAAGATTTCAATGTCCAATCTTCAATAATCAATATCCAACAAGGTGAAAATATTTTTGTAAGCATCTTCACTCAATGTTGGTCATTGGGATTTGTGTATTGGATATTTATCTTTCTCTCCATTATCGAAAGGAGATCGTACCGAAAATTTCCCCCAATTTTTCCCCCTTCTCGTTTTCCCCTCACCCCGTCTCCCATGCCTGAATTTCAACATATTACCCAAGCACGTGCTTGGTCGATATGTCATTTTTCGCGTCGTCCGTTCCCGTTTCCCCGTTTCCCACAGTACTAGAGTTGGCACTTCAGTACGTGGCTATCGCTTACACCCGATCGAGAGAAGAAGTTTTGACATGGTTGACAACCTGATTGGCTTTTACTACTATGACTTCATGTTGACCAAGAATGATCTCCAACAAATTAAATCCGTCGTTGATGACTCACTCCAACCCCTTAAACAGGATGTCTCCACGCTTAAAACAGACATCACTACACTCAAGACCGATGTTTCAGGACTCAAACAAGATGTAGCGACCGTAAAGACCGATATTTCTCTCGTAAAAATCGACTTGCGTGGTGTGAAAGATAAACTCGATGAGTTATTTGATTTTAGCATTCATGCTATCGGTGACATCCTAGATTGGACCAATGAAATCCATACGACGATCGTCAAAAAGAAACTACCAGAGCGTGTGGAACGCCTCGAAAAGCACGTCGGCATCCCCCCATTGGCGAATTAATGTTCTTCTCCCCATCGGGTGCAAGGATATATAAAACCCAACAACTGTTAAAGTGCGATAAGAAGTGAAACGTGATGAGTGAAAAGTGATAGGAAGCGCGATTGCTTCATACACTGCTCCTCTTCACAAAACCCTTCTTCCTGGTGACTTCACCAGGAGGCTGTCGTGAAATTATTTTCACTCCACCCTCCCGGCGTTTCTCCCGTACCTTTCATGCCTCCCGTACGTTTCGTACTTTTCGTACCTCTCGTACTTTTGTTTTAATCTCGGGAAAGAAGGTATTTGCGGTACGAGTAGATCGAAAGACCTGCCGTTCCTTCAAAATACTCGGATGTACCAACAAACACCTTCATTTCCGATATCAAATCAATTCTCAAATTATCCAATTATCCAATAATCAAATAATCCAATCGAATGAATAATAAATTGACCTCCTTTGTTCATATTGCTATCTTTTTTGTCATAGTTGACTGCTTGCCTTGATGTAATTGTATGATGACTTCCCTATGACAAAGAACTTCTGTGATCTGTGCGGTGCTGAATTTTCAGGTGAACATGCCAATGTGTCTATTGTCCTCAAAGATCGACTTTACGATCGGAAAGAGTATTGTCCAACTTGTTTTTTTCATAAATCAAATTGGGACAAGATTCACGTCAAACCACCCATAGATCCATCTCTACTTTCTCGCAAGCGTTTTTTAGCATCTGTTCGTCATTAATATTCACTTTTCAAAGAGCTACATATCGAAAAAAACCGGCTATGTCAATCGCGTTTGACGCGATCTCTGCCGGTTTTATTATTTCATTGCCCGGCAGGGCTATGACGCTGTTTCCTGTTTATTGTTTATTGTCCCTTTTTTCTCAACATTGCAAATCCACCCAGGGCCGTACCGATAAAGGGCATGATCAAAAGCAGGTCGTCAAATCCAGCTACTGGAAGCGTTTGTGTAACGGTACTGACACAGATACTGACCGTGTCGCTGTCCCCGTTTGGTCGGGCAGGAGACGTGGCGCGGCCAGTGTTGACGATGTCACACTTAGGAGGCGTGGACGTTCCCACTTTGACAAGCACTTCCTGCGTGACGGATTGTCCGGCAATGAGATTATTAAGGGTAAAGGTAAGCGTACCGCCGGCTTTCCCGGGGGTAGAGTACGTGCCGGGGCCACTGATGAATGTAAGCTCGACAGGGAGTTTATCCGTGACGGTCACCGGGTTCATGGTTTCGCCGCTTCCGTTGCGGATTGTGAGCCTATAGAGTACTTCAGACCCAGGGCTATAGGGCGTATCGCTGGACGTCACATTTTCGACGAACAGTCCGCTGGTCGGGTGTTTGACCTGTTTATTGATGGTGAGATCTACGGGCTGGCAGGCGACGGAGGCCCCGTATTGATTGGTACAGGATTGAGCGGCAACGGGAGCAAGGCCAGCAGTAAAAGCAAGACCAGCAGTAAGAGCAAGAGCGGAAGAAAGATTGAGAACGGTTTGTTTTGTGTTCATATGAAATAGGTTGACTACGAACAAGAAGAGCAGTATAGCATGGAAGTATCCGATTGTCAAGTGTTATAGGATAGTAGATTATGCGTGGAGAAGTTCGTCCCGGGAGATACGTGCCTCACGGATAAGCGAGATGAGTGTCCCTTTTGGTATATCCTTCAGGTGAAAAGGTACGACTGCGCGGTTGCCGGTTTTGGGATGGTAGAAGATGATATGGCTGCCGGTTGTATGATCTTCGATAAATCCCAAATTCTTCAGTCGTTGATGAGTTGTTTAGAGGTAAAAGAGGGAAGTTTAGGCATATGCAACATGCGCATCGGGTACCGGAAGGTTGACGGTCGTAAAGAATGCAGATTCGTCCGATGGGATCGTTTCGTCGTGCTTCGTGAGGCTTGCGATGTATCCGCTGATGGCGTCCGTGATCATCGTTTTGGCTTCGGTGAGTGTTTTGCCATAGGTGACGCAGCCCGGGAGCGTGGGGACGATCGCCGTAAATCCACCCTCTGGCTCGGGTTTAAAAATGACGTTGTAGGTCCGTTTTTGGTTCATAGTATAGGTATTGTACTAGGGGGCCTGATGGGCGTCAATAGAAATGGCGGCACGCTTGGGGGGATAGGGAGAGGTTAGTTGGCAACGCACGTTACTTCGTTACTTCGTAATAAATTCGATACTTCGTTGAACCTTTTTCAATTTTCAAGTAACTAAGTAACAAATAACCAACTAACGAATCAACGCTGCGGCACGCTCGAAAGGACGAAAAGGTTCCTCCGCTCGAGAGTGCTCTGCGCGAAAAGTTTTTAGGTTTTCGCGCAGAATTGCGCACAAAAGACGAGTTTATTTCGGGGGTTGCGTGGGGGTCGGTGTTGGACAGGCGGCTGGCGGAGCGTAGATTTGAAAATACTGCTTTTCTACGATTTTATTCCCTATCTTGTCTTCCACCACAAGAGCATGTGAGCCGATGTAGTCGCAATAAGGGAAGTTATATGAAACATCGACTTCACCTTTTTCATTTGGCTTGGCGTCGGTCATGACATTCGTACCGTTGATGTAAATTGAAATCAATCCCACGGTGTTGTTGAACGTCATGGCGTAGCTACCGGGTTTGTAAATCGTCAACGGCCCAAGGCTGATGTCTTGCTTGGGTGGTTTTAGTGTTGGCACAGGTGTGCCAGGGCACCCTTCCGGATTTTTTTGACCAACTTTCAAGACTGAATCCGGTCGGCAAACGAATTTTGCGCTGACCCACTTGCCGGAGCCGATTTCAAGTGCTACATCGTTTGCCAAAGCCACTTCGCGCGTGACATTAACACCGTTTGGATAGTCATATATACCCAAAATTGAAACCAGGGTTTGGTCGGAATAGGTGTATAATTTTCCGCCGGTCCAAATGGGTAGACTACTCGTATACGAAACGGTAGTGGTCACCGAAACGCTGGGTGTCAAAAGAGTCGTAACGACCGGTGTGCCCGAGCTTGCCGGTGTAGCAGGAGCAGGGCCCGTCGATGCGGCGGTGGGGACTGCAGGGCTCGCTGTTGCTTGCGCGGTCGTCTTGGTCGTCTCAAGCGCTGCGATTCTCACCTCAAGGTCGTTGATGCGCTTATTTAGCGCCTCAACGATTTTTTTCAGAGCTTCGAGCTCTGAAATGGACGCCATCTGGGGGGTGGGCGTGGGGATGAAAACTTGTCCACCTCCACCACCGCTTGATATAACGGTGGGGGGCGTCGCGCAGGCGGCGAGTGCTAAACTTAATATGAGGGCTAATAAAATAGCCGTTGTTGGGTTGAGCTTAATAAATTTGCTCATGAGAGTTTCTCCTTTTGATTTTTTTCTTTTCTTTTTCTTCTTTGAAACTTTTTTATTTTTTTACATAAATCATCTCCTTTGATTAAAATTGGCGTAGAACGGTAGATATGTTTTGCAACCTATCCACGGGTCTACACCAATCCCTCGGGAGCGTGATTCTAGTTTCAATTTCGAGAAAAGGAGAATTCCCCTTTTGCCCCACGCATCAGCCTAAACCCCTTTAATTTCCCGTATAAACCCGCACCAGGTTTGGTGCGAGGTAAACTCGTCTTTGTCAAAGAGCAACTGCATCAGTTGCGATGCAGCCACGTACACACGCTCCTCGCGAGCCTCCCGCTAAGCGGGACGGCGCGAGGTAAGTGTTGTACTGTGGCAAAGTGCGTTTCAGATATCAGAGAACAGATAACAGAGAACAGACAATTGACTACAGAAAGCGCGAATGCTTTCTGCTCCGGTACCTGCTTCTTTCTTCTGACCCGATAAATTATCCTCGGGAAAAAATCCTGAACGAAGTCGAAGGACTTATTTCCGTTGACAACCAAAAAAGTATAACGTAGAGTCTACCATTATATGCTCACGATCAAAGACCTCCTCCAGCTTCAGAAGATGATTGCCGATACCTTCGACGAAAAGCTCAAGCAATTTTACGACGAGCACATCAAATATCTTCCGACAAAAGACGAATATTTTCAGCGCCTCGAAACCATCGAGAAACAGCTTGGAATCGCTTCTTTGTAAGGTGCTAAATTTCTTTCGCCTGTTCTTCAATGAGGTCCGCAAATAGCAATAAGCGTTCGGTAGTCGATCCCGGCGGCCAGCAGGTTTGGAGGATGAGCGTCTTTGCCCCTTTTTGCGGCAGAAGATAGGACGTCTCGGTGGGGGCAACCACCCGCTTCTCACGAAGCTTGTAGGTATACTGCTTTCCTTTATAAAAGATGACGATCAAGTCGCCTTCTTTCAAATTTTTCAGGAGATAAAAGACCGCGTTTAAGTCCTTCACAAACCAATCGTAGTTGGTGGAATGCGAAAAAAGGTACACCGTGCCGTCCTCGTCGGGAAAGTAGCTCGTGGAGGCGTGGGCGACACCTTTTTTGAGGGCTTCAAGGTAAACTCCGGGATCGGTCGGGTTGACGGCAGGGATGACCGCCGTATTGATGCCGACTTTTGGGATGACCAGGCCAAATTCTTTTGACGCCGGGTCGATTGAGGCCCCATCCTCGGTTTTAAGCGGGTTAAAGATAACCGGCACGGATTTAGGCAGCGGCGTGGTCGTTTTCTGTTTACTGTTTATTGTCCCTTGTATCTGTTGATAGGCATACTGTGTCTCCAAGCGTATCGTCGGCGTAAGGGGGCCTGCTATTCCCCCTAATGAGAGGGCGATCATGCTAAATGCTAGACCGCGTTTGGCTCGTGCGAATAGCCCCGCTCGCCGCTCGCCGTGTGCTCGCGCGGCCGTAGACCGTTGATATTGGTATATGGTGCCGTAAGATTGCATACCAGGTAGTGAAATTTCGACCTTTGCCTTATGCGCTTGTGAAAATTTCAGTGTTTATTAAACGATATTTTCTCTATGCTCAAGTAGTCTTCCAGTGAACAGGCAAAGTGAAAGCGCGTCGAAATTCTACTACCTGGCATGACGGAAGAGTATATCAAAATAGCCTATAGAAATCAAGTATTTGACTCTGCAACTGTCTGTGTGATACAAAAGCGTCTATTGGTTTGTAGAAAGGAACATTTTTATGGCTAGTGAAAAGAAATTAGATGTAGATATTCGCCTTGTTGGCGCTATGTTGACAAAGGATAGTCTTGAGGTGGTAACGGAATATTCGGGTCCAGATGCACGTCAAGCGATATCTGACCACGCGCAGGAAGAAATGGCCAGGGGCGCAGAAGTTGAAATCATTGATATGAGTACTGGAGATGCTGCGGGCTCACAAACTTTTTCTGGATTTGGTGATGGGAAGTGGCATGATATAAAAAATGATCCCCAAACACACAACGGTCGCCTCAAACAGGTATATACCCGAAATGGAATGCTTCAGTGAGGCAATGACGTTTACGTATTTGGAATCTACCCCATTACCTGTTTCCCCGTAGCGCGGGTGAGGAGACCTCCAAAAGCTTCTAGGATTTTTCCCCAGATCTTAGGGGGAGCGCTAGCCGCATGGGATTCCGCGGCCTTCGTCGCACCTTCGACAGCTGCCGAAGTGAGGTCAAAGCCTATAAGTTTTACTTTATTTTGTACCTGTGGTGTCGCAACCGTTTCTTGAGCAGTGGTTGTCGCTTGATCTATGGTCGAGGCAACAATATTTCCGACGAGATTCGGATTTTTTCGTAATGCGTCACCCGCTCCTGTGGCTGCTTGGGTCGTCAATCGCTCGGCAAGGGTTGAGACGTGTTCGGGATGTTTTGTAATTGTCTGTGTGACTCCTTCAAGGCCGAGTCTTGTGGCTTTTGCTGCGGCGTTGGTGATGGTTTGCTCTGACCAAGTTTTTACCTTTCCGCCATATTCTTGAAATAATTCTCGTATCCTCGATTGATTCCTCCATGCAACGATGCCTCCGATGCCCAGGCCCGCTGCTGCCGTTGCCGCAGCGGCCACGAATACGTCACGTAGTACCCGGTCGCGGGCGTATGTATCCGCTTCTTGACCAATTCTTCTCTCCAGTTCAAAGCGGGGGAGGCCTTTGGCGCCTTCCAGTACATGGCTCCATTTTTCCCGGTATTCTTCCCGTCGTCCTTCGGGAGTATGCACATGGATCGCGTTTTTGATGCGCGTGATGACGCGGGACGCCGGAGAGGATTCTTGGGGAGGGGGCGTCAGCGGTTGATCAACAGTTTCCGGCATACGGATAAATCATAGCACAATGATTAATAAAATTGAGTATATGATATTTAGCTTCGCAAGGCATTGCCTTGCGAAGCTGATATTTTCCCACTATACTATATTCATATGCCAGCCAAGCATACGATAAAAGAATTTGTGGAGAATGGGTATTATCATCTCTACAATAGAGGAGTCGAGAAGCAGAAAATTTTTAAAGACGATCAGGATTATGGTGTATTTCTTTCCTATTTAAAAACATATCTCGAGCCTAAAGACGAAGTGAAACTTCGAGCCACTATTTTAGATTCTAGTGCTTCATGGCGCGAGAAGGATAAAGCGAGCAAACTCCTTCGTCTTAACAATTTTAATGATGACCTTGACCTTCTTGCCTATTGCCTCATGCCCAATCATTTTCATTTACTCGTACATCAGAAAGACAAGGATACGATTGATCGATTCCTCAATTCTTTGGGTACTCGGTATACGATGTATTTCAACAAAAAATATAAACGTGTGGGTCCGATGTTTCAGGGTGTGTATAAAGCGGTGCTTATAGGTAGGGACGAGCAGCTCTTGCATCTTACTCGTTATATTCATCGAAATCCTAAGTCCGTTTATCATGGGAAAAAACCAGCTTCGCAAGGCCTCGCCTTGCGAAGCTGGGAATATAGTTCGTATCGGGATTATTTGGCGTTTAGGCAAACCCGATGGGTGAAACCGAAGGAAATACTTAATCAGTTTGGCAAAAAGGGCGTCACGTCATACCAGGCGTTTGTCGAGGATGTGGATGAGGAAGATACGGTAAGAATTGTGGGGAATGCTGGCATTGATGGTGAATGATAATGAGATAATTAGCTTGGGAAAAAACCAGCTTCGCAAGGCAATGCCTTGCGAAGCTAAAATTGATTCAGAGCGCAGAGGCTTCCGGGACCGATGGCTTGGGTGGCGGAAGTGTTGCTTCGTTTTTCACCACTTGTTCGGGCGTGAGATTTGCATTGATACCGGCACGAAGTACACTGTCATCGGTGATCATTACTTTTTCATTATCAATTTCAAACGTGATTCCCAAAAAGTCCATCGCGCGTTTGAAGTAGCGGTCCAGCGCTTCGGGATTTGATTTTTTGAGCCACGGATAGAGTTCATTGCGCATTCTGCTGAGGCTTTCAGCGAGTTTCTCGCGTGAGTATGCCTCCTCGGCCCGGGTCGCCATTTCCTGCCAACTCAAGCCACGGATATCGGTATTATCGGCAAAGTCCGTGTACCGGTCCAAAAGTCCTGCTCCTTGGAGATATTTATAGATTGCCCGTCGGGGGTCAGTCTCCAATTTGAGTGCATTGGAAAAATGAAACCGTGTGGGATCGGACTTTCGGGCGGCCTGGATCATCCATCCAACCTCCAGATCCTCGCCAAGTGTTGATTTGGGATTGTATCCGCCGATTGCGGCCAGAGTACCCGAGTGGACGGCGCTGTTAGCTCCCATGAGTTGTGGTACGCCTGATTGCTCATTATGCCGGACGATCGCGTCCATGAGCTGCCATGCCCGTTCTGTCGCAAAAAGTACCGGATAATTTTTATAGACTTCCTGGGGGAAATCGTACCGGCCGGTGATGGCATCCAGGCGCGCGTTATGGTTAAAGGTATCCATGACCGTTGCCACATATCTGTCCGGAATATTCACACTATCGGCGTCATTGCTGATGATTGCAACCGATGGGAGCGAGGGATTTCTCTGCTCCATGCGTTTAAGGATGCTGTTGGTGAGATTCCGGCGGATCCGTCCAATAGTTGGTTTCTGATCCAAGATATGTTCAAGATACACAATATTCATTTCCGGGTGTTCGTTTTTAAACCGCATGACTTCAGCCCGTGTCGCGTCGGCTGTGCTGCCTTTTACGCGGTTATCATAGATCACCATTTGGTAGGTACTGGGATCAAGCGGCGCATCTTTAAGATCTTTTTGTTTAGCATACTGCATAAGGGTGGTATAGATATTTTGTCCTTCTTTGTTGGCTGGTATTGCGACCACCGCTTTGATCGAGTCGGGTACGGGACTGTTGTATTGGGAAAGAAGGACGTCCAGATGGGCACGGTCTTCCTCCGTCAGTGTGGAAAGATACCAGGATAGTTCTTCCTGTTGGTTGAGTTTCACTCCGCTGTCAGCAAGCGTGGGAGAACGACGGTCTTCATATTCGTTTTTGGTCAAGAACACTTGTTCTCCGCCATAAGTAAAATATTCTGGCGGGGAAAAATCCGGTGGGGTGATCCCCGGCATGGTGTGAAGAGTTGGAGCCTCCAGCGGAGTGCGCCAGAGGAGGGTATAGGGCGCGTAGGGAAGCTCCGGGACGGCAATGCCCTCATGGAGGGCAATGAGATTGGTGACGTGTTCTCCGGAAATTCCGGTGATGGAGGCGGGGACTGTGCTCGTCGTGACTTGTTCAATGACCGGACGGAAGAGGGTCAAGCCGTTAACCCGTTCTCCGCCTGCCCCACCCATATACTCCATAAACATTTTGACTTGTGCTTCTGTTGCCACGTTGCCCACCCGTCCGATCTGGTAGGCCGCGGCCAACACATCGGCTTCTTTGGCGGATAGCCCGGCTTTGAGGAGCTCACTAGCGTTATGGTCTGCAGCAAGTTTGGCAAGATCGACGTTTTGGATTTCTTTTAGGTCGATTGCCTTATCCATGATCTTTCCCAGTTCCACGAGCGGGATTTTACCGTTGGGGAGGGCTTGGTCAAAAAATAACGATTTGGGGAGCTCATGAAATTCGTAGCCGGTGCCCATGGCTCCGTAGGGGAGGTTGGCTGCGTGCTCGACGGCTTTACCATTGAGAAAGACGTTGGCTTTATCTACCATGTTTTCTTCATAACCCCGGAAGAGATTCTTAGTGAGATTGGTCGCCGGCATCAGATGCTTAACGTTTTTATCTGCCTGCATGGTTTCAAGCATCCAGTTCCAGACCCCGTGTTCGTTGGGAGTAGATCCCATATCTGCGACAGCCTTATCAAACGTACCGCTGACCCCCGCTCCAACTTCCGGCCCGCCGGCAACGGCAGGGAGTCGATCGAGTGAGACATGGAGACCAAGGTTGTTGGCGTTGAGCGCATCGACGTTCTGGATAGCGCCGAATTTATCAATCTCAATATTGGTCAACAGGTGTTTGCCCTGGGTGTCAACGAGGTCAAAGAGACCGGAACCGGTTTTCGTCTCCAGAAGATTCATGCCCTCAGGAATCATGGCATTGACGGGGAGTCGCTCTCCTGCGGCGTTGGTCACCGTTGGCAGCGAATTGAGCGTTGCTTCATGGAGACGGGCAATATTCTGGCTCTGTTCTTCCGGAGTAAATGCAAGGGTTGGATGATCTTTCACGATTTCAAAAAGCGACGGACCATTGGCATCAGGCGTACCTTGTTGGCTATAAAGAATTTGTTTTATCGCGTCGCCGTGAGCATCTTTGGCATCCAAAATAAGTTGTCTGCCCTCCGGAGTAATATCCCAGTGAAGTTCTTTGGGAGCGAGAATGCTTTGTACCCCAGCTGGATCAGCAAGGGAATGGGTCTGCCCGGAAAATGCGAAGGTTGTTTTGATGGCATCAGGGAAATCAAGCTTGTATTCGTGTGCTTGTTTGATGAGTAAATCTTTACCTTCTTGAGTCAGAATACCGTCCTTGATATACGCCGCATGATTTGGATTTGTAAGGATTTCATTAAATTTTTCTATGACCGTATTTCCTTTGGCATCCACAAGATTGACTCCGTTCAGATGGAGATTACTGGAAAATTGAAAGTCCGCGTTTCCGATGTGGGTGGGTGGCATAAATTCCGGAGCCTTTGTGATAGCCTTTGCGCCAACTTCTAATCCTCCCTGCATGACTTCCCGCGCCACAAAGCCCAGCGCTGCACTCGTCAGGCCCACCTGGAGACCTTTTTTGACGGCTTCGCCGCGGGCAGCAGTGCGGAATTCATTGAAGATTTCCTCCAGTCCCTGGGCTTTCTTACCCGTTTTAGCCTCCGGCCCCAAGAGCGGGAACCGCCGGCGCATAATTTCTACCTCCGGATTGTATTGGTCTAATAGATTAAGCGTTAGTTTGATCGGGTCATCAAGTCCCGTCACCCTGCTCACGCCTTCATTGAGGATTCTAGTTTGGGCGGAAGTGAGGTCGGTGATAAATTCACCCACTGAACTATTGACAGGGTTCAACCCTGTCACTTCTGAGTGAGCTGCAAGGTAGGTCGTGATGTCCTTTTCTGCTTGGGCGATCGTGAGATCAAGCGCAGTACGTTGGGTTTCGATATTCTCTTTGCCGGAAAACTGAATCATGCCGACGCGCTGGCGGTTGCGTTCATGCTGCCGGGTAGAGAGGGCTTTCCTTGCCTTGGCATCGGCGAGGTTGGCCATGCTCATCCGAAGTTCATCGGTGGTCAATGAATCTTTAAGCGTTGTCCCATCAGCTTGGTAGATAGAACTTCGGATGCCGGTGATGAGATCATCGCTACTGCGCTGGCCCACAAAAAACTTTTCCATCCAGGCCCGGCGTTTAGCATCAGGAGAGAAGGTGAGTCCTGCCTCTCGTTCGCGGATGTGTGTCAGGTATTCCTTTTCCAGGTTGCGGTATTCACGTAGTCCTGCAAAAATTCCTCCGACGGCCGCTCCTCCGCCAAGAGTGAATACGCCGTTGGCGAGGGTCGAAAGTCCCATGCGGGGGAGAAATGATAACGATAAAGACAATGCAACGGCCGAGGCAACCGTCGCTTCATTAAACGCAAACGGCCCGATGATGCCTTTTTTCTCCATCCAATCCACGGCGCGGACGACTGCCTTTGTCCCTTTTTCTACATCGCTTGGCACAAGGGCGGTCGCCTCACCCATGACGCCCATTCCAAGCCGTACCTGCATGGATTCCAATTGTGCATCTATGGCAGCCAGGCCCCCTTCGTGACTGGCTTTAGCACGAAGATTTTCGGCAACCTCAAACAGCGATGAGGTGTAAAGCTCTGCCTGGTCGAAGACATCGCGCCTCGCCGTTTTCAGGTGCTTCTGAAAGAGTTGGTCGGTCACTTTGTCAAAATCTTTTTTGGTGGCGATATCACCGGTCGCGTAATCCTTCACTAATCGTTTGACGACATCGACCAATGGTTTATAGGTCGCATCATTGGAATTGAGAATGGTCAGTTTTTCTCCAAGAGAGCCACGGATAAACTGGTCCTGGATATCGACATCCTGTTCGAAGCGTTTGCGGATGGCACCCGCTTCCCGATCAAAGGTTTCGCGTTCCTTGATTTCTCCCGTCTCGCGCATGTGGGCGATTTCCTCGAGAGCAAATTTCTGGGATAATGTTTGGACGCCAAGCGTGTCCTTCATCCATTCGATAAATTGGCGGGTCGGGCGGGTCAGAAAATTTTTGTTTTTCAGCAGTTCCTGATACCGGTTTATTCCTGCGGCCTCCGCGATTTTGATACTTTGTTCGGCAAAGGGGGATTGGGCGGCTTTGAGCATCTGATCATAATATTGTCGTGCCTGTTCGTGAAAGTACGCCGGACCAATGCCTTGCTTCCAAATCCGTTCGCCAAGGCTCGTTTTGAGCTGCATGGCTTTATCCGCGAGATCATGGGAGCGTGTTTCGTAGGCTTTGAGTCCCACGATTGTGAGCGTGGTGGGTTCGCCGGAATAGGTTTCCAGAATTGACCGGGCGAGCTTGGGCTCCGCTCTCGTCTCGTTTGGCGGGACTACCGGGGACAGATCCGGTGCGGGTGCGATGGTGGATGGGTCTAATGAGTCTGATTTGACGAATGTGTCCGTTGTGGGTTTTTCCAATGACAGCTGATCTTTCGTGATTGTGTGGATTGAGCCATCCGGCATCGTATACTGGAGGCCGCCGACTTTATTCCAGTCAACCTCCTCCATGGCAGACACATTCGTTAACGGCTTGATAAATTTTTGTCCCTCCTCGCCGCGCCGGTGACTCAAATCTTGAAGAAGGAGGACGCTACTCTCCAATCCGTCTTTCCCGCGTGTAGAAGCTCCTTTGATCGTCACCTCGGTAATTTGTTGGCCGTTCACTTCCAGCGGGGATTTGAGATACACCGGCGTCTCGCCAATGGTCAGGCGCTTGATTTCCGGAAGTTCAGCGGGTGCTATGGGTTCGGGCATACCAGGTAGTGAAAACTCGACTCCTCGCTTTTTGCGAGGAAGCAAAATTTTCTAGATTTAGCTATATTGATACATCGGATTTTTTATTTGCTTAAGGTATATATTGCTCATGATGATTGTGTAAAATTTTGCGTCGAGTTTCTACTACCTGGCATAATTATCCCAGATACAGTGTCCGGAAATCGGTCAGAACTTTGGCCAGGAATGCGGCTCCGTCCGGGATTTCTTTTTCCACGAAGCTCTGGATGGCTTCCGGCGTGGTGTTGCCTTTGGCGAGTGTCTGAAATTTCGTGAGGAGTGCCGTGTCTTTGGTCGCAAGCTCGGTGAGCACATTGAGGGTAATAAATTTATTGAGCCGATCGGTCAGACTCGCGACCATGTCAGCAACTTGCGCTTCTTCCATCGACGCTCCGGCGAGTTTATCGTTTACTAACGTGTTGAGGAAATCGTGGAGGTCCATTCCAGGTAGTGAAAATTCGACAACTCCCAAGACTGTATTCTTTGAGGTAATCGAATTTTGTACAGATAACCAGGTTTTTATATTCTGCTAGGGGAGTATTTCGTCCCGCAAAGCGGGACGGTCGAATTTCTACTACCTGGCATTACTATCCAGTTTGGAGCGATTAGAAGTGCGTGTCAAGGATGATGTTTGTATGCAAAACTCTATCAAAGTGATAGGTAGCAGATCAGAGAGAAAAGTATGATGGGGTTTGAGATATAGTTACAACCATTGCGACCACGCTTTATCTTGAAGATTTTTATCATCCATAAATCCAACAAATTCTACTTGTACAGATACTATCTGATTCGTTATCGTCATATATTCGATTGTACCACTTTGTAAATTTACTATCGGAACCTCCGGATATGTTATATACAATCCATGACTGACCTCAGTTCGTAAATAGGTAACATCTACCCCCCCCCACATTTTGTTTTGGTGAAGCATAGACAAATAGTGGCTCACGGGATGGTTCGGTGAGTTGAAATACGGGAATGAGATGTTTTTGGTGATGCCACCAAAGGTTTGGTTCCTGGATAGATTCCCACCATTTGACTTCACTTTTTGCCATATGCCGATAATAGCACGAGTTTGTTCTTGTTGGATATTTAGCGTTTAGCTTCGCAAGGCCTGGCCTTGCGAAGCTAGGTTTATTATTCCCTATATATTTCACTTCGGTGGCCGATGGCGAGAATGACAATTGTTTGTTCTTGCACATCAAAAGCGACGCGCCAGTCGCCAATGCGGAAGCGATATTGACCGGACTCAAAGTGTTTCAAGCGTTTAGCGTAGGAGAGTGGATTGGGCATTGAGGCAAAGAAGGAAAGTTTTTTGGCAATCGTTGACTGTGTCTGGCTATTGAGCTTGGCAAATTGTTTTTCCGCAGATGGACGGAAGAGATAGTTCATGTAATATTATATTTCTTTTTGAGCTGTTCCATGTTGATGCCACCCTTTTCCCGTCTGGATTTAGCAATGCCCGCCAGATACCGCGGAGAGGAAAGGGCCTCCATATCCTCCACGAAATCCTCCCACATCTCGTTGGGGACCAGGACCCCGAGCGGCGTGTCGTTTTTCATGACGCGATAGAAGCTCATGGATTTTCTGGCTTCTTCAAAGAGTTTGGTTAAGCCCGCTTGTGCGCGCTGGATATTGGTGAACTTTTCGTCGGCAATCAGTTGTCTCATGTTATGATTCTATAATGATTCTGTAATGGGTGTCAAGAAGGTGTTGTTGTGGGTTTGGCCGATGCCTGCCAGACGAGATCGACGTCCTGGGCGATGACGCGCTCGGAGAGCTTAACCGCTGCATCGTACTTGCCTTGCCGGATGAACTCCCGCACCGTCACTTCTGCTGCCTGGGCGACTTTGTCCTCGTATTCTCGGAGATAGGGAACAATGATGGGCGAGATCTCCTGGGCTGCGTCATCCAGCTTCGGGATCGCCTTGTAGAGCGCTTGCCAACTCATGCCGGGTTGGAGAAATTCCAAGACCACCTGGGCGACCTTTTGGCTGCGTTCCTCCGTCATCGTGCCTTCCGAAACCGCACTGCGGAGAAGCTCGACGACTTTGAGTTCAATCTGCTGGCGAACATCATCAGGGGACATACATTAATATTAAAGATTAAATAGCAAATAGCAAATAGCAAAGTGAGTTCGGCTACCAGACCTCATTCCAGTTTCATGGGTCAGGGGACGGGTGTCAAGAGACAGGAGATACGATAATCCTGTCATGGCGCGGGGATGATAGGATATGATATAGTTAAAGATATGACTGAACGGATGCAAGAAATACTTGAAGGAAATCACCATCCTCAGCTTTATCGTACTCTGGTAGATGGGTTGTTACGGGAATATGGATATATGCTTGAGTTGGGCACTTTTGGACATGAAAAAGAGTGGATGATTACGCCGAACGGTGTGAAAGAACTTGAGGGTTGGTCGGATACACAATATAGAGAATTACACCAAGTGGGTGATGCAAAAATCGCAGACTACCGGGCTGCAATTGCACAATATTTAGCAGAGCAAGCTGGGACGAACGATATGAATTCTGGCGCAGGCGCAGGTGAGGGGCAGATCTACCACTATTAACCGCTTGGATATATACTTCCTCTATGTCTACAATCACCCTTTACGATCAGATGTACGCAAGAATTCTCTCGCATAGACGGCTGCCAAAGATATATGTGGACTTCGTAGACCAATGGCTGCCGATGGGATCTACCCTCACGGTTTTGGAGATCGGGGCTGCCGATGGATGGCTGACCCGGCACATGAAAGCGCGGACGGGTAAGCGGGTCTATGGCATGGACATTAATCCGAGTATTTTGGACGTGCTAAAGGTTGCAGGCGTTACCCTGGTCGTGGGGGATGCCGCGAAGTTGCCCTACCGGTCCGGATCTATGGACCGGATCGTATCGGTCCATACGCTTGAGCACATTCCGGATATTGGCGGCGCCATGAAGGAAATGGCACGGGTGCTTTCTAAAAAGGGAAAAATGCTCCACATCGTCCCGTCGCCCCACGTCACGAAAGCAGAGGGCGCGCTCTTTGGGTCACTTGCACGGCATGGATGGAATCTCGTCGCTGCGTGGCGGGAAGCCCATGCCCTGCACGTCCATAATTTTCACGATCGCAAGACGATGGAGACGCTCGTGCGTCGCGCGGGCCTTCGCATCACCCATGCCCATCGCCAATTCGTCCTGCCGGAATTTGGATTCTCCTGGGTCTATGAGATGGAAAAATCCTCTAAAAAGTAATCCACTCACTATTTTTCTTCTCGATTATTATCCCATTATATGCACTGCATGGACCGGAGTTATTTTAGTGTTGAAACAGCACTACGCTGCTACGTAGTAGTGTAGTATAGAGCGATTGAGGATGTGTGGTGATGGTGCGGAGTGGTGTACACTTGAGGGCCAATTATTGTGGGTTAATTATTGGGAGCCTGGCGTATCCGGCGCAGGTTTTACATTAAAGGCTTGAAATTTGTTGGCGTGATAAACTCCTCAATAGCGGTGACGGCCATGTCAGATTGATTTATGCTGCAGGGGCGATTTTTAAGCGCTTCACGAAACTTCGTTGATTGTTGAATGGGCACTGTCTCTCGGACATCTTCGACCCAGACAACCACGATGTTGCCAAATTCTCCACCTAGGCCGGAGCACTCTTGATCCGTCGGACCATCTGTATTTGACCGGTGGATCTGGCAGTTGAGGCAGCAGTTTGTCACGAAGTTAGCGTCTGGCGGAGGCTCGATTTTGAGCTCGGCGCCCAAAAGATCCGGTTCGTCGCCATACTCGGAAGTACTCATGTGAATATTGAGGCATTCTACGTGGTCAATTGCTGTCATGAGAAGAGAGATTAGCAGAGTTTGATATGGAAAGCAATAGATAGTTCATTGTGTGAGCGAATTTGATAATTTGACAATTCATGAGGAGCGGCATAGAATAGGCGGATTAGAGGAGGCAAAAGTATGGCGAATGTTCTCATTGTTGAAGATGATGCTGTATTCATCACAGTTTGGTCCCATATTTTAAAGAAACACGGGCATCGGGTCGTACGTATAGCAAGGACACCTGAAGAGCAGTTGGAAGCGATATGGAATATAGATGGGACTCCTTGGGACATCGTGGTGCACGGAGGAAGCTTGGGAACTGGATTAGCTCCGGATGAAGCTGAATTTCCTATGAATGATTTTGCAAAAGAACTTGAATGTCAAGCACTTAATGTGGATGTGGGGTTCGTTGCTGCCTCTGGGAACCATATTGATCAGAATCAAATCCATTTTGATGCGGAAACTGGAAAGGTTGCGAATGGAAACGTTGAAGATGATTTTATCGCAGCAGTTGACACAGCGCTTCGCGCGCGGGACGGGCGGGCAGCTAAGCTTGGAATAGAGTCAATAACTCATTCTAAAGAAGGATGGGGATAAGCTTCAATTTTTTGATCCTCGAAAATGCCACGGGATTTTGGTAGGATAGAATCCTCATGTCTAACCCACCATACACCAAACATACCCTCCCCAATGGCCTCCGGCTGATCCTTGTCCCGTTAAATGGTGTCAATTCCGTCGCCACGGCGGTCATGGTGGGCGTCGGGAGCCGCTACGAGACACGATCTATTAATGGTGTGAGCCACTTCCTGGAGCACATGGTCTTCAAAGGCACCAAGAAGTATCCCACGACCGAGGACGTCAACTTCATCGAACGGATCGGGGGACTCCAGAATGCCTATACGGATATCGATATCACCAATTATCACAACAAAGTTCTTAGCACTGATTGGAGTCAAGCGCTAGAGCTAAATAAAGAGCTTGCTACGAAGCCTTTACTTGAGCAGAAACATATCGATAAAGAACGGGATGTGATTCTCGAGGAGATGAAGCGGTATGAGGATGAGCCGGCAAATAAGGTGGGGGAAGTATTCCATAGTATGTTTTATCCCTCTTCAACGCTGGGCATGCGCGTCATCGGCGAGCGCGACAGCCTTTTAGCCTCGCAAGGTAGTACCTTGCGAAGCTACCACGACCGGTGGTATAGCCCCGAGAGGATGGTGGTTGTTCTCGCCGGAAATCTCGGCGAGAAGCTCAAAGCTCAAAGCTCAAAGCTCAAAACCACAACGCAGATCTCAAAAGTTATAGAAAAAGTCGAGGAGTGGTTTGGAGGGTTGAAAAAGAGCAACACGAGCAAGACCAGCAGCAAAAGGAAGACCAGTGAGAACGAAGATTTTCGGATTGTTGTTGATAATCAGGATCAACCGAAGCTTGAAGTAGTCACCAAGCCGGATGCCAGTCAAGCGCATCTGACGATCGGCCTGCGGACGTTTGCGCGCGGGAGTGAGGACCGGTTCGGGTGGAGCCTCCTTAATCTCATCCTGGGCGTTGGCTTCACCTCGCGATTGTTTAAAGAGATTCGTGAGAAACGGGGCTTGTGTTATGCGATCCGAAGCGGGGCAGACAGTTGGGCGGACGTGGGGTATTGGAGTATTTATGCAGGAGTTGCGACGGAAAAAGTCGAGGAGGCAACCAAAGCTATTCTTGTAGAACTATCCAAGGCAGCAGAAAAAGGCGTCACGCAGGAAGAAATCAACATTGCCAAAAAGCGCATCAAGACAGTGCTCGCGTTCAAATCCGAGGATCCGGAGTTTTTCACCGAGTGGTACGGCCGGCAGGAACTTTACGGTATGCCGGTATTAACGATTGAGGACTATATCAAAAAGTTAGAAAGTGTAACAAAACAACACATTAATGCTTTGATTAAAAAGTATTTTCTTACCAATACGCTCAATATGGCGCTCGTGTGGAATAGGAAGCGGGATGAGAAGTTGGGAAAACTTCTTCATCTCTAAGTTGTAGTTTTGACATTTGAGTTTTGCGTTTTGAGTGAGTAGTATAGATACTATGATCGAACAAACAGTAGTTCTCATCAAACCGGATGGATTTGCCAAAAAAGTCGTGGGGCAGGTGATTGACCGTTTCGAGCGGGCGGGCCTCTCTTTGGTAGCCCTTAAAATGGTACGATTGACGAAGGAAATCCTCGAAATCTGGTACGCCCACCACAAAGATAAGCCGTTTTTTCCGAGCCTCTGCGAACAGATGATGAGTACACCGGTTGTGGCAATCGTTCTTTCAGGCGAAGGGGCGGTTGAGAAGGTGTTCGGGATTTGCGGTCCGACCGATCCTGCTGAAGCACCGGCGGGAACGATTCGAAAAGACTTCGGTGTTGATAAGCCTCACAACGTCGTCCACCGGTCTGACAGTGTCGAGGCCGCGCAAAAAGAAATCGGATTGCTGTTTGGAGCGGGGGAACTTTTTAAAGAATAATTTCGAGTTTGCGGAGAATAGGCAACAATACTTCAAAGGGCAAGCCAATCACATTCGTATAGCTTCCGTCGATTTTGGTGATCAGATCCCATGGTGTTTCATTGAGAGCGTAGCCTGCCGCAAATCGCGTAAAGTCATAGCGGGTGACGTAGCTCTCGAGCTCCGGAGTCGACAGTTTCTTCATTGTGACGCGTGTTTGGGTGACTTTTTCCCATTTTTGTTTGACCACGTGTCCTTCGTAGTAGGTGATGACGGTCGCAGTTGCAAAGATGTGGACGCGGCCCATGAGAGACTTGAGGATGGCGCGGGCATCGTCGCGGTCCTTCGATTTCCCAAAGGTCTTTTTGCCTACAATGGCCATGCTGTCTGCGGCAATCACGAGGCTTCGGTGTTCTTCTGAAAGCGTGTAGACCCTAGGGTGTTTGGTGACTTCATCAGCTTTGGCGACCGCCCGTTTTTTGATCATGGTCATGGGGTCGGCGTGAGTGATGGCGTCCTCATCCAGCCTCGTATGGGCGACGCGGAACCGGAGGCCCATTTTTTCAAGAAGCGTCTTTCTTCCGACGGATTGTGAAGCGAGTACGACGTCGATGGGAGGCGGGGGGAGAGGCTCATTGGACCGTGTAAGGTGAAGATTCATATTGGTGATTATATCCTAATTCTTTCTACTTTGCTACAATACGTTTTAGTCGAGTATCGGGGTGTAGCGCAGTTGGTAGCGCGCTTCGTTCGGGACGAAGAGGCCGGCAGTTCAAATCTGCCCACCCCGACCAAAAACAGTAGCGTATCAAAAACGGCACCTGACCGTTAAAATAATGGCGGTAAATCAA
>JBBTWJ010000008.1:0-19404 GCA_038062895.1 Patescibacteria group bacterium
ACAATAGTGCAATCAGAAGTGACACATTCAGGTGCCAGTTTTGATACGCTGTCCTTTAGAAGCGCCGTAAAGTACGGGATCCCGTACATCTATGCTGTGATTACGCAGCAAGATGGTACTGGGACAGCCCATTAACCGCCGGTTCGCCGTCCAGCGCTTTGCGATACGCAGTGAGCATTAGCGCTGGTGAGTGCCGCGTACTCGCGGCAATCCGGCACGGGGTACTCTGTTTTATTAGATGGACACCAATTCCTTTTCAGCTCTGTTTAAGAGAACTGCATTCGTAGCTACGATAATTGAAGAAACACTCATGAGAAGAGCTGACACTTCCGGTCGAAGTGAAATATTGTATGCAGGATAGAGAACACCTGCGGCCACTGGAATAGCCAATAAATTATAAATCGATGCCCAAAAAAGATTTTGCTTCATTTTACGCACAGTCGCCTTTGAAAGTTTAATTGCCCTCAGCACATCTGCCGGATCAGACTTCATGAGGACTACGTTGGCGGTTTCTATGGCCACATCGGTGCCAGCACCGATGGCAATACCAATATCCGCTTGAGCAAGCGCTGGAGCATCATTGACCCCGTCTCCCACCATGGCGACAAATTTACCTTCCTTTTGCAATTTCTGAACGTATGAAGACTTATCTTCAGGCAATACTTCAGAAAATATCCTGTCAATTCCTAATTGTTTTCCAATCGTTTCAGCGGTGTTTTTATTATCACCGGTAATCATGGCGATCTCAAGTCCAAGTTCTTTCATCCGAGTAACTGCTTTTTTTGCGTTTTCTTTGATGGGATCAGAAGCAGCTGCAACGCCCGCGACTTTCTTGTCAACCGCCAAGACCATAATAGTTTTTCCTTCTGACAGTAGCCGGTCAATATCTTTTTGAAGAGGTTCAATATCAACTTTCCAGTCATTCATGAGTCTCACAGTACCGACGAGCACATGCGTTCCATCAACGATCGCTTCAACTCCGTGACCTGCTAAGTTTTTGAACTTTTCAACCTTGGTCGAAACGCTGACGTTTCTTTTTTTGGCATCCTCTAAAACTGCCAAACTCAAGGGGTGAGATGATTTTGCTTCGGCTGCGGCATCAAGAGCAATAATGTCATTCTCTGCAAATCCTTTGGAGGCTACTACATCGGTAATCTTTGGTTTACCCTCGGTCAAAGTACCGGTTTTATCCATCACGACCGCTTGAATTTTTGAGAGCTGTTCGAGTGTCGGGGCATCTTTAATGAGTATATTGTGTTTCGCTCCCAATCCGGTGCCTACAGCAACTGCAGTAGGAGTAGCTAGGCCTAAAGCATCTGGACAGGCGATAACTACTGTCGAAATAGCGAAAGTAAGCGCAAACAGCAAAGGCTGTCCAAGAATGAAAAACCATACAATAAAGGTCAAAAGTCCACCGCCCACAGCCACAATAACTAAATATTTAGCGAATTGATCAGCGATTTTCTGTCCCGGTGCTTTGGAATTTTGGGCAGTCTCAACCATTTTGACAATTTGTGCAAGCGCCGTATCTTCACCGATTTTGGTAGCTTTAAACTGGACTGATCCCGAAGTATTGATAGATCCTCCGATGACTTTGTCACCGACACTTTTGGCAACTGGCAGAGATTCTCCGGTAACGAGCGACTCATCAATGGCTGTTTCACCTTCAATAATCTCTCCATCGACAGGTACTTTGTCACCGGGTTTGAGAACAATGACATCACCTAATTTTACATCGGCTGTAAGAATCATTTGTTCTTTTCCGTCACGGATGACTCTCGCCTGCGGAGGAACTAAATCGAAAAGTGCTTGTAACGCATTTGTAGTGCCGCGTCTCGATTTCATTTCCATCCAGTGACCGAAAAGTACAAACGCAATGAGCATTGCTGCTGCTTCATAAAATGACTCACCGTTTCCAAGAAACGTCAGCACAACGCTGAATGCATACGCTGCAGTGATGCCGACCGCAATAAGTACAGACATACCCAGCCGTCCGGTTTTCAATTCAAAATATGAAGAATAGAAAAATAACCAGCCTCCGTAGAAAAAGACCGGAGTTGTGAGAAAAAATAGTAACCAATGAACTGGAATAGGCGTTGGTAAATTCCATCCCAACAGCATCCTCCCCATAGAATAGGCGAGGATTGGTATGGTCAGCAAAAAAGAAAAGAAAAATTTATTACGGATATCTTCTTCCATGAGTTTTGCCATTTCCCGCCCTGCAAGACCCGTGTGGTCCATTCCCATGGTCATGGTCATACTCATTTTGAATTTTTCCCACCAGGATCCACCTACGCCAAGACTCCGGCGGACAGGCATTCCAGAAACTGGCTTCATGGCATGATCTCCATGTTTCATAGCACTGTGATTGGGGGCTTTTGCTTCAAACTTTTTTCCCGGTACTAACGTCATCCCACACTTGGGACATTGCCCTGGTTTATCTTGCTGCACTTCAGGATGCATCTGACATGTGTACATCGTCATATTTATACTATTATTTCTCTACCATCATTATGCACTATGCATGAAAAAATTTCGTGGTGTTGAGCTTAGTAATTAATTTTTTAACGGAGGGAAAATAACCCGGGGTTTTCCGCAGATACTTGGAGTATGTCGTGCCGAACTGCTCGAGCATTTCCTTTTCCTCGGTTCTGGCAAGTCGTACATATCGAAAAATGAGGATAGGAGCCATAAGAAGCGTGACGAGTGTCGGCCATTGTACAAGAAAGCCAAAAATAATGAGAATAAATGCCAGGTACTGAGGATGTCGGATATACGCATACACACTGGTCGTGGCAAGCCTGTGCTGTCTGACAGCTTTATACAGTACTTCCCAAGCTTTACCTAGAAGAACAAGCCCACCAATAATCAGAGCATAACTGACAATATGCAACATACTAAAATGCGGATCACCCTTTAGACCTAATAATGTATTGAGTATATGCCCGTTGTTATGGGTAAAATCCAAACTCAACCGATTACCGAAATATGAAGTGAGAAGGTAGATAGTTAAAGGAAATCCGTACATTTCAGCAAATAGAGCCACAATGAAGGCGCCAAAATAACGGAAGGTTGTCCAATCTGTCTTTGATCTCGGCTTAAACGCGCTTTTGATAAAATACAGGAAAAGAACAATGTTTAAGAGAACCATGAGCCAATTCCCGTAGTCATTATCCATGCTTATGTCCCCCTCCATCCCGCATCATCCAAATATGAAGTAATGGACACGCAAGCAGAGCTCCTGCAAAAAAGATCGTACCTACGGGAACTTTAAAAAAAGTAACAGCCGCTAGAGCTATACCTGCTACTGCAACGCAAATCCATAGGGTTTTGGCCGACAATAGTGAACTAGATTTGCTTTTTGTAACAGTATCAATTTCCATAACTATCACCTCCTTTACGCATATACTTTCCTATATCATAGAGCATGAAGCATGAAGATTGTATGAAGAGCATGTGACATTTCGGCATTCACGAAATCTTCATATTTGATTTGATATGGTATGCCTATATGCAAAACGCTTCAGGTCAACAACCGTTTCATGTAACAACGTTTTTAGTTACGCTCATCGTTCTCATGTCATTTTTCTTGGGCTCCCTATGGACAAAAGTCCAATACTTAGAGAGCAAAAATGTTCAAGCGGCTGCGTTGGCTCCAGAAATCGCGGGAAATCCTACTCAACCGAATACTATCCCTGTCGCGGTTCAACCACCTACTCAAAAAGCCGCCAAAAAACCGGAAATTACCAATGAGGATCATATACGAGGCAATAAAACTGCAAAAGTCACGCTGGTGGAATATTCTGATCTGGAATGCCCATTTTGTAAACGTTTCCATCCAACCATGAAACAAGTTATGAAAGAGTATGGCGATTCCGTCAGGTGGATATACCGGCATTTTCCGCTTTCATTCCACGCCAATGCTCAAAAAGAAGCTGAAGCTACTGAATGCGCGGCTAAACTTGGCGGTAATGATGCATTCTGGAAATATGTGGATGCTATTCTCGACAGAACGACATCCAATGGGACGGGTTTTGCGTTGGATAAGTTAATCCCGCTCGCGGGTGAACTCGGATTAAATGAAACGAAGTTCAAAACGTGTCTGGATACCGGAGAATTTGCACAAAAAGTCAAAGATCAAATTACCTCTGGAACCACAGAAGGAGTAACTGGAACACCCGGAACCATTATTATCGATACCAGTGGAGAAACACAACTGGTTCCGGGTGCCCTACCATTTGAGCAGATGAAGCCACTTATCGATGCCGCACTCACACAGTAATTATTTCTTCGCAAAAAATGTATACAGTGATGCAAAAACGAATCCCACTAACCAAGCTCCTACTGCTGCAGAAATCAAACCGAGTACAAAAGAACCCATTGATGCGGTTCGACCGTCAAACTGACTGATTTCAATGCCGTGAAACAACGCTTTGGTAATTTCTCTGGACAAATCAGGAGCAACGACGACAAATACAGCACAAGCGACATAACCGATGGCAATCGTCACGGCTGCCGCATTTGCTGTAGCCACCGGTTCATGGGACGAAGGTAATTTCGCCATATATATCACCCCCTTTGCAGACTCACAAAATAATCACGAACACCGTTTATCATTTGCCGGACACACCATTTTGCGTAAAACCGTCCGAATAATTGCCCCAACCATGCATGGTTATCTGGTAAATCATACTCGATGGACACCTGTAAATGTGTATGAGCATCATCCCGCGCCTCCAGTTCAACGGTCATCCTGTAGGGACCAATGACATAAAGCCGCAAATCTCCAACGGTCTCCCATGTCTTTTTATTGGGAGGCTCATGCACAGAGACAACCTCATCAAGAAATACAGTGACACCAAATACTTTACCCTTGAGGCGGATATGAGAATCCACTTTCTGGCCCTTCCCATCATCAAGTATAGTATCCATCCGGCCGCCACCCATCATCCAACTCGACTTACTCATATGTGAAGAAAACCGCTCATGGTCATCAATATATGCAAACACCTCTTTGGGTGGTGCGTTAACTATGGTGCTGTCTTTATAATGTCGAGAGTAGAGATCCATATACAAATAGTATACCTTTTATTTTTTGCACTTGGGACAATCAGGATCATGAGGTGGAATAACATTCCGTCTGGCTTGGCGAATGGCGATAATAATAAACGTAATAATGAGAACGATGATCAGAATATCAAATCCCGGATTCTGAAATCGCGCTGACAAATTGTAAATGAACATTCTAAGCCATCTGCCATATTCCATGCTTGAATCCATCTGAATACGGTTTGTGATGGTCATATATGAAATTATGATGGCAGACAGCATAAAAATGAACGAAGCCACTATCTTTAACGGTTTTTCAACCCGTTTCTTGAGGGTATACAAATATGTGTTTGTCATTTTTTCATAAAATAGTGAAAGAAAAAATAACGGAAATACGATGCCCATGACGTACACAATGGATACGATAAGGGAGCCAGCCAGTGACGGAGAAAGCGTTGAAAGCGTCAAAGCGGCGAAGAGAACCGGAGCGCAGCACGATGAGGTGATCCCCGAAAAAACACCAAGAATATACGTTGAAACAACATTTGTATCTTTCGCTTCCGGCATTACGCGATGTGGCACCGGTAACATAATTTTAATGTCCAGCAGGGTCATAAGCCCGATAAGAAACATGACCAATGCACCCAAGAGATACACAGTAGTATGGAAATCATTAAAAAACGACACGATAAACCTAAATCCAACAGCTACAGGAATAAGAATGGTTCCTAACCCTAAAGCAAATATCAAGGTCAGGAAAACAACTCGCTTTTTTTCCTTAAATATCGTTCCTAAATAAGAAGGGAAAAGAAATGTGATACAACACGGAGCAAATAGCGCTACCATACCGCCTGCAAACGCAGCCGTGAGCGAAACCCCGAAAAATAGATTATTCATGCATTATTCCACGAACGCTTTCACGGTGAAGGTAAGTTTTGCGTTAGCCGGATCATTGGTTTCTACATAAACGGATCTTGAGACATCTCCTTTAACCGGCATGACGCTTGGTCTGTAGATAACCGTGACTGTCGCTGTGTCACTCGGGTTTACCGTTCCGATCCAAGAATTTTTTAAATGCATAGCTCCTTCCGGACTTTTTTGTCCGCCAATCGTAACCACCCCTGCGGTACAGCCGCAGGATGAGTTGATATTAAAAAGCGATAATGGTTTAGCACCGGTATTTTTTACTATAAAATCTGATGACTTCTCATCGCTCACTTTCATATTTCCAAGATTTTTTATTTCTGTATCAAAAGTTACAACTGGTTTTTCCGCGTCTGTGCTTTGATAGGCAGCAACCTGGCCGATCTTTTTGGCTTCTTTTTGCTCTCCTGTGGCCACAAACCCAATGAGCACTAAAATAAGTACTGTAAAACCACCAATAAGCCAAAGTATCGTTCTGTCAGATCCTGTGTGAACAATTTGTCTCATAAACCTCCTTTACTTTGTAGCTATTTTGTACGATTTGACAACTTCATCAACAATCCGATCACTGGATGCTGTCATCATCATAGCTCCAACACATGTACGGATATGATTGTCTACTACATATCTTGCAGAAATACCTATCAGGTGACGCGCATTTTTTGTATGGCACAGTGCTCCAAGATTGTTGCCTACATTAACAGCTTCTATCGCCCGATCAATTTCTACTTTTGCACGAAAAAGATAGCGAACACTATATTGTTTTGACTTCATACTACTGTCCGATGCTTTGTATACGTTCATATGTGCTTTGATTCATGACATGATAGGTATCAATCGGCGTCCCGGTTTCTTTTAATATCCCGACGACTTTCATACTCCCAATACCAAAGAAATTAGGTAATACGTCAGCAGCACTGCGAATGAGTTTTTCTTCCTTCATCATTGCAGCTTCTCTTGCTCCGATAATCATTTCATTATCAGCAAGTACTCCAACCCCTTCACTCAATTGCCATTCCTTTGGAATCTCTGATACTTCTATAAACAACTTAGGTGCACTGCCTGCAAAGTTTACTTTTGTTTTGTGATCCTTCAGAAATTTTGACGGAAGAATGGATTTTTCATTTTGAATTGGCTTTGCCTGCATAGGCTTTTCACTTGCTGCCATGGTACTACTAAGCCTACCGAATTCAATAAATACTGCGGTAAATACAACAGTCATCGCAAAAGGCGCGATTGCAGATACCCAATTGCGTTTCCCCGGACGGAAATACTTAAGAAGAAGCGAATTCGATACAACTGATACAGAGGACAACGCCATCGCAAGTCCGGCAAGTTCCGGTTTTAAAACAAGTCCGATTCCCATGAACAACCGTGCAGCGATCGGAATGCCGATAACGTTATAAAACAGGGCAAAGAACATGTTTTGCTTTATTTTCGCCAAGGTTTCTTTTGATAAATCTATAGCAGTCACCACGTCACGGAGATCATTTTTGATAATGACTATGCCTCCGGCTTCCATAGCCACATCAGTACCGGATCCCATTGCTATGCCAACGTCTGCCTGTGCAAGCGCCGGTGCATCATTAATACCGTCTCCAACCATGGCGACTTTAACTCCACTCTCTTGGATCTTTTTTACCTCACTCGCCTTATCCTGCGGAAGCACTTCAGCCAATACATTCTCTATACCAACTTGTGACGCAATAGCTTTTGCTGTGCGCTCGTTATCACCGGTAATCATATACACTACAATATGACGTTTTTTGAGTGCAGCTATTGCTTCTTTAGAAGTTTCCTTCACAGTATCAGCAACGGCAATGATGCCGACAATTTTTTTCTTTGTTGCAAGGAGCATTGCTGTTTTTCCTTGCTCTTCTAAACGACCTAGCTTTCGCTCATATTGATCGACATCAAGTCCAATGTGGTCTATCATCAATTTTCGGTTGCCAAAATAATACGTTTCTTTCCCTATTTTTCCGGTCACACCTTTTCCAGGGATCGCTTTAAAATTTTCTATTTCTTTGAGCACGATTTGTTCTTCTTTGGAGTATTCATAAATCGCCTCTGCAAGCGGGTGCTCCGATGATTTTTCCAGACTTGCTGAAATCATAATCAGATCATCTTCATCCATCTCGCTGAGCGTTACCGTATCTGTCACAACCGGTTTCCCTTGAGTCAGAGTTCCTGTTTTATCAAACACCACGGCGCCAACTTTACAGGCGGATTCAAGTGGCTCTCCACCTTTAATGAGAATCCCTTGTTGCGCGCCTTTCCCAGTTCCTACCATGAGGGCAGTGGGAGTTGCCAACCCTAACGCACACGGACAGGCGATAACAATAACGGCGGTAAACGCCATAAGTGCAAACGCCAACGTGCTTCCTAGGAAAAAGTACCAAACCACAAATGTAAGTACCGCAATTCCAATAACTGCAGGAACAAAATATGCGGAAATTTTATCCGCAAATGCCTGAATTGGCGCCTTCGATCCTTGGGCTTCCTCTATCAATCGGATAATTTGGGCGAGTGTTGTTTCGTTTCCGACGCGGGTAGCAATAAATTCAAAGCTTCCGGTTTTATTAATCGTTGCTCCGACCACTCCGTCACCAACGTGTTTTTCAACCGGCAGACTCTCACCTGTTACCATGGATTCGTCAACCGCAGAGGATCCTTTGACGAGCTTTCCGTCAACAGGGATTTTTTCTCCGGGACGAACGAGAATAATATCTCCAACGAGAACTTGATCAACCGGAATATCACTTGTTTCACCGTCTCGGATGACGCGGGCGGTTTTTGCCTGTAGACCCATGAGTTTTTTTATTGCATCTGATGTTTGTCCTTTTGCCCTCTTTTCCAGCCATTTGCCGAGTATGACAAATGTTATGAGAAATGCCGCAGTTTCAAAATACAACTCAGGAATTTTTGCTCCACCCAGACCGATTAGTGATTTGTTCTGAATATAATAATTTATAAAATTGAAAAGGCTGTAAAAATATGCAGTTGATGTGCCGATAGCAATCAAACTGTCCATGTTAAACGTCTTCATTCGAAGGGCTGACCACATCCCTTTATAAAACCCGGCGCCCATCCAAAACTGCACCGGAGTTGTGAGAATGAGTGATACGACTCCGATATACGGAAATAGAAATGTCTTCCCAGGAATCCAAGAAAAAAAATCAAAAAACATGAAATATATCATAGGAAGACTCAATGTGAGACTCCTTATAAACAAGTGAAACAAATGACTGATTTCCGCTGATCGCTTCGCGGTTTCATCTATAGATACTCCTTCTTTTATGATTGAGGCCTTGTAGCCCGCTTTTTGGACAGCTGCAATAAGGTCAGCTGAGTCAGAAACATGTTCATCAAAAATGATACTCGCTTTTTCTGCAGCAAAATTAACATTCGCTTGCGTGACGCCGGAAACTTTTTTAATAGTCCGTTCAATAAGTCCTGCACACGAAGAACAATGCATGCCGGAAATATCCAGTTTTATTCGTTTCGTAGATGATTTTTCTGCAGAGGGTTCTGCAACGCGCGGAGTTTGATCCATATCGGTTGGAACCACGTTCGTATCTTTATTATTTAAATTAAACAGCGATAACAAATTCTGAGCCGGAAACGCATCAGTCGTTGTTTCAATTGTTATCCTCACTGGTTTTCCGCTCATGACAGTGGACGCGTCTGCACGAATCAAATCAGTTTGGGCGACATGTGAATTACCGTTTGATTTCACTTTACCCTCATACCCCGCGCGCTTGACCGCGTCCAGAATCTCCATAACCGAAACTAATTTCGGATCCATACGCATCTGGGCAGCACTATCTTTTTGACTTATCCTGATATCACTCACCCCGTGCAATGCCTTCAGTTCTTCGGTTATAAGCATTTCGCATGACTGACAATGCATTCCGCTTACATCCAGTGATATATCTTTTTTCATAATATCTCCTTTATCCAAAAGTTAACTTACACTTTCTACTGTATATGGCGTCCCCGCAAACACTTTGGCAAACGACTCCTTTGTATATTTGATATTGACTGATACTTTAGCAATTCCCTGATCAACGGTGAGTACGTTTTTTACCTCCTCCGTCCGTGAAAGGATTTTTGTAACGAGTTTGATACATGCTCCACAAGTCATACCGGATAGAGTGATTGTTTGTTCGTTCATATAATTTGTATCTAAATGACTTTTATCTTTCCTCTCGGTACTCCCATGGAGCAGGTAATGGGATACTCCCCTCTATTTGTGGGTGTGAAGGTAAACGTGACCGTTTTCCCTTTTTCTAAAAATTCCGGTTGTGTCAGGCGGGGAATCATAATCGATCCCATGCATCCAGACCCGTCGTCAATGGCCATAATCTCCATCCGGACAGGTACTCCGGCTTTCACAGTAAATGTATTGGGTGAAATATCTGCATCAGCCGTATATGTTGTCTTGATAATTTGCACATCATTTTTCACGGTTACCGTCGGGGCAACTTGCTCCACAACGGGCTTTTTAGCTCCACCGCACGCGCATCCACCACCGCCACATGATCCACCCGCTCCACTGGTTGATGGATCGGGTTGAGCAGCAGCAATTACGGGTGCTTGAGCTGCCAACACATTAACACTTGGAGCCTTTGCACCACCCACACTATCAACAACGGTAAATGAGCCGCGATACATACCCATCATGCAGGAAAAATTAATTGTTCCCGTCGACTTCGGCGTAAACTCAATGATGTTTTCTCCGGGATGCAAATTTACCCGCACCCCGATTTGAGACGAGACGATGCTTGAGGCACACGTATTAACGTCTGTCGAATTGACAATCCATTTGACCGGTACGCCTTTGGTGATCGTAAACGAATTCGGTGAATATCCTCTGGCGTCCTGCGTCATACGGACAATCTGTACGTCACCCTCAAGCACACTATTGCTTTCTATTGCGGCTGCCAACACCGAGCCATCGAGGGGCAATCCATTAACCGGATTCCAACCTATGAGGTTCAATGCATTGTTGATGTTAAAAAGTGACAGTGCCATCACTGCAACTCCCGCGAATTTAAAGAATTTTTGAGCGAAAACTCCGCGAATGACAGAGGTTAACCCGCCGATGCCCAAAAGCCCAGGCGCCGTGCCAACGGCAAATACACCCATAATCATAGCGCCTGAAAATACATTCCCACTACTCATGGCATACAATTGCATCGCCTGTGTAAAACCGCAGGGGAGGAAAAATGTACTTGCCCCCATTACAAACGAGTTCTGGTGACTGTATTCATTTTTCTCCAAGTCTTTAATACCAAATAATCGTGCAACACCTTTCGGTAAGCTTAGTTTGAATCCTTCGAGCCTTGGGAACAAACCAGTGAGCTGCATGCCAAGCGTAAGCATGACCAGCGCAACAGCTAATGTTAAAAGACCCAAACTAAATCCTGAAAATTGAAAAAATGATCCTATACCTCCGATTATTCCACCGAGAACTGTGTACGATACTATTCTTCCTGCGGTAAACCATAGGTGTGGGGTGAACCGCTCTCTGTTTGTAGCATTTGGGTGTTTCTGGGCATATCGCGTCGCCGTTCCCAAAACCAATCCTCCAATAAGCGCCATACAGGTAGAAAATCCCGCGGTTAAACCGATAATAAGGACAGTGACTAAACTTGTGGGATGACCACCTCCGACACCCAGTAATTTCGATACACCCAAAATATTGACTATCACATAGAGGAAAAACAGGGCGACTCCGGCATAAAATATATCCGCATAATCAGTGATATTTCTTGATAACCAAGGCTTTTTATCATTGAGTCCCACTTCATACCCGGCCTTGAGTACTGCTTGTTCAATTTGATCTACCCCCAATGAGTCTGTTTCATAATAGACTTCGGCGATTGCTTTTTTCTCACTGACATATACTTTACATACACCCGGCACTTGTGACAGTTCATCCTCAATGAGGATTTCGCACGACGGGCAATGCATGCCTTTGATGGGGACAGTAGTTTTCTTCATATGTAGCCAATGGTACCAAGGTGATTATGAAGATTTCGTGAATATTCGAAGGCAATTATGAATCTGCACGCTCCAGAGGAAATATGACAGTGACGAGCGTACCACGCCCGAGAGTACTTTCGATGTCAATCGTTCCGCCCGACGAATGAATGACTGCGCGGGCGATAGATAATCCCAAACCGGAACCAACTGTTTTATCTGTTTTTGATCCCCGGTAAAACCGGTCAAAAACATGCGGCAAGTCTTCCGTAGCAATGCCCATCCCAGTATCTTTGACATGAGCAACTACTTGACCGGCTTTCTTTATAAGCGTGATATGTATAGCACCTTTTGTCTTACTATATTTAATCGCATTATCAACAATATTCAGGATTGCCCTGAAAAGCTTATCTTTCTTTCCTCGAATAATCAGGAGATTTTCGACATGAGATTTGACAGCGATATCTTTTTCATACGCTAATTTTTCTGCAATTTCCGTTACCTCACGGACAACTTGCGATATATCAACAGTATCTTTCATGTTCTCATATGAATCCGCCTTACTCCATGCCAAATCCAAAATATGTGTAAGAGTGCCAGATAATCTATTTGCATCGACCAACAGCTCATTGAGTACCTGTGTATGTTCTGATTGAGATCGCTTCTTTGATATAGCAACTTCAATGGTGCTTTTGAGTGTCGCAAGCGGCGTCTTCAGTTCGTGAGCGACATCTCCAATAAACTGACGTTCTCGAGTAAATGCACCCTCTAACCGGTCCAGTAAACCATTAAATGTATGAGCCAACTTTTCAATTTCATCGTTGGTTTGAGGGGTTTTCACACGACGTTTCAAGTTTTCCGAGCTAATTTCAGCCATTTCTTGACTGATTTCCTCAACGGGACGCATGGCACTTCCGGCTAACATATATCCACCAAATATTGTAGGAATAACAAACGAGAGAAACACAAGTGTTAGACTTCCATACAAGGAGCCTAGTGATTTATCAACAACATCAATAGGATGACCGATCATTACCACGTCACGCAGTGTTCCGTTTGTATAGACAGGAATGAGAATAAATCGCATTTCCACAGATCCTACTGGCTGATTGATGAATATGGGATCAGGGGATGACTTTATCTTGATGAAAAGCCTTGCAACGACATCATCGATATTGCCAATCCGTTGAGAAACAGTGAGAATACTTCCTTGATTATCCGTAACAAAGGCTAACATTCCGGGAGTTTCATTAAAAACCTCCGTCAATAATTGCGATGACATCTGTGTGTCAATCAGAAGTTTTTCCTGCGTTAAAATATTTATGATCCTGCTAGCGTGGGCTTGGAGTGCGACGTCAGTGTGCTTATAAAGCTCCCGTTTGGTCACCCAGTAGAAACTCGCAAATAAAATAATCAATGAGAATATGAGCGTGCTACTATAGAGGGCGGTTAAGCGAAAACGGACGCTTTTTGTATTTATGCTGAGCGACGTCGAAGTGTTCATGGTGACTCACTCATTTTATATCCTACACCGTGTATTGTATGGAGCAATTTATGAGTTGATTTTTTATCGAGCTTTCTTCTAAGACTTGCAACAAAAACGTCAACGACGTTACTCATGCCTTCAAAATTATAATCCCACACATGCTCAGTGATCATCGTACGGGTCACAATTTCGTCTTTATGACGTATAAGTAATTCTAAAATAGAAAATTCTTTTGGGGTAAGAGTAATTTTTGCTCCGGCTCGTGTGACTGTATGTTTCATAGGATCTACAATAAGATCGGCAGTCGTAAGCTGCGGAGATGACTCTCCGGCGCTGCGCCGCAAAAGTGCATGAATTCGGCTCCGTAGTTCTATGAATGCAAATGGCTTCGTGACAAAATCATCCGCCCCGCTATCCAACCCCGCAACTTTATCTTCAACAGCCGTTTTCGCAGTAAGTATTAGTATCGGCGTTTTGACATTTTTTCCTCGTAATCTCCTACAAACTTCCAGACCATCTAGTTTTGGGAGCATAATATCTAAAACTATGACATCATACGGTTCTGACCCTGCTAAAAACAGCCCCTCTTCGCCATCAAACGCTGTGTCCACAGCAAATCCGTCTTCGATGAGGCCCTTTTTTATAACTTTTGATAATCGAGATTCATCTTCCACCAATAGAACTCTCATGCTGAAATTATACTACAAAAAAATGAAGAAATTAACTTCTGTGGAAATAATCGGTTTCTGAGTCATACTCCCGGGGTTACAATAAATGTGAGCTTTGGGTAAGCGAGGAACCCCATTTGATCATCCATTTCGCCCACTCGGCATGATCCGTGATACCCGTACTGTATTCTTTTTCAAGCTTCTCAAAGCCGGTGCAAAACTTTTTATAGTCATGCACAAACGCTTTGGATAATGGAAACCCCTGAAGAGAATTCAAATTTTTGCGGGTGAGGGTGAGAAACAGTCCGATCCGGCCCTGTTCTTTATGATAGCAGTCCCGTGCCCACTGTCCTATTTGCGTGAGGTTATCAGCGGTATCGAGGATAATATCGCGCTGATTTTTGGTCGAATAATTACTGATTCCGGATTGTTGGATTATGTGTGCATTATACACTATTTCCAGGATTTTATCTACACCCCTGAAGGTCAGTCGATGAAGGTGAGCGCGATACCCTGCTTGTTCGCTCTGCCGGTGCGGCCGATGCGGTGCGTATAGTCATCCATGGTCTCGGGAAGATCCCAGTTGATGACATGGGAGACGTTGGGGATATCCAGTCCGCGGCTAGCCACATCCGTCGCCAAGAGTATCTGGATTTCGCTGCGGGCAAATTGGTTGAGCACATATTGCCGTTGGTTTTGGCGCTTATTCCCATGTATGGCCCCGGCCCTGACCCCACGTTTCTCCAATTCATCAGAAAGCTTCTGAACGCCGTGCTTGGTTCTCCCAAACACGAGCACTTTATCAAATTCCTTTTGTTTGAGAAGGTCATGAAGCACATCAACCTTCGTCTGATTGTTGGCAACCCGGATAACATCCTGCGTGATGGTTCCTACCGCTTCTTGAGTCCCAACGGAAACGCGGACAGGATCATTCACAAAATCTGCCAACACCTCTCCGACGCGTCCGGATATCGTAGCCGAAAAAAACAGCGACTGACGTTCTTTCGGCACGAGTGAGATAAAATATTTGATATCGTTGATGAAGCCAATATCGACCATTCTGTCCGCTTCGTCCAACACGACGTTACGGAAACCCGATAATCGAATGTGCTTTGTTTCAATAAAATCCTTGAGTCGCCCCGGTGTCGCTATGACGAAATGCGGATCACGATGCAAGTCCTGTTGCTGCCGCCATTCACCCGTGCCGCCGATAAGAAGGGCGCTCCTGATCGGAAATCCCCGTGCGAAGTCGCGAAGTTCCTTATGAATCTGATAGGCAAGTTCACGGGTAGGAGCGACCACGAGCACCCGCTGGGCGTGATCTTGGATAACTTTTTGGATAAGAGGGATGAGAAAGGCGGCCGTTTTTCCGGTGCCGGTCTGGGCGGTACCAATGATATCGCGGCCTTGTAGTATAGACGGAATTGTCTGATCCTGGATGGGAGTGGGCGCAACATATCCTTTGGCTTTAATATTTTCCTGCAGCTTCGGGTCCAATGGGAAATCCGCAAATACATGAGCGACGGGGAGAACATCCGCACTTACCGGCTCCGGGACATGTGCCTCTTTGCTTTGGGCGATGGCCGCCAATAGCTGGTGTCGCTGCACACTTCGTATCGGTCGAGCCCGGTTGGCGGTGAACCCACGACGCGAAAATGATGGTCGATTAAATTGCATAGAGATAAAAAATTGAAAAAACAGAACTGCTTAAACGAAAAAAGGTGCTGAAATGGGGAAAAGACGCGGGGTAAAAACTAATCTTGAGGCGTTTTTTCTCTTACACTTCTTAAACTTTACTTTTTAAGCAGATGGATTGCTTCAATCCAACTATACATAGCAGTATACCATACTTCCGAAGAATACACAAACTTACGCATTACTTCTCCACTATCTCAACGGTAGTCACTTTCACGGGAGTGACTGGCTTGGACTGTTCGCCGGAGGGACTCATGGTCACTGGAGCTGTGGCGATACTATCCACTACTTCCAAACCCTTCGTTACCTTCCCAAAAATAACGTAATTTTTGGGGAGACCGTTGTCTGCATGCATGATGAAAAACTGACTGCCGTTGGTGTTGGGTCCGGCATTGGCCATAGCAACCGTCCCCTGCACATACTCGCCAGTGAATGGCTCATCGGCAAACTGATATCCCGGGCCACCGGTCCCGTCGCCTTTCGGATCCCCGCCTTGGATCATAAATCCCTTCAGCACGCGGTGAAATACCGTACCATCATAAAAATTCTTACGGGCAAGCGTGACGAAATTATCGACCGTCTTGGGGGTTTCCTTGGCGTTAAGGATGATAGTGATATCGCCCTTCGCTGTGTGAAGGGTTGCAGTATAGGATTTATTCATATCAAATGTCTTGGGTGCCGGCGATATAATTGTGTCTGTTGGACTAACTGTCACTGTCTCGCTTAACACATCCACGGGCGGTTGTGTCGGACTTGAACTTGGTAATGTATTCGTTTCCTGCCTTTGCGGTGTGGGCCTCACAACCAGAAACCCAATCACTCCGAGAAGGGAAACGATAAGTCCAATACCAACGACGTGTTTCCACATACGAGAGAATTAGTATACCATAAACTTCCCTATTGATTTCTACTAACCTGCACTCGTATAGTATATTTCTATGGCAGATATCCAAGACGCGCAAATTGTCAGCTCTCAACCTTCAACTCAAGCACAAGCTGATCCCACCGTACTGACGAGCCTAGAAGGCTTGATCAAACAACACATCACCTCAATAGATACAAATAAATCAGAGCTAAAGAAACTCCGGGAAATGCTTGCAAGTACTCTTGCCAATGATTCCACATACAAACTTCACGATGAAGAGGCCAAAAAAGCTGCCAAAATACGGGGAGCCACGAAATCCGAACTCATGAAGGCGCCTGCCAACAAAATACTGGTCGATAAATCCAGTGAACTGGCTACAGAGATCAAAGAGTCCGATGCTTCTCTTTCGGAATACTTACGCGAATATCAACGCATCACCGGATCCACAGAATTTGAAACGGACGACGGTGAAGTACGGGAGATTGTCTTTGTCGCCAAACTCGTCAAACGCTCTTCACGCGGGTAAGATATACAAATCCTGACCAAAATCATTGACTCCTACGAGCTTTCCTCTTCCGGCGACAATTGCCTCGAGCGGCCGGCATGCGCGGCACCCATCATTTTCTTTACAGACAAACCGTCCGAGTTTACGGGCAAGAGCAATCCGTTTCCCAAGTTCCAACACGCGTGTAAGCGCCAGCTCTTTGTCCGGCACTTCCGCAATCACCGGCTCGGGATCCCGGTTGAGATACCAATAGCTTATGCTACTCACGGGTTTACTCTGGCACGCGCTTACAAGAAGGTAATAAATTGGCAGCTGCAATGAATCCGGATCCTCATCAAATTTCCCGGTTTTGAAGTCAAGGATACGCACGCTATCTGTCTCCTCGAGATACTCAAGCCAATCGATCTTGCCGCAGAGGATAATGTTTTCCTCCTCCGAGAGCCAAAAATACGGTAACTCCTGGCGTATTTTGATGGTTTTTTTCAGGAGTGGGCCTGGGTTATCGACAACACACGCAATCATCGCCTCTCCCCTCTCACGAAACGTTGCTTCTTCTTCGGGACTGCTAAACCCTCCGCGCTCCCCGGATACTTTCTCCCAACTTTTGGCAAACCGTGCCGGAAGTGGCTCTTTGAACCGATCCTCCACAGGCAATACAGAGAGGGATTCTATGACCTCATGGACCGTTTGCCCCAAGGCCAAGGCGGGTGCCATAAGGGATATTTTATGATTGGTTTTTGGATCCCGATAAACGTTACGCAAATAATAGGCACGCGGGCACTTGAGATAATCACTGATGGACGAATGGGAAATCCACACTGCACTGTATTTATCTTTCATAAAAATTCGCGATGCCAATCTACTAATACATGCGAATGCTACGAATAAATACTACCACAGCTCGCCTCATGATATATAATCCGATTATATGATAGTCACCGCGGTCAAAACCAAACCCATCCTCCCCGGTGATGATTTACTCTCCACGCTTGATCAATACATTCTGAAGCTTAGCGAAGGGGATATCCTCGCGGTTACCTCCAAAATTGTCAGCATCTGCGAAGGATCCGTCGTCAAAAACGACGGCTCAGTCGACAAGCATGACCTTATCAAAAACGAAGCAGACTTCTATCTCAATAAACCGTCTTCTCAAATCCATGATCTGATGATCACCATCAAAGTGGGCAAACTCGTCGGTAATTCCGGTATCGACGAAAGTAACGGGAATGGCTACTACATTCTCTGGCCGAAGAAGCCCTTTGCCTCCGCGGCAATGATTTGGAAATACCTGCGCCACAAACATCAGGTAAAAAATCTCGGTATCATCATCACGGACAGCCATATTGCTCCGCTCCAATGGGGGACGCGTGGCAGGGCGATTGCCTGGTGCGGGATTGAGCCGCTGAAAAATTATATCGGAACCCCGGATATATTCGGACACAACCTCCGTATGACGAAAGCGAGCATGATTGATGGTTTGGCCGCCGCAGCGGTCACTGTCATGGGTGAAGGAAATGAACAGACGCCCCTCGCTCTCATCCGGGATTTCCCGTTCGCATCATTTGTGTCCCACCCGCCGTCTAAAAAAGAGATAGACGCGTTAACCATCGAACCCAAGCATGATATCTACGCTCCCCTCATCACTTCCGTTGAATGGAAAAAAGGTGGCACTCGAATTGGTTCCAGCGCATGATGCTCTACCTCGCCGTTTCCCAAGTGATCCTGGCTATCGCACAAGTCATCCTCGCCATAGTGCAATTTCGATAACCCGAGTGCTTAATCTTCGCGTATCGTGAATTTATTTGCTACTCATTATAAAAAATATCTCTGTAAAATGGTTTCCAATGATATTATTTGATATAATTATATATACTTATGGATCTATGTGAATTCTGTCAAGGAACTGGTCGTACTTCCTGCGAAGCTCAAAAGCAGTGGAATGATAGCGAAATACAACTAAACATATACATGAGACTAATAACAGAGGATTGGGACGAAATAGGTCCGGACCCGGCATTAAAATCTTCCCTCGATGAAACACTTGAAGAATTAATTAAACAGAGAGCTGAAGGCGCTGCAAAATTTAAAAGAGATGCCGACCAATTAGGTTGTAATAATTTAGTAATTCTGGCATTTGCAAAATAACCCGTTCTTACCGCACAAACGTTGTGAGTGACAGCGTATCAAAACTGGCACCTGAATGTGTCACTTCTGATTGCACTATTGT
>JBBTWJ010000009.1:0-27337 GCA_038062895.1 Patescibacteria group bacterium
CAACTTATTTACCAGATTGGAGAAAAAACAACAGCGCGATATGGCGGTGACGGCATTGTGACGGAAGCATTGAGCTTCGAGGATGCTCAGATATTACAGGAAAACATGATTAAAATGGGAGTTACTGCGGATCAAATATCCATTGATTCGTTTGGTATTAAGCCGCAGGTTTCGCACGGCCACGTCGAAAGTATGTCTATTCATGAGTACCATCGCTTAAAATTTGGCTAATATATCCACTATGCCCGCTGAAACACTCCGAAATGCGATTCTTAAAACAATTACTCCACAGGGCGAAGTTTCACCTGGACCGCATATCATTGCAAATAAACTTACTGGGACACATTGGGAAATATGTGATTCCGAGGCAACTCCTGAACAACAACAACGGGTCATGCGACTATACGGTTACGATAATCTTGAACTTCTTCGGACAGACGTTGAAGCGCTTAAAGAACAACTTCGCGAGGAATTGACACCCCAACAGTGGCGGGTTTATTTTACCAAACCACCGACACGTGACTCTCTTTAATCTCATCCCATCCCGTGCTCGATTTTGAGACGGCTGATTTTTCCGTCCACATCTTCGGGAGACACGCCAAACTCCGGTAGCAACCGCTCGACGATGGTCACTGCGGCTTCAAATTCCGGCTGGATGATCGTTGTGACTCCCAGGGATTTAAGCCTCGCCTGATCTTCCTCATGATGGCTGCGACAGATAATTTTGATACGGCGGTTGAGGGTCTGGGCATGTCCAATGATGAGCTCCTGCGTGTGCCGGTCTGGGATCGCGATGACGATCGCGCGGGCCAAATCTACTTGCGCGTAGTCTAATACGTCCTTATCTGCCGGATCTCCGTAGACCACATTCACCCCCCGCTCCCGAAGCGTTTTGATGGTCTGATGGTTATAATCCACAACGAGGAATGGCACTTGGGCCATTTCAAGAGCGCGCCCCACATACTTGCCTACCCTGCCATATCCGCAGATCACGATATGTTTTTCTATCGGGTACTGATCAGCCCCCGAAACAGCCATAGTGCGGTCCGCAAAAAATTTTGGAAAAATGTTCCCCAAATGGTGGGCATACCAATAATACACACCATGACTTGACGCAACGAGCGGCGTACTGACCAGAAGCGTCCCGAACGTGACGGCGACCAATATCGTATAGTGATCGGCGGAAATGACTCCAAACGCGGTACCCACGCCGGCAATCACGAACCCAAACTCCGACACCTGCGTCAGACTCAACCCTACGAGAAACGCGGTCTTCTGATGATATCCCACGAACCGGAGAAGCCCATACACAACGACCCACTTAAAGAGGACTACCGCCGTAAGCAGAACTAAAATGATAGGGAAAAACGAAACCACGACTGATAACGGTACCGTCATCCCGAGCGTGACGAAAAACACCACGGCGAATAGATCCCGCAGTGGCCGGACTTCCGCAAATATCGCATGATTCTGGCTCGTTTCCGCGATGATCAAGCCCGCGATAAACGCTCCTAATGCAGCGGAGAGTCCGGTTGCATAAAAAATAACGCTTGAGATAAATACGACGGCGACCGTCGTGAGGAGTAAAATCTCCCGGCTCCCGATGCTTGCCGCAGCCTTGAGTAGCCGCGGGATCCCCTGCTTCCCTAATATGAGTACCACACCGATGGTGATGACAGACATCAACACGCTTCCCAAAAGGGACCCCATAGCACCCCCGACCCCCATTTCCGGCCTTTGCGCGAGGGTCACTATCGTGGGAAGAAGGATCATGATCGGAATAACGGCAATATCCTGGACGACTAACCATCCCGTCGCCACCTCACCCGGCATGGTCTCAAGCTCTCCGCGTTCGGAGAGAATTTTCACGACGACGGCCGTCGAGGAGAGCGAAAATGCGGCCGCCATAAAGAGTGAGGGAAGTGCGTCTATCCCCAACCCCATCGAAAGGATGAAAAATAGCACAAACGTCACAAGAATTTGAATGATCGCAGGGACCAGGATGGTACGAAGAACTTTTTTAAGCCGGAGAAACGAAAACTCGACGCCGAGCGTAAAAAGAAGAAGCGTCACTCCCACCTCGGCAATAATCCGAAGTGTCGCGTGATCAATGATGCCGTATGCTCCATTCCCAATCAAGACTCCTGCGGCAATGTAGCCTAAAATGGTCGGTTGCTTGAATATCCGGGCGAGTGTTCCCCCGCCGATGGCCGCGGCAAACACAAGAAGGAAGGTGGTGATGAGAGAGAGATTATGTGGAGCCATGTCAGAAAACCCCAAATCCTAATATCTAAATCCTAAACAATTTCAAAATTCAAATGTTTCAAATTCAAAACGTTTTGAATTGTACGTTTGGATATTTGGATTTATTTAGAATTTAGGATTTAGTGCTTAGGATTTGAAATGTATGATCCTCTCCATATCATCCGGTATCGGAGACTCTATTGCAAGTAGTTTTCCCGTTCCTGGATGCACGAAAGCAATTTTCCATGCGTGGAGCATGACGCGTGGGGCGTCTCCTGCCCGGTCATCCCGGCTGGTTTTGCGCCCTGCATAAAGATAATCTCCTACGATCGGATAATTGATATATTTGAGATGCACCCGGATCTGATGCGTCCTCCCGGTCTGCGGATACACTTCAACAACGGTCATGTCATTCCGGGCTTGACCCGGAATCCAGTCTTTTTTTCCATTGGATCCCGGCTCTTGGGCCGGGATGACAACGGTCACTTTATACCTCGTGACTGCTTCCTTCCCCCCCGGCATGATGCCAAAACGTTGCGGATTCCATGGCAGGCGGTCTATGGGCGCATTGATTTCTCCTTTATCTGGCACGAGTTTGCCATGAACGATAGCCAGGTACGTTTTTTTTATCTCACGCTCCTTAAACTGCCGCTGCAGCTCGACGAATGCTTCCGGCGTCTTGGCGATGAGGAGAATTCCTGAAGTCTCTTTATCAATCCGGTGCACGATCCCGGAACGACTATGGAAATCGTCGTTAGCTGTCATCCCCGACTCGATCGGGGATCCAGTATTTTGAACGCTGGATTCCCGCCTGCGCGGGAATGACAAATTCACTTCAACCCAATCTTGAACGGTCTCACTTTTGACGCTCTGCGCCCTGTTGACGACCAAATGAGGTGGTTTATCTATGATCAGCAGGGCGTCATCTTCGTAGAGAATGGGGATGTTCACAGATTATTTAGTCTTCTTTTTTTCGCAATCAAGACAAAGCATCGCAGTAGGGACAATGGCTAACCGATCCGTATCAATCATAGTTCCACAGTGCACACAGTACCCATATGTCCCATCGCCCACGCGCATGAGCGCTTCGTCTATGCGGGACAAACGGGCTTTTAATTCATCCACAAGCGCCGCATACCGATCGTGATTACTCTCTTCACTGGCATCGGTGTCTGACGCTGCGTTATCATTGATCCGATCGGGATCCGCATACGGATCTTGTGCCGAAAGATCCGCCATCTGGACCGTTACACGGCTCTTTTCTTCTTCCAAGCTCTTTCGGATTTGGTCAAGAATGTCGTTTGGGAAGCTTTGCATACCAGGTTGTGAATCCCGCACTGAAGTGACGACACTTCAAATATAGGTAATTCTTTAATCATCAAATAATCTTGTATTCCAGGGAAGGATTCCCCACTTCGAAAGAAGTGTGCGGGATCTACTACCTGGCATACATTTTTTGCACAAGTCGCATCATAGCTCCTCGCGCACCTCTCATGAAATTGGCGACAACAAATTTACCACCTGCATACCGGTACCAAACACTCATCGTGCCAAAAAATAAAAGAAGCGCTATCCACTGATCCGCGCTTATACGATACCAGTATACGTCAGGTTCTCTCGTAAATTCAAGAGCAAATATTCCCAAAGACCAGAGGATAAAAAATGTGAGCCCCGCCGATCCAAGCGGCCACTTCACGCGTTTGGCGCGCTCCGATACGACTCCCACGATGACGAGTATCAATACAAGAACTCCCAGCATGTAAAGCTGATACGGGTGGCGAAGCTCCGGTAGTCCTATATACCGCACAGCCCAGGGGACACTCGCGGCCCGGCCCACCATACCGCCATCCAAAAATGATCCAACTGATCCCACAATCAAGGCGCCAGAAAAAGCCACGCCTATGCCATCCAAAACTAAGCCTAAACGAAGTTTCATGCGCTTGGACAACACCATGACCACGATGAGAGCGCCGATGATGCCGGCCATAAGCGATAAACCCGGAGCTACCCAAAGAGCCGGAATCTTGATAAGTGCAGACGAAAAAATCGACCAATGGGATATGATATACCAAGCCCGAGCCGCAACAAGCGCCGCGATTGTTCCATAAAACGTGAGGTCAAAGATGCGCTCCTCCAGTACCGCTTCATCCCGGAGTGATTTCCAAAATACGAAAGAAAAGACACACCACGCAAGGATCAAAAAAATACTGAAGCTTGCTATGCGCGCACTACCGATGGTGAAGAGAATTGGATACATAAAAAAGCCTTCTGCTATCTGCTGCTCGCCTCGCTGAAGCTCTCGCGAAGCGGGTCTGCTATCTGAATTCTATTATACCTCATCCTCAATACGCCATACGTCGTGATCATGATGCCCAATGCAAAGATAACTTTCCCTGCCCCGATGACATCCGCAAGTAACCCGGTGAGCACAATCGGAAGCATCCCGACTCCACCCACAGCCGCGGTAAGCATGCCATAAACACGTCCCCGCATAGCTCCACTGGCTTCTTTTTGAAGAGCGCTGTTAGCCGGTACATCCAGCATGCTGTTGGCCACGCCCAAGAAAAAAAACAAAAGAAACTCGACGGGCAGGATAATGGGATCGACATAAAGCCAGGCAAAGAGTGCCACGCGCTTGAGTCGCACGATGATAGCAATGAGGATAAGAAAAATTCCGGCAGCAATAATACCGTACTGGATCAGACGACGGGATGAAATTTTATATCCATAGTTCCCGACCCAGAGCGATCCAAAAATAATTCCCAAAACCGCTGGCCCCATGATGAGAATGCTTGCATCACGCACGTCAATACCGAGCACGCGATCCGCAAATCCCGGACCTAATGTCCCGAGCAAAGCAAGGACGATCTGCGTACCCGTCAAAAGAAGCAGTGATTCCGTGATCGCGGGTGTCGCTTTCGCATAGGCGAGTCCTTCGCGCACCGAGGTGACCATGCTTTGGACGATATGGATCATTTTGGCGACGGTAGGGCTGGGAAGATGTGTTTGTTTCCCCACCTCCCGTGGAATCCGTGAAGCGAACCATCCGGCCAGGGCAAACATCGCGCTTATCAGGATAAACACCGCGTACGGACCAAAAAGCCGGAGAATAGGTCCGGCGACGATTGAGCCCACCGCGAGACTACTATAATAGGTGAAGGAAAACAGGCTATTGGCCGTTACTAATAATTCCTGTGGTACGAGCCGCGGGATCGTCGGCGCTTCTGCCGGTACGTAAAACTGCGTGATCATGGCCGTCATAAGCGATATGCCATAGAGAACCGGCATCGAGGTGGGAAAGAAAAAAAATCCCAGGACAAGCACTGCTCGGACCAAATCAGTAATCATCAGGACATTCCGTTTGTCCAGATGGTCAACCACTGCTCCTGCACCCATGCCGAACAACACTGCAGGAATACCAAATGTAAGAAATAACCCCGAAACGGCAGCGTTACTGCCGCTTATCTGATAGACGCGAAGAGCGAGAACAAAAAGCAGCATTGCAAAGCCGAGTTGCGAAAAAACCTGCGCCGCCCAAAGCGTACGAAATGGGCGTATAGCAAGGACAGTCACGAACGCTGATCGATTTGCGTGATTTCCGTTCATACGATACACTACTAGGATACCATGACCGCTACTGCACATGCACTGGTCGCCGGAGCGATCGCAAGTCGATTTTCCGATCCGATTACCGCTTCCGCCCTCGCATTCGGCTCACACTATGTGATGGACAGCATTCCCCATTGGGACTTTGGCACCAATTGGCGGACACGGCCGAAGATACAAACAGGTGCGCTTGCCATCGCAGACACCCTGATGGCTTTTACGGTAGCATATATTTTGTTTGCGGGAAAGGTGGGAGTCGTACCGGTCTCGATCGTGATCAGTGCCGCACTCCTCCCCGATTGGCTGGAGACGCCGTGGTATATCTTTTTCGCCCATCAAAAAAAGCGAGAACCAGGACCGCGAGCGAGTCTCTGGGAACGAATTGCTTACACAATTTATAAACTCCCCAACATGTTCCACGCGAAAGCCCAGTTTCCCCTGGGCCTTTTTACGCAGATTGCCACCGTAGCCTTCTTTTGGATATTGCTCTCCTAACCATCCCCCAGTGTAATATTCAAACATGTATATTACGAGTAGCGACCGCTACTCATAATCTACAGACCTATAACATTATATACATCTCCTTTCACGAGTGATGTCAGAGAGAGAGAAGTACGGTTAGTGTAGCGCTTGAAGATACTGGAGAATCATCCGCACACCAAATCCCGTCCCGCCTTTGGGGGTAAGCGGTGCATCTTTTTCGGCGAAAGCGGGTCCGGCGATGTCCAGATGTGCCCACGGGACACCGGCAGGGGCAAACTCCTGAAGAAACAACGCGCCGTTTATAGCCCCACCGTACCGGGTGCTGGAAATATTTTTGACATCCGCTATTTCGCTTTTCAGCTGCTCTTTATATCCCTTCGCAAGCGGCAATCCCCAAATATGTTCGCCGGACTTTTGCGCCGCGTCTTTGAGCTGAGTACCCAACACGTCATCATCCGTAAACATACCGGCAATATCCTCGCCCAACGCTACCATGCACGCGCCGGTAAGTGTGGCCAAATCAATGATGGCATCTGCTTTCACTTTCGCCCCCGCGTAGGAGAGCGCATCAGCCAAGACCACCCTGCCTTCGGCATCCGTGTTGAGGATCTCAATTGTTTTTCCATTCATCGCCCGCACAATATCCCCGGGCTTGACCGCCTTGGGCCCCGGCATATTTTCTGTGGCGCTGATAAGCCCAACAACCGTAAGCTTTGGTTTGAGGACAGGCAACACGGAGAAAATTCCCAACAGTACTGCCGCTCCCGCCATATCCAGTTTCATGGTCTCCATATTTTTTGAATCCTTGAGGGACAATCCACCAGTATCAAAGGTGATACCTTTTCCGACCAGACAGACGGTCTTGCGGCCTCCGCCTTTATACGTGAGCTTGATAAACCGTGGTTCTTCATCGCTGCCGCGGGCAATACTCAACAGTGCTTCCATACCGAGCATTTTCATCTCTTTGGGGGTCAATATTTCGCAGGCCAAATGTTCCTTATCCTTCACGAGATCCTTGGCAACGTGGGCCAGATACGTAGGGGTCGTCGTGGACGGGGGCTCATTGACCAGATCACGGGCAAACACGACCGCCTGGCTCACCGACTCCCCAAGACTCAACCCTAGGGCGACGGCGTTAAGCTTCGAGAGCGTCGTGAGAAAAACAACATCCTCAATATGTTTTTCTTTTCTCTGTGCATCTGCACTTTTATGTTTGGAGAATGTATAGGTACCCAACGAAAGCCCCTCTCCCATCATCTGCGCCACATGCTCCGTTTTGAAACGAACAGTAAGATCGCTTGGCAGACTCACCGCCAAGGTCTTGACCGCCATCCCCACAGACTTGCGTCCAATGGTAGCGGCGACCGCCTGAAAATCAGCAACCGTCATTTCTTCTGCGACGCCCAACCCCACAAGCATCGTACGCATAGCGCCAATCTTGCCATGGGTATGAATAAGGAGGGTATTGCCGGGTGTCGCTTCAAAATCCTGAAACGTCGCAATCTCCGTAAGCATGCCACCCAACGCCGCATCGATCTTTTTGGCATCTTCAGACAGGACAAATCCTTCTTTGCCTTTTTCCTGTATGGCAAAAACCGTGACCAAATCGCATTCTATTTTCGTGACATCAGTCGGTTTCGTTTGAAATTTCATAGTGTTCGTGTGCCAAGAGAGGGATTCGAACCCTCATGAGGTATTATCCTCACAGGTTTTTGAGACCTGCGCGTATACCGTTCCGCCACCTTGGCCTTCTGTGATTGTATCAAATAACTCTAAGGGATACGAATGATCCTTATGCTGCGGTTGCAGCCAGGGCAGGAGACTCTTCACGTTTGCGGTCCATGCCGTAAAACCGGATGCGGTTGCCGACAAACATAAGATCAATCTCCCCCAAGGGTCCGTTTCGGTGTTTGGCTATCCGAAGCTTTGTGGCAATCTGCTCGCCCCAATTTGCCTGATCCTGTTCTTCTCGGTAAAGAAACATGACGACGTCGGCGTCCTGTTCGATCGAGCCGGATTCGCGTAGATCAGAGAGTTCCGGCACGCGGGTCCCACGCGATTCGACGGCACGGGAAAGCTGTGAACAGGCCAGAACCGGCAAACGGAGCTCGCGCGCGAGATTTTTGAGGGATTGGGAGATAACGGATACTTCCTGCACGCGGTTGTCAAACTTGCGCCCGGAGTCAGCAAGCTGCAGATAGTCCATGATGATGAGCTTCACTCCGTGCTCGAGTTGCAGCCTGCGGGCTTTGGTCCGCATCTCGAGGATATTCATACCCGGCGTATCGTCGATAAAAATCGGAGCTTCAGCCAACTCCCCCATGGCCTCACTAAGCCTCGTAAAGTCATCATCAGAGAGTTTGCCGGTCTTGAGCTTCCATGCGTCGATGTCTGCCTGTGCCACAAGCAGCCGGTCCACAAGCTCCTCTTTGCTCATTTCGAGCGAAAATATTCCGACTGGTAATTTTTCCCGTACCGCTATGTGTTGGGCGATGTTGAGAACCATCGCGGTTTTCCCCGTCCCGGGCCGGGCAGCCAGAATGATCAAATTGGAGTCCTGCATACCGGCGAGCTTAAAATCCAGCTCCGCAAATCCGGTCGGCACCCCACGCAATCCCCCGGCGCGCTTATGGAGCTCATCCAGACGGTCAAAGGATGCGGCAAGCGCATCTTTAATGGGGATGAAATCGCGCCGCACAGCGCCCTGCGAGATAGCAAAAATTTCCTGCTCTGCTTTATCTAAAATTTCGCGGGCGCTTCCTTCGTCTTTGAACGCGAGCTCCGTGACTCGGGCGGCCGTCTCGATGAGACGGCGTTTGGTGAAATGCTCGACTATGATCCTCGCGTACTGCTCGGCATGAGCACTGGTCGGAACCGTATTGAGAAGTTCAGAGAGATACGAAGCACCACCCACCACCTTGAGGTTTCCGGAAGTTTTGAGAGCCGCCGTCAAGGTGACGACGTCAATAGGTTCATGGGCCTCGAATAAATGCACCATGGAAGCAAATATCATCCCGTGCTGGTCGCTATAAAAATGCTCGGGACGCAGAAACTCTGCCACATCTATCATGGCGTCTTTGTCGATGAGGACCGCGCCGAGTACCGATTGCTCGGCGACATTATCATGAGGAGGAACTTTGGGATCTTGCATAGCCAATCTACAAATCTACAAATGGCAAATCTGCAAATGAATGAGGAAAAATATTCTGAATGATTAAATCATTTTTACAATTTACTCATTGCGTCTTCATTTATTTGTAGATTTGTAGATTTGTCTATTTGTAGATTTCACTGTAGTACCACCACTTGCATCTCCTCGGGCAGTTTATCCTTCGTGATGACAAACTTGGGTTGGGGAGAAACTTCTGTCTTACCCATTTCCTTCAGAAATGCGTCAACACCGACAAGCTGTCCAAATGCTTTTTGATCTAAATCGGGACAATTATAGTGCATAGGGATGACGATCGTGGGCTCAATTTCTGTGATCATTTTAGCAGCCGTGGCCGCACCGATCGTATACGTGCCTCCCACCGGAACAAGGAGAATATCCACGCCGTCCAGACTATCTACTTCTGCGGAAGATAGTTCGTGACCCAGATCTCCCAAATGGACGATGGACATCCCGTCTATTTCCATGCGATAGATTGTACTTCGCCCGCGTTTGGCTCCTTTTTCGTCATCATGGTACACGCCCAGTCCCACAATCCCGATCCCCTTGATCTCATACTCCCCGGGGCCTTTCACGATATACGGATCGCCTTCTATTGCCGCTGCAGCGTTGTGATCCTCATGGTCATGCGACACCGTGACGATATCTGCTGCTGTATGCTTGGGGAACGTCAGACCGATCGTGCTACTAAATGGATCCGTCACCACGACGGTTTGCTTCCCGCGGATTTTAAATGAAGAGTGACCGAGATAGGTGATGTCCATGCTTGCAATTTATACCACTTTCTCCTATCCTATGACAACCCCGCAATAATTCGCGAGGGTAATTATGAATAAAGACGCTATTCTCGCTACCATCATCGGGCTTGTGTTAGGGCTCACCATTGCCGGAATATTCATTTTCGGGCCGACCTTCTTCAAAGCATTACCCAAAATCACATTCCCTACGTTCTCCCTTCCGAAGACGGCGCAAAAGTCTCCACCGCAACCCACTAGTGTGCCTAAAGTTTTTGGCGTCACCATCACCGCACCACTTCCCGATGCCGTAGAGCCAAAAGAAAGCGTCGTCGTTTCCGGCGTCACACAAACGGGAGCAACCGTACTCATTCAGGGACCAACCGACGAGGATGTCGTTACCGCAGGGGAAGATGGAGCATATGCGGGTCAGATAACTGCTTCAGAAGGAAAGAACGACATTACGGTGACGGCATATGGCACAGAGGGCAAACAGGCGCAAAGTTCGGTTACCATCTTTTATACGCAAGAAAATTTCTAATATGAAACAACAATTTCTCATCAGCGTTTTCGCTTTATCACTCACGCTCATCCCGTCGGTATTTGCCGTCTCGGCCACACCATCGGCGACCCCAAAAATAAGCACGGCAAGTGCAACCACCAAAAAGATCGAGGACCTCAAAGACAGACTGGCCACCAAAGTAGCCGAACTTCGCCAGACCTCCCGCCGCGCGATTTATGGCACCGTCAAGTCCACATCCATCACGAGCTTCGTCGTGGAGACGGCGACCAAGGACGTCAAAATCGAACTCATGGATGAAATAAAGGTAATCCAATATCTCAAAGGAAAACGAACGATTCTTACGAGTGACGATATCGCCAAAGGTGATCTCGTCGCTGTCTTTGGGGAACACGATGCCACGCTGGACTTACTCAAAGCTAACATCGTCGTGATCCAAACCCCAAATCCAGAGCGTATCTCCGGTACGGTCATCACCCGCAACGACCAAGAATTTACGCTCACCATCATGACTCCCCGAAGTCAGACGTATACCGTTGATATCGAAAAAGCCACCATAACCCTTGCGTGGGATCGGCAAAAAAAGGAAATTGGAAAATTTGGCTTTTCTAAAATCATTGCCGGGGATACCGTCCATGTTGTGGGCTTCCCAGTACCCAAAAAGGAACAAAGAATCAGTGCAGGTCGGATTATTGATTTGGGAAATCTCGCTACACCCGCAGAACAAGCAATCCGGTCTACCCCGACGCCTACGGAAAAACTGGCTTCTCCATCGGCATCACCATCAAAAAAATAATGTGATCCCGTATTCTTAAAGGCCTGGCCTTGGGATAGTTACGATTTGACCGTTCTCTTCTCCATATGCTATCGTATTACCATAATGAAAAATACCAACGATCCCTCATACCCTACTCCCGCGATGAACGAACTTTTTGAGGCAATGCTTCAGATAAAATCCCGGACCGAAGCTTCAAACTTTTTCCGCGATCTTCTAACCATCGCGGAACTTAAAGAATTTGCCAACCGTTGGCAGGTCGTCAAATTGCTCTATCAAGGACATACCTATGAAGCCATTGCCAAACGCCTGATGATTTCCACTGCAACCGTCACCCGCGTTGCCCACTGGCTCCATCATGGCATGGACGGCTACCGCGCGATTGCGAGCCGCATGTTTCGAAATAAACTGAAATAACCATATCCTATGGATCTTAATTACTTAGAACGAGGAATAGAAGATGAAAATGAAAAAATTCGTCTTCTAGGACAAACGGAGGCAATGAGGCAATTGCCATCAATTGCGGTTGACACTTTTGGAACTGAATCTGCGCCATTAGGATATGATGCAGCATATCAACAAGCCTGTGATGACTACGAAACCGGTCCAGAACATTTATTAATTCCCAACTTCACAGAGTTAAGACATGATGAATCATTTAGAGACCAATACTGGCAAACATCACACGACAATATATTTCTCCGCTTAATACAAGCTAGAAATCATAATGGAACGTATGAGACAACAACACGAGAATTAATAAAGTTTGGTGATACTAGACTTAAAGAGTTTTTACGAAAAATACATCCTCGTTAACATGATCTGAACCGGCATTCTCGTCGTCCAGACGGCAATATCTGGGAAGTGACCTCTTAGGTGTTTGCAACCATTTGTTTTCTGATAGGCTCGAAGTTCGTTTTCACTTCTCCGTCGACAATGATCTTATCAAATTGTGCAGGCAATGCATTGGCCGTATGCATACGCGGACCATCCTGAAGATGATAATGAATATGCGGCTCGCTCGTATTGCCCGTGTTTCCGCAAAGACCTAAGAGATCTCCTTGCAAAACGTGATCACCAACCTTCACCTGGATGGAATTAAATTTGAAATGACAAAGGACGCTGTATTCGCCATTCCCATGATCAATAATCACGGTATTGCCGGCGCCCACGGCCCGGTCTCGCTCACCAGGTAACACATCAATAGCACCGTTGATGACTTGAATAACGACACCGTCGCCAGACGCAATGACTTCTTCGCCGTAAACATCATAATCCTCTAGCCGTTTACCCTCCCCGGTATGCCCCCGCCGGAAATCATACGCGTAAATCTGATTCTTCGGTCCATCCCCATTGGCAAACTTAATGTGATTATTTGTCTCCTCCGTCCTCCCGCCATTACTCACCATCCACGTACCCCGAAATGGCAACATAAGGTTTGTTTTGGTCTGATAATCCATAGCACGAGTATACATTAAGTATATTGGAAAAATTCAAACACTGTCGAGTTTCGCTTTATCGCTGATTATTATTCCTAATCTACCTGTTGACATCATCATGGTAACATGTTAACATGCTACTATTCTATACATTAATCATTCTACACTTCTATGTAGGAGTGTAGAATTTCTTTTATGAAACAGTCTTATATATCATCAGTATTCTTGTTTAACCAAGCCACCTCCAGCGCGGTTTCCTCCGCACGCTCCCCCCGCCATCAAAACCACATCTAATTACTTCCCGCGCGTAGCGGAGTGTTGAAGTTCTCCCATTATTTATTTGTAGATTTGTAGATTTGCAAATTTTCCCTTTCTTCAAAACTCCCCCATTTGCAGGATACATTTCCAAAAAATTTTCGCTAATAAAGGAGGTGAATTTTATGCAACTTGAACGAATTGAGTCACTTATTACGGAAAAGACTGCCGATATAAACCAACTATTGGTTACCGACAATAAAGACGTGCTTGGCCAAGGTGGAGCGTATATCGTCACGCAGGATACCGAACGGCTGCTCGGACGACTCGGTGTGACATTGCCCAAACGAGATATTCAAGCTTTCAACGCTGCCGTACTCAATGCACTCGCTCCTATTTTTCCGGTAGTCATGACAGACGAGAATCCGTTTTATGATGCGCTCGGTTCTGCGTTTGCCCGTGCATGTACAAAGGCGAACGATGAAAATGCTGAAGTTATTCTTTTGGACCGCTTTGTGAGTGCTCCCGGCGTATCAACAGACGCCTATTCTACACTGAGCATTGGGCGCGTTACGACGCCAAACGGAGAAATACTCGGACCTCGTCCCGGCGATCAGGACATTGACGAACAGCTTGCGATCATACAAGCAAAGATGAAAGCGGATGGAAAAACGAACGTTATCTTTGTGGACGACGGACTCTCCACGATCGACGCGCTTGAACCATATGAAGAGATTGCCCGGGCCCAAGGATGGCAAATCGTCGACATGGTGTTGGGGGTTTTGCCTTCTGCACCAGACGGTGATGAATGGAATACGAAAAAAGCGGCAACGGATATCACCGGTAAACCGCCAACCGCCGTGCTTCCTGTCGTCTCGCCTCTTGACTGGATTTGCCAGCGCGACTTTACATTCCTTGGCGGCAAAACGGTGGCGATCGACGACATAACGTATCCATTGACCGCGCCATATTTTAGCCCGTTTACAAACGGACAAAGCGCAAGCATACCCACAAAGCGATTGAACGAGGTAAGCAAAAAACTGCTCCGCGCCAATCAGGCATTGATCTCGGCAATTGACCAACAAAACGGTCAACCGCTCACGTTTACTGACGTATTAAACGCAGGATATGGCCTGCCGGTGAGTTTACTTGACATGCTTCCGATACCAAAGCCGGAAGACTCTGTAGGACAATTTATTGATACTGCTTTGGCATGTGTATGAAAGATAGAGAATCAATACCATCGCTGTGGTATCAATCGGACCCGCAGCGGCTCAACCAAACCACTATTCCCCTCGGATGGGTAACTATGGTGGAGCCGCTGCGGCCATACAGTGCGAATTTATTTGCAATAATCGGTTCATCAGGTGTCGGCAGAGATACGCTTATTGATGCCATGATGTCGCTCAACCCATCTATTGCCCGTATTCGCCGTACAACGACGCGGGAACAGCGCTACCCCGGGGAGTCGCTTCGGATCGATTCCCGCTCGGAAGAATCGTTTGCATCAATTCAAGAAAACCAAAACCTTCTTTGTCCCTATCGCTACCCGGCAAACGATAAATGGTATGGGATACCTTTTGATGAATTATCAAAAATTACCAATGGACCGGCTATCTTGGAGGGTACCGCAGAACCATTACCAATCAAGAGACTGCTTCCGAATTCTACTACGGTCATTATTGTCCCAGAGTCATTTACCCAACTTCAGACTCAACTCGTAAACCGTGATGGCGATACTGCAGAAACACATAGGCGCGTAGCACGGTCGCAGCGCGAATTAGCTCTGCTCGTTAACCGCATTCCTTCATTGTTACAAGCCAATCTTATCGATGGCATTATCATAAACAATGACACACCCGAACGCGTTGCTCAACGTACCTTTATGCAAATGGAAACAAAAAACTGGGAAACTATTATTCAGTCGCAACTTCAAAATGACGTATCCGATTATTTATCCGCATGGAATTCAAATGTAACAACTTTATGAAGCAAATACTTTATATCGATACCGACGCAGGCGTTGACGACATCATCGCTATCTGTATGGTGCTTCGTTCTCGCAGGCATACTGTCCGAGGGATAAGCATCGTCAACGGTGTCGCATCTGTAAAAAACGGCTTACGGATCATCAAACGGATACTTTCATACGTCGGCATGGATACTATTCCTATATTTAGTGGCTTCAATCAAATACAACAAAATTCGAGCGTTCAGTTTCCTGCTATCGATAGATCGCGCGCTACATCATTTGCGTTGCTTCCTGATATCCCAACGATTTCTAAACAACCTCGATTTCAAAACCTAAAAGCGTTTCAAGAGCGTATTGCTCAAGAAAAGAAACCAGTGACCATCCTTTGTCTCGGACCGTTAAGTAACATCGCATCTATTATCAAAAAGGATACCGTTCGACGCGCGATTAGTAAATTAATCATTATGGGCGGCGCAATCAATGTTCCGGGAATCGTCCCACCAGGATACATTGCTGAATACAATTTCCGGCTTGATGCTCCTGCCGCTTGCGACGTATTGGAATCCGGTATACCCATAACACTTATTCCTATTGATGCCACCAGACAAGTACCGGCTCTCGTATCAACGGCTCCTAAAACTCTTAAAAATATTCTTGATCGTTTTCAAACACAAATATCAAATGTCCGGCCCGTTCGCCCTATTGGAAAAATCATCCGCTCAATTATTCTCAACAATTCCGGTGATTTCAAAAACTTCTACGATCCTCTTGCTGCTGCAGTGCTTCTAAACCGATCGATAATTTCATCATGGAATTCATATCAATTATCCGTTTCCACACGCAGAATGACGTATGGAAAAGTGACGATACAAAAAAAGCAGGGGTCAATTCTTGTTCCCGATATTGTACGGATTAAAAACTTCTATACGTTTTTAATTCAATCGATGGAAGGAGGTGATATAAATGTCAGAACAACAACAACTATGTAATGCCGAATGCATATGGTTTCAGGATAGATTTACATTACCAACTGATTTCAAATTCTTATGTACTGCAAACAACACAGAAACAGTGCTTCAGGAGGGACAAAGTAAACAATCGCTTATTGGGATGTGGAGATCCGAGGCAAGTGCCATGCTTTTGGAATCACCGTGCATAGCGCCAGACCAACAAGATATAATGTCAATGGATGAGCGTCCGTACGGCGGCCTGGATCCATTCAGCTCAATAACTGATGAAAATTTCTAGTTATCTCAACATATGAATTTCAATAGTTTCGACGCCCTCATCATCACCAATCCAACTAATATCCGGTATCTCACCGGATTCGTCGGCGCGGCTCCAGAAGAGAGAGAAGCGTACTGTTTGATAACTCAAAAATCTATCTGCCTATTTACCAACGCTCTCTATCTAGAGCAATCAAAAAATTTCAAACAACAATCGGTTCAGGTTGTAGAAATTTCCCGGGAAAATCCGTTAGCAAAGGAACTTGCGAAATTGACGGAAACTCTTCATATCAAACAGCTTGGTTTTGAAGAAACGGATCTGACGGTTGCGGAGTATGGAAAACTAAGGAAGGAATTGCCCAGCATCACGCTCGTCCCAACACAAAACAGGATCGAAGAACTCCGGATGATCAAACGCGACGATGAAATTGAAAACATCAGAGCCGCAGCAAAAATAACGGACCTATGTTTCTCCTTTATTCTCGGTAAACTCAAATCCAGCTTGCCCGCCAAAGCTTCAGTGAAGGAAGGCGTTACAGAATCCGAAATCGCCTGGGAAATAGAATCATTTATCAAAACGCACGGCGCGAGCCTCGCCTTCTCCCCTATCGTGGCATTTGGTCCAAACACTTCGCAGCCGCACTACCAAGTCCAGCCTCAAGGCCCGGCCTTGAGGCTACGGGGTCCCAATATCATTCTTCTCGACTTCGGGGCGCAGGTCAATGGCTACTGCAGCGACATGACACGGGTAGTGTTTATAGGCAAACCTGAAGCCAAATGGGTAAAAGCGTACGACACGGTTTTACAAGCACAAACCGCCGCTCTGGAATACCTAGCCTCAAGGCCCGGCCTTGAGGCTACGGGCGGAAAAGCTGATCGCGTAGCAAGGGATGTTATAGAAAAATCCGGCTTTCCACCCTATCCCCACTCTTTGGGGCACGGCGTTGGCTTGGACATCCATGAGTCCCCACGACTCACGATCTCTAAAGACGCCGAGCTCAAACCAGGTATGATCGTCACCGTCGAGCCGGGAATTTACATCGAAGGACAGTATGGCATCCGCATTGAGGATTTGATACTCTTAAAAGAAGACGGTATTGAAATACTATCAACATCGAATAAACAGATGATCATTCTTTAAACGATAAACTGTTGTGAAAGTTTACATTTTACAGTACTCTGCCCAAATAACCCTATGAACTGGCTTGGACTCTTGCTCATCTCAATAATCGGCTATGGCACAAGCAATACGCTGGTCCGGTATTATTCGACAAAAATCACTCCCCTGATGGGTGCGATCCTTTTGTCCTCTGGCGCATTAGCTACTGCGCTCATTGTATTATTTTTTCAAACGTCAACCGGTGAAAAAATCCCTACTCTGGGAAGAGACACTCTGTTTACCGGACTTCTCTCCGGTGTGTTTTTTACCGGAGCAGTGCTTCTCTTTAACACCACGCTTTCTAGAAATGTCCCACTTTCCATAGCGGTCCCCATCCTCGTCGGCGGCATCGGGGTCGCCGGTGTCATTGCGGGAGTTGCCGTATTCCACGAATCAATGAGTCTCATGAAGCTTATTGGTATCAGCGTTATATTGGTCGGTACTGTTATTCTTGCTAAAGGATAAATCCTATGATCACACCACAGACACTCAAAGGGTTCAGAGATTTTTTACCCGCGGAAGCGCTCAAACGCCAATACGCAATTAACATCATCCGCAAAACATTCGAGTCGTTCGGCTTTGAACCTCTGGAAACTCCAGCGGTAGAATACCTAGAAACATTTTCCGGCAATATCGGCGAGGATGAGAAGTTATTTTTCAAATTTAAAGACCAGGGTGACCGGGATGTGGCACTCCGTTATGATCAAACGGTCCCGACCTGCAGGGTCATCGCTCAGTATCCGGATAAAATCTCGCTCCCCTTTAAACGCTATCAAATCCAGACGGTGTGGCGCGCCGAGAAGCCCCAGCGCGGCCGGTTCCGGGAATTCTTGCAGTGCGATGCGGATATCTTCGGCGTGGATCACCGAGCCGCTGACGGCGAGACTATTGCCCTCACGATCCAAATATTTAAAAATTTAGGATTTAAACATCCGACGGCCATCATCAATGACCGGGCGCTCTACCAGGGCGTCCCGTATAAAGCGATCGTGGCGATCGATAAGCTTGCCAAAATCGGAGAGTCTGGCGTTGTCTCCGAACTCGTAAAAAAAGGCTACACGGAAACGGACGCAACATCGCTTTTGGCAACCGTCAAAAACAGCACACCCAACGACGCGCTCAAGACGATATTTTCATTCCTGGATGCGTATGGCATGAAAGAAAATTATCGGTTCGAGCCAACGCTCGCACGGTCGTTTAACTATTCGACCGGCACCATTTGGGAAATCGTCGATCCCGCTTTTACCGCAGGATCCATGGCTGGATGCGAGCGATTTGACAGCTTGGTGGGAAAATTCAGTAACCGAAACGTACCGGCCGTCGGGTTTGCAATAGGCTTTGACCGGACCCTTGTAGCCATGGAGGAACTAGGGTTATTCCCTGCTGTCGCCACGACCACCGCCATCCTCGTCACGGTTTTCTCGGAAAGCTCGCTTCCTGCCTCACAATTAATAACACAAAATCTGCGTTCCGCCGGAATCAACACGGATCTCTATCCTGATCCGACCAATAAACTCGAAAAGCAACTCAAATATGCCGACCGAAAAGGAATACCGTACGTCATAATTCAAGGACCTGAAGAAATATCACGGGGTGTCGTAAAATTAAAAGATATGAAAGCGAAAACGCAGGATGAATTGACTATTGATAAAGTTATACAAAAATTGAATACAAACGCGTAAGACTGGATCCCCGCCTTCGCGGGGATGACAATCAAGACCTGCCCATGAATCATCGCTATACCGCCTATCTCCTGCTCCTGTTCGTTTCTATCATCTGGGGCGTCGCCGGACCGGTCATCAAATTTACGTTGGGCTCGTTCCCACCCATCATCTTCCTCACCTACCGCTTCGCGTTGGCATCCGCTCTGGGGGCTACTCTCTGGGCCATCCGGCCCCCGAAGCTCCACGTGAGCACGAGCACTATTCCCCATATCATTCTCCATAGCGTTCTTTCTGTTCCCTTAGCCCTTGGCCTTCTCTTTTTTGGTTTTGACAAAACGACGTCAATGGCCGGCTCCATCATCTCCGCGATGGGTCCGATCATGGTAGCCATCGCAGGAATGGTACTCCTCAAAGAACACATCACGAAGCCGGAGCGCCTCGGGATCGCCCTCGCCCTCATTGGTACCCTCATCGTCATCGTGGGCCCAGCGGTAGGCGGCAACGGATATGCACTCATTTCCATTGAAGGGAATCTCTTGATTATCGCTTCGCTTGTCGCCGACGCCATCGGCACCGTGATTGCCAAAGTCGCCCTTCGGGGCCGCGTACCAGCCATGGCGCTGACCAATATCTCATTCATGATCGGATTTGTCTGTTTCCTCCCGTTTCTTTTGACGCAGTATTCAGTGCAAGAAATTATCACAACCATCACGAGCGCTCCGCTTACCGCCCATCTGGGGGTCCTCTATATGGCATTTATCTCGGGGACACTTGCGTATACACTCCAAAAGCTCGCGATGAAATCAATTGAAGTCGGCGAAGTCGCCGTATTTAACTATCTCTTCCCTATCTGGGCGGCTCCCCTCGCCCTCTGGTGGTTAGGTGAAAAAATCACGCTCCCCTTCGTCATCGGCGCCGCAGTGATTGCTACGGGCGTCATAATCGCCGAGCATAAACGTCGACAAAAGAATCGTCGACACCGCACGTAAATCATGCTATAATCCTATTCTTATGAAGTCAGACATTCATCCCCAATGGTATCCACAAGCTGTCGTCTCTTGTCAGTGCGGCAATACTTTTACGGTAGGCGCCTCCAAGCCCGAAATCAAGACGGATATCTGTGCCAAATGCCATCCGTTCTTCACCGGCGAAATGAAATTCGTAGACGCTCTCGGTAGGGTCGAGCGGTTTCAGTCAAAACAAAAAGTCGGTGCTGCCATGGCCCAAACGATGGCCGACAAAAAAAAGAAAAAGAAAGACCGCGAAGAAGCCGCCCGAAACGCCCCGAAATCGTTAAAGGAAATGCTCATGGGTCTCAAATAGTAATAAATCCTAAGCACCAAATCCTAAATAAATCCAAATGTTCAAGGATCAAAATTCAAAACAATACGATCTGGAGGAGCGCTCTTTTCAATTCGCAAAGCGCAGTGCTGACTTTATTCGTTCTCTACCGAAAACAATAACCAATATCGAATACGGAAAGCAACTCGCCCGATCCTCTGGTTCCCAAGCAGCTAACTATATAGAGGCGAACGAATCGTTGAGTAAAAAAGATTTTTCCCTACGGATTAAAATATCTCGAAAGGAAGCAAAAGAAAGTCGACTTTGGCTACGATTGGTTGATACCGGTGAGAATCCTGAATTAATGAAAGAACAACAGGCGCTCATACAAGAAGCAGAAGAATTGACAAAAATCTATGGATCAATTATTGAAAAAAGTAAATAGTTTAGAATTTGGAATTTAGGATTTTGATATTGTTTAGGATTTAGATATTAGGATTTAGGATTTATGAATCAGGATATAGCAATTTTAGAACTCCGGCCCGGACCGGGCGGTGATGAGGCCAAGATATGGGCTGGGGATCTCCTGCGCATGTACACGCGCTACGCAACGATTTCCGGTTGGAAAGTAGACAGTCTGGATGACTTGGTGATCCGTATCCGCGGATCGGGAGTATTTACCAAGCTCCAGTACGAAGCCGGCACGCATCGCGTCCAGCGGATTCCCACCACCGAACGCCACGGCCGGATCCATACGTCCACAGCAACGGTGGCCGTCCTCCCGGAAATTCCGGAAAGCGAAGTCTCCATACGCAATGACGATCTGGAATGGAATTTTTTCCGATCCGGCGGCAAGGGGGGACAAAATGTCAATAAAGTGAGTTCGGCCGTGCGCCTCCGGCATAAACCCACGGGAATTGTTGTCGCATGTCAGACAGAACGGGATCAATTTCAAAACCGCTCCGTCGCCCTCTCTATGCTCCGGGCCAAACTCTGGGAGAAACAACTACTCGAACAAGAGCTTGCGCTGAGCGATAGCCGAAGCGTCATCGGCCGCGGGATGCGTTCTGAAAAAATCCGCACCTACAATTATCCCCAAAACCGCGTCACCGACCACCGCATCAACAAATCCTGGCACAATTTGGATGCTATTATCGAAGGCAAAATGCAAAAGATTTCCGAAGCACTCTCTACTCCCCTTGATTCCCCAGTGTCACCTTGATATCTTTTTCCTTCTCACCCCGCCAAACAGTGAGGACCACTGCATCGCCGACTTTCTTTTTACTGATAGCTTTTGCTAAGTCGTTTGTATCGGTGAGTTTGTTGCCGTCAATTTTGGTGATGATATCATCAGCCTGTAAACCAGCCGTATCCGCAGGACTTCCTTTGACAAGCTCCCGCACATAAGCGCCTTCGGGAATTTCGTTAAGGATTGCCGTTTGCCGGGGGATCATCTGATATTTGACACCAAGATAGGGTCGATTAAACTGACCCGTGGCGTTAAAGTTGGCGAGGGCTTCCTTCACGACGTTGATGGGGAGGGCAAATCCGATATTTTGGCCTTGAGATGATACGGCGGTATTGACGCCAACCACTTGTCCTGAAGAATTCAGTAAAGGCCCACCGGAATTACCCGGATTGATCGCTGCATCGGTTTGTATGACGTTGTCCAGGCGTTCTGCCGACCCTTCAAAAGGGCTCCCCGCATCGATTCCCCGCCCCACGCCGGAGATGACGCCGGTCGTCACGGTGTGACGGAACTGCCCCAACGCCGTACCAATCGCTATGGCCATCTGACCAACCTTGATCTTATCTGAATCTCCCATCTCTGCTGTCGGCAATCCGGTGGCTTCAATTTTTAGAATTGCCAAGTCATTACTCGGGTCGCGGTAAATCTTTTTGACTTCATAGGTCTTATCATCTTTGGTAATCACGCGGTAGGTGGCATCCGGCATCTCAACCACATGTTTGTTGGTGACGATGAGCCCATCGCTCCCCACTATAAATCCCGATCCAATATCCTGCTCAAGCTTCTGAGCTTTACCGGGCCGTCGTTGGAAAGGGCTAAAAGGATCAAAGGGGTTAAATTCGAGAATATCACCAATGCGCTTGGTCTGGGTGATACCGACGGTGACAACCGACGGAGACACTTTATCGACCACGTCAATGACGAGGGATTCCTCCGTCACCACTTTTACTTTTTCATCACCAGGAAGGGTGACCGTCTGTGGTATAGAAAAATATTTCTCTAAAAAGCGCCAATTGAGTCCGAATTGTCCGGAGCTGATAATGGCTCCAAGGATTAATACCAAGGCTGCCACACCAAGAAAAATTTTTTGCGTTTTCATACTCGATAACTAAAACTATTTTAGAAGAACTTCTATGGCTTTTGCAAGCTGCGCGTCTGTCGTGGCCGTCGTCGCATCATCGAGCTTTACCTCGATATCCGGCTTAACGCCGACCTTAGCAATCGAATCGCCTTTGGGTAAAAGCCACTTACCGGTAGTAATATGGAGCCCCGCCCCACCCTTAAGCTCCTGTGGTGTCTGCACGGAGCCTTTGCCGAATGTAGTCTCTCCCACGATCGTCGCACGCTTATAATCCCGCAGGGCGCCAGCGACGATTTCCGCGGCTGACGCGCTCCCTTTATTGACGAGGACAACGAGGGGCATTTCCAAAAGTTTGCCTTTTTTATCGACCAGATAATCCTGCTTGGTTCCGTCACTATTCTTTTGAGAAACTATTATCCCACTCTTGATAAATTCGCTCGCGATAAATACCGAACCATTCAGATACCCGCCCGGGTTATTGCGTAAGTCAAACACCAGGCCGGTGAGCGTCCCGTTCTGGGATTGTAGGTCGAGAATATCCGCCACTGCTTTATCCCAATCCTCGTTACTATGGTCCCCAAATCGGTTTAGCTGGAGATACGCCACTTTCTTGGTCGCATCAAGCTTGGCGACACTCGGGATTCCGGAGATTTCTGTAATCTCGCTTACCTTCTTCACCCAATGCTCGACAGACGCTACAAGGATCGTATCCCGTACAATAGTAAGGTCAATGGGTTTCTGGCTGTTTTCATGAAGAATATGAAGCTTCACGCTGGTTCCACGGATACCCCGAATTTTACTAACCGCCTGGGAGATGGTCCATCCGACGGTGTCAACGTCATCGACTTTGAGGATATAGTCGCCCGGTTTAATTCCTGCTTTTTCTGCCGGCGTGCCTTTAAGAGGTGCAATCACGATAATCCGGCCGTCTTTTAGACCCAACTGCGCACCTATTCCCTCAAACTCACCGGCGAGATCCTCTTTCACGTCCTTATTTTCTTTCGGGGGAAGAAATATGGTGTATGGATCACCCGCAGAAGCCACCATGCCGGATATAGCTCCCCATACCATCTTCTGGGTATCCAATCCGGCTGCATCGATATAGAAGCGGAACATCCGCTGCCATACATCCCAAAAAAGGGAAAAGTCGACGGGCGTAGCATCTTTGGGAAGTTCCTGATTAATGACAATCCGTTTATCTACGGTCACAGAAATGCCTGCTTTCCGCTGCCCAAGGTTGTATCCGATGCCCCCCGCCAGGATAAGAAACGCGAAGATTATGATGTATTTACGGATGGAGGAAAATGGCAGGCTACTCATTAATTTTCAAATTCCAAATCACAAATTCCAAACAAATTACAATTTCAAAATTCCAAATTCAAAACGTTTTGAACATTAGTGCTTAGAATTTTGATTTTGTTTAGGATTTGGTGCTTGTTATTTGGTGCTTACTCCTTATGCTCGTACCACAAACGGCAATAATGCCATAAACCGCGCTCGCTTGACTTCACGCGTGACTGCTCGTTGATGCGTGCTGCAAATACCGGTTCGTGCACGCCCCAAGAGCTTCCCGCGTTCCGTGATGAAGTGCGCGAGGGCCGTCACCTCTTTATAATCCGGCTTCGTACCATTTTTACAAAAACCGCAGTTTTTTGGTACCGGTCGTTCCTTAATCTGAAATCGATTACTTCTTTTCATCATCATAGTTTAAGGTAGAAAAATTTTTTTATGTTTACTGCTTATTGTTTACTGTCCTTCTCAAAAAGGAATGTCATCCGGATTCACGTCTTCTTTGCCTTCCGGCGGCTTAGGGACACTCGGATCGTCGTGTGTCAGTTTTACGCTTGGTTGAGCGACGCTTTTCGTTGTCCCGATTGATGAGGCTGCTGTCGCAGTCCCCACCGCCGATCCTGCATTCATTCCGCTCGCTGGACTCCCATCCCCGCCTTCTTCTCCGACTCCTGCGGGTCTGCGTGAATCCAAAAGAATCATATCCTCGATGACAATTTCCGTCGTTGTCCGCTGGCTGCCATCCTGCGCCGTCCATGCTGCCGTCCGGAGTCTCCCCTCCACATAAATTTTCCGGCCCTTTGTCAAAAGTTGGCTACAAAGCTCGGCTAGCTTGTTCCAGGCAACCACTCGGTGAAATTCGACTTCTTCCTTTTTCTCTCCGGCTTCTGTCGTCCAATACCGGTTCGTCGCCAGGCCAATCGTGCAGACAGCCGCCCCGCTTGGCGTATACCGGAGCTCCGGATCACGCGTCAGATTGCCGATGAGTTGTACTTTATTCAAGCTTCTGGATGCCATGCCATGTAGTGAAATTTCGACCTTTGCCTCTTACGCTTTTTCAAAAATTCACGTTCCTTTCATTAAACGATATACCAAATGTCCAAGTAGTCTATCGTCGACTCTGGCAAAGAAAAAGCGTGTCGAAATTCTACTACCTGGCCATATTACTTCACAATCAACATAAATCTCACGATATCGGTACCCATCCGTGCCTCTTTTTCCAAATCCGGTGACTTGATTGTGCCCTCCACGGTTGCCAAAATATATGTACCTTCGCTCACCTTTTTGATGGGATAGGCAAGTTGCCGTTTTCCCCAAACAGCTACCGCCGTCACGACACCACCGGTTTTATCCAAAAGTTTTTTCACTAATTCTTGGGCCTTTTTTTCGGTCACTTCCAAATCCGGCCGGACGATAAGCATGAGTTCGTAGGTATTCATGATCCGCCCATGATATCACGGCTAAATACAAATCTCAATTGCCAACTTTAAATTGCCAACTTTACATTTAACTTCCTATCTTGAACTCTACTACATCCCCGTCCTGCATGATATATTCCTTGCCTTCGCTGCGCACTTTACCCGACTCACGGGCACTCTTCCATCCATTCAACGTCAAGAAATCCGAGAAAATCACCACGTCTGCCTTAATAAACTTCTTTTCAAAATCCGTATGGATGACACCGGCCGCCTGGGGCGCTTTCATCCCCTTCGTTATCGTCCATGCACGCGCCTCGATAGTCCCACAGGTCAAAAATGAAATGAGCCCGAGCATCTCGTATGCTTTCGCAATCAACCGATCCAGCCCCGAGTAATCTAAACCTAATTCTTTGAGGTACTCCTTCTGTTCCTCATTTGAGAGTGACGCTAATTCCGCTTCAATTTTAGCTGAAATTGTTAATTGGTTGATTAGTTGATTAGTTGATTGGTTGATTGGTTGATTTTCGGAAACATTCCCCACATACATCACCGGCTTCATGGATAACAAATGAAGGTCACCAATACGTATTTGATCCTCCGGATCCGGTAGCACCTCCCGCGCAGGCTTACCACTATCAAGACCGGCTTTTAGCTTATTGACCAACTCCCACTTCTCGAAATCCTCCTTCGTACTTTTTCCCATCGGCTTGCCCTGGGTAAAACCAAAGGGTTCCTGTTGTTTGGAAAGCGTCTGTAGGTCGGCTAACATTAATTCCGTTTCAATAATTCCGCGGTCCCGCTCGGGATCCACTTCCCCGGCGACGTGGACAACGGACGGATCATCAAAATACCGGATGACGTTGACGACCAAGTCTACTTCGCGGATATGGGAGAGAAATTTGTTCCCCAACCCTTCGCCCTCGCTTGCGCCTTTCACAAGTCCCGCAATGTCCACAAACTGCACGGTCGCCGGAACCAAGGGAGGAAGTTTATCCATCTTTTCTTCTTCCTTTGTAATCTCCGCTAACTTCTGTAACCGCGCGTCCGGCACCGGCACAACACCGATGTTGGGTTCAATGGTCGTAAACGGATAATTGGCCGCCTCCGCGACCTGTTTTTTGAGGAGCGCATTAAACAGCGTCGACTTTCCAGCATTAGGAAGACCAACGATACCGACTCGTAAGTTCATATGGAAAGTAAAAACATTTGAGACTCAACAGCCTGCGCAGTCCCGTAAGCGCGACACCGTGACGCGAGGACGTAGCCCTCGGGAACGGCGAGCGTTGTACTGGGACCAGCATTAGGAAGACCAACAATACCGACTTTGAGATTCATGGATAGAATTGTAGCAGAAATTATTCTTCGAGCCTATTCACACCAGCCCAATCCTTGTAACCGTTTCCGCGGGAAAGCGCTTTTGTATACACATCCAATACATCGTCAAGAAGCGGGGTATCCAAGTCCCCAGCGTATTGTTTAGCATACGTAAGGTCTTTTACAATCCATTCTATGGAAAATGTCACCGGGTCATCATCTTTGAAGTACCGATCCCGGGCAATCTTTGTTATCACCCCGCCCGGGCGCTCGACAAGCGCATCTGCAACTTTTTCCAGATCCATGTTATGTGCCTTGGCCATCTTCATGGCAGCCCCGAATCCGACGATATGCAGAGCCTGCATAAAATTGAGGATCAATTTATACCGCGTGCCCTTGCCCGCCGAACCGAAGTGAATCACTTTCTTGGCAATCGCATCAAAAACTGGCTGCAACTC
>JBBTWJ010000009.1:27347-46970 GCA_038062895.1 Patescibacteria group bacterium
GTCGGCCGGCGAGGCGACCTCGCCCTGGATCCGCAACGGGTCGCCGCCGCCGAGAAGGGTTAATGTCCCGGATTGGGCGCCAATACGACCACCAGTGAGAGGAATGTCACAGAATTGAAAACCCTTTTGGGTAGACAGGGCAATAAGCTCATCAATCCAGCTTACCGAAAGGGTTGCACTTGCGATTAATATTTTCTTTTTATCTGCGCCGGCTAATATTCCATCCGGTGACATCCACACAGCGCGGGAGGATTCATCATTGGCCGTCACTTCAAAAATAACGTCAGCACTTAACGCTACATCTTTCGGATTTGCCATCAATTTAGCGCCCTTTGCCACGAACGGTTCTGCGACTTTGGCCGTACGGTTCCATACAGAGACACGAAATCCTTTTTTGAGGAAATTGTCCGCCATCCCACCGCCCATAATGCCGAGCCCAATTATGCCGATTTTAGTGTTCAAAGCATCATTCATTGATGTCATTATGCCATAAATGCGAGATAGGGACTATGTGGCGCAATCCACCAACAGCCCAGGGGTGTATAAGTGTGTTATGTGTTACCACTCGTCAGGTCTACTACTAGTGAAAAACCGATAGCGCTACAATACCAGCTAGGGTGATCACTATCCCGATAATTTGCTGTTTGGTGAGTTTGTCTCTGAATATAAAATAAGATAGGATTGTAAATAAAATAGGAGCGGCCGCTGAAATCGGAGCGACCAAACTACTTGCGCCAGGAATGGAAAGTCCATAATTGAGAGCAAAATCGGCACTGCGGATCAGGAGCCCGCCCATACAGAGCGCAACTATTATTCTTGGGTCTCTGGGTAAGATAAACTGTTCTTTTCTCTTCCGGATAAAAAAATAAATGACCGGAAAGCATGCCGAGGCGATGAAGGTAGGCAAGAACCAGTCGTACGCGTTGATAAGGATTCTTGAGAATGTAAAAAATATTGATAAAAATATCATGGCAATAAGTGCAATTATTGTGCCCCTATCCATGAGTTTTTTTGCCGAAAAAACTTTTTGAAAGTCTACACTGCACAGTAGGACTCCTATGAAAACGACTGCAGCAAGCATCCATTGCATTAGAGAAGTCGCATCTTTAAATACCACGGCTGATAATGCCATAACCACTGCGGGGAATCCCTGTATAATTATGCCGACCAGCGGAGCACTCGAAAGTCGAAATGCCTCGTAGACGAGGACATTTGCTGAAACGAACAAAATGCCCAAAAACACGTTTAACAATAGTAGTGGTATCGTAATGGCCTGAATATTATGGGGAGCAAATGGAAGAACGAGAAGCGATAGTAAAAAACTAAAAAAGAAAACCCAAAATGTGGTTATCGTCGCACCAATTTTTCTGGTAGCCACCACGCTAAAAAGGTCTCCAGTGCCCCAGCCAATAAACGTAACGAGTGCTAATACTAACGCTAGATTCATTCTTGAATTATGCCATAAAAAACAAAAAGGGGATATCCACCCACACCCAGGGGGTGTGTTTTATAGTGATTATTGACTAATCAAACCTATGGTAGGATAATCCCCCAATGAATTATGAAGGGCCTATTATTCGACAATTGGCGTTGGAACTGCATAATAACGTTAATTGGACTGATCACCCCTGTCGCCAAGGCAACGGAGATTGTTGCGAGGAAGATGTTCCAACAGGTGCTTACGATAGGCATGTAATTACTAATGCAATAAGAACTGGGAATATATCCCAAGAAATTGTCGCTCAAGCGAAAGATAGAGCTGTTCAAAATGAAGATTCATGCGGATTTTTTAATCCACTCACAAGATTGTGCGAAATCTATAATTTTAGACCAGCAAATTGCATTATTGCAGGCACAGGAGGATTAGTTAATGAAAAATCTCAAAAAGCAATTGCATCGGTATTTAAGTATCACCATACTGGCAAAGATGATGGAGTTGCAATAAAGGATATGGGAACATCAATGTGTAGCGGTTGTCATGATAAACTAGCGCATCAAGGAAAACGCATCCGTGTTGCAATTATTCAAGCGTATTGCACTGTAATCGATGATTATCGTAAAAATCCGGCAGAAATTAAGAAAATTAATAACTTTATTGCTGAAATTTAATGAATACTCCTATACAGACTTGTACTTCATCAATTGCTTACAATTCGTAAACAAAGTCAAATCCTATCGATATTAAACACAATAGTGTCCGTCCACACCCCAGGGTGTGTTTCAATTTGACTCAATGATATAATGGTGTCCATGATCAAAATTCCTAAATCAAAGGCCATCGTGCATGGGCGCAAAGGACTCAAGGCTAGCTATTACCAACTTCCTGAAGTGTTAAACGGCACGACGCTTGCCTCAGCAGTTTTCACCGGTGCACACGGAGAAAGTACGATTGGTGCCCGGCCGAGGATTTATTTCGTCGTCGCAGGAAAAGGAAAATTTGTCATCAATGGCGAAGCGATTCCCGCCGCAACCGGCGATGTGGTCATCATTCCCCCGCGGGCCACGTACAACCTCTGGCCGATAGGTAAAAAAGTTGAGATTTTTCTCATCTCGGAACTCTTATCATTATGAAAGTAATACTTCGCATGGTCACGTCGCTCAACGGCATCATTGCCAGAAAAAAGAATGAAGAAGATTTTATTTCCCATGACAGTTGGCTGGTGTGGCTAGAGGGCGCCCGGGCAAGCGGCTGCGTCATCTACGGCAGAAAAACCTATGAAATCATCAAGACGTGGGGACAAGAGTATCTTGATGACCTCAAAGGTATAAATGTGATCGTCGTCTCAACAAATTCAACATTTAAAGTGGGAGAAGGATTTACGGTTGTCCATTCGCCCCAAGAAGCACTGGATCAAGCCCGAAACTTTGGCGTCAAAAGCGTGACGTTAACCGGCGGTTCTCATATGAATAGTTCTTTCGCTAAACTCGGCCTCATCGATGAAGTCATCCTCAACGTCGAACCAGTCGTCATCGGTGAAGGCATCCCGCTCTTTGATCCCGCGTTTTTTGACCTGAAATTAGAATTGTTATCGATGAGCCAGTCAAAAGGAAAAACAATTCAAATCCACTATAAAGTAATAAAATAAATAGGCCCACCCACACCCCGAGGGTGTATAACCGAGGACGCATAATTATCCGTTACTGTTGAACTCAATTTAATTTCTGTATTAAACTGCTTCAGAAGTCGCAACACTCCATGACTTTCTTACCGCTCTCGCTTGAGCCAGATAGGTGAAAAAAAGATCCATGTATGTTTCTTTAGGAGCAGACCTCTGTAAAACCATATATTCTTCTACACGGGTTACACCAGATGGTAACGCCTCAAGATTACTCTTATCATGAGCTGGTACTTTAAAATTTTCATGTTCCCATAGGACGAATGCTACTACAGCACACGCTTGGAGTTGTTTATGTAACTCCCATAAAGCGTCTCGATCTCGCGTATCCATTATGAGATTTACCTGATTAGCATGTGGGACTCCTGAAGATTCATCTGAAGGATAACTAAAGAACCCAAAATTATGTACTTGCATCGCCAAATCTACTACTTGTTGCATATCCGCTATCCCGATTAATTGTAGGTTTGCTTGCATTTCCTGTAGAGGCGCTGTCATATCGCTGCCCACGTCTGCTAAATCCACCACATTGCGTGCTATCAAAATTTCGGCCATATTATGGGATTATATCATCTGTCTAGCAATAATAAGTGAAGTCCATTTCTTTCAGTATTTACGAAATAACACCATCGCATTCTAATAATCCGCACTGCCTTTCGATAATACAAAAAGTCTTGCGAGCACTTCCTTCATTGTTTCTGCAGTGATATCCGCCCCCCTCTGCTCATATCCCACCGGCAAATGCTCGCGGTAGCCGATGGTGAAAAGGCCGGCGGCTTTGGCGGATGTAATGCCGGGATTGGAATCTTCAAGCGCGACACTGTGCTTGGCATCCGCATGAAGTGTTTTGAGTAAATATAAATATCCATCGGGAGCTGGCTTAGGTCGCAGTTCCTTGTGCGCATTAAGCGACAACACCATCGCAAGCTTGTCCCGCCATGGTAAACGACCCGTCACCTGTTCAATCCAATGCATCGGGGAAGAAGAAAGGAGGGCTATCTGCCATTGATTTTTTACAAGGTAATCGGCTAACACATCGGTCCCTTTGCTGATACTGCATCTCCCAAAAACCCGCATCGCTGCCTCATCAGACTTCCGGTTATATTCTTCGTGAGTGACCTTTGTTCCCAACCTCTTGGCTTTCTCATAAATATCCTCGATAGATACCCCGACCATATCCCCAATCGCGGATGCAATTGCTTTCCCAAACAACTTCACATAAAAATCCGCCTCGTCCTCAATCCAGCTCTTTTCGCTAGCGACCAGCACCCCATCCATGTCAAAGACAAATAACCTTTTATCCATAGCAAAAATTGTACCACAGGTGACGACATTTACGGGGTTGAACCCCGTGATATAATTCATAATCATGCCAAGAAAAAATAGCGTGAAACGCTATTACGAAAACGCCATTTATCATGTGTACAATCGAGGCGTAGATAAACGTATTGTCTTTATCGATCGCGACGACCACTTGGTTTTCCTTCATCTTTTAAAAACAGCCCTATCTGACGATACAAAACGGGGTTCAACCCCGAAACACTCTTCTAGAAAAATTGGATGGTATAAAAGAAAAAATTTCTATGGGAAAATAGACCTCCTCGCCTATTGTTTAATGCCCAATCATTTTCACCTCCTACTTCAGCAGATAGAACCTACAATTACGACGGAGTTCATGCGCTCGATCTGCGTCTCTTATGGGATGTATTTCAACAAAAAATACAAACGTGTCGGATCGCTGTTCCAAGGCATATTTAGGGCAATTGATATTGAAGAAGACAACTATCTTCTCTGGGTGAGTCGCTATATTCACCGCAACCCTGCGAGTTTTCGGACCTATTTATATAGCAGCTATGCTGATTATCTGGGTACCCGGCATACCGAATGGCTCAACAAAAAACTTATCCTTGATTATTTCTCTTCCTCAACCCTTCGTAAAACCAATAGCTATAAACAATTTGTAGACGATATCACCGAAGAACCAATAGATGTATCTTCTCTCTCACTCGAAGATGACGATGAAGGTGAGTAACAAAAGAATGGACTGTCAATATAAGCCAAAACGGGGTTCAACCCCGTAATGCTCAACACTCTCTATTATTTATTTGATGAATAACTATTCTATTTTCACTCTCGTGCTAGCCGATTGCATACTTTTCAGGGATGGTATTATCTCATCACGAAGTCTTCTCGCTCTTCTTTCTGCCGTTTAAATAGCTTCATCGGTGAACGCAATGACAACAGATAAGGGTTCATCTGGATCGTTTGTCTTATCCTCTGATGAGGCGCGTGGTAATTCGGGTAGCGCCATATTATTACACTAACGTCTATTTACTTCATCACTTCCTCAATCCGATAGATCCACTTCCCGATGAAAAATTCTACTCACTCTTCTGGCTCACGCCAAGGGTGATCGTTGTGGCGCCATCCGCTTCGGCCGTAACCACGGTGAAAGCGCGCGTGTCTTTAGTCGCTGATACAACTGAAGACTCATCGGCGTTGTATGTGGCCTCCGTCTTCCACCCCTGGACCACGAGTTCCCTCGCGTAGTAATCGCGCACTTTTTGAGCGCTGTCTTTGGTCGTGAGCATCGCGCCAAATCCGGACTCCCCCGCCTGTGGGTTGCTCGATCCCGAATACGTGATGGTCGCCCCCGGGTACACCGGTGCGTCTTTAGGCCAATCAGCCGGAAGACTGGTGCCTGTAGAAAACGTGCCTTCGCTCGTTTTGACGGTCAGACTACCATCTTTCACATCCACATCAGCGTTGCCGCCGGTAGCCTTTTCTATGATACCTTCGGCAACTTTTTCTCCCACTTTTTGTCCTACTATAGAGGTGGCTTTTTGCATGACCTTTTGTGCGGCAAATCCTACGACCGCCAAAAGGAGAACGATAACAACGATCATGACGACCAGTTTATTGCTTCCTGCTTTATTGCCCGCTTGGGAAGATGATTCAGAAGTTTTTGCCATATATTTTTCCTCCTTTAATAATACTGCTATTATATCGGGCGCAACACTCAACACAAGAAGGAAAACAGGGCCATCAATCAGATTCACGGCCGACAACCGCAAGACTAAATACCGGCACGAGAAAGGTAAAGTACGCATAGCTCGTCCAGTTGCTTAATGCTAGATAGACTAGCATCGTAATGCCTGCGCTTACAAAAACAGTACGAAGCGTAAACCGTCTGAAAAAAACAAAACATCCGACAGTCGCAATCCCCGTCCCAATGGTACGGACGAGCCACATCGTTTGTTTCGATGCCTCCCATCCCAAACCATCGCGCAGAGCCACCCAGACATTCCATCCCCACGTCGTGTGCCAGTTGCCGATTTCTATAAAATGAAGACTCCGCCAAAATCCCGCGGGTTCGGTGAGGACGAACGGTAAAAAAACGAGACCCATCGTGATGCCCAACACCGCAAGATACATTTTGGACCGCAGCCCGCCAACGCTTTTTTGCTGCAAAACGAACGGGATAAAATAGAGAAAAAAAACGCCACGTAGTGCTTCGATGAGGCAGCAAACCCAAGGACTATGGCGCTGGCTATCCCTAACCCTTTGCGTTTCTTCACGCTCCCATACAGCAAACAACATATCGATACCAAGAGAAGAAGTATGACACTATTGTCGTTGCTCCCGTCGCTGGATAAATCCAAAAGAAATGGCGTTAGGGATACCACGGAAAGCACCGGAAGCATCGCCCAGATATTGGTAAGCACGCCGATCCCTGCAAACACCACAAGCGTGGCACTGGAAATAATCATTTCAAAAAACCGGAGGTCGACTCCCATAATTTGGGCAGGCGCATACCACAAGAGACTAAACGGCAAGTATGTGAAAGGCGTCAAGCCGCTCTGGGCCATGATCATCTCTTTGTACGGATGCTTACCGGCTAACAAATATCCCACAAAATCCCGGATCGCAAGAAGCGCATCAGAGGCATACGATTCCCGAAAGTACCGGGTGTATCGCCCAAGAATGCCAAACACAACCAGAGACCCGACCAAAGGCCACGGGGATTTATTTTTACTAAATACTAATACGAGGACAGGAAGGATTGTATACGCCGCGAGAAACACGGGCTCCGTGCCATTGTGGATGAGCAGTACAAAGGCAATAATGATCACCGTCAAAAACGTCTGCCAATGATCCGCGTGCTTCATAGGAATAAGAATAATATATCACCCGGAAAAAATCGCGTGACTACAAAATTTGGACATACAGCATGAATATTGAATATGGTATACTCCAAAACATGATGAATGAATTCTGTTTATGCTATAAAAATAACACAGCCCCACAAGATCTTCGTTCACAGGCAACTAATAGATTAAAAGACTTGTTAATGGCCCAAAAAGAGCAAAACGGAGGAACAGTCCCACCAGCGATATATTCATACACCATAGGATGTGACGCAGGTAATTGCACGAGATCATTAACTGCCACGCTTACCCTTGAGGAAGCAACATCCTCTGTCCCTAAACTAAGTGCGGAGGATGAATCCTTATTTCGTTGGGAAGGGTCCTGCACTTTGGTACTTCCTTCACAAATAGAAACCCTCTCCGTTTGACCCGGAAAAAATCACTTGACAGGGAAACACCCTCGTGGAACAATGAAGGGGTGCAAAAGAAACCCACAAACAATAGTTTCCTCTATTTTTTTGGCAGCGTCGCTTTAATCGTCACGGCCATTGTCGCAACCACTATCCTCAACCGAACCAGCAATACGGCAAGCACCCAGGATGTCCGGGCGCGGGCAAGCGTCACATCCCTCATGCGGCTTACCGCCATAATTCAGTCAGTCGATGAATCAAGCCAAGTGGTCACCGTCAACGGACTAGAGTTTACCGGTAGTGCGCCGGAGAGTCTCGCGAGCCTTACAAAAAACACCGCAGGACTGTGGGAAGTGAGCGTTTCCGGAAATGTAAATCTGGCTACCCTGGGTTCAGGATCCCGAGTGGAGCTTCAGGTCAATCCATCTTCGTTTAATATCGTCGAGCGCACTCTTTCTGCCGCCGCAATCACCCTCATCAAATAATCCGACCAATCAAGATCACTTTTTAACAACTGTTCCAGACGCGGTATCAAGAATGGTCAATTTATCTTTAATATTAATTTCTAACCTCATCCGATCTGCTGTAGTAAAATCACCTTTCTGACGAGCCAATTCTCTATTATCAATTTGCACTATTGTAGGACCGCTTAAAGGAACATTACTGGAAATCGGGACACCACTTTTAGGAGCTGTATAATTTTTTTGAACGTCTGATGTGACCTTGGAAAGGTTAAATCCCAATATTTCATCAAAATCGACGACAAGATCGTATTTATCCTGACTTGGAATATTTGATTTGACTGCCTCCCAAGTAACGGCCAACGCTTCCGGCATGTTGAGATCGTTGCCTAATGCCTCATTAAACTTTTCCCTATATGTATCGATCTTCTCCAATTTTTCTGTACTCAATGTATTTCTATTTGATATTTGATATTTGATATTTGATATTGCAGAGCGCAGTTCTTCTAAAGCTCTTTTCGCGCCGCCAAGGGCCTCCCACGTAAAATTTATGGGCTTTTTATAATGGGCGGTAAAATAGAAATATCGCAATGCCAACGGGTCAAAACCTTTTGCAACCACGTCATCAACGGACACGATGTTACCCAACGATTTACTCATCTTCGCCCCGTCAATCATCAGATGCCCATGGTGTATCCAATAGCGGACAAATTGCTTGCCGGTGGCCGCCTCGCTCTGGGCAATTTCATTGGGATGGTGGACCGCGGTGTGTTCAATGCCTCCGGTGTGGATATCAATCGTGTCCCCGAGGTATTTCATCGCCATCGCTGAACACTCGATATGCCAGCCGGGAAATCCGTCTCCGAAGGGGCTCTCCCAATGCATGACGTGATCCTCAAACCGGCCGACCCGCTTAAACCATAGTACGAAATCCGCAGGATTCTTTTTCTGTTCGCCCGTTTTCACATCTGCCCGCACTGCCACGTTTTTCTCTTCCAGTTTCTGGCCAAATAATGAGCCGTATCCCACAAACTTCGTGACATCAAAGTACACCGCTTCAGGCGTATCATAGGCCATGCCCTTCGATAATAATTTTTCAATAAGAGCGATCTGTTCAGGAATATGTTCGGTCGCTTTGCAGATGACCGTTGGCCGGAGGATGACGAGCTGGTCCATGGAATCATAAAAGTTTTTGGTAAAAAACTCCGCCACCTCCCAGACGGTTTTTCCAACCTTTTTCGCTCCCTTCTCGAGCTTGTCCTCTCCCTCATCCGCGTCGCTCACGAGGTGCCCCACGTCCGTCACGTTCTGCACATGGGTCACCTCAAACCCAAATCTCGTTAAAACCCGACGCAACACATCATCTCCCACATACTTCCTCCCGTGCCCGATGTGCGCGTAGTCATACACCGTCATGCCGCACGTGTATAAACCCACCTTCGGCGGATGCAGCGGCACAAACTCTTCAAGTTTTTTTGTCGGTGAATTATAAAGTTTTAACATACCTTTTACCTATCTATATATTCTACTGCATTTTCCTAAATCGTGAAGTATGTCTTCATGTTTAGACACGTGTCTATCAAATAAGACACTTCGGATGTTAGTTTTGATTACTCATATCTGTTGCGTCGAGATTATCTCCAGGCAACACCTCACCACGAAACACCCACGCATGATAATGACGAAGAGCTTCATCGACTGCTTCTTGGTTGACTTCGCCCGTCTCGTCAAGAACGTCCATATCATGTACATCCTTTACATGTCGCACGGCATTATTCCACCGATAGAGAACGATCGGCGTTGCGCTCATAAGATCCCCATACACTTCTAGTATTTGAGCTGCCACGAGCTCTTGGTGTTTTGACATAATTGCGGGGTTCGTGATGTGGTCTTAGGAGGCTAGTTTACCTTGTGAAGCGCACAGCACGAACTCCCCAATGGGGTATGCTCGTGCAACAACAGATTACTATATGAATCATAGAATGACTGTCATAGTATCATCTCCTTGCCATCTCACGCAAGATTCGAAAACAGATTCGAAAATATCTCTCAAAAAGTATTATAAAAAAATCTATGTCAACTCGCCTCCGGTCGAGAGTCAGTTAACAACATTCTTAAGAAAGGGCTTGACTTGAGCGTACGCCACCGCACCCTTCCATGTGGGCGGGAGTATGGCAAAGGGAAGTTGCGGATCGTCTTTTAGGATGGAAAAAAACTTAATGATCGCCCAATGATCTACATCTTCGTCTGTCTCCTCTAACCACATAGAATACCTGTCGTTGAGTGATTCCAATCCATACACACGAGAAACCAGTGCACGGACATCTTCATCTCCCACGGCACCGTCCTTTCCCACGTCAGATACGATAATCGTGCCTTCCAGATTGCGTTTCCGGACAAATGACCGAATCAAATCAATCGGATTGTACGGTGTAATCCACACTGAATCCTGAAGCCTCCCACAACCAATGCGCCTAATATACTCCCTCAACACGTAGCGATCGTCAGCGTTCGTTTCGGGTATATCGTACGTGACCAGATGAAGCCGCCCATCCCATGCACGCACCTCATCATACTGTGGAACGATAGATGCTAACCGCTTCTTACCAGCCTTGGTAATCTCCGGCCAAGATGCACGATCAGTAGTCCGGGATAAATACCCATACCGTTTAGCATTGGCTATCGCGTTTTTAATCACGTCATAATTGACCTCGCGTAAAAACCGATCGGCGCCTGCCACCGCTCGCCACGTTTTACCATACGCACCAAACGGGATGCTCAACTCTCCCATAAACGCGACGTACCAAAGCATCATGTCAACACCACGGGAAAATACTCCCTCTGCCAGCGCAAGCGCTGCCCGACTCAACTTTCTCGACACGCGCTTTTTCTTAACCATATCGTAACCACCACTCCCACCAAAACTATACCCTTCTACAATCGTTGTCAACTCGCCTCCGGTCGAGAGTAAATTAGCATGATTTCTGCAAATACTACTACAGGCTTGACAAACTCTCTCTCTCTCTCTGTAAAATCCTCACTATAGGTCATACAAACCCCGCTCTTTGCTGCGGATTTTTTGTTGATCTTACCGTTTTAATTGCACGTTAAAATGATGTGGAAAGTTATCTCTCCTTTTATATCCAGTGGATAGCGCTTTGGGCATTATTTAGCTTCGCAAGGCCTGGCCTTGCGAAGCTAGTTTATTAATTTTTTGAAATATCTGTAGTGCCCGGCGTGCTATCCATCTGTTTTGAGATAGAAAAATTACAGAATATAAAGGAGATCGAAATGAAACCAGGCACGGAAATCACTACACAACGGGCAAGAGAATTTAATTTACCCCCTCAACAAGAAAATGAGGACGAAATGAGCTTCCGCAGGCGCGTATCAGGTGCACTGAGAGATCAAGGTAACATTATCGAAGCGCATGAAGCGTTCAATAATGAGCTCTATGATCAAAGCACTGATGCCATGACCGGCATCATAGGCGCCCTGGCGCAGGTATCACAGGATGTTGATTTCGGATCCAAAGGCGACCGGCAAGTCGATGACGACTTTGCTGCGGGCGTTGTTGTCCAAGCGCCAAAAGAAGATCCTAGCATGGCTTTACTCGCCATGATGCTCTTTGGAGGCAAACGCTAACAATTTTCCGCACCCCGTGCAAAAACCCTCGGCGAATTACATTTGACTGACGCAATTTTGTGTCGACAACAGTCAAGTGACGTTCCCGGGGGTTTTTATTTATCCCTTACTCTCTCTATATCACAACAGCTTCTGCAGGTCTTTTGGCATAAGCGTTATGTCAATCAAAATGGATCGAAGCAATCCCCTGCCAATATCATGGCCTGAATGAAACGGCACTACCGTTGTCCTTCCGTCCGGGTGTTTAAAAAACAAATGGCTTCCTTCTTGACGAATATTGACAAACCCTGAGCGCTTTAATACTTTTATCAATTTTCGGGCCGTAAGCATCGGCAGCTGGGTCATACAAATTGCGGTGCGGGGACGAATATATCGCGAATTCCCACAAAACCCGTTGCATTCTTATGGGGAAAATCTATGTTGTCGCGATACTGTGGGTCTTTTTGAGCAACATCAAGACAAAGGCTAATTGCTTCCTCTATGTGTTCTACTGCTTCCTCGTAAGTATTTCCCTGGCTGTGGCAACCCGGGATGGCCGGACAGTCTGCAACGAACACACCATCCTCATCCTGTGTCAGAATGACCTTAAAATTTAAGACGTTTGTCATAGATTTATACTCCTCGAATCATTGTATCATGCGGCAGGTAATTTTCAACTATGATCCGTTGACAAAACACCATATCTGAGTCTATCATGAATACATGATAACCAATCCATCTTCAAGCAGTATTTTTTCCTCCCTCACCTCTTCATTTCGGATGCTTAAAACTGTCGCACTCATCATATTCGGTCTGTTTATCTTTCGTTCGACGCTTATCTTCATCCCAGCAGGACACGTAGGCGTCGTCTATGATAGTGGTCGCGGAGTCCTGCCAAATGCCATGAAAGAAGGCTTAAACTTCGCGGTACCCTTGTGGCAGAGAGTTACCCTCTTTGACACCAGACTCCAGGAATACACCATGTCTGTGGCCGTCGACGAAGGGGCACTTCGGCGTGATGATTCACTCGACGCGCCGACCAGCGATGGACAAACGGTGAAAGTGGACGCGACGGTCCTTTTCAAAGTCGACGGAGAAAAAGCTGCAGAAATCATGAAGACCATCGGTGAGGATTACGTAGATAAAATCATCCGCCCCTTTAGCCGAAGCCAAATTCGCATGGTGATCAGTAGATACACAGCTCCTGCTATCTATTCCGAAAAACGCCAGGAGGCAGAAACCATCATGACCCAGGAACTCGCAGAATTGCTGGGCAAAAAGAATTTGATTCTGGATAAAGTCCTTCTTCGGGCCGTCTATTTTTCTCCAGAGTATTCCAAAGCCATTGAACAAAAAGTTATCGCGGGAGAGCGCGTGAAACAAGCCGAATATGAAGTGAAGGAAGCGACCCAGCGGGCGCAGGCCAAGATTGCCGAAGCCAAAGGCTTGGCCGAAGCGCAGGCCTTGCAAAAAGCAAGTCTCACACAAGAATATCTCCAACTGGAAGCCATCAAAAAGTGGGACGGGAAACTCCCGCAAGTGGCCGGAGGCGGCAGTGCCCCATTCATCAATATTCCCCTCAAGTAATTAATCCTGTCGTACGTTGCGGCCTACTTCCATGGTATTCTTTTTGGCTTTCATGCCATAGAGATCCCCACGCTTACGTTTGGAAGACACAGCCTGGAGTTGTTGCGTGCTTGCTTGTTTTTGCTGCTGACGGGCCTGCTCTTTCTTTTGCTCAGCTTCTTGCACCTGTTTTTCCCACACAGTGGGTTCTTTTTGCTTTTGTCCACCGCCAGCTAGTTGGGCAAGAGCCGCGCGGGCAACTGATTGTTTGGCTTGTTGGTCTTTGGCTGCGTTAAGCTGATCAACTGGCCCCTTATCTAAATTCCGGGAATCCTTTGGATTCCCGGAATTGGTTTGTTGTTGTGGCTTTTTCCCCGACGACACCCCCAGGCTCTCCATCGCCTTACCCGCGATATCTTTGGGGACCGCAACGGCCTCCCGGATGATATTTTTCCCGAGATCTCCGAGTTCATCCGTAAACGCACCAATAATAGTTCCTGGCTGACCCATACCATTAAAATCCCAACTGTGCTTTGGCTTCCTCGCTCATCCGGTCCATGCTCCACGGTGGCTCAAACGTAAGCTCTACTTCCACGCGCTTGACGCCCTTAAGTTTTCCGACTTCCTCACGGATAGGACCTGCGATCAAGTCAAAAAGCGGACATCCGATGGTCGTCAAAGTCATAAGGATCCGGACGGTGCCTTCCTTCTTACCCGCCTGCACTTGCCTGCGGCTTGAACCGCTGGCGGGCAGGTCAATCCCAATGTCATAGATGAGTCCCAGGTCCCACAGCGACACCCCGATCTCCGGATCAGGGATTGTTTTAAGGACCGCTTCAATATCTTTTTTCGTAGGCATATTTGTATAGTATACGACGATCTGATAGGATATATCCATACGACAGACCCCACGGGTCTGCCGCTTTTTTTCTGTTAGCGATATAAACAGACAAGGCAACTACCTTGCCTGTTTTTTGCATTTATGGAACCAAAACTACCATCATTAGAATTTCAACATCCAGCTTGTCATGATTGCCTATGGCATAAGAGATCGCAATTTGCTCTCAATGCGCTTGTTGCCGATGGAGAACAAATTACAGAAGCCACAATTTATTGTGAACCCAAAAATACCGATCACGCCCTAGTCAGCGCGTTTGCAGAAGTTTCTGATCGTGGTGATCCACGCGCACAGACAAATTTTGTCTTGACGTACGCAGTCTTATACTGTGTCAGGAGAGAAAAAGATCCTTCTTTTATTCTAATAGAAGACATCGATTAATATTCCCTTCTCCCTTCCAATGCTCTTGAAAGCGTCACTTCGTCTGCGTACTCGATATCCGCTCCCATCGGTAACCCGTGCGCCAGCCGCGTAATGGTCAATTTGTTACGTGGCAAGTTTGTCAATTGTTTTTGTAGGTACATCGCTGTGGCCTCCCCTTCCATATTGGAATTCATGGCGAGTATTATTTCCTTGGTTCCAGATTCCGGGAATCCTCCGGATTCCCGGAATCGAATTCGCTTGAGAAGAGCTTCGATATAAATCTCATCCGGACCAATGTTATTGAGTGGATCTATAGAACCATGGAGAACATGATAGAGCCCTTTATAGTTTCCGGTTTTTTCAAATGAGAGGACGTCGGTGGGCTGTTCGACCACGCAGATAGTTGACTGATCCCGTGACGGATCGCTGCATACGCTGCAAGGATCCGCCTCGCCCACATTTTTACAAAGAGAACACAAGACGGTCGAAGTCTTGAGTGCTTTGAGCCGATCACCAAACTGGTCCAACTCCGCTTGCGGCACGTGCAGGAGATAAAAAGCAAGCCGCGTCGCACTCTTCGGGCCGATGCCGGGCAACTTTTCAAACGATTCGATGAGACGCGAAAGCGCTTTCGGGAGAAGAGCCATAAGAATAAACGAATAAATGAATAATAGAATAATGGAATAAGGAATGAAAGAGGCGCTAGATTATTTTATTAACATTTGAATAGCATCCGCGATCAGGGGTGCCACGGAAACGATATGAAGCTTAGGAAATAATTTTTCTTTTGGCAATCGAATGGTATCCGTCACCGTGAGCGTATCGATGGGAGCTGCGGACAATTTTTTCACCGCTTCGCCCGCAAAAACGGCATGCGAGGCAAGTACAGTGACGCTTTTGGTTCCCGCGTCTTTGAGTGATTGGGCGCTATTGGCAATAGTCCCACCTGTGGAGATGACATCATCGACGATAACGGCATCCATGCCCCTGACTTCTCCGATGATCTGAAATGATTCGCTGGTATCATGCCGGTCCAGAAACCGCTTTTTTTCCATGACCACCATGGGGACATCCAGAGCATAGGCTAAATTCCTCGCCCGTTTGACCCCACCAACGTCCGGAGATACGATCACAGGACGGGCAAGCGATAATTTTTTGATCTCTACAGTAAGTACGTCAAGGGCACTCACGTGACTTACCGGAATTTGAAAAAATCCGACGATCGCGTCATTATGGAGATCGACCGTGATCACTTCTTTAAACTTGCTCACCTCAATGAATTTGGCGATGACCCGCGCGCTCACCGGCTCTCCCACGCGGTGCTGTTTATCTTGCCGGGCGTATCCCATATAGGGAATGACGGCAATCATATTTTTCGGCGCACTCCTGCGGATCGCGTCCCCCATGAGGGAAAGCTCCATGACATGTTCGTCCATGGGGTAAGCAAGCGACTCGAGAACAAACACTGTTTTATCCCGTACGTCTTCCTGGATCCACGGACGGATCTCACTATCGGCAAACCGGGAGAGATCTACGTTCCCGAGCGTCGTATGGAGAAGTTTGGCGATCTTCTGAGCCAAGGGTACGTTGCTCGAGCCGGAAAAGAGAAGAAAATCCTTCATTTCATTTATCCTAACAAATGCAGTACCCGTTCGTCCATGAGGGAATCAACGACAAGATCAGCTTCTTCTTTGACCAAATCCTCATAGCCATTGGTGAGCCCAGTCGTCACGCCAATCGTCGTCGCCCCAATATGCTTCCCGCAGCGGATATCGTGGACCGTATCGCCAATGATGACCACTTCGCGGGGGGCGAATGATTGTTTAAAGTGCTTCGTGGCTTTTTCTACCGCGTGACGGGCAAGTTCTGCCCGATCATTCACCTCGTCGGCAAACCCACCAAAAGAAAAATACTCCCGCATCCCCGCAGTCGTAAGTTTCAGCCATGCATTCATTTCAATATTTCCGGTAATGATGCCGAGGTAATGCTCTCTCTTGGCATGAAGAAGTTTCACGAGTTCATGCGCTTCGGTATTGGCGCGGTAGAGTATTGCACCGCTCCCGATGGATTCCTTCAATGCTTCATGGAATACCTGCCGTGCATGGGAAAAATTTGCATCAAACACAGCATCATCGGTGACCCCGGCATCCCGGGCTATTGATCGAAGTACATTTCGGTCGACCCCACCGTTATATTTTTTGGTTTCAATCTCAAAATTAACATCTTTTCCATAAACTTCTTTGATAACTTTACCGATGCGATGCTTCCAGTGCTCCACACTGTTGGTCGTCGTCTGGACAAGCGTTCCGTCGATGTCAAAGAGGATGAGTTTTTTATTTTTCATGGTCGGTAGACTTGGAGTGCCTTTGCCAAAATCTCGATGCAACGGGATAGCTTGGTGGTGTTCAGAACATAGGCGATGCGGACTTCGTTTTTCCCCTTGCCTGGAGTCGCATAAAATCCGGCAGCCGGGGCAAGCATCACCGTCTCAGCCTGTCCTGAGCTTGCCGAAGGATCGCGGAAATCCGTGAGGAGCCATTGGCAAAAATGTTCTGCGTCCTCGACCGGTAAACCAACGATCGTATAAAACGCGCCCTCCGGCTTCGGAATCGTCACACCGGGGATTTTGCGCAATCCTTCAAACAACACATCACGCCGCTTCGCATATTCTTCTTGAACCCCCGCAAGATACGACGCAGGAACTTCTGTTAACGTACTGGCTATAGCCTGATCTACGAATCCTGCGGATAACCGTCCCTGCGCGATACAGAGTACGCCTGCCATAATTTCGCGATTGAGCGAGACGAGCATTCCAAGCCGTGCGCCACAGAGGCTATATCGCTTCGACATGCTGTCGAGGACTATCGCGAGATTAGGAATCTCCTGCATAGAGGAAAAAAGCGAGACCTGTTTTTTTCCATCGTAACAATACTCGCGGTATACTTCATCAGAAAGAAGAAAGAGATTGTGTTTCTTGGCGATAGTGACAAGCATCTCGACTTCCGCCTGGGTGTAGACGGTGCCAGTAGGATTGTTCGGGTTGCAATACAGGATCGCTTTCGTTTTTTCTGTAATCAGTTTCTCTATCTCTTCTTGCACCGGAAGATGAAATCCGGTTTTAATATCTGTGAACACCGCCGTAAGCCGGATACCGTTGATGGCAGCGTAGGAATTATAGTTCGTGTAGAGCGGTTCAAAGGTGAGGATCTCCTCCCCCGGATCGGCGACGGCAAACATAGCCATGGCAATCGCCTCCGAGCCGCCGCTCGTCACCTGCACGTTTTCCGTTTTGAGGAAGGAAAACCCAAGACCGTGATAATACGAAAGCACGGCTTCAAGGAATCCCGGCTCTCCCTGCGACTGGCCGTAGCGGATGGGATTGTCTTTCCAATTATGGAGAACGTCAATCATGACTTCCGGCGTTTCGATATCCGGGTCGCCGATATTGAGGTGATAGACTGTCACCCCTGCTTTTTTAGCTGCGACGGCAAAGGGCACGAGTTTGCGGATGGGTGAAGCGGGAACAGCAGATAATCGATGGGATGTCATAAGGATATTAGTGTAGTCGATTCCGGATCTTTTTTCACGCGGAAGATACTTATGAATAGTAGGATATAAGGTCGATTCTCGTAATAACTCCCACAGGCACGGATCCTTTTAAAACAACGACAAATTCCTCTTTCGACAATAGTTGACTCACGCGTTCTATCGACTCCTCCTCTGCCACGGATACAACCGCTTGATCCACCAGAGCCGCGATATGCGACGTCGGTCCAACCATTTTTGTATACAAGCCTTCTAAAAGATTGCGTTCGGTCACTTTTCCAACTAACGACTCATGATCAACGACCGGCATCTGTGAAACGTCGTGACGGCGCATGAGGCTGATTGCTGATTTCACCGTATCGCCCGGGGACACCGAGACCAGCGTGGACATATGTTTTTTACGAAGAAGATGACTGACCAGCTCGCTCCCGCTCCCGACCGATAAAAATCCATTATCACGCATCCAGTCGTCGTTGTACATCTTTGATAAATATGATCTTCCGCTATCCGGCAAAAGCACAACCACCGTACTCCCGGCCTTCGCGTGCCGACAAACCTGTGTTGCGCCGTAGAGAGCCATGCCGGAAGACCCGCCAACCAGAATCCCTTCTTTTCTGGCAAATTCGCGAGCAGTCGTAAAACACTCACGGTCAGCCACTTGTATAATCTCGTCTACGAGAGAAAGGTCAATGGTCGACGGTATGAAATCCTCACCCACGCCTTCCACCTTATACGTTTTCATGAGTTTGGGAAATTTACCTGTCCTTTGATATTCATAATATACCGACCCGACAGGATCGACGCCTACGATACGGATGTGAGGATTTTTACTTTTCAGAAACCTTGCGACTCCGGTGATCGTACCCCCAGTACCCATACCACAAACAAAGTGAGTAATCTTTCCTTCCGTCTGCTCCCAGATCTCCGGACCGGTGGTAGACTCATGGGCGTCGGGATTAGCGGGATTATGATACTGATCCGGTTTGTAAGCATCATTGATCTCTCGGGCGAGTCGATCAGATACTTTGTAGTAACTGCGTTCGTCTTCCGCAAGCACCGCCGTAGGGGTGATGACTACTTTAGCTCCATACGCACGAAGAAGATTTCGTTTTTCGTCGCTCATTTTGTCCGGCATCACGAAAATCATTTTATAACCGCGAATTGCCGCCACCATGGCAAGCCCGACGCCGGTGTTTCCACTCGTAGGCTCTACTATGGTACCGCCTGGTTTGAGTTTTCCCTGCTTTTCTGCACGATCGATCATGGTAATACCAATCCGATCCTTTACCGATCCGCCGGGATTAAAGTACTCCAATTTAGCAAGAAGCGTAACTCGGGGATTAGGATTTCCGACCCCAACTTTTACCAGCGGGGTATTTCCGATTGCATCAAGAATGGATGAATAATACATGGTAACAATGCAACCTGACTACTAAGACAGCGTATCAAAACTGGCACCTGAATGTGTCACTTCTGATTGCACTATTGTAT
>JBBTWJ010000010.1:0-47607 GCA_038062895.1 Patescibacteria group bacterium
AAAGACAAAATATTTTTTTACCGAAGATGCACAAAATGTATTGACATATTACCCAAAAATTTCTTTTCACTTTACCCTTTTTGACTCTTGACTCTCTCTTACCGCGCGCGTCATTATGTATATATAATAACTTTTTTCGTGATATGCCAGGATCCCTGTCCAGGAATTTTTATCATTTAAAGAATAGAAATAAAAAATCAAACCCCCCAACATTTCTTCGCGTACCCATCGTTGATGCATTTCTTTCTAGATTGATGTTCTTAGCCTCCCGTACCTCCCGTACTTTTCATACTTCCCGTACTTCTCAACAGGGCTTCATCCACCTACTCCCGCTTATCCTGCTGGCAGCCTTTGCCCTGACGACGTTTGTGATCGTCGGTAAAATTCAAAAAGATAATCAGGATGTCCGCAGCCGAGCTCAGCAGGGACCATACCCGCCGGGGTATGAGCAATGTCTTGTCAATACAAGTGATTCATCTGCCTGTGACGAGTTACTCCCGCAAACAACGCAGGCACCGACCATCGCACAGGTCCCCACATCAACGACCGCACCCGCGGATTCCCAGGATCCGTGCGCGAGTATTACAAGTCCAGATGTACGGGAATCATGTCGGATATCCATGGGCTTACTCCCTCCGACGGGCACTACGACGACGGTACCCATTCCTTCTATTCCTACGACAACACCCGTCACGACGACTGCTCCGACTCCGGATCGTCAGGGATATCTTCAATGTATAAAAGAGGGTGGTTTTCGGGATTCATGTGGCGAGGAGTTTGGTGTCACTCCCACTCCGCCTCCTCAAACGCAGACTCCCGCTCCGGCGGCATCCACGCCCACCCGTCCCCCGACCATCGTGCTCCAGATCCCGACGACGACCACGACGACGACGCCCCAAAATACATCCAACACGGATTCGGTACGCAATTTGACTACTACAGGTAAATCCGCCGCAGAGATTAAGAAAGTTTTTGATGAATGCATTCGTAGTGATTCTGGCAACGCAGCAGAATGCTACGGTATTGCTTCCAGCAAGACGACCCCCGTACCTATTGTCTTCACTACCCCGACCATCGTCACCCCGACGGATACACCAGCATTAACCACGCAGGGAAAAGGGGATGGTCTTAAATCCATTCGACCAGATCTGGTCACCGGTACGGTAGATATCACGCAGGATAACCTAGAAACACGGTGCAACGGATTGTCCGGTATCAACTATTTGCGTTGTGCCGGTCAAGGAGCTCTTGATGATGTTATGGTGCGGCTTAATATTAATCAGTCGCCCAGTGTCAGTCCCACGAAAGCTCCTGTATCGTCGTTTGGTACCATTGGAGATGCAGTGGGACTGCGGGATTGCGTGACGGGTTGCGGTGGAAGCGGTTCCTGTATCGCGCTTTGTTATGGGGATTTTGGTGATACTCAACCAACAACGACTAGCAAACCAGTATCACCAACTGCTGGCACTTCACCAGTAATAAGTGCTAAACCTACAGGACCCGCATCGACTACGACACCAGCTCCGGGAGACACGACGACCATCACCTCCACAAGCACCACGGTAGCCCTCATCCCAAAAGGCTACTCCGATCCGGGATTGGTGGGGGACAAAGCCTGGGGAGACTGCAAGGTTTCCGGTAAATCTGATTTAGATTGTCGGGGTGCCGCGGAAAAAGCGTACCTTACTGCAGAAGCCAAACTCCCGCGCAGCGTGGTCCTGAGCCAGGAGTACCGCCAAGCCAAAGACATCGGCCGGGCGGTGGATGAGGCGAGCAAAACCATGCTTGCCGAAGCTATCAAATCGGCAGGCGTCAAAGACAGCAAAGGATTATCTGTTGATGCTTCCGCCAACATTCAAGCTATCCAAAAAATACTCGCACAACAGCTCCAGGGAGATGCGGGAAAAGGCAAATCCGCAGCAGAGCTTGTTCGCATCGGGGTCCAGGCAGGCAAACTCGCCGGAGCGTCGGCCGCTACCAAATCGACAGTCGATATCGTTGCAGAAATTTCTTCCGCAGGCCTCCTGACATCCAAATCCGAGGAAAATAAGTTGGTCTCCACGCTGACCACTCCCACGCCGCCGGTTTTTAAAAATTCGAGTGACTTGGTCAAAGCCGGCCAAAAGACGCCCGTCACCCCGGATCAGTGCGGCTGGTGCGGGAGCACGGGTCAGGGTTACTGCAGTAAGGAGTGCGGCGGCGGGGATAAATCCTGCGATGCGGGATTTAAACTCAACGCCAGGCAGACCGGCTGCGACGTGGATCCTAACTACAAACCCACCCCGACCCCGGCGGCGACCGGATTGGCATCAACTTCGACGGGTACGGTGACCGCTCCGCTTACACAAAAGCAGTTCGATGAGTATAAGCTTCAAAATCCTCCCACAAAGCTCAAGCTTGGCGACACGGGCTGCATCCCATGCGGCGGCTGCGGGGGCTTCTGCGCTGATCCCCGTGGCGGCGGTTGCGACGCGCAGGCCACCCACCTCTGTTCCGACTGGACGAAGACAAATGATATTATCCAGGAAAAAGTACGGGAAGCCCAAGGCACGATTGCTGCCCCTTTGCCGAAAGCCGCCCAGGATGCCTACCAGGACGCACTGGCCAACTATAAAACCAATCCGGAGGCCTACGAGGCGGCGGCCAAAAAGTTCGTTGCAGAAGGCGGTTCTCTTGCTCAAATTATCGCCGCTACCGGCGCTCTTGATACATTTGATCAGTGGAAAACGTACGTAGACCGCAAAGCCCAGGCCAGGGAGGACTGGGATGAGCGCAGGGTCGAGGCGATGGGCGCCAAGCTCGACCGGAAACTTGCCCAGCTCACGCCTCAACAGCAGGCGATGTTTGTCGATCAGCAGAAAACATATTTAGTCGCGGTTGGAGCTCAGGTGAAAGCAGAGCGTCTTATCCATCGTCCGGAAGATCAGGAGAGCGAGAAAGACCCGAGATATCTCACCCAGGCAGAAAAGCTGCAGGATATCGCATTTGTCTACGCCCTTCCGGAGGCCAAATCGGGTATCGATGCCAAGATTGATGCCCAGGCCGCGAAAATCGTCGAAACGGATAAGCTCTCCTCATCAACGGTTATCGCGATTGATACGGCGGGGAAAGCCTACGAACAGGCGCTTACCGGCTGCACGACAGACGATTGTAGAAGTCGCGCTGCGGCTATTTATACCAATACCAAAACAACCATCGTCAGTCAGTTTCAGGATAAAGCGAAGGAGCTTGGCGTACGCGACGATGCGGCCCGGCAGTACCAGGATGTAATGGACAAAAATGGTGCTGCCATAGCGATGAACGTTGAGAAGCAAAAAGTGCTTGAAGCGTACCAATCCTGCGTGCCCAACTGTTTCGTTGGCGGTGATGATGTGCATAACCGGCAAGGATCAGCCGCAATGAAGACGTTTACCAAGGCGTTTGCCGAGTTTGGGTCCCGGACGAAGAGTATTGCCGGAGACAGCGGGTATGCAGATGCGCTGCAATCACTGCAGGATGATCTGCGTGTGCAGGATAAAAAGCTCGCCATGCGCGATATCCAGCTCAAGCTCGTCGGCATCGATGATCGGGATGCGGGGACGTACTTTACACAGTACAGCAAGCTCAAAGAGGAAATCGAGAACCTCAAAGGCGTCAAAGAAGCCAATCTCGCCGACGCCGTGGCCCAGAGCACCGGGTACGTGCAGATCGGCGTGCAAGCGTATGCCGCGTGTCTCTCTGCGGGGAAGTCCGATTGCGACAAGGATTCGGGGGTGACATACGCTAAAGGCGAAATTGCCAGCCGCATGGGGGCTGACAGTCAGGAACTTGCCCAGCTTAACCGTAAGCTCTCCGATGTGGATACCCGCTTTACGCTCAACGCGATGACGGAGAGCCGTCTTGCCCTGGCCGGGACTAAGGATACGTATGCGATAGATGATAGCTATAAACAACGGCTTGACGATCTCAAACAGAATAATCCGGATCTCTATCAGACAATCCTTTCCGACGAAGCGGCCATCCGGAGGCAGTTTACGGTCAGTGCCGCCAACGACGGAAAATCATGGGCACTGGAGAAGTTATGGCTTGACACCCATCCGGGGAAAGAGGCGGCCGATTATAAAAAGGAACAAGCAGCACTTGCCAAGCTGAAAGTTGCATGGGAGAAACAAAAGATTCCGGAAGCGATGGTAGAAACGCTTGAGATCAAGTTCATTAATGGCGAATTTACGCCGTCAGCAAATCTCGCAGAAAATACCACGGTAGTTACTACTGTTGGAGGCAACCGAGAGGTGCGCACTGAAGCGCGTCTCATCGTTTCCCCTGTTGATGTGATGATTGCGGCACAAACATCAGAGGACAAAAAGAAGTACTACCAATCCTTTCTTCTCCAGCAGGGCAACACCGGCAAATCCATGGCAGACTTCGACGCCTATCAGAAGCAAGCTTTCGATACCTATCAAAAAGACAAATGGCTCTCCGACTTTTTCATCAAAGATAAAAGAGCCAAAGATGATTACGTCAAGAAGCTCTACACCGGGCAGGTCAATGCAAATGCATTTACCATCGCGTGGAATCAGGCTTCCATCCCAGAAAAAGCAGCGATTGGGCTTCGCTCGATGATCGGGAGTGAAGCTGCTTCTGGGATTGATAAGCTTCCGTGGCTTGGGGGGAATCTCTCCGAGCAGCAGCGTCAATACACCGCGCCTATTCTCGTGGACCGCATGGATACGGATCTTATTGCACAACGGATTGTCGCAATCGAGTCCGATCCGATGAATTTTCAAGCGATTCGGGATTCCTACAAATGTGACACCGGCAGGCAGTGTCTGGAAAAGGTCGTGGCGTACGGTCTTAAAGTCGAAGACCAGATCAAAGACGGGACGATCGTCCATGATGGACTCAAAAAAGCATTTGTCGATGATCCCGATTGGCTCTCGCGTGGGATCGTGGCCGGGACGGTACAGCTTGCCGATGTCGATAACGAACTGAAGCGATATCAGGCCGCCCGCGATACGAGTGAGAACTGGTTTATCGGCGCCCATGACAAAGCGTTGTCCATTGTGGGGAACATTCCGGTCATCGGGGCAGCCGCGCAACTGCAAAAATACGTCGAAGAGCAGGTTGGCATTATCCCGAGTCAAAAACGAGAGGAAGACGCACTGGCAGCCAAAGCCGCCGAGTGGTACGTCAACTCGAAAGGGGGAGCCGGGTTGCCTCAAGAGGAACGGGATCGGAGAGTGCGTGATGTTGCCGCTTATCTTGCGCTGGGTAACTCGATCGACAGCATCATGAGCGGGGTAAGTGAAGTAGACAACATCGGCGCGGACAAACAGATTGAAATCGGTCAGCGCAATACGCTGCAGGGTGCCTACGAAGGCGCGACCAATGCCGTCGCGATTAAAGATTTTATCGACAATGGGAATGCCTATCAAAAAGCAGCGATTGCCTTCATCGACTGGACGGGCGGCTCGGCAGTGCGAGGCCATGTCACCTTTGAGCAGGGTAAAGAACGATTGATTAAAGGCAGTCAGACTGGGGATAATCTTGAGTATTTTGCTGGATTAGGTGATATGGCTCGCGGCACCATTATGTCCGGCGGCAAGCTCTATGGCACGCTGTTGGCCGGGGCGGTCCCAGCGGCAGGATTGGCTGGGGCCGGGACGGCGATAACCGGACAGACACTTCTGTCTGCCGTCGGCACCGGTATGGGTCAGTACTTGGCTGGAGAAAGTTTAGCTGGTACTGCCGAAGCGTGTAAAGTCGGCTGGTCGGTGCTCCAAGGCGGGGATTGTACGAGAAGCGCCCTCATGACCGGATTTATGACCGTCTCCGCCGTCACGGGTGGCGCGGGACTTCTTAATACGCCGGCAACTACCGCGGTCAACCGTCTGGCAGCCGCCGAAGAAGCAGGGTTTGCCAGTAAAATCGGTTCGGCGTTGAGTCCCGCCGATGTGACCGCCAAAATTATCCGAAGTGATCTGCCTGTCGTACGCGCGCTTACCAATATCGAAACATCGTTTGGGTCCAAAGGATTTCAGACGGCGCTCAACGCGTATGGGACGGCTGCATTTGGCCTTGAGGCGGCACACGTCTGTAGTGCAGAAGGTTTGGGTGCCAATTGCGTTATCCAGGCAGGATTTACCACCGTGACGGCGCTGCGGGGTATCAGCGGACTGATTGGCGCGGCTCCCACGAGTCTGTTTAACAAAGCCATCGCACGGATAGATCTCGGCGTCAATGCAGGCCTCGTCGGGACATCTTGTACGGCAGCCATTGCGGGTATTGCCCCGGCAGATAGCTGTGGTACGGCCGTCATGTTTATGTCCATGGCCGGTGTCCACGTTTGGGAATCATCCAAGCCCGCCGGTCACACGCCGGAGAGCACAGCACCGGTCGAAAGTCCCGGGGAAAAGCTTGTCGCTGCTAAAGATGCAGCCCGGGTGTTGAGAGAGTTGGTTGATGCCAAAGGAGAACTGAAAGCGGATGCATTCGGGACAGAAGGAAAAGTGACGTATAAAGATAGTGCGGGTAAAGAGCGAACAATAACCAGCGATAATTATCTCGTCGAGCGTGATGCGTATGTTGCTGATTACGCGAAGGCAAAATCTGCATTCGACCAATCCGTCAAAGCTGCCCAACAGGTCGCCACCACCAAGATTGATGACCGTATGACGGATCTGGACAGCGCGAAAGCTTTTGAAAAAGCAAAAGTCGTGTTGACCCAGGCTTTAGAAGGTGGCCAACTTAGAGAAGCACCCTCGCCGACGCTTGTTGATGCAGCAGCCAAAGCGTTGCAAACCGCAGCCGCCAGGTATCAGCAGGAATCTGCGGATATGCAAGCTGCCCGAGGCTACAAGCCGCCCGCCGGGGCCGATCCGGCGAAAGCTCAAGCATACGATGAGGCTGTGAAAGTGTTTGAGGATAGGGTCACGAAGCCGCGTCCGGAGGGGGAAACCGATGCTGCAGCCAAAGCGTATAATGTAGCGTACGGACGGGCCCGCGAGTCAGTCATCATCGCGCGGGAGAGCATTGAGGCGACCCAATTTGCCGGCAGGCAAAAGCTCCTGCACCAGGATGTCCTGGCCGCCCGAACGGCCAAAGCCACAGCCCAAGCTGAACGGGAAAATGCACAAAAAGAGGCTGAGCTTTTAGATTTGTCCGGTAGTGACGCGCCGGCCAAACGCATTACGGCGGTTCAGAATCTGGAAGCACGACTTGCCGAGTATAAAAATGCTCAGCAGGATACCTCAGGTTGGGAATCTCCGATACGGGAGACAGAAGCTCTCCTCTCTGCTGCGCGTGCCCGGCATGAATACATCACGGCGTACGAAGTGGCTAACGCCGGAAGTCATCCCAAGGATTTGCCCGCGGACGTTCTTGAAGCAATTAAGCCGTTAACCGAGCGCATCGCCGCACAACGGACGGCCGCGAAAGAAGCAAACGATGCGCTTGAAGTAGCAGAAAAAACCATCGCCGAAAAAGTCAAAGCCCGCGACGCAGCAGGGACCACATTCGCCAAACTCGGCGACACGGGTGTTGGCGCCGCTGTTCGCAAAAACGTTTTTGGCGCCCTTTACCCCGAGGAGATCGCGGCCCAACAGAGATTGGCTACTGACGTCGGCCGCAGCGTGGTCGACAAACTTCTTGCCCTGCTGCGCGAAGCTCCCAAAGCGCCGGTAGCTGCCGAGCCAGTCAATCCAACGCTTCGCGAGCGTCTCGGTAATGCGGTAGACGCACTTCGTGATCGTCTGGGGATGGCGCCAAAGGAATCTGCAGAAGTTGCCCAAGCACGGAAAGGATTAGTACAGTCACAAGCAGAAGTCACTCGGTTAGAAAAAGAACAAAAAGATCTTCCGGTCAAGCTTAAGGCAGCAGAGGATAGCGTTGCCCGTGCCACGACAGACCGGGATAAGGCTCAAACCAAGTATGAAACTGAACTTGCCAAACAAAGAAGCAGTATCGAGAAACAGGTGATGAAAGATCCCGAGGTAGTCCGTCAGTCTGATGACCTGAAAGCAGCCCAGGAGGCGCTAGCTAAGAGGGTCAGCGATCGTCTGCAAGCGGAAGATTCCATGCCTGAAGTGACCAACCGGGAAAAAACTCAGAAAACTAAGCGTCTTGATGATATTTCGGGGGATATTGAAAAAATACAGAAGAGGGTGACTGATGGACAAACCGCATTAAACGCAAAAGTGCAGGAAAAAATAGCAGACAGCGGCCCGCTCAAAAAATTGGCACAGGATGTTAAAGCATCACAGGCAGTACTCGATACGGCCACAAGTCAGCTGAAGCAGATTAGTCCGCCGGAATCAATTGTTGCTGCCGGAGATGCCAATGCCGCCATAGCCCAGAGTTTAGCGCGGGCAAAAGCTGTTGTTGATCGGGCGCAAATCGCCCTCGATACTGCAGTTCGGGACACCTATTCTTCGCGGGATCAGCAAACAGCTTTGCGTGATGCTCAAAAGATCGTAGAACAGAAAAAAACAGTAGAGAAAACAGCAAAAGGCGAATTTGACAAAGCACAAGCCAAAGTTGAGGCACTAGAGAAAGCAAAAGAGAATCCACAAAAAGCCTACGATGAAGCGAAAAAAGCCTACGATGACGCTATAGAAAATTCTTCGGCTGTCACCCGCGCCAAAGAAGCGCTTGTCCGGGCAGAGGAAGCCGTGACGGCACAGGAGGCAAGAGTAGCGGAGGCAAAAAATCGTTTGAGTGATTTTCAAAAAGAACCATCAGGAAGACCGGAACAACAACGATCGCGGACACAGGGATATGAAGTGGGTGTTTCGGAAGCGACGAAAACTCTTGTGGAAAAGCAACAAGTCGTGAAAGATCGTTCTGCGGCTGTGTTAGATGCTAAAGCAAAGGAACCAACCAGAAACACCGAGCAATTGACGAAGCTCGCTGACGCTCTTGAACAAGCAAAAGCGGCTCTGAAAAAAGCAACGGTTGCGTTAGGCGAGCCCACCGCAAAGCGTGACACCGCAAAGACTACGTGGGAGCAGGCGAAGAATGAATTATCGGGAGCAGAAAATATTGCCTCATCCCTTGCTTCTCCCGTAGCTTCCCGTACTGCTCCCATAGACCCCGCCGAGGTCAAGAAAATATTTAACCGTAACGCGCTCGAACAACTCGCCTACGACGAAGCCATCACGAGAGCAGGCTTTGATCCTGCTAAACCCAATGATATTCCGAAAGGGGTGAGAGATGCCGCACGGGACGCGGCGAAAACTACTGCAGAAGGTGTCATAGAGCAACAATCTGTCATAGAAAATGCCGCTGCTCGCGGCGTATCCGGCGAAGCAGTTACTAACAAATTAGATTTTTCTCCCCGACCGCGCGGTTTGGAGAGCATCCGCGCAGGGATCGCCGAGCGCCAGGCATGGACGCGGGAGGTTTGGACAGCAGCGGGTGATAGTGTCCAGGAAAGGATCTTGGGAACGGTTGAGAATCCCAGCAGATTCCGGTTGTTCGTTGACCGGATGGGCGATGGCCCGCTCAACCGCGCGCTTGCCGCTAGCGAAATGGCACGCGCCTATAATCGTCAGGAGATCACCGGTCTTACTACTGGCGCCAAGATTGAGAGTGTAACACGCGAAGGAAAAGCAGTTTCACTGCGTGGGGCAGGAGAGACACTTAGGAGTTTGACCGACACGTTATCCAGATCCGCTGATGGCGTATACGACGTGACGGTAGCAGGAGAGGTCGTCAAAGTTGTCAAGTACGGCGGCAAGTTGTACGTCGGGACGGGTAACAATCCTGAAGCGGTTGCCAAAACATTAATCGCGAGAGAATCACTCACCGTGAAATCCCGCATCACGGATATCCCGGCAAATGCATCCGGCAAAGTCGTGGTGACTATTGGCACCGAGGTGATTGAAGCGGATTCCTTTGCTTCACTCAAGCCGAAGTTAGCAGGAAAAAGCGGGATTGCCCGCACGGAAATTGGCGGCAAAGAGGTGTTGCTGGATATTTCCGGCGGAGACGCATTCATCGCCAAAAACGGTACAGACGGTAAGCCGCAGCTCGTAGAAGGAAAGATCGGGACGGAGATTTGGATTGACGAATCCATCGCAAAGACTTCAAGCGCTAAGCGCGTGATCCGCGAGCTCAAGCAAGGTATCGCGGATATTCAGGAAGCTAAAGGGCAGCAATTTTGGGGATTTGAGAAAGGCGAGAAAAATCAGGTCCAGTATATCGCCGATGCTATTTTAGGCAGGGAAGTGGGCCAGCGCGGGACACTCTATGAGGCTATCACCGGTATCGGAAAAACGACCACAATTATCCCGAGTGTAGCTGTCCTCAAAGCGCGTATTACCGGTTCGCCTGTGGTCGTCATCCTCAATACGGCCTCCGATGTTGCTGCATTTTTTAAAGACTCTCCACCGGAATTTTTTACCAAAGTCGGACAAAAAATCGTCGAGTTTGACGCCAATACATTCGATCCTGGCAACAGTGCGCATGCTAAAGCGCTCGCCGAGGCCAATATCATCGTCACGACCAAAGATGCGATTTTTGAGTCCATTAAGGGCAAGCAAGGAGAGCCCTTTATCCGGAAGGCAAAGGGATCCGTTTTGCTAGCCGATGAAGCGCAAAACACCCTGCGGCTTGAAATCGACTATATTATTTCCCACGGTGGCCGGTCGCAACTTGCGGATCGCCCGGACGGACAGAGCAAGATCGATATATTTACAGAGGTTCTCGACGGACCAACACTCAAGCGGCTTCGCGCGACCCTTTCCGAGCGAGGGCTTGAAGCGATGTTGGAGGAGTCAGGCATCAGCCGCGTGGACGGTCGGGGCAAAGTGGGCAAGCCCGAGGTGCTCGCCGAGCATTATCGCGATCTGTTGGAATTAGCGATTCGGGCGACAGAACAATCCGTGCCGGGAAGCGAGACGGCGGTTCGGGAGTATCTCAAGTCGAAAGGCTATGAGAAAGGCCAGCCGGTCACGAGCGAGCAGGCATTTGCAGAGTTTCTCAACGAAATTTCCTTTTCCGGCGACGGAGGGACTGCACTCAAAGTGCTTCAGGCAAATACGCGGGAGCGGGTCGCGGCATCCAATAGCATTATCAATCAATTAGCCCAAGTGCCGGGCAACGACTTCACGGCGGGCAAAGGCGGCTTAGTCGTGCTTGCGGAGGGCGGAGCGATATCCGGGAGAACCCCATCGCGGGCGTACGATTCACTCGCGCTTGCCCAGGTTGGCTATGAGGTTCTCTCGTCGCGTGGGGCGAAAAATCTCGTGATTCCGCCGCTTGGGGAAGTATCGATTAGCGAGAGCAGTATTGGTACTAACTACGCGAAGTTCCTCAAAAATTTCTCGGAAATCTACGGATTTACCGGAACTCCTGATCGGGTAGCAGCACAGTTTGATCGGGTTTATGGGATCAAACTCGGCAGTGGCGGCGTGAAGCAGTTTGATTTTGTATTCGGTGATTCGGCAGGCGGGCATACCGCCAAACACGCATTGTCTTCGATTGTAGGCCTGGGCCAGGCAAATACGGACAAGCTTCGGGAAACATTTTCTACGGTTGTTGACGGACAGGGTGATGCGCAGGTCACCCATGTCGTCAATACGGATAGCAGTATTCCTCAGGGCGAATTACTAGGATTTGCCAGAGAACGGGCGGCTCGGGATTTAGCAGGGAAGTATGCCGGTAAAAGCGTGGTAGTTGTGGTCAATGATCCGAATGGTCAGCACTATCTTGTGGAATTTGGTCGTGATAGCAGTGGAAAAACTGTGGAAGTATCCCGCCGTACGCTTACGGATAGTGATGCCAAGCGAGTGGGCGAGCAGACGAATAACAAAGATATAACTTCGTCCAAAGAACTGATCAACAGCGAGATTGCCTCAGCCCGCAAGGACGGCAAACGCGTCTATCAGATTTATGAAGTCGGACAACATTACGGGGTAGATCGTGTCACCCTAGCGCACGATGGATTTGTGGTGCTTGCGAGCAACAACACGACCCTCACGGATTTTCTCCAGGGAGTCGGGCGTGACCGGGGTTTGAATGGCGGTACGGGTACGAACGTCTATTCCCGTATGGATGCGATCGTCCGAGGGGTAGACGAGGGGCATCAGGGGACATTCACGGATCAGACTGCCATACGCAATCTTGCTGATCAGGTTCTGCGCGTGGCAGAGAAGCGTGCGATTGCCCAATCAGAGCTTGATGCGCTGGGACGGATTGCCGAAAACGTCGGATTTGATGTGATTACCCGTATGGAAGAAGCAGCCAAAGGTGGGAGACTTGCACAAGCGTGGAACAGCGGGAAAGTGCCGCAGGCGACGGTCTTTGAGAATATCAGGGAAACGCTTCGTTCCCGCGCTGAGCTTGATTTTTCCATCGGAAAAAGCGATGTAAGCGGCAAACAAGATCTTCTGGAAAAGATCAACCGCATCCAAAAGCTTTTGGTTGAAACATATCAGAGTGAGTCTTTCAAATCTCTGCCGGAGTCGGCCAAAGGCGTGCTTCGGGAAGCATTGACCGGTAGCGATGGAAAAGTAAAAACAGATCTGTTTACTGAAGCGGATTTGGCGCTTCGCGGCGATCGGAAGAATGCGAAAGGTGAGGGAGTCGGCGCGCTTAATGAATCCAAGAATCTCATAGATTATCTTGATCGGGTCAACGGCATTGTGAAAGCGGAAGATATACCGGGTACTATTGCGCGTGGTTTTGTGCCTACGGAGAAAAGTACAGATTTCAGCTCCGCATTATCCGTTCCTGTTCTTTCCGACCCCATCGCCCAAGCCCAAAGGGTCGCCGCAGAGATCAATGCTCGTGAACAGAACGGGGCCGCCCCCGCGCCGCTCTCGACATACGAGCGTACGTCCATTGCCGCGGGCCTCTCCGCCGCCCAAGCAGTATTGTCGCAGGCGACCACTGCCCGTGATCAATTTGCTGCAACTATTCCACAACAATCATTCCGAACGTCAGGCTCTTTGAGTCTCGATGACCATATTATCGCGGTTGACAGTCAGGGCAATCGGGTGATGGTAACGATTGGAAGTGAAACGAAAATCGTCATACCGCTTGCCGGTGGCGCAGACGAGACATATTACGATTTTAATGTTAATTTTCAACCATTTCAGATATCCGATCAAACAACGACCATCACCATCACATCCGGCAATGAAGTGTATACCGTGAGCGCTGATCAACTCAATGATGCCAGAAATAAGGTGGAGCGGGAACTTATCTCTCCCGCAGACCAGACCAAGAGAGATGCCCTGGAACAAGACCTCGCCCAAGCCCAACAGCAGGTTGCCTCGCTACAAAACATTCTCAAGTCTGAACCCATAGCCGCCCTTGGCTCGACGCAGCTTCCGAGCGAAGGCGGCGTAGCCAATCCATCCCTTAATGCTCCCGTAAATCCCCCTAACGTTCCCGTAGACTTACGGATTGGTCCGTGGACCAGAGATGCCGTCGATGCGACAGCCAGATCGTTAGCAGACCCCGCTGTTTCTGTTGAAAGCATCGGCGGCTGGGCCGTGGCCTACGCCCTGCGCGCCCAGTCCGTGGGTGCGATCAGAACCGGTATTGATACGAAGATCGCCGCCGAACTTTCCGCCCGCGTCACCCAAGCGTTGTCATCCGTCTCATCTTCCTCTCTCCCTCTCTCCCCATCTTCCTCTCTTCTTACTGCCGTTGCGACGTATGAAAACGCCGTCGCCGACGCGCTCTACCATAACTACGACAAGCTCGCTGCCCTTGGCTCGCCGAAGCCTGCGGGCGAAGGCGGCTCCGTCATTCAAACCCCCGCGCAGGCGGAAGCAGAAATTCGCCGTGCAACCGATACGATTGCCCGGGCGCGTGCCGATGCAGAGCTTGCCATTTCTATGGCTTTGGCAGGCAAAACGGAAACAGACTCCTTAACGACGGAAGATCGTATAAAAGGAAATAATGTTCTCACCACGATCTCCGGCGCCCTCATCGCCGACGCCCCAGCCGTAGCCGCCCGGCTTTTCGCCTACGTCACCGCCGCCCGGGCGCAGGGGAGAAGTGCATGGGTAGGTTCGTCCGCACAAAACTATGTCATGGATGTCCTGGCCCAATCTCTGTTGACGAGTATATTTCCTCCGGCAGCCGTGGTTCGAGCGTTTTCCCAAATCCCAGTCTATCTGACGACGCTAGATTCTCAGGCGTTGGATGATTTTGTCGCCACACTTGATGCACAGAATCCGACGGATAAAAATAGCATGACGGGTATCATTATCGGAGGATTTACCGACTGGATTACGTCAGGTGTTTCTACGACCCCTGATGCAACAACGCCCGCCTCAAACGAGCCCCTTACGTCTCCCGTAGATTCCCTTAACCCTCCCGTACCTTCTGCCGGTGCCTTTGAAGTGGTCCGATCCACGCAAGAGATACTTGATGCGATCAATGCCGCGCCGTATGTCGACGCTTTACCCGCTGCCGATTCAGTGATGAGTCCCGCGGAGCGCACTCAAGCTTATCAGGAATTTTCCTCATCTGATCGGACTGTTTCAGCCCCTGCCGGAGCATTACTTGAAATTGATGTAAACGTCCGGTTCCTTCATGGGTTAGGACTCAAGAAACCTGCGATACTCGTCGATGCACCCGTTGCTATAACGAAACAAATCGATGCAGAAGATGCCATCATCGCTTATGAAGCCGCGGTATTAGCAGGGAAGCCAGGACAAGAGATTTTAGCCAAAAGACAAGCCGCCGAATTGGCCATCAAATCCTTTATTACTGATAAATCCCCGGAAATGAAAGGTATTCCCAACAGGTGGCCAAAAATATTTTTATTACCAGAATACTATCGCGGTGTTGTTGAGCACACCTCGGCCGTCGTTGTCTCACCGGCTTCAACCCTTAATGCTCCCGTAACTTCCCGTACGTCTCCCGTAAATCCCCCTAATGTTTCGGCTCCCGGATCTTCGGTTCCCGCTGCCCAGCCCGTAGCTTCTCCTAACGCTCCCGTAACTTCCCGTACGTCTCCCGTATCGGCGCCATCAACCCAGAGTCTTTCACCCGGCATGCCGCCGGATTACTACAAACCGATTCATGAGGATCGTGCGGCGCCGTTATGGGCAAAAGGTATCGCCCGAGCCGCGGATATATTCGGCAAAACCGTGCATGTGTTCGTGAAAGAAGTGTTGTTTGCCGATCCGTTTGCATCGGTCAAATCGTACGGTCCGTTTACGATCAATGATGATTCACTCATTTCAGCCGGCACGGTGCGTTTGCTTCGTGCGGCGACGCTTATCGCTTCCCGCGCAGCAATCCTTTCAATGCCCGGCATGCAGCCATTTATTTTGCCGGTCCTCATGGAAGACGCCGGCAGGATCTCGCGAAGCGCCATTCTCACGTATGGAGTACGCCCCGTCGCGCGTTGGATTGCCGCAACAAGATTTGGTGGATTCATTCGCGATGTTGCGACCATGAATTTTCTAGAAGCCTGGGTGAAGCCCGGTTCCGGTGTATCCCAGACAATCAAAAATATCCTGATCGGCAGCCGCGAAGGGCTTGCCGAGCATTACATGAATACGACGCCCTTTGGAATCGGGCGCAAAGATTGGACGCCGGTCAACGCGGTCACGGATACCATCGGCTGGATCGGGACGCGGTCGTTTTCTGGTGGCATATTGCTACTCTGGGACGGATGGCGCGTGTGGCGGGGGGTGACGGAGATGGTATTGGATCAGGATTCCCGGCTTGCATCGTATGAGGCGGTACGGCCCAATTATTGGACGACCGTGGGCCAGAGACTTTGGATATTTCCCAATTGGCTCGTAAATGCGACACCCATCAATAATGGCGCTGTATGGGCGCTCACGCGATTTGGTTATCTGATTCTCCCTCTTTCCATTGGCACCGTTGCAGTCGGCTTGAGCATCATTCCTTTCGTAGGACCGATAGCCCTTGGTGTCGTTGGTACGTTAGCCGGGCTGTCCTTCTTTGCGGCCCAGCAGGCCGGGTCGATGCTGTGGGATTACGACATGCACCGCCTGATCAATGATTATGGATTTGCAAAGCCATGGTATTGGAAAGTAGGGAAAGAGCAGTTCCGCATGAGTCCTGACCAAGTTGAGCTCGATGCGATCAATGCCGCACAAGTAAATCCAGCAGCCAAGGCAACACCAGTAAGTCCGGTGGTTCCGGCCGCTGCTCCCGCACAATCAGTCGGAGGCAACGTAGTGAGTGTCAGTTCAGCGTCTAATCCTTCTATTTCTTCTTCTCCTCCTCCTATTGCCGCGACTCCCGTCGCCGGCACCTATTCCGAAAAAACCATTCGCGATGTCCGCGACGTTCTCGGAGAAGAGACGACCCGGGAGCTTGAGCAGATTCAGGCAAACATACAAGCAAGTCTGGCAAAACAAGGAGCTACTCGTACACTCCCGACAGAATTTTTCCAATCATTGCGGGCGAGGATTTCCAGCGATATCCGCGCCGCGATTGCCGATACGGCCACTCCAATGCATCGTACTGTCACAGATCGTCTGAATAGAATTGGTGTCGCTCAAGCAGACATTCCGGCTATTCTCAATGCGTTCGTCGCTCAAATTGAGGGAGACGCCCGCATTGGTCAGATGGCAGATGCCGTTCTTGCCGGTCTGATGTCCGAGGGAAAGTCCAGAGAAGTTGCACAAGCGAAACCAGAGTCTATTCCCGGGACTCGGCTCATCATCGCCGATGTGCACGCAGATATTGGTGCGTTTGAAAGCCTACTCGTACAAGAAGGAATCATTGTCGTCAATCAATGGACGAAAAAATGGACCCTCAATATCGAAAAGATGAAATCAGATCCCATAGTCCTGACACTCCTTGGTGATCTTCTTGATCGCGGGGTTGATATTCAAGGGAATTCAGCAACGTTCGTGAGTGCGTATTATTCAGGATTCCTTGGATTTCTTAAAGGTGATGTGCGGGCGCCGGGTACGGATATTATTGCTAAAATACTCGATCTCGTGGAGCAGGCCAGGAACGCAGGCGTTGCGGATAAGTTCAAAATTGACAGTTTTGCCGGTAATCACGAACTGCTTAACCTTTGGGCTCTGGAACAATTTAATACGGAGTTATCTCATAGTACGCCTCCCGATGATACCACTGGACTTGGAATATTATGGCTGAATTCTTTTGCCCAAAACGGCGTAAGTTGGAACGAATTGCGCAAGCTAAAAGATGCTCAATTTATCGTGAATGGTAAAACGGTGGACTATAGGGAATACGTTGCAAGCAGGCTTTTCGTGCAGTCTCGCTCCGGCGGTTCCGTCATGCAGCACACGGATACGACGGTGTATGCACGGTATATTTTTGCGCTCGATGATTTCAAAAGTTCTCCTGCGGATCAAAAACGTGTTCGCGAGTTTCTGAAAGGCGATGACCGTTTAAGTTTTGGAGATTTGGAATGGATCGACCGCAAAGTAAAAGAGTTGAATTTGACTCAAGCTGATGTGGTGAGCCGGATAAATATAAATATTGGCGCGCTCATTCGTGGTAGGCAAAATACGGGTTTTGCCCATCGGCTCTTTAGCGCCATGACGGATCATGGGGAATTTTTGCAGGACGAAGGACGACTTGATGTCTACCGTTCCATCATGGGTATACCAAGTGGAGGCAAAGTATATCATGGCCATAATCCCAGCGCAGTCGGCAGGTATGCTAGTGGCAAAGCGCACGGATTGGATTATAAATTAAGTGGTGCATATCGGGGAGAAGCGCCGGTTCTCTCCAAGAGTGCGGCCAGGGGTGGGACGCAGATTATTAATTGGACGACACCGACACTTGAAAAAGAAACTGTTTACACCTACACGTTCAACCCCCAGGGCGTCGATCTATCCTTCCTCCAAACATTCACTCTCCCACTCGTCACAACACCCGTTCCTGCCCCGGTTCCCGTCGTCGTTCCCTCCACATCCGTTCCCACTGCTCCTTTTGTTCCCCCTACTCCTTCTCAACCCTCCTCTGCCGCCCCACAGCCAGCTGTATCTAAACCGGTATTCCCACCCGCATCGTTTGTTCCTTCGCGTGATTGGCAGGAGGTTGATCCCAATTGGATACTTCAGCCGGGTGGCGAATATCGTGTAAATATTGCCACAAATAAATCTGAAGCAAGATGGCCGAATTTGGCTCCCCCCAAGTCTGCTAGTGCTCCTCAACCAGTTCAACCGAATGCTGCTGCTCCCGCTCCGCAGCCCGCCGCTACAGCGCAACAGCCCGTCGCTGCACCCTTTATTGCTCCCATACCCGCACCTCTGCTTAGCGCAGGCCCTGAGCCTATCCAACGGGCCGCAGGCCCTGAGCTTGTCGAACGGGCCGCAGGCCCTGAGCTTGTCGAACGGGCCCCCGCTGATTCCGCTGCCGGGACGATCGTCGTCACCGACACAAACCAACCGAATACAAGCCCTGCGGTTACAGAGTTTGAAGCGATGATTCAAAAGGCCGCGTTGGGCAGTATCGCCGCGATTATACCCGGGGGTTGTAGCGATTGTAGTGCGGTGCTGAAAGAATTAACCGATACATTCGTCACCTATTACACGGCACTGGCCGGGAACAATCAAGCCGGAGCAGCGACATATCTTAAAGAGATCGAAACATATCTTACTGGTCACTTTCCGCAGGAACCCAATGGGTTTGATTTTTGGCTGACGAGCATCGGGCAGAAACCCGGCAAAAACTGGCTCTTCTACTACGCGGCTCACGCGTGGATCGAGCACGCCAGGGCAGCGGCCGCTGCGGATCCGGCTGGCCGGGCGCAGGCGCAGAAAGCACAAGAGTCCTACGCGCAGAAATTCAAAGATTGGCGCGGCGCCCTGCAGGGGGGTGGCGTCATTACAGCGGCCCAATCCATTGATGTAGACGGGAAGATCACTACCTTTTTCGATCAGCTCAAAGCCCTGGAGGATGCGCTATCCGCTGGGCCCAAGCCAGAAGGGGCAACGCCAACTTGGCTTCAATCGGTAGTCAATAGGGTCGGGGCAGGGAAAGTGATTGAACGGATCAGGGCAGATATTCAAAGACAGCAGGAGGCACGGGGAATATTCACGGTCAATACCCTGCGAACTTTCCTGACGGTGTTATCCGGTATTACGTTGCCGACTCCGGAACTTACACAAAACCTCAATAAACTTATAGCAGATGTCCGGGGTCTTCTCAACGCACAAGAGAAAATTATTGCAGTCGTCGCTTCTTATCGATCGCAACTGGAAGATGCCACGACGCCGGATCAGCGTACGGCCATTTACCGGCAGATTCTTGTCCATACCGGCCACACCATATGGGAAGACGGAAAATTCAAAAATGCATCCCTGATTAGCAGGATCGACGATCTATTGAAGGCTAATCCAAACGACATCGATCGGGGAGCACTTGTTGCATTCCGGGATCTCTTAGCCGGTTCCGTGATTGCTCCTCCCGCTGGGGGGAGCCTCATGGACATGGAACACTACGTTACGGTAGTCGGGCAGGCATTTGGCGCGGATGATCGTTCCAGACAGTGGGCAGGGGAGTTTGGGGCGCTCTACGCGGGGAATAAAGTGAATGCGGATGTATTTTCACGCGTTATCGGGCCGTTAGTGGCCAATCGGAATTTTTCCCCGTTGGCGTTGCAGGCAATGGCATTATTGACGGACTTAAATGCCGCGCCCGTCTCTGTAGAAAACAAGCCAAGTCAAGTCGGATTCAACGTGCGACCGTTCGCGGATAAACTCCAAGTGGTTCATCGCGTGGAATCGTTTATCGCCGATGCGGTCGGGATATTGGAAGCCAAGCGGCTCGTGCCGGCTTTTGCCGCGGATACGGCGTTATCGTCGGTCGGGGAATCTCTTTCTGCCGAGGCGCGCCAGGTGCTCAATGATATCCCATGGGTGCGCCAGGGAGTTGAATTTTCCGATCCGGTGACGGATGCCCGTTTAGCCCGGCGGCCGGGAGAGGAAAGTAAAGTAGCGGCCGATCATCACATGCCAGACGTCATATCCGATGATCCATGGCTTCATTGGGAAACGGCTTCATGGGGTTTCCGCAGAAGTGCGTTTGTGGTTGGGCTTTGGGATGGTTTTCAGGAGAAGTTGGCGGGTGCTCTTAGCCTGCCCAGGGTAGCAGGTGTTGCCAGGCGACTCGTGGCAATAAAGCAGGAGATTCGGGACAGTGCAAATACGAGTCTCACGACGTTTGTTGGCATCTTTAGAAATGTTCTACCCGCATATTATCAAACACTTTCCGATACAGAACTTCGCGGCCACGTGTTGAGCTTTGGGTCCGGAGCACATGCCATTGTCGGCGCAGCCCGGCTCCTGGTACCGGAAGGCACCCGCAAGGTGACGACCGATGAAAATGGTTCCGGCGTCATCGGTAAGCTCAAAGAGGAATCCACAGGAAACATCGTATTTGAATTGCGTGAAAAAGATAACAGTCCCATTCGTGGAGATGAACTGGTGAATCGGTATCGCGAGGCGATCATGGACCGCGGCGCGCGCTTCGTGTCGTTCACGCTTATTTCTAAAACCGGTCAAATGTACGAGCGGGAAGCGCGGGAAGTGATCCGGCTCGTCCATGAGCACAACGTGAGCCATCCCAACGATCGAATTGTCCTTATTATTGACGGTGTTCAGTATCTGGGACGTGCGGATCTGGTGAAGGCATTTTCATGGCTTAGCGTTGAAGAATTTCCTCTGGGAGTTGCGGGGCTTGCCCATACCGGGTCCAAAGCAGCCGGTGGGATTCCCCACGCAGGCTTTTTATGGCTTACTCCTTTTGGCAAGGAGATACTTGATCGGCGGTTGAGTAGTGATCAGATTGACAGCAAGACCCGCGAGGAATTTTTAGATGAAACGGCTGCCGAGTATGAATGGCTCGACCGGTTTTTGAGTCGCAGCGAAGATGAGGCACAGATTTCGCACGACGGCATCCTTCCTATGGTTGCCCTTCGCGTGATGGACAACGTGCGCGCGTTTGGAGATATGGTTGGGAGTCCACAGCGGTTGTATGACGCACGGGCAGTCGCGATGCGCCGTTTGTTAGTGGACATGATGGGTACCTATGGATTTACCGTGGCACCCGGATCAGAGGATTTGACATACAAAGATATAGATGGAGAATATCATGACGGCACGCAGGTCGTATCCATCATTCCCTTTGAAGTACCCGTTGGGTTTACCAACGTACAGGTGGACGCGTTGTTGACAGAGGCCTCCACCACACAGGGACTTTCCATCTCCGGGATTATCAAATACGACCAGGTTAAGTTTCCTGGGCGACGGGCAATTCTCCGGCTCGGGATGCCCATCGACCTGCCATTTAATGATCTGGACAGTAACGCGGAAACAGTCAATGGACATATCAGCAGAGTAGGGGGCATCATCAAGGGTTCACTTGCCGTAGCCGGACAAACGCAAGTGAAAGAAAAAGAAACACCATCAGACGCGCCCCCCACTGACGCAGAACTTGTCGGACAACTCGGCGAAAAAATCACTCCTTCGGGAAGTTTGAGTCTTGGGGATCGCGCGGAACGGGTCATCAGCATGGTCCTTCGCAGTCGTGAGCTGGACGTGCGGGATCTGGATCAAGTGGAAGACGGTCAGGAAATTCTTGCATGGTTCCGTGAACACACCATTGATCCGGGGTCGTCGCGTGAGCTTCCCGTCCTTACACTATCCCATGATGAAGACATTTATGAAAACGGACTCAAAGTGAGCCCCGATCGGCGTCAGACGATCCTTAATGAAATCAACCAACTAAAAAATCGTGCACCCGTGCCGGTTGCGCGTTCAGCAAGTCTCGGGGTATTGGCGCGCGTCCTGTCAGGATTTGATACAACCGGTTTGGCTCAAGCGAATGATGTGACCTGGGATGCGGGGAATATTATGCTTCGGATGATCGAGCGGACCGCCGTCGAGGTTGCGGACCAAGGAGGCATCAGCCGCATGGGCGGGGATGAGTTTGATCATGTTTCTGCAGAGGATGTCGGGATTGTGCCCGTTACAGCAGAAGCCATCAATGCGGCGCTTCAAAACAACGGAGTGAAAATGTTGTTTAAAGATGCCAGGACGGGCAGGATGGAATATCGACAGGTTCAGGTGCATGCACTCGGTGTGGCTTTGCCCATCGAGCCGCAGGATATTCCCATCCCCAATACGGTTCAGGTCGATAGAGAACAATTGATAGCGAGTCACAGCGAACTTGTTGGGCTTTTTGACCACATCATTAAGTCTTCGTTGCCCGAAGCAAACAAAAATGCGTGGTTTGGTTTGTTTGCCGGGATCCTCGAAGATCCGTTATTGAGCCCTAAGGCCAGAGAGCTTCGTGCGTTTGGGGACGATGTGACGGTGTACTTTGATCCGGAAGACATCGTCTATCACGTCAAGCAGATGGGGAAAGTTCACATGGTGCGCCTGGATATTCCGGGGTTACAGAAGTATCTCAACGACCGTTTTGGCAGAAATTTCGGCGATAGCCTTATCCGTTCCGTGCTCACGGCAGCATCCGGAGTCATAGAGCCATTGGTGTTTAGTAGAATCAGCGCGGACTACTATTTCTACGTGAAGGATGCTGACTGGCCGGAAGCAGAAGGTCTACTAAGCGCCGTGGTGGCCAGAATAAATGATACGTTTCGGGCCGGTGATCAAGAGTTATACCACCTGACGACCATTCAGAGCGTGGAGATTGCGTTTGCCGATACAGGACCAGTGACACAGGAGGATATGACGAGATTTGGCATGGCACGTTCCAATCTCGCCGATCAATCCGAAAAGAACGCGCTTGCCCTCCTCCGGCGGCACCGGCAGGCGGATGAGATGTCGCCCATGCAACGGGTGCAGCTTACGGAACATTTTAATCCGATCGAGAAACGTTCTGCGGCGAGACTCCGGTCGGTGGTCGGCGCTGATTCTGTGGATCGGATTACGGAAGCACTTAGCCCCTATTACCGGTTGGTGAAAAAGATGGTAGATGGGAAGTCTGTGACGTTTTATGAGATCAATCCGGACTTTTTGGACGCGGCTGCTCAATATATTCTCAATCACGTCGTGCATGCCGAGCTTCCTGCGGTTATCGGAATTGTGCCGGACGAAAAGTTAACTGATTCTTACGGTATCCTCTCTTACGCCCAAGGGGAGCAGAAACAAAGTCGGGTCCAAATCCCGCAGCCGATTGATGCCGTTATGGGCGCCCGTGAGTTCCACGCGGATACGGACGGGGCGGGGACCCAACATTCAGAGGTTATCGAAAAAGCGCTACTTCATGTGCTGGAAAATCCGGATACAGCAGAAGCATTTCAGCTCATTGCGTCCGTTCGGCTGTTCCTTGCACAGACGAACCCTTCGCTGTCTGCTCAACTGTCTGACGACCGCATCAGAGCGCTTCTTCCCGCGATTTTCCGGTTTTTCGCCCAATTCCACGAGGATGGCAATTTTATGGCGGTCAAAGACGGCAGGCTTGTCGTTCTCGAACTGCAACATCATCCGGGTGCGGAAGCACGGGCAAAAGTTATCTGGGAGTTTGTCGTCGGAAAACAGGGTGCTGCCTACCGTCAGAAAGCTACTGAATATGGTGCGGGAACCGTGAGTGACGATGAATGGAATCTTATAAAGGGCCTTGTGGGGCAGATGATAGTCGAGACGAACGTCGATTTAGATGCCAGCGGTTATGGGTTTGTCAGCCGCGTGTTTAACTTCAAGGCAGATGGGCCGGAGATGAGAAACGCGGATGCGTACCAAAAAACGCTGGTGGAGATTTATACACAAGAGAACACTGCTGCCTTTACCACTAACGGAAATGGGGAAACAGTGCTGTCGCAGCAGTGGCTCCTCAAGCGGATGTATGAGATCGCGTTGGATTATGCCAATGATACGGAAGCGGATAGGTCGTATACAAAAAGTATCAGTGTGACAGCAGGTGAAACTACTCCTTCTCCCAAGGAAATACAGGCGCTTGCCGGGCTCGCCGGACTTTTTTGGAGGACGCGTACCGGCTTGGGACTCCTGGCCGCCCTTACGGATCAGGAAGTGTCGGTGTATCTCACCGACGGCGCGTATGAGGATCCCCGGACGAACATCTCCTGGGTCCTTATGGCCGAATATCTCCGCCGCGGCCAGCCGGTTCCGGGATATAACCCCGAAAATCCGTTAGGGTATCTGGGTTTTATCGACATGATGGCGGGTATTGAGTTTGGGAAGGCATTTCACTCGCTCATGGAAGGATCTGGAGTCTGGGTGTTGACCAGCAGGATGCCAAGTGCCCAGCTTGCCTTCGCGCGGGGCAAACAAGCGCAACTGAAAACGATGGTAAGGGATGCGTTGCAAGGTAAGCCTTTGCCCGTAGAAGACCTTCCGGAATTTTTGAATCAACTGCCCTCTTCCTACCCGGATCTCAAGGCGCTTCTGCTTGCGGCTACTCTCGAAGAGAGAAGGAATGCGTTTAGGCAGGCACTCCAGGCTTTAGTGGTTGACGATACGATGAGGAGTTATACGATACAAAAAATAGGAGAGATGACACAAAAGCCTCCGATAGTTGCTCTTGGTCAAGCGGCAGGTTTAGACATGAGTCGGGTGTGGCCAGAATCCGGTCGGGAAAAGGACATTGATCAAGCGATTATTGGTTACGCTCAAGATCAAGTGCGCCAATACGACCCGCTCTTTGTGGAGGCGATTGTCACACCTGAAGAAGCAGTTGCGGTGAACGGATGGGTGAGAATATTTGAGGAAAGAAAAGCGGGTGTGTTGCAAGAAAACAGCGATCAGACTGGAGAAATCATGAACGCAGTGTTATCCGGTGAGACGGAGATACAAATAGAAAGTCGTGTCCGAAGGATCTTTACCCAAGGCCTATCCCGACCACAGCAAACGCTTTATACGGGCGTGATCAACTCCTTCGTCCAATCGGTCACGAATGCCTTATTGGGGAGTGAAAAGGATATGGTCGAGGGATTGGCGTCTGACGCCATTGAGTCGATGAAAACAACTGAACAGAATAAATTTATCAAACAGGCGGGGGACATGATTACCGCAAATCAACCAGAAGATTTTGTTGCCGTTCAAATAATCAATAATCTCGCCGAATCTCTTGGATCAACTCCTTCGATACGCACGGCTTTTGCCCGGCGGCTGGATTTATTTACCAATAAAGCCGCAGAAATCGTCGCCTTGGCGCAAAATAAAGCTGAAGAGGCCGCAAAAAAGGAAGCCGAAAGACAAGCGGCAAATGCTCTGCGCAGGGCAGCGCTGAAAGAGGCAGCAGCGAAGGCGATAGAAAAAGCCGAGGCCGTCCGTCTCGCCCGCGCAGAAAAAGCAAGAGTTGCCGCCGCACAAAAAAAGGCGGTACAGGAAGCCGCGAAACGCCAGGAAGAGCTCGAAGCAAAACAAAAGAATGTTGCATTGGAGGAGAAAAAACGACAGCAGGAGGCAGCCAAGAGAGCAAAACGCGCCAATACGCTCATGGAAAAAGCATTAGATACTATCGAGATGGCCGCTACGGTTCGGCGTGACGTGGAGGCAAGAGTTGTTCAGGCAGGACAGCAAACATTGATGATTGCAGGGACGAGAGAGGCTATTATGCCTGCAATGTTTCCTTGGTACAGCGCATATACCCGTGCGCGTGAAGCTTCGCATGTGATCGGGGTTATTGATCTTCGTGCTTCGCTGGGTATGAATGCGAGTCTCCTTCGTGATGTAGTCATTCAGGAGCAGTTGCGCGCTAATGTGCAAGGATTCATTCCTGTCACAAGCACCAGCGAATTAGATAAAGCTGCGGAGTTGCAAGCCCGGCAAGTCCAACTTGACGCGAGGCGGGTCAGTTGGGAAGTCAAATTTGTTCCCCCTCCTGCCGAAACGGTTCAGGATGTGATGGTTCGTGCAGCCGAGTTAGGGATCATCCCCGCAGCGGCGCTCACCGATGCGGTGAAAGAAGCCGTCCTCCAGTTTGCAGGAGAAGAACTGGTCAACCGCATGGGCGGCATGAGTGGCGCGCGGTTTGACTATTTTGCCCAACCACTCGGGGATCGGATTATCAGGCAGTATACAGATCGGGGACTTGCGGACATCGGCCGGACCATTAAAGCAGGCAAGTCCAGCGATATTAATTCTATGCTTACCGAAAGAGTCCCGGTACAGTATTACGCGGATCAAGAGCAGTTACGGGCCATGCTTGCCAAAGACGGCACACCGGTTTCCGATAACGATCTTGTCCTCCGCATGATGCAGGGAGATCTGGGGACAGCGACCCGCAATGGCGTGTATCTGAAAGCCGGAATATTTAGTCAGGAGTCCGTTTCCGTCGCGCATCAACGGGTAATTTTAGAAGAAGTCACCCATTATATCCGGTTAACCGATACCGATCCGAATGTATCCATCACCCAGGCGGATATAGGCCGCGAAGAACTTATCGCCGCCGCCGTCTCCGTGGCTATGCTCGGCACACCGCCAGCGGACGCCTACCAGCACGCCCAGACGACCACCATCCTCACCCACCTCGTCTGGACGACGAGTACGACACCGCCCGCGGAATTGGAGAAGGAGAAACAAACGGAACTTCCGGTAGTCCAACAAGCAGTGAGTGATGTGATTGCGGGTCTGTTGGGGAAAAGTGGGTTTGTGGTATTCCCAAGTGGGAGCGAAGATATCACTAAAGTCGTCCAGAGCATTGAGTTAGCTGTCGTTCCCGGCGCCGCCGCGTTTGACGCGGTGGTATCAGGCGTCAATGCGACGTTGGCTAATCCTCAAATGAAAGCCGTGTTCGATCCGCTTGCCGCCCAGGCCAAAGATAATTGGGATGCATTCCTCATCCGATTGCCCGTCTTTGTCCGTGCAATCACATTGCCCAACATCCAGAATGCCCCGTCTTTCATTTCTGACGTCCAGAAAGCGCTTGATGCCCTCGAGAAGGGGAGTTGGGGAAGTGCTGCAGGAATGGAATCAGCAGACGCGTTTCTGAAAGCCTCTTACACCGGTGATACCCCCGAATATCTCGGAAAGACCAACAAAGATGTTATCGATTCAATGCTTCGCGCTAACGAAATCATCCCCAATGTGACGCAAGGAGTGACTCAACCTGAATACGACTCCCTCCTGACCGAATACGCCAAAGCCCTGTTTGCCATCCTAAAAAACAGGCCAATTCTTCCTCCCGTACCTCCCTCCCGCGAAGCGGGATCTGGCTCCGCCAGACAACCGTCCGCCGCTTCCACTGGCGGGTCGTCAAATGTCCCAGCCACGTTTGACCGTGACGACAGCCAGGCCGTTGGCGGTTCTGCTGCAGAAGCATCATTTGATTCCATGACTCCCTCCGAGCGGGGTGTTTATCTTGCCGCGGGCGTCGTGAAAGACGCGACTGTACGGGTTGAATCATTCCAACAGTACCAAGCGAATGTAAATGGGTTGCAAGATAATACTGCAGAAGATGCTCCGCATTTAAATATTGCCGATGTAGTGCGACAACTTCATTCGAGGAAAGAAAATATTGAATTGGCGAAGGGTACGATGTACATCATTGGTCGATACGATGATATACGGAAGATATATTTTATTGAGGGCGGAGGCACGGTTGTGCCTGATTATAGGGGAAGACCAAATAATGTCTTTTTTTCTATCGCGTTTACGGATTTGACCCGCGCACAACTATTTATTTCCTGGATTACAAGCGATACGGCCGAGGCACTAGTTAATACTAAGATAAAAGATTCAGCGCTTTTTACCGGATTTCGTTCGTTGTTTGATGCTGTATTGGTGAAAGGCGGTAAACCTATACTGCCTCAAAATAAAAGTTTTCGTGAATTAGTAGCAGTACATCCGTTTACCGGGAAAAATCTCGAGAATTTCAATCCGATGCCGATGAAGGCTGAATATTACTTTGATGCTCAGGAAGCCGGGGGGAAGGCAATTACAAATATCCCGGCAACTGATAAATCGGCATTACTGCCATTGTCGTCCGTTAAAGAACTAGTTGGTATAAAAAGACGGAATCAGATATTGAGGGATATAGATGCGTCATTTGATAGGATATTAGCTCCCGTGTTAGGCGTGCAACCATGGAAAAATTATGGGGTAAATAGATTTCTCTACGAAATCTATGTATATCGGGTTACTGATCCAAAGAACTCAACGCTCGTTCAATTTCATCGTCAGGTGAATAATATGGTGCGGGGATCTTATTTTTCGGATAAATCAATGATCGATGACTCTACGAGTGCTTTGGGGCTAATCAGAGCGACCACAGTGCTCATGAAAAAATATTTGGATCATGTCGATTTTATCGGATCAAGTATTGACAATCAATTGATAAGCGATATCAGTAGATTGATAGCAGAGCGGCTTATTCATGATTATCATGATGCGCTGGAGAATGAGGATATTTCGAGCGTTATATCATATTCGTCTGGTGAATGGAATCGGACGGTGTATGACGGGATCAATAATTGGGTGAGAGAGTATATGCAGACAAGTCCGAATATAAAGAAGTCATTTGGGAGGAGCAAGTATAACGATTTCCTCAAAGAATGGGATGCGCTATCGGCAAAAATTCCTGCTCAAGGAATCCAACCGACTAAACCAAAGCCTCCAAGCGGCGCTCCACCTTCAACCAGCAATCCTCCCTCCGCCCCATCCACGCCCGGGACAGGCGCCGGCGTCGGGGGTCAAGTCACCGGTCAGGGCGGGACGTCGGGCGTCCCAGCCGCGTTTGACCGCGGCGGGACTGCTGGCCTGGGGATTGTTGGCGGTGCTCCGATAGTATTGAACGTGGGTGAATCTTTGTCAGAGTATTTATTAGAGCACGGAGAAAGCGTTTTGGATGTTCTGTTGCGGTCAAAAATAGACATTGAGCGGCTTGGTAGGGAGCATCCGGAAATTCAATGGGAGAGGGCCATCAAGCCCATGACGGAAGTTGTAAACCTGTTTAACGCCCGGTCGGGGAGCCCCGAGCAGAACGCGTTTCATGCACAGGTTTTAGCGGGTGGAGACAAGGATGCCATGAAACAGGCACTCCGTACAGTTATAGAAAGTAAAAATGTATTTGATGGGGCGATCGGCGGTAGTCCGATCGTGTTTATTGACCGGAACCTCGAAGATATATTGGAGCAAACATTTGTCGAGATTGTATTAGACCACGCGCTTGCCCAAGAACAACAACGAGTGAGGATTGCATTGGATTCTGTGAAGACCCGTAATATTCCCACAGAAGGTTCGGTATTGGGTACATTAATTGAACACGCAGAAAACTATCTCTCCCAGGCTGATGGAGGATTATCCTCGTATCTTGTTGATGCGGCAGGGATCGTTGAAGACCTTGATCGATACGTTTCTGCTGACTTTCGTCCCTCCAATGGTACCGCGGAGGCTGCAAAAGCATTATTTGAGCGGTATGAGAAAGAATACCGTCAAAATCAGTCGAATATTACGGGGCACTGGCACCAGAGTGATGCGTTTTTTGAGTACGCACAAAATGTGCTTCATATTGCTGTCCTTGATGTACCCGGAGATGATGCGGAGGCCAAACAGATGCTCTCCGACGCCCAGACGTTTTTGTCTCAATTGACTATTGCTCAAGCGAGGATACGGACATCTATTATTTCTGAAACTGCAGTCCAAACTCCATCAAGATTTTCTCAAATAAGAACCTCGATCGTAAATAAATTGAATGAAGTGATGGGCGTTGAAGTGGGCGACAGTTTTACAGCAAGACAAGGATTAGACTGGATGACCAGATTTTTTAGAGTGGGAATCCCCACTGCATTTGGAATAGGTTTGCTGCTAGCTGCCATTCGGTCTGCGCTTCCCGCAGCACCTCCTGTCCCTATTGTAATTCAGAGGCCCATAGCGGCCCAAGTGCAACAATATGTTCCCCAACCGGGTAACTATAATCTAAATTTTTCTGATACAGAATATACGATTGCGGTTACATCAAATGGATCGAAAGTAGTGGGGGTGACAAAGATTGATGCCAAGCAGGTTGGAAACACTCTGGTGCAGGAGTTGCCGGGAATTACAAAAGAAGCAACAGATTTGAGTGGTAACAACGTTACTCTTGTTGGGTCAGCGGCACCGGTATTATTTATGGGTACTAAAGATGGTCCAGCCACGAATCAATTAATCGATATAAATGGAGTCTTAGCATATTACACAAGCGGGTATGCCCGCGTAGTACCTGCCCAGTTGGGGAATGATGCTCAAGGTAACCCACTTCGTGCATATCGTACTCAATATACGTGGGGCGTAGGAACTGGACAACCGTTATTTAAAATACCTGCTCATGACGGTATTCCCGATTTATTTATTCTTCCGGATAAAACAGTATTGGGGGTCGGTGAAATATCAAACTTTTTTATTATTTCAGGCGATAAACCCCAGGCAGAACGTATCAAATCGAGAGGAGATTTAGATCTGTTTACGCGTAATAACATTACTCAAATGCCAATTGAGTCATTGACGTATGACCCCCTAGAGTATGTAGATCAAAATGGGAACTTGGTTCTCAGACGGGCAGACGGGCTTACGAGTGCACTTTATGGCACAGATATCATGGATAATGCAGTTGGATCCATCTCCCCCATATACGAAGTTTTTGAATCCAAGGATGCCAAACCGGTAAGCACCGGAAAATACGTAATGATCAAAGACAGCGAATTTGTGCATGTGGCGACAGGCGCTCAAACCGTCCAAACGGCATTTGGACCACAAACAGTGCCACTCTATGTCAGAAGAAATCTTGCAATCAGTCCCCAGGCAGTTACGGATGGACGACTCAATCCCAATTATCAGAATCAATTACTAGAATTTAACAACCGTATTTCTCCGTTGACACAAGTTTGGGTGCCCTATACATCCATCATGAGAGGGGATCCTGCCATGGTTATTGACCCCGTCTCACTCAAGGCCAAAGGTCAAGTATTGATATTGCGTGGCGCCCAGCATGAACTATTGCAGCTAACCCCTTGGGAAGGTAAAAACTTTCGCGCCGAAGGCAATGAAAAGTTATATCTTTCCAACAGTGACTATTGGGAATTGTTGAATCAAAGAATCCCAAAAAACATTATTTATTACAATAATAAAGGCGAGGCGGTCGCCTGGAGATATGGTGAACTACATGCCCAAACGGAGAAACAGGATTCTCTCGTTCCCCTGCCCGACGCCTATAAGGTAGATATTAACACTGGGGCAACATCATATCACGTTGGGGTGGAGTCGTATGCCTCTATGCCTACAGCATCGGAAATCCTGAGCAAGTCGACGGACAAAACTACATCGCAAGCCTTGGATCTATCTCGTAATACCAGCAATGCGTATAGTAATTCATCCAAACCATTACAAGCGAAAAACGGTGCAGAACTTGTACCCATGCTCAGGGCTAACTTAGTAAAGGATGGTTTTGATATTCGTGATTCACGCGTTATCTATACACTCAATCAGATCGCCGGGAAGTTTGATCAGCTTCTCAAATTTGGGCGTAATCAGCCGGTTCAGTGCGTCAATTGGGTCATGTTATTGGCCTCCAAACCAAACTCTCCGTTTTTTGACGTTGGCGATCTCAATGCCGTTGATGCAAGTCAGATGGTTCCCCAGAGCATGAAAAGTGATAGCTTTCTCCAACAAATAAGTCTCGATAATAAGACAACGTTTCATAGAACAAAGCAATATAAACCAGGAGATCTGGTCGTGCTCTTTAATGGGATGAAAAGTGGGGTAAAAATAGCACAAAATCACATTTTGGCCATTATTGAAACGAAGGTTGAGAATGGAATCACTTACTATTTAGTGAGCGACGCCAACAGAGATTTTGATGCACAAGGCAATTTAGTAGAGGATGGTCAAATTCGTACCCGTTGGATGTCAGATGATGAATTCAAAAAATATGTACTCAACGCAGACACCGTCGTCATCCGTAAGGATGGCCAATCCCAAGCGCAATTAACTGGAAAAGCAACTACTCCGTCATCAGATTCCACAGGGGTCGGTGCGCTTCGACCGGCAGACATTATATATGGTAATCAAGCGGGACTTGCTGGCCATATTATTTTAACAATTGACGATGGAGTATCCCTAGATTATACGCGGGAAATGTTTAGGATCGCAAAGCAAAATAATGTGAAGGCGATGTTTTTTCCCAATAGTGATAATTTAAATTCGACTGATCCTGAAGTTCGCAAGTTATGGCAAGAGATTTATGCTGCGGGATTTGACATTGGCTATCACACGACGAATCACACGGCTAATTTGACCCCCGATCAGTTAGATAACGATCGTAAAAAATTTGAAGCTCATATGCAGGATTTACTTGGGGATATTACCTTCCGTGTGACGTATGTGCGGCCTCCGTATGGCGCATGGGATGTTAATTGGATGAATTGGGTAGTAAAAAATAATTTAACGAACGTGCGCTGGGATTATACGCCAACCGATAGGCCGGACCTTCTCTATTTTAAAGGACTGTTAGAAAACCCGAAAGGTGGGGGAATAATTCTCATGCATCCGAGATTTGAAGATGTTACGTGGTTAAAAGACCATATGAAAGATTTGATAAGTATGGGTAAGCCAATCTCTACGCTGAGTGATATCTATAAAATTAATAGTGACCAGAAGGGTGTTTTATCAACGCAAAAAACAAATTCTTCGCCAAATGGTACGCAAGATCGAAAAAACGTGATCGCCAAAGCAGAGAGTGAGCTTGCGACCTATTTTGACAACCCAAAAATTGAAGGGAAGTATGGATTCTGGTTCCAGAATGAAAATGGTGAAACGGTTGCGTACCACGCCGATACGCCCATGCAGAGTTTTAGTCTCGCGAAAGTCCCCGTTGCCATATTGGTTCTTCAGATGGCGCAGAGTGACCACGGATTGTTGAATAGAGTGGTTGATTTGACGGGTTTTGACGGTTCTCTTATCAAGGATGCACGTGGGAACGTTCAGCAAATTACGATACGGGATGCGATTTATCAGGCGCTCAATTATTCCGATAATGATTCCTATAGTTCGCTAAGCTATTTCCTTCAGAAGAATGGCGTCGATATCATTGATGGGTTTAAAAAATTAGGCCTTGTAAGCGCAACGTTTGATAAAACTGACTTGCAGTATCTTTTTACGGCTCGTGAATATGGGCAAATGATGGTGCGGCTGGACCAAGGGGATCTGTTGAATCCGGAACTGTACGATCTCATGAAGACTGCGATGACCCATGTGGTGAAGCCGATGGACAGTACGGTACCCGGGGCATGGCAATTTATGCAAAGCCATGCTTCGTCGCAAGGGACGGAGTGGATGTATAAAACTGGTAGAGGGTTGGATAGTACAGAGATAGTCCATATCAACGATGCAGGTAAGTTGGGGAAGATATTTTTTATGAGTTTTTCAGCTGGTGAATCAATACCTATATTAAATCAAGGAATTGGATTCGGATTTGAGAAAGCGACAACGGTACTCCAGGAGGCTCCACAAATCAAAACAGATGCATCGGGTGTACCACAATCGGATAGTAATACTACTTTCAATGCCGTCTCGTCACAAGTCCCTGCTCCCTCGGCGCCAGCGGATTCAAATGTTTCATTATCACAGGCTTATTCTGTCGTGCAAAGTATGGACGATGCAATTAAGGCAGTACTCGATCAAAATCCCCAAGCAATCGTTATGGTTGTTCCCATCCATAATTACGAATATGACAATGGCACAGCGATAGTGAAATCAGATCCAGTCGTAGTTGCAAATATTAATGGGGGATACCGCGCGCTCGCGGAAGGGAAGTACAAAGGACGGATGATCATCGTTGATACGACCGGGATTTTCGAAGGAGAAAAAATTAAACCTGAGTTTGCCGCAAATCCGGCGCCGTCAGGATCGAAGGGCATCGATACGATACATTTGAATCCGCAAGGATCGGCCGCCATGGCTGGGGCAATGAGTCGTGCTGAAGCCGCCATTCCCATCGGAGGAAATGGGGTCATTTCCGCATTCGGAGATTCTAATTCCTCTGCGGGCTATAGCGCGGTTGTCCAAAGAGGATACAAGACGAATGCACAGCCAGGCAGAAAGTTATCTGCTGTCGTGGCGAGTATCCGTGGGTCCGACGTATCGAAAGATCGTGCGGTTCTCATCTGGGCCGGGGTGAATGATATTGGCAAAGACGTGAAAGTTGTTGGGTCCGCCAATACACCACAGCAATCTGGAGGTATGCTCGGTGGCCTAGGAATGATCGTGGGCATCTCACCGCTTCGGGAGCTCCTTAATGAAGTTGGGGTTCTTCTGTCCCGCCGGAAAACCGGGATGACGGTAGACGATTTGCCGATGCTTTCATTTGTTAAATCCTTCTGGGACAAAAGAATGGGGGAGTGGCAGAAAATCGCTAATCAAGTGAGGAGCGAGCAGAAAGCATATGACCGTGTTCCGATACAGGAGCGCGGAGCACTGCCCAGAATGGTCTGGTGGGAAGGAGTCAAATTCTGGCTGGGGGCCGCCGGCGAATTCCGTAAGAGTTGGGATCGATTTATTCGGGATACCCAAGAACCGGTTGTGGTTCCGGTGCAGCCGGCAGGGGAATTAACCACCAAAAAACCCGCTTTCGCGGGTTTTGGCGATCTCGCCAGGTTGGTAATAAAGCTGAATCTGAGAAGTAATGACTTTATATCACATATAAATAGTCTTGTCAAGGGGAGTGGACCTGACGGGATTCGAACCCGTGAGACCGAGCTTCTCAGACTCAGCTCCCAACCTGGCAGGCCCACTCCAAATCCAAGTATACCACAGCAATTTTGGCAGTCCGCCCGCGCTGTTGCCGCTGTTATTGGCAATGCCCAAACCCCAATCGTAACCCGCGCCCAGCAAGCAATACGAGCCGCAGCAAAAGACCTCCACAATGCTCTTGACCGCGCATGCGAAGTGTCCTTGGTCCCGATGGCGTATGCACAAGGAGGACCAAGCAACACTCCAGGCAGCGGTGGCTGCAAGGTAGCCCCTGTAGTTTCAAGCGCAATCGACGCTGCATCTAGTGTCGCCCAACGCGCAGTCGAACCGCCAGTGTGGAGCATTAACGGGATTGTAGTTAGGGTGAAAAATGTTTATTCACTATTCAGTAATCCCTTACTTCGTGACGCCATAAAGGAATCTCAAGTATATCGATATAGAGGCTTTGGTTCGATGAGATTTATCAAAATAATTATTGATCAATCCGGTAATCAGGTATTTGTGGATGAGTTGCCGCGACTGATACGGATGCTCAACACATACGGAAATCATCCAATTTCATACGCGCAATTTGCCTATCAATTGGGTCGTGCCAAGTACCCATCGCGGGTTATCGGTTCCATGGAAGCAATACACAAGGAAATTTCAGCCGTCACACAAAGAGTTCTCGGCTATACGTCTTCGGGCGAAAATATTCTATTTTTTACCACATTAGTCAAGGCCGAAGGTAGTGATGCCTTTTTACAGGCAGCGCCGAAGTTGATCAATGGCCTTATGAATATATATGGTGTTGATACGCTGATATATGACACAACAGGTAATGCGTTTGATCTGATTTATAATTTTTGGAAATTTGCCGGAAGCGCGCCGCCACCCGATCAGATTGCCCGACAGGTGTATGAAATAGGGAAGATAGCCACAAAAGTTACGGACTTTGTAAAGCTTTTTCCTTTGGAACGCTTGGGTAGGGATATATTTCTAAACCTCACTGCCCATACATATAGGGATAGGGACCTACAGGTTATTACTCGCGTGTTTGACGCAAGCCCTGATAAGTCAGCGGAATCATTGAGTTTTATAATCAGTCAAATTGACGCTATAGCGCTTATCGATCCGGAGAGTTGGCCGACATTTGTAGAATACGCCAACAAAATCATGCATTCACCCTCCAAAGAGATTGTCCGGATGAGGGTTGCATTACTGCCTCTCATATTTGCAGCAGAAAATCCAGCCGCAGCCTATGAGGCAATTTCCGATATATTTATCAGAAACCATCTCCCTGTTGCCGCAAAAATTTTACGGGTATTTGATGTGTTATACCCGAAACCGGTACTTGAGAAAATTCTCCAAAAGGCTATTTTGAGTCCGACTCTTCGCGGCTTGGGGACAGACATAGAACGCCGGCGTCTGATTCGTTCAGACGTACTCAACGTAGCGATCCGATCAGGTGGAATAAATTTTCGGGAGTATCTTCTTAATGTGCTCGATGGCATTACGCTCGCGGACAAGTTTTTGTCAGGGGTGACATTGTATCCAGACGAACGAAAATCGCTTATCTATTTTATCCGTCGAATGGAACGAATGTATGCGTTTGCCCTGTATAATCGTGTTGAAGAGCAACCCCTTTCCGATGAGGATGCATTGGATGATTCCGTATTACGAGACAGATTATTGGATATTGTCGATGATTATGGTGGTGAGGTGGCTTCATTAAGCGACAAGGTTGCCCAATCGTTTTTACGCCCCTTAGGTGTGGAATCGATTGAGGAAGCCCTACAGCTCGGAGCGGATTCGGTACTGGCCGCAGATAAGCGGAATCGTACGCGTGTCTCTGGCGGTCGCATAAGGTTGTATGAGGGCGATCTCGTAAAGGGCTCGGAATTTCAGTTTCTCTACGATCAACTTCAGGGGGGCATCCTTGCAAAGGAATATTTGGGTGCGAACGCACAATCTGATGCTACGCAACTGGATAGTGACTTTTGGCAGATTATTTCAGGAGATTTACGTTTTGGATCAAGTAATTATCTCAAAAGCGCACCGGTGCAGGGGCCGAAAGCGATTCATTTTGTTATTCGCAAACGAGGACAATATACAGATAAAAAAGTGTCCACAGATACGCATCGTTATGAATTGATTCATAGTGGTATACTCGGGGGCGCGCGGCACGTTGGAATTCGTACAGGAATTCCTTCGACGGAAATAGATGCAATTTATGTTGATAGAGGAATAATGCGTGATGGTGATATCGAACAGGTGTATTTTGCGATAGCAAAAAATGGTTTCTATATACCAGTTGCTGATTACAGCGGCAACGTGATATTTACTCCGGGAATGTATGATGAGTACAGACGAGTATTTGCCGGTATAGAGCGATTTAATTCGCAGCTCGTTGCGGTCGTTCGTATGCCTTCTTCTGATCCGTTACGACCATCGTTGGATGGCTTCATACAGTCGATTGGCGCTACAGAGAAAGAAGTTGAACGAGTCGATCAAGAATTACGACAAAAGGTGGTTACGATAGTCACGCAAATGAATATCCGGTTTGCCGATCGCAATGATCCGGGTATTTTAGGCGCGGCGTTTACCAATATAGGTTCTTCCGGAAGAGCGACGAATTTAGCCGCGGATATGGATTTTGATTATTCCCTTGAATTGGACGCGGTAGACTTTTCTCGTGCCCAAGAGGTGGCGACAACGCTACAGGGATTATTCCCTGGTTCAAAAATAGCAGTTCAACGTATGGGAAGTGCGCGATCATTACAACTTCGGTTTCAGGGGGTTGAGATTGGCGGGAAAAAAATTGATGTTGATATCGGTATTAACGCCAAGAATGATACATTTGTGCAGGCCTCGCATACCGCCATACAGGAAAAATTAGCATCCATCCGTGAGAGCCAGGGCGAGGAAGTGTATCAGGAAGTTATTGCCAACATTCAACTCGCTAAAAAAGTGCTGAAGGAAGGTCGGGCGTATAAAAAAGGTGACGGGTATGGGGACGGTGGGCTTGGAGGCATTGGGGTGGAAACGTGGATTCTCCAAAACGGTGGTAACTTCCGTCTGGCCCTCGATTCGTTTTGGGAAGCTTCGCACTTCGGGCCATTCCCGCGTCCGTTTGAGGATTTTCAAAAGCGGTATCCGATTTTTGATGCAGGGGTCAATCTCCGTAATAAATCCCATGACAATTTTGTGCGTATCCTGACAGCAGATGGATACAAGAGAATGCTTGCTATCTTAGGCAAGTATCGCGGGAGAACGGGGATTGCGGTGAGTGTTCCCAAATGGTCTGCGCGCTATGGAGATATTCCTCATTGGAGTAGGGAGAGTTTTGATGTTGTGGGAAAAAATCTTGGCGGCAATCAGGATGCCACACGGATTCGTATGAAGGGTTCGCAGGAGGAGTGGTATGTGAAGTTTCCGGGGGACATCAATCTTGTCGCCAACGAACTTGCGATGGATAGCCTATATAAAGCGCTCGGTATTCCGGTCGTTGACTCCCAACTCGTACAGGTAGAAATAGATGGCAAGGCACGGTTTGCCCGTGCTGCCCGTTGGATTGAGGAAACCGACGTGCGCAGAGCGCAATCACCAAATTCAGGATTTGCGGGAGATGCGTGGGCGATGAATTTTGATATGAAATATGCGAAAAATCGCGTTGGATCAATACGAGTCGACAATGGGTCATCAATCCTCTATCGGTCATTAGGAAGACGGAGGGAAGCGCGGTTTCAAGTTGTCGAAGTATCAGAGCTCGAGAGCATGCGGGATGGGTATCCGGGCGTACGCGATGAGGAGATAGTACTACAAATTGATGATCTGGTAGAGCGGATGAGCGATCAGACCATTGAATCTATCATCGGAGATTCATATCTCTCGGAATCTGATAAAGCGTTATTGATTCCATTACTCAAAAAGCGAAGGGAGTATTTACAACACAAAGCGCAAGAAATGAGAGAGGCTAACAAGCAATTGCCAGCATCGGAAGTTCAAAGTTCCGCCATCCAACACCTCACCAATCAAGCCGCCGACACGCTGGACGCGACTGCTAAAAAATTAGAAGATGACTGTACTCCTCCCGCTGGCTTCCGTCCGGCACAGCCTGTCATTGCGGATTATGCAGCTTCAGCGCCGCTCGGTAGATTTGGACCCGCGATTTCGATCCAAACGGATCGCATTGATATAGAGAAGCGCCGCAATGATAAAAAGGAAGGTCAGGATGCCTCCGCTGTTGTAAATCTCTTTCAGTTGTTCAGGACTCATGATGTCACCTCCTTAGATAAATCTATTGCAACCATGATACACGCCAATCCGTATATGAATGATCGCGCGATATTAAATGTAAGATCAGAGAATGATGCTGCTGGTATGGCAGCGGGAGTAATGAGTATAAATCCAAACCACCCAGCTCCCAAATTCGCAAATACTTCTGATAGCACTTTTCGTGTTGCGGGAAGTCTGCCGTTCATCACTTCTGACTCTACCACCCCATTACAATCGTTGTCAACCAATTTCTCCCTCATCCCTCCAGCCTTCGCACGAGGCTTCGGATTGGCACGACGCGCCTATGCCTCAGATGGTCAAGTATTGGCAGCCCGGACGGGCGGGTGTTCGCCGTTAAAAATAGCCGCCGCAAATGGACTTCATGCCGCCGCTGATTTTACCCGAAACACACTTCCCCAAGCCCCAAACGCAGTGATAGCGGATAAATTAGGAGGTGGCGCCCTGTATCTCTGGGTTCTGACGCACACTGATCAAGGCGGCACCGGAGGAGGGGAATCGGGGATTGATACTACAAACTTCGCAAGCAGAAAGTTGGTAGAGGCGGAAGCCCCGCGGCTCATTGTGACAAAGGATAAAAATGCAGCAAATACCCTCATGGCTGAGTATGAGCGTATGATTGCAGTTCTCATCCAAGAGATGCGGGATCATCCCGGTAGAAGTGAACGTGAATATTTTGATGCATCTACAGTGAAGCAACGTATAAATACAGTAGTAGCGCAAATGGTAACCGGGAATACAACTCAAGCCGATCCACTCACCTTACGCCTTCTTGCTGCGTTGACTGTCGATATGGGTTTATTGCGACAACAAACCGTCAATACTTCCTTTTCCTCACTCGGACTTCCGTCTGCACAGTCTCCTGTCGCATTCGTTCCGATCGGGGTGCCACCTACTGATCCAAAAGCGGTGACTGGTTTGGACGCTGGCCAAGCTCCGGTTGGATCGTTATCGCTTGGTTTAGTTGTGCCTACAGCTGATCGGTTATTGCAGAAAATTTCAGTTCCGGACTCAATGAAAGGTGCTCTCGAAATGATAAACAAATCATTAGATAAAGCACAAGAGAGTTGGAGTCAAAAAAGAGCGGACGAGTTTGAGAAAGGCATGGTTTGGGTTCATGGCCAAATTGCTTCATTACTCCATGCATATCCGGGAACACCTGAAGTTGAACAACTCGTGGCTCGTCACAATTGGTTGGCAACACAAGCAAGAGGGACGCTTCAGGAATTAGTTATGGCGGTAGATTCTGCTGGTTTAGCGACGTATACCATATATACGTATGACGGAAAAAGGAAGGTGTATTTTGCCGCAGCGAAAGTTACTGGGGAGAATTTGTACGGAGACAATTTGACTGGGGTTTTAGCAGAGAGGTCAGATCTTGCCTCTGCTTTTGCTGCGGTGGGTGAAAATATAGCAGGAATAACCGGAGTGAATCTCTATAGAGAAAGAAAAGCCGCAAGAGCTCTTGTGGGGATTGAAGATATCGTAAAGCCAGCAAATACTCACGTTTTGCCCGCTCCTCTGGATTCGATCATAGGCGGCACCGGCGGGGGAGGGGAATTAGCGGCCGTCGTCCATCCTGACCAGTCCGGATTGACCCAAATAGAAAACCAGATCCAACAATTGACAACGAATGCTGCCAATGCGATGGACGCTGCAGCTGAAAAATTAAAAAACTGTCCGGAAGCTTCTCTCCCCACCTCGACCGTGCTTTCTGATGCGGCTCTACCGCTTGTTCATGACTTTGGGCCCGGGGATGGCGAGGATAGCGACCAATATAGCCAACAGCAGTACGACGATCATGGAAAGAAGGTAGGTGGTATCGAAATTCATAATTCTTCTCGTCTCGACAGTACCACGCTGAACAGCCAGAGGCTGATGGTTGTCGCTAAACCCAACACTATCACAGACCATCTGATCGTGTCAATCCCGCCAACAATCGGAGCGAGAACGTTTACGGCAAGAAATACATTCCCGGCGTTATCGGCGATGTTGGACAACCGTGCAAACTGGGCAGATGTTAATAGGGGTTCTCTATCGATGAATATAGTGCCGGATCGCATGCGCAACTACAGTACCATACCCGAATATCCATCGTCAAATTTCTCCCTCATCCCCTCCGTTTACGCCGCTGATGGCCAGGTATTGGCCGCCGTGACGGGCGGGTGTTCACCTATGAAAATAGCTGCCGCAAATGGACTTCATGCCGCCGCTGATTTCACCCGAAATACACTTTCCCAAGCCCCCAATGATGTGATGCTTCATAATCTGCGCGGCAGCGCCCTGTATAAATGGGCTTTGTCGTATCCTGATGAAGGCGGCACCGGCGGGACGTCAAACGTCCCAGCCTCGTCAGACGCGGCTGGTGCCGCGTCGAGTCAAACTCGACAGCCACGTTTGACGGAGGCGTTTGACCGCGGCGGGGGGGGAGAGGGGGAACAGGGAGCAAGACCAGCAACGCCAGCAGGACCAGCAACGCAAGAAGTTCAACAGATAACCAATTTGGAGGAGGCGGCTCGGCTGGTGGCTGCGAAGATGGCAGCAGTGGTGGAGGAGGGTTTGATTAAACCTCTGGAACAAGCGGAAGATGACGCATGCGGGACAAGCTACTCCGGTTCAGGACTTAGCGCTGCGCTTGGGGCCGGGGAGCGCCATGACGGCAACCAAAATGCCAGCCAAGAGCATGAAAATGCCAAACAGCAAATACGTAATGGTGAAGGATTGATTCATATATTTTCTCCTTTTTTTGCAAGAAATATGCTTAACGTCCAAAAAGAAAGACTTGCGGTGATACCTATGAGTATACCCATCCAATCCGGTTTGTCAAATACGGTAAACAGCGGCGTTATAACCCCTACTGCAAAGAATACGCTTCCGGCATTATCTGAAATGTTGGATAGTCGAGCAAGCTGGCCGACTGTAAAGACGGGTTCCCTGGGTGCCGGAAATATGATGCCGGATACATTCATCTCCCTTCACTCTATCACCCCATCCTCAGAATTGTCAATCGATTTTTCCTTCGTTCCCAAAGCCTACGCAGCTGATGGCAGCGCCCTTTCGGGCGGATCGAGGTGGGGATGTGCAGCGGCCCGGATGGCCGCAAGCGCTGCGCGTATCGCTGCTGGTTTTGTAGAAAAAAGCTACCTCATGCCCAACCGCGTGATCGGCGGGGGAGCAATGTATTTATTGGGCCTTCAAAATCAAAAAAGTTCAGAAGGCACCGGCGGGACGTCAAACGTCCCAGCCGCGTCGAGTCAAACTCGACAGCCACGTTTGACGGAGGCGTTTGACCGCGGTGGAGGAGGCGTGGTCGTTGTGGTCTCAGCCAATTTTGCCAAAACCCCGCAGAAGGCTCCGGGGATAGTAGAACGAGTACGGGAAGGACTCAAAAAATTTGGGCAGAAATTAGGAGAGCTCATTCCGCTGTTGCCGGTATCCCAGCGGGAGTTAGTGCCGGTTCGGGCGGGGAATGCGCTAGAGACGGATACGTCTACGCTGGCACGGTTTACCGCAGCAGCCAAGGACCTTTCCGGCTGCCTCTCCGACACGGGACTGGCCCGGCGCGTCTACGCCGCGGACAAAGACGAAAAAACCAGCACCTGTCACTGGCTCCTCCGCGCGCCGTGGAAGGTGATGTTGGGTACGGGAGGAGCTATCGATATATTGACACGATTAGTTATTGCGGTTCATCCACGCATAGATCCGTCTCAAACAACCTTGCCACCGTACGTCCCGCCGATGCGAGCGGTAAATCCGTTAGTTTGTGAAAACGGATCATGTCAGGGTGGCTGCAGCAGCGGATATACTTGTGATCAATCAAGCGGCTGTTGTACGGCCAAATCCGGATATACCGACTCAATATGTTCAAGCAATGGGATAGCCGAAATACGAAGAAAATTTACGGATGACAATATGTTGTTTAACGATACGGAAATAAAAGGGTGTAGTGTGAAAGGGTGTGTCAATGGCAAATGCATAGAGTACTCTGACGATGTTCCTAATGCACCAGCGTGTAGTTCCATCCCAAATGATTTTGCCAGCAATTTTGAAGATTCCAGTTATATGCCTGCGACACCGTGCCGGGGTGAGAAAGGGATAGAGTGGCGCTTGGGATTGTCTATGGGCGATTTGAAAAAGTATTCGTGTAGCAAAGATGGCAGATCGATAGTCGAGGTATCCAGCGGAAAGGCGATACACTCATGCTCTAAAGAGTCGGATTGTATTACATTCGGAGACGAAGGATTTATAGACTGTGTTCCGAAAAGACTCGGTATGAAATTTTTTTCGGAAAAATATAAGGATTGTAATCCTCTTCAAACAAGAAATGATGGGCTCATATGTACAACGAAAGGACTTCAATGTGTTACTGGACAAATTATTCCCAAATCTGATGTTACAACGTTAGGATGTGATTTGCTCTGTGTAGATGGTGGTTTGGGAACCGTAAAGCTTGCAAGTCCTCTCAACTGTTCGCCCAAAAAAAGAGCGTATCAGGATTTCGTATGTACAAATAATAACGGAAAATATGAGACGTATTGGGAGGATAAATCTGAGGTTGACAAAAAAGAATTTGTTGCATCTTGTAGTCAAGGTTGTTCATACGGAATGTGTACTGGTACGCGTGGAAATGCATGTAGTACGGAAGGCGAACAGAAGATGCGCGAGGACGGAAATTGTTTGTTGGAATGCCGTAATGGAGTACTGCAGGAAACTAGTTCATGCGGGAAATTTCAAATTCTTTCCTATAACAATGAGGGGAGATGGACGATTTTGCGCTCACTCAATCTTTTGCCCGAATCGTTGTTAAAAAATGCGAAATATACGACGATTCGACACACATGGAATCCTTATCTAAATTTTTTTGGGCATACTGTGTACGGTGTAGCTATCGATTTTATTGATTTAGCAGATTTAACGAACACGAATTCACCAGATCAAAAAAAAAGTATTATCCATGAATTTTTTCATGAATGGGCATATGAAAAGAACTCATGGTATCCCAATTGGATGCCGTTGGGGGATATTATGAATGTGATACCCATGATAGGATCGGTTTCCAAGCAAGGTATTGCACCGGTGCCGGAAGAATATCGTGCGTTAGTGGGTTGTCAAAAAAATAATGGAAAATTTAATTATGCTCCTCAGGCCCAACCCGTCACGGGATATGGCGGTCGTCCTGGAGATCAGGTAGAGTGCGGCGAAGACTTCGCCGATTCTGCTGCCTGGTATGTGGTGCATGCCTGTGAACTCAAAGAAAAATCCCTTATGCGTTACAATTATTTCAAAGACACCATGTTTGCCGGCCGGGAGTACTGCGAGGGGAAGTAAATACGTTTCATAGATATGGACAAATACGTTTCATTATGATACGATTATGGCTCTATGAATGAAACGCATTTGAGCTCAAGACAGCAGAAAATACTCCGTCTCTTAGCCAGCGGCTCATATTCTCGGATTCAGCTCCAAAAGTCCCTCACCGAAAAAGTCTCCAAACCGACTCTTTTTCGCGATCTGAAGGGCATCATCGAGGCAGGGTTGGTCAAAAGTTCGGGTCTTGGTAAAGCGACGGTGTATCATGCCATAGCCCAAAACCCGCTTCTTGCTCCGGCTACCAAAAAATTCTTAGTCAGCGGACCCATACTCTTTCATTTTGACATATTTGAGCATTGTACCGATCTTTTTACACCTCAAGAAGTGTCTCACGTAAAAAGCATTCATAAAGATTTAGGGATTCAACTAGGCCGACTCGATCCTACTATTGCCAAAAGAGAGCTCGAGAGATTTGTCATAGAATTGGCTTGGAAGTCATCGCGCATTGAGGGGAATACCTATTCATTGCTCGAAACGGAAACTCTGATCAAAACTCGTCAAGAAGCATCTGGTCACACCAAAGAGGAAGCAACCATGATTCTCAATCACAAATATGCATTTGATAGTATTATGGAACATCGGGATAAATTTAAAGTATTGAATCTATCAGATATTACTCAGCTCCATAATGTATTAATTGATCATATGGGTGTTACGCCGGGAATTAGAAAGCATCCGGTGGGTATCACTGGCTCACTCTATCGGCCGTTGGATAATGAATGGCAAATACGTGAGGGGTTAGAGAAGCTTATTAAAGTCGTCAATGGTTCAACATATCCACTTGAAAAGGCACTTATTATCATGGCCGTGCTTGCCTATATTCAGGCCTTTACTGACGGCAACAAGCGCACTTCGAGGATGCTTGCCAATGCCGTGCTCATGGCATACGACTATTACCCAATTTCTTACCGAGTCGTTGATGAAAATGTATATAAACAAGCCATGATCTATTTTTATGAACAGAATTCTCTGCATGACATCAAAAAAATCCTGATTGATCAATACGAATTCGCTATCGATACGTATTTTCGGTAGGCCACCACCCACTCCCGTAGGCTCTTGCATTCCTGTCAACAGCGGTGCTATTCTGAAAGAAAGCATGACCGGGTAGTGAAACTTCGCTCGATGTGATGACACATCGATATACCCGGTTTCGTTCCGTTTTCGGAACAGCGAAGTTCTACTACTCGGTGTATGGAATCACAAAATTTGGTTGAAACGACAGCAGAAGCGACTGCCTCCGGTGGTCCGAAAAAGGCCGTGGAAGCGGCGTGGAAGCGCGTAGTAGATCACTATCGCTCCGATAGCGTCGTCGCCTCATGGGATGAGGCCATTGGGCGGATTGCGCGGGAAGCCAGGCCCGCACATACGCCTGTACAGATTCAGGAAATTGTCGATCGTTGGCACGCGCTTTCACAGACCATGGGGGTGGCGGCAAGTGCCGTGGACGTGACACTGACAAGCGTGTTTGCCGCATTTGGTACAAAAGTGATCGGGGGTATTCTGAATCAGACTCCGATGCCCAGAGAGTTAGGAGGTGGGGCAGAAACCGCATTAGGGAAGCAAACATTTTGGAAGGATCGAGTGCGCCCGGCGCTTCGGCAGATTGCGGCAGGTTTACCGTTTTTGGGCGTAGCTGCAGGTACCGCGGTCGGAAGACCCGCGCGATTTGGTCTCACCATGATAGGCAAAGGAGTGGGCTGGGGTGGAGAAAAAACCGCCCGCATCATCTCCCGCATCACCCGGGGAACCTAGGAAGAATTATTTTGTATAGTACAATGCATTACGTATGGCTATCACACCTCTCGATGAAATGACCTCAACCCCTCCCTTAACTCAAGCGTATCATGAACTCCGCCGTGCGTTGGTAGGCACTCCTGACGCTAAAGCTACAGAGGGTGATGTTCGTAACCTATTGAATATTTTTGATCGTATTGGCGGTGGCCTTTGGTTGGCTTCGGGGCATCGTGGATCTATCGAAAACCATACGACGCGGGTTGAAAGCATTTTTTGAGTCCTGCGTTTGATGACCATGATGACGTTGGACATGTGGTTGGTGTCATAGAAACATATCTGGGAGATGATGATTGCATGGTACAAGCCATCAGACGGAGTGCCAGCAAAGTGGAGGGCGACTGGGAAACGAGAGTGTCTCTTACTCTTAATAGTGATGGTGCGCCAATGAGCGGTTTGTGGTCCGCAGTACATAAACCAGACGCACTTTCCGGAGAGGATGAAAGAAGAACAGTATCTTTTACTGGGGATGGAGGACGTGTAGAAATGAGAAAGGAAACATATGGATTGAATGCAAGTTTCAAAGTACCTCAACGACCCCCAGGAAAAGTGGATATTTCGTCCATGTTAAGTGCGTGTATGTCTCCGGGATATATACCGTTGGAGCCAACTATCACGAAATAATATCTTCTTGCATTCATCTCGTCACGATAGTAGAGTGAGAGTATAGATATGAAACCTTTTCTTTTTTCCTTCCTCGGCTTTCTTCTGGCAGCGCTTATCCTCGCCGGTCTTTCCTTCTTCCTTCCCTGGTCCGGCGTGGACTGGGGAAGCTTTGCACTCAAACCCGCCCGAACAGTCACAGTAGTAGGGGAAGCCAAGAGCAAACTCAAAAGCGAAATCGCAAGCTTTTCGGCAGGCGTCAACGCGATCAACGATAGCAAAGAGAAGGCCGTCGCCGAGGTCAACAGTAAAGTGAACGCCATTATCGAATCCGTGAAGAGCTTCGGCATCAAATCCGAAGATATCAAGACCCAGAACCTCAACATCTACCAAAATCAGGAGACGTACTATGAGGAAGGCCGCCAGAAGCAGCGCCCGGGCCAGTGGAGTGTGAGTAATTCGGTTGAAATCAAACTGCGTGATGTGGACCGCGCCTCGGCTCTCGCCGACTTACTCGCCAAAAGCGGCGCCAACAACGTCTACGGCCCTAACTTTGCCCTCGATGAGGATAGCACGGCAGCCGATGCTCTTTTTACAGAAGCGGTTGATAATGCCCGAACCAAGGCTGCCAATGTCGCCAAAGCCGCAGGCAAAAAGTTGGGGAATATCCTTTCCGTCACGGAAGGCGTCTCCGCGACCGGTCCGATTACGCTCCTTCGCATGGAAGGCGGCGGGGGTGGGGGAGGCGCGGGCTTGGAGCCCGGCACCGGCACGGTCTCCAAATCCGTCACCGTCATTTTCGAACTCCGCTAGCGTGTGTGTCGTCTTTCGTATACCACATCACCCATAATACAAACATCACGTACTACAGATATATATACATATATATCTAAAACAGTCTTGCTTAAGCGCCATTTCGTGTTGATAGATTGAGTTATGAACGCCGCCGCCAACA
>JBBTWJ010000011.1:0-48237 GCA_038062895.1 Patescibacteria group bacterium
TAAAGACAAAATATTTTTTTACCGAAGATGCACAAAATGTATTGACATATTACCAAATGTTTTACAAAACAACATGCTGTCCAAGCACGTGCTTGGTCGATATGTTGTCGTGTGATCTTCCCATACACTCCCGTAATTTCCCGTTAACTCACGTCTGCACCCGGCTTATCTCTTATTTTCTCCTAATTCCTCTTAATCTCTCTTCATCTGAAATCTAAACTCTGTTGTGGTTTGGTCAGTCATAAACCGGTGGGCGCCCGTGGCAAGCTCTATTGTTTGATTAGTCCGTATCTCTTTTCCATCGATCATGATTGTTGCTGTATTTGGTTCGATCGTCACGGTATAGTTTTCTGCCACGATAACCGTCAAGGCATTCGTTGACCGGCTGCCAGCCGGTTTTTTTTCCATATCGTATTGTACACACGCGCCCGATTGACAGCGATATGTTTGGCCGAGGGAGTAGAGTTTGCTTAAGGGTACCCCCGGCGCGGAGGGGTTGCCCATAGGTAAATAATTGGTCAGAAGAAATGCCTTGTCCGCGTCGAGACTTTTCCAAAATACAAATCCCACCCGGTCCATGACGAGGAATTTAGTTTGCCTTGCGATGAGTGACTCCCGAAGTTCACGCTCAAGGCCCGGCCTTGAGGCTAGAAGTTGTCCAAACTCTGCATACGGATGGCAGCAAATAAAGTATCCATCCGGACGGAAGACGTAAGAGCCCACCATGTCATAGACTGACTCATTGGGCTTCGTTATTTTTAACACATCCCGGATGACTTGCAATTGTTCGCTATTTCCCGCTCCCGGCGCCGTACGTTCACGATACTGGAGGAAGACGGAGGAGAGGAGGAGGACTGGGATGGTCATCCCCGCGAAGGCGGGGATCCAGCGTAAATTGGGAACTGGATTCCGGGTCAAGCCCGGAATGACAGATAATGTATATCCCCCCAACACGCTTGCCGCCACCGACAACGGTAGTAAATATTGCACGTACGGCACAGGGAAGATGGCAACGAAGAGGATATTCCCTCCGATAAAAAGTATCCAAAATAGTCCCATGCGCTTATTTGATGGACACGTGTCCGGTACAGAAGACACTTGGTTTGGATGGAAAAATAGGAGCGCGAGCCCGATAATTCCCGATATCCATACTCCGGTATTGACCGCCCATGGGAGGCTCACGCCCCCTTGGGTCAGATAAATGAGGGGATAGGGAGACAGGAGTAGGAGGGGGGAGAATCCGCCCTTACCAATCGTCACTGCGAGAGCGTCTTTCGTGATGCTCGTGATTGCCTGGGGGATGAGATTATTGACGCCCAGATACCCCAAGAATCCCAAACCAACAAGTCCGACTCCTATAAACCATGGGAGCAGGATTTTCAAGGCCACTCCTTTGGCTGTTAACCCTGAGTTTCGAAGGGCAAGGGGTGGCCTTATGAAATTTTGAAATAATAAAAGATACAGAACTGCCGGTAATCCAAAAATAATTTTAGGAAAAACGATCACACTCGCGCCAAACATCACCCCTGATAGCAAAATTTTAGCCTCAAAAGGTCTCACCTTTTGAGGCTGGAAAAGCAACAGAACATTTCCAAAATAAAGAAGGAGCATCACCATGTCCGGTCGGACGTCAATCGTTTTATCGATGGTCACCGGGAAGGTCAGGAAGATGAGGGTGGCAAGAAGTGCAGGTATCGTGTCTGTGATTTTTTTCGTCATCTGATACACCATCCACGCACACAATCCATACATGATACACATGAGGATTCGACTTGCTATGAGAAAGTTTACAGAGTCTCCGGTCAGAGCGAGGAAGGGCGAGAGAAACCACGGGAATCCCGGCAGGATATAAAAGAAAAAATCGCGGTAGGGAATATATCCATGAGTGATGAGCCACGTCCAATGCAGGTAGGCAAACTCGTCCGGATCAAAGGCGCGCGTGATGGCTAGATGTAATCGCATGAATAAAATTATGGCGATGATACCTATTAGAAGGAGATGGAAATATTTTTTTATTTTTTCCATATTTTTATTGTCATAATCATTGGGTTATTGGTCGGATTGGTCAGGATTGGTCGGATTTTTATATTATGTAATAGTATACTACCCCTATGCCGAGAATCACGGTCGAACGGTTTATCGTTGGTTTGATTATCATTGCAGCAATTCTTCTGAGTCTTTCTCAAACGATCCTCTATCTCTGGCAGACGCCTGAGGGCTTTACGTTTCCGCTGATTCATAATTTCGTCGAAGATTATTACCAGTATCTGGATATCATGCGCCAGGGATTCGACGGATGGTGGGGGGCGACCAGTCGATTGACGCCGGAAGTATTGCCGCGCATGATGGTGAGCCTATTCCTTCTTTTATTAGGTCACGCTGCACGGATATTCCATGTGTCGGTTCCCGTCATGTATACCGTCGCCCGTGTCGGCGGAGGGATAGCGCTCATGATTCTTGTCTATCAACTGATCAGGCTGGTATTTCCTCAATCATTTGCCAAACGATTCACGGCCCTATGTATCGTCCTGTTTAGCACTTATTTCTGGGGGTGGGGGAGCGCGGGGCCGGTCGTCGCAACGCTTCCCCATGCATGGACGGAGTTTGACCCCATCTTCCGCTGGTCGTTCGTCCCGCATCACCTTTGGAGTAAAGTGGGGATGCTTGCCGTATTTCTTCTCCTCATCGATGGAGAAACGCGGAGTCGATTCAGAAAACGTATTTATATACTCCTGGTCGTGGCCCTTGTGATAGGTATGGGATTTACCAATCCTGTGGTTTACGTCACCTTCATACCAACCATCATTTTATATGCCGTTCTGACGCTCCATATCAAATCAAAGCTAAGCTTTGAAATTGGAGTGGCCATGGTTGCGGTTGCTGTCGCAGGACTCGTGACGCTTTATCACCGGTATCTGCAAACAAATATTTTCCCGTGGACAAGCTATCTGCTGTGGGAAAAAACATTGAGTTACAAAGTGAATCCGGTTGATTACGCACTCAGTTTTGGGCCAACGCTCGTATTTTTTTTACTCGCCGTTCCCACGATTTGGCGCATGGGGCGGGTAGGGAGCCTTCTCCTTGCTTGGGCGGGCAGCAGCTGGATCATGCTCTATATCGTAGGTCCCTTAGTTCCCGTCACGCCGGAGCGTTACCTCGGCGGCTATCAATTCATTCCCCTTGGCATCGGGGCAGTTGGAGGGATATGGGTGATTGCTCAATGGTTTGATCGCGTCTTAAAGGCCACTCCCTTGGCGTTTGCAAGGGGTGGCCTTATGAAATTTGTATTGATTGTGATTCTTTTCAGTTATTTTTCCATTGGCCTTTATGCCAGTTTCATTGAACATACCGGGTATGTATCGGCCAATCGGAACAATCCACAAGTCTACGTCCCCAATGATTTGATGGATGCATTTGCGTATTTACGTCAAAATAGTCAGTCCGAAGATGTCGTGATGGCCCCGTACGAGATCAGTACAATGATACCGGGACTTACGGGCAGGAGAGTCGTCGCCGGACACGTCATGTTTACCCAGGACGTCGGCGTTAAACGCGCTGCGATCAATGAGTATTTTACGACCCGCGATTCCGCCGCCGCCCAACGCATACTTTCTTCGTTCAACGTCCGTTGGGTGCTTGCGCCCTCCTCATGGATACTTCCCCAAGATATTGGTTTCGTGAAGAGGTTTGGCAATAGAACGTATGCTCTCTATGCTACAAAAAATTGAGCCTCGTCCTTTTTTGATCTATAATCATACAAAGAAAAAAATATGCCACAATCACCGGAACAGGCAGCCGCAGCGAGAATCGAGCGAATCTTTGAAGCAAAGAGATTTGCGACTGATTCCCGAAGCGCAGGGATAGAGCCAACCTTACCAAGGTTTCATGCGCATTTACGTCAAAAGAAGGCTGTGTCGTTAGGACAACCCGTCATGGAACAACCCAAGCGAAAACATCGTTGAACTCTTCATTCATATTTGTCCCTTGCTCATTGGTGATTTTTCCATAGAATAGGGGACATGAGAGATAAAGTATTTGGTTTCCTCATTATCCTCTTTCTTGCGGCCTCCCTTGCCCCTGCGTACTACGAGATCATCCACGCTGATCGCTTGCCACCGATCCGCGAATTTGAACTCGTCCACAACTTTCCCACGGATTTTAATTTTTATTTATCAAGAATCCGGCAGGGGATAGAAGGCAACATCACTGTTAAAGAGCAATATACCAGCGAGCCCCATCAGGGATCATTCATCCACATTTTTTATCTCTTTTTAGGCTGGCTTGGGGCTTGGGTGCGGGTTCCCTGGCACCGGGCCGCGGACGTGTACCACGTGGCCCGTATTGTCTTCGGCGGCCTCCTCCTCGTCCTGATTGCCCAGTTTTGCAAGAAAACATTTGAAACGTGGAGGGTGTCATCCTCGGGCTTGACCCGAGTATCCAGTTTAAAACAAATTCTGGATTCCCGCCCGCTTCGACTCAGCGAGGCGAGCTTTCGCGGGAATGACAGCTTAGGTATTCTTGCCTTCCTGCTCTCCGTCACCGCCTCCACTTGGCCCAAGATTGTGGCCGTTATAAACAACCAGGTCGTCCCGGCAACGCTTGCCAATATCACCAGCTGGCGGTTCGGCGGCTACATGCCATGGTGGTCCGTCATGGATTCGCTCCAACGGATCACGTTCATCCCGCACCTCCTGGTCGGCCAGGCGCTCATTATCTTTTTCGTTATGGCGCTTAGTGATGAAGCGACCATGAAAAAGTCGGGCAACTGGATATTTTTGGGAATTATTACGTTTATCGAAGGCATCATCTTCCCTCCGGGATTATTATTTATCATTGTCACCATTGGCGCCCTATCATGCCTTGAACTGTCAAATAATCTCAAATTGTTAGCTTCGCAAGGCCTGGCCTTGCGAAGCTGGATCATAAAAATTATGATCCCCCGCGCTGTGGCGCTCGGCCTGGGCTTGCCCTCCCTTATCTACCTCTCCCTCATGACCTCCTTTTATCCGTGGAAGCGGCTCGCCGAGTTTGACATCATCAAACCCCTGCCGTTTGACTACATAGAGTATTTGAAGGCTGTCGGACCCATTCTTCCCTTGGGAATTATCGGACTTCTGGTCGCGTTGAAAATGAAAGAACGTCGGATGTTTCCGGCCGTCGCCTGGGTCATTGCGTGGGCACTGCTTCTTTTTATTTTCAAATTCATCCCTGCCCAGTCACCCCTCCGGTTTAGTGAAATGATCCCGCACGTCCCGCTGGCCGTTCTGACGGCATACTTATTCTGGTGGGGATTAGGGGCGAGTATAAAGTATTTAGGAAGAGGTAGAATCATTCTTGCCTATATACTAAATACTATACCCTTACTCCTCATTATTCTCGGCTTGGGCATCATGTTTTCCTCCTTCCTTTGGCAGCGTGATTTTGTCGATCATAAGATGCGGGCGGCCTTCCCCCTGGTCCCTACCGGCAGTTACGTCATGTATCCGCTCAAGGATTTTATCTCGGCCATCCGTTTTATCCAGGATGCCACGACGCGCCAAACCATCATCCTTTCGGAAACCACGGCGGGCAACTATATGCCGGTGTATAGCGGCAATACGGTCTATGTGGGGCACGCCAATACGGTCCGCGCTGAAGAGAAGGAGGCGAAGGTCAAAGAGTTTTTTTCCGGCCGCATGAAACCCGCAGAAACAGAAGCGTGGATGACCCACGAAAATCTTCATTGGGTTTTCTACGGCCCACAGGAGAAAGAGGACGGGGGGATAGGGGACCTCGCAAAAGTTTACCCGTTCATGCAGCAAGCATATAAAAATTCTTTTGTGACGGTGTACCGGTATCCGTAAGATTTTTTTAGGTTATGTCCGCTACATATAGCGTATCGCATTATCGGGAGATCGCAAAGGTAGATGCCCAGCATTTCTGGTTTCGCGCGCGCGGGGCTATGCTTACTGCGCTTATCAAACAGTTGGTACCAAAAGACAAACGGGGTTCGTTTTTAGAAGTTGGCTGTGGGACCGGCATCGTGTTGGGGCAATTACAGGCTTTGGGTTTTAGTGTCACAGGGTTGGACGTCAATCAAACGGCGTTGGATTGGGCGAAGCGCAAGTGTCCGGACGCGCATTTGATCCGTCAATCAATTTATTCCTTTACCAGTCCGCACCGGTTTGGGGCAGTCGGTGCATTTGATGTTCTGGAACACCAGACACAGGATGTCCTATTTTTGAAACGGTGTTGGGCATTGTTAGAAAAGGAAGGGACGCTCTTTCTTACGGTGCCTGCGGGTCAGTGGCTCTGGAGCAGGATTGATGTGATATCGGGGCATAAGCGGCGGTATGAGGTAGAGGATCTGCGGGAGAGGCTGCGTATCGCGGGGTTTCATGTGCAGTTTATGAATTATTGGAATGTTTTTCCTTTGCCATGGTATATGCTTTTTCGGATCTATGCCACCCATCAAAGGTTTGTTCCGACCGTGCCGATGTACCTCCATGTGCCCAATGGTTTTATCAACACCCTGTTGTATTATTTGTTACGGGTAGAACAATTGTTATTTTTTACACTCCCGTTTCCCCGGGGCGCGACACTCGTCGTATGCGCTAGGAAAGTGACGTCATGAATAAGTTCTTTGGACTGGTAAAACCGTATATTCTTCCGGTTAGTATGTATGGTCTGGTCATTGCTCTTGTTTTTGGCCGGGCACTTATCCCCGGAGGAGGCCCGCCTGCCGGCGAGGCAGGGGAGATGATCTGGGGCGATGATATCCACCGGGCGTACTATTTTTACCGGCAGTTTTTTAATAACTTTTTGGCTCAAGGCATATGGCCGTGGTGGAACCCCTATACCTTCGCGGGGGCTCCGTTTATGGCAAACCCGATCGTGAACATCTGGTACCCGCCGACGTGGTTCTTTGTCCTGTTACCCCTCAATTTCGCGTACTCCTGGCACATCGCGCTCCACTTATTGTGGGCGATGATGGGGATGTTCATCCTGCTTCGCAAAATTCCAAATTCCAAATTCCAAATTCCAAAATTGGGCGCATGGATCGGAGGCCTCATCTTTGGCCTGTCCGGCTTCTTCGTGGCCCGCATTTGGGCCGGGCACGTGGATGTCATCGCAGCAGCCAGTTGGATGCCGTGGGTGGTGTCGGCTTTTACACAATTAATGCACGCCCAGGTCGGCGCGTCGTCATTCTCACATCGTCAAGGTCCGCGCCTTTTATCATCCCATCACGACTTTTTTGCCAAGGCCGTGACGATGTTCGAAACGTCGCGCTTCCCCGCGCGCGAATGTGTTATTGCTGCCGTTGTTCTTGCTCTCCAGCTTTTTGCCGGGTATCAGACGATGGCCATGCTGACCCTGGAGGCGGTGGGGATCATGACGGTGATCATGCTCATCGCCGGACGTGCGCCTTTGCGGATGATTGTACAAACGATTGGACGAATCGCATTGAGCGTGGGTATTGCTATCGGGCTTTTTGCAATCGTCCTTCTGCCGCAACAGGAATTATTCCGTCAATCGATCAGGACGTATGCCTTGCCGTATTCCTGGAATGCATACGGATCACTGACGTGGCAAAGTTTGGGGCAGTTCATCAACCCCTTTTTCTTTGGGGATCAGTTGACGTACCGCGGCCCACCGCCCAATTTTGCCGAGCACGCCTTCTTTGTGGGAAGAGGGACGATACTTCTATTGATGATTGCGTTGTCTGCATGGTTTATTCGTACTATCCGCTGGATTAATCCGACCAATCCAACCAATAGCCCAATCCGACCAATTAATGCATCAATGAAGCAATGGAGCAATGGAAGAAGTTGGCTTGTAATCTTTTCGATGATTGCAGGTTTTGGCCTTTGGGTTTCCTTGGGTCCCAATGCGCCGATTGACCTTCAATATATTCTCTGGAATATGATCCCGATGTACCATTTTCTCCGCATTCCGCCGCGACATCTTATCCTCGTCGCCTTCGGATTAAGCGCACTCATCGGTTTGTCCGTTGCCTATTTGAGCGCTTTTTTGTCATCCCGGCCCTTGAGCCGGGATCCAGTTCAAAAAATTTTATATGTTTTTCCCATATTGTTGGCAGTGTTGATTGCAACCGAGATGATTCTTTATTCCCGTCATTTCATCGCGCTGAAGCCATTGCCGGAAACGCGTCATGACGCGGCGTTAATCAACATATTGAAACAAGATAAACAGCCGTATCGTGTGCTCACCAATTTCGGGGCGTGGGCGCCGCCACGGGATAGTTTCGATTTTGACGCGGGGATGCAGTATGGGGTTTTCAACGCGACCGGCTACGACACGATGATCCTCAAGACGTACTATGCATTTATTGATGCGGCAAACGGCGCAAAAAGTCCCAGCATTCTCGAGCACGATGTGCAGATCCCGTACCTCAATGTGTTTTCGAAAGCCACGGATACCCTCAATATTAAATATATTCTTCACCCGCGGGCGTATGATCCGCTCTTCGGGAGTAAGGATCCCCGGTTCCGCCTTATTCGTGAAGATGTCGCGCGTGATTACCGGCTGTATGAAAATACCAGCGCGCTCCCGCGGTTTTATTTTGTCGATAATAAAGGAGGGAGGGTGGAAATTGAGAAATATTCACCCAATGAAATCGTGCTGACGACGCAGTCGGCGGCAGGCGCAACACTCATGAGTTCGGAAGTATATTATCCCGGATGGGAAGGATTTATCGATGGACAAAAGGTAGACATTATGAAGGTAAATAACACATTTCGAGCACTTTTTGTCCCTTCCGGCAATCACACGGTGATCTATCGCTATTCTCCCCGGATTTTTTGGATTGGTGGGGGCATCACGTTGTGCACGATGCTTGCAATCGCTTTTTGGCTGCGTAAACGCTCGTATCGAGTCAATCTATGAAATCAAAAGGAAAAATTGTATTTGTCACCGGATCTTCGCGGGGGATCGGGCGGGCGATTGCGTTGGAGTTTGCCCGTCTGGGATACACCGTCATCATTCATGCATCGCATGCGTCGCGCGAAGCGGTTGAGTCGCTGACCCGTGTCAAGCGGTTATCGTCAAAAAGTGATGCCGTGTATTTTGATGTCACCGATCCCCAGGCCGTTTCGAAAGGATGTGCAGAGATTCTCAAACGGTTTGGCCACGTCGACATCCTCGTCAACAATGCAGGGATCGTCCGCAATGTGTTATTTGCCAAAATGACCACCGAGGACTGGGATATCGTTATGAAGACCAATGTCTATGGCGCGTTTTATGTGACGAAACAAGTGCTTCCTTCCATGATTGCGGCGGGGTGGGGGAGGATTCTCTTTCTTTCTTCTATCAGTGGGGTACGCGGAGATTTTGGACAAACCAATTACAGTGCCTCTAAGGCAGCATTGATTGGTTTGACAAAGTCGCTTGCCAAAGAAGTCGCCCGCTTTGGCATCACGGTGAACGCAATAGCCCCCGGACTCGTGGAGACTGACATTCTCAAAGACGTCCCCGCCTCGTATATGGAAGCGATGATCAAACAAATTCCTTTGGGCCGCAAAGCACGGCCGGAAGAAATTGCAAGCCTCGCTGTCTACTTGGCGAGCCAAGATGCCGGATATATTACCGGCGCTGCCATCCCCGTCAACGGCGGTTGGATGTGATGTGGTAAAATAGACACATGAGAAATTGGTCGGTGGATGAACAGTATCTTAAAAAATTCCCTCTCAAGTATAAGCTTTGGAAACTGATTCAGTCACTTTCGTATGGTCTGGACAATGAGAAGCTAGATAAAAGAGAGGTCGTCAAGCATTGGGATAGAATAAAAGATCAATTAGATCCCGGTCGCAGGGATTATATTCATTTTCTGTTATGGGGCAATCCGTTTTAAGTGATTTTCAAAAAAAAGCTATAGCCATCTTTAGTAAAATCGTTTTAGCCAAAAAGTTTTATTTGGCCGGGGGGACAGCTTTGGCTGAGTTTTACCTTCATCATCGTAAGTCCGAAGATTTGGATTTTTTTACTGAAAAAGAGTTGAATAGGAGTGAACTGGAGCGTTTTGTAGATCTGATCGGGAAGAACATTCCTCTGAGGAAAGTAGAATTCCAACACGGTTTTGGCCTGTATACATATTTCTTTTATCCCAAAGGGGACACGATCAAACACAAAATTGACTTTGGGCAATACCCATTTTCTCTTATTGAGAGACCAAAACTATTCGGCGGACTGCAAGTGGAGACACTCTATGATATCGCCGTTGATAAAGCACATACCATATCCGTGCGTCCACGGCTGAGGGATTTTGTGGATTTATATTCTATATTTCAAGAACACGGCGAGTGGAATCTGAAAGGTCTCCTACGCAAGGCATTTGAGAAATTTGGGATCAAGGTTGATCCTCTGCAATTGGGAGAAAATCTATTTCAAGTTAAAAATCTTGAGGATATGCCGATTATGTTGAAGCGTTTTGACCGGGATAAGATGAAAGAATTTTTTCTCACGGAAGCGAGAAAACTGGAGAAGGGAATTTGGCTCTGAAGCTTGGGGGAACATTACGGGATATTGACCAAGTTTTGGATGACCGTCGCCGGTTTGGAATGGAATACATCAGCTATACGAAGATATACTAGCACTCCTATGATCCAAAGTTTGATGAGACTCCCCACGGTATAGCCGGAGCGGCCGTACTTTCTGGATTCATGACGCACCGGAACGGATGCTATGTTTTTTGTGGCGCGCAGCACAAGACCTGGTAAATATACGAGCGATCCTTTGTACCGGCTGACTTTCCGGGCGACCACACTGGTCATGCAAAAGAAACTCGTCAAGGTGACTCCTGGGGGTTTGCCGAAAATTCCGGCCATGAGATTATGAAGCCTCGTTCCGATGCGGCGGACCGGATCCTCATTTGTTTCATATTGTCCATACACGACGTCCGCGTGTTGCGTATAGAGGGCGTTGAGAAGGACGTTTGCTTCCTCTGGTGGCGTTTGGAGATCATCATCCAGACACAAGACTACGTCTCCCTTTGCGAAGCGCAGTCCGGTGAGGAGTGCATTGTGTTGGCCGAAATTTCTTGTTAGTTGTATATATGTTATGTGTTTGTTTTTTGCAGCGAGTGTTCGGACCACGGCATCCGTGGTATCGGTTGACCCATCGTTGACACAGATGATCTCTATTTGACCAAAATTCCTCAACCTCATGATCCTCGTGGTCAGTTCGCGTACCGACGCGGCGGCGTTATAGAGGGGGATGATGAAGGAAACGAGTTTCATATTACGTAATGCAAGACGACGTCCAATCTGGTCACTTTCGGATGGACGAGGTAGGTGTAGACGTTAAATACGGCCGTATTGTTGAGGGATATCTGTGTTTGTATGGTGGTGCGCCCCCGCTTTTTTAGCCACGAAAACAGTGAGAAATAGAGAAGTTTGCCCAAGCCTTTTCCTACGAGCTTGGGGTCAATGGCAGCAAGGCGTAAATTTGTTCCTTCCTGTTTATTTGCGATGATAAAAAATCCGGCAACAACCCCCTTGTCGTCAATAAATGCAAAGACCTCGTCGGATCCCTTCAAGCTCGACTCGACCCATCCTACGAACCGACTGTTGGACCCTCGTGAAGAAATATTTTTATCCAGATGATAGCGGTCTGCGATGAAAGCTTTCCCAGCGATTTTCCGTAGTTCGGGGAGGTGTTTAGGGAGAGCGGGGACGAGCTGGTACTGCCGGTTTTGATGTTGTGGGAATGATTTTGGATTCCAATTGGTGAGGTCAAAAGATATTTCCACAGCTTCTTCGATTACATAGAAGCCCGAGGAAGTAAGGACATGTAAACGCTCTACTTCAAGCGGAGAAGTTTTCAGAAACAGCAAATCGCCCTTGGTAAGGTTTAGATTTTTTTTAAGTTTTAATAGAAGGTTTTTGGCCGTCTGTTTCGATTTAAACGCAAATTCTTTGATCTCTATAGTGGTATTTTGTAAATACTTCGAGTCCCAGGGTATCAGGGCGTAGGTAAGGGAAGCGTTGCGATAAGTGATGGTCTGGGGAGTGACGTAAAACATTGGACACAAGAATAGTGTGTTTTGTCTTTGTTGACAATAGCGAGGGATGAAACAGCAATTATAGCTTCGCCAAGTCTGACTTGGCGAAGCTAGTTTTTCCCCAGCAGCATGAGGTTCACCCAGAGCCACAGGAATTCAGTGAGTGTGTGGATAAGCCGGGGGAGTGTGAAAAATTGCGATTGCCCATGGAGTCGGGGGAAATGGCTCACGGTCACTTCCGCAAATATTGCACCGCGGAGTTGGGCTTTTTTGACGAGACATACACAGACCGCGCCACTGGTGGTCGTGAGGCGGATCTGTTTGGCGATCTCTTTTCGGATGAGCCGGAAGTCGCAGTCCACATCAATGATGGGGAGCCAAAACATCCAGCGTGCGATAAATTTATACATATTGCCCAAAACGACACGCAGTAATGGATCGTGACGTTCCTCCTTGATGCCGTTGACGAAGCTCACGTCACCTCCCATGAGGGTAAGAAGTCTGGGAAGTTGCCGGATATCATACTGCCCATCCCCGTCGGTGTAGGCGATCAGGTCGCCTTTGGCGGCAGTAAATCCGGACTGTAATACTGCGCCATACCCTTTATTTGTAGCATGGAAGATGAGTTTGAGCTGGGGGAATGTCGTTTTTTTCAATTGGTGCAGGAGTTCCCGTGATCCATCTGTTGATCCATCGTCGATGACGATCACTTCCGGATGGTTCGTGATTTTTTTAAGTGTCACATAGGCATCGTGGACCAGGTTTTTGATCGTCTCTCGGTCGTTGTAGCAGGGGAAGAAGATGCTGATAGAGGGATGGAGCTTGGTGGTCGGCATAGATTATGCTATGAAATATCCCCGGGTAAAAAGGATGATGCAGAAAAAAAGCATGGATACGGTTACGAAGAAATACAGCGTTTTCCTGAATTTCGTTTGCTCTGAAAGAGCCATGGCAAGGGTAAAAAATAACGGGTATAGATGAAGTCCATAGCGGGGCATTCCCTGAAACGTGCCGGTGAAGGATGGGATAAGGATAGATATAGTTAAAAAAATCCAGTAGGAAGCCCTGATTTTTCCGATGGACCAGATTATTGCCCAAGTGTAAAGAGCGACTGAGCTAAGTTCTATCATAGCCACCCAATAGGTGAGTGTGGCAGGGGGATGAAGGAAAAAAATTTTCAGATACCGCCATACTACTTGTATCGGGAACGTGACTTTTTCCTGTCCCCAGACGCTCATAGTCGTAAAAAGTGTCTGCCAACTGCCAAATTGTCCATGGATCCACATCAAATAGCCAAGCATGGTCAATGGGATGAAAAATGCCGCCCAGACGCGATGCTTATAAAGCAGATGCAAACGGAAATTATTTCGGAGAGAGGTAAGGATCGGTTTTATTTGCCATTTATTGTCTGTGGGTAACGCATATTCCACGAGAAGAAATGGAAACAGCGCCAGACCATTTAGTCGCGTCAATGTGGCAGCGGCACCGGCAATCCCTGCCCATACAAAATTTTTTGTCCGTCCCAAGTACAGCGTGAGAGTAGTGAGGAAGAAAAATAACGCATCGTTATAGGTTGCTCCATAAGAATAGGATGTTGGGTAGGTGAGTACGACGGCGATAATGAGGGGAAAGAGGGAAAGTTTTTTGTCGTGTGCTAAAAGTTTGACGACCACAATGAGGGCAGCAGAAAGACTTGCGAGGGAGACGATTTGAGCGGCCAAAACGAAGGGTAGGCTCCACCTTAGGGCGATGAACCGGACGATGACCGGATAGAGGGGGAAAAACGGTTGTTGCCCGGATAAATATCCGTCGCGGGCAATCGCAAGGTAAAAAAAGCCGTCAAAGTTGCCCCAAATACTCACGAGGTACGGGAGATAAAATCCGAAATTTTTATACTGCGGATCACGCCAAATAGTGTACGCCAATTGGAGAGGGAGTATTTGTGTGGCGAATGTCGCGAAAATAAGTGTGATTACCTTCCAGAGAAGTACTCCGATTATCAACGTACGCCCAACGGTACGCCATGTGCTGTATAGTATCATTACTGGGTATGGTATCACGCCGTTTTTTTAGAAGAAAGAGCATGATCAATCCTGACGTAATATGGATTACATCAGTTGCGGGGTTATTGGTGATCATGGGTACTATGATTTCACGGTTGCCCAGTCCGAGAGATTTTACCCCACCGTCTATCGGCATCTCATATCCGGATGAGGGAGCAACTGTTCAGGGGAATGTCGATATCGGGGTGCATGCGACTGATTCTAGCGGTATAGACCGTGTGGAAATTACCCTCAATTGTACGCAGCCAATTGCAAATTTTACGCATCCCCCATACACGATCGTCTGGGATACGACACCATTGGCCGTCAAACGCTACCAACTCTGCGTCACGGCATGGGATGCGGCGGGATTGAGTTCGCGCGTCACACGGGACGTATTCGTGACGTTGCAAAAGCCAATCATGGCGATACAATGAGAGGCGATGAGAATACTCAAATATCCATTCGTTGTCCCTGCGTTTTTTTATCTCGCCGTTGTGTTCTCCGTCTTTTGGCCTATCCTGTGGCCACCGGCAGGGACTCTCGTTTTTGGCGATGATATCCATCGGTCCTATCACTTTTTTCGGCAGCTGTTTGCTGATTCAATTTCTCGGGGCGAATTTCCCTGGTGGAATCCGTATCTGTTTTCCGGTGAACCGCTGATTGCCAACCCATCCTTGGCGTTTTGGTATCCCGTTAATTGGCTCTTTGCCCTCATCCCGTATCGCTTCGTCTATTCCTGGATCATACCCCTTCACATTTTCTGGGCGATGATGGGAATGTACACCCTCGTACAGGGTATGACAAACAGCAAACAACAAAGAGCAAAGAGCAAACAGTTTTCTCTTATCCGTTCTCTGTTCTCTGTTATCTGTTATCCTTTTTCCTTAGGTCCCTGGCTTGCCGGTTTCATCTTTGGTCTTTCCGGTTTTTTCATGGGCCGGGTATGGGAAGGGCACATTGAGCTTATTCTTTCGGCTTCCTGGATGCCGTGGGTGGTAGCGGCATTTGGGCAGTTGGCGCGCGCTGAGGTCGGCATGCCGTCGTTTTCGCATCATCAAGGTCCGGACCACTCATTAGCCCATCGAAGTTTTTTTGCCAAGGCCGTGATGATGCTCAAAACGTCACGCCTTCCCGCACGCGAGATTGTACTGACGGCAATCGTATTCGCCATGCAGATACTCGCCGGCTACCAGACGATGGCGCTTCTTACATTGGAGGCAGTGTTCATTATTGCGTTGTTTCAAAGCATTGCGATGAAGAGTTTTCAACCATTACTCCGAACTGGTCTTGCTGGTCTTACTGGTCTTGCTCTTGCCGCTATTCAGATTCTCCCCGGACAGGAATTTTTTCGGTCAAGCATCCGGACATACGCACTCCCGTATACCTGGGCGGTGTTTGGTTCGTATACGATAGAGAATCTCAAACAGCTCTTTGATCCATTTTTCTTCGGATTCCCATGGAGCTATAAAGGCCCCAGTCCAAACTTCGGAGAAATGGCCGCCTACATCGGAAAAGGGGGATTGCTCTTGGCCTTCATTTCGATCTTTGTATTTGTTATTCAGTTATTTCAAAAGGTATTCAAACGAAGTAACCCAGTAACGAAATCACAAGTCAGTAAATATTCGTACTTACTAAGTAACGAAGTAACGAAATTGCTAACTAACCAGAGCCAAATAGTAGTATTTGGCGGTGCGATGCTCTGTGTTGCCATCTTTGGTCTGTGGGTATCGTTTGGGTGGAACGCGCCAATTGACCTCAATAAAATGCTTTGGGATATCGTTCCTATGTACAAATACCTCCGCATCCCGTCCCGTCACCTTATTCTCTTTGTCTTCGGCATGAGCGCCCTCGCCGGCTTGGGATTCCATCAGATTATCAGATACCTTAGCTTCGCAAGGCCTGGCCTTGCGAAGCTGGCTGTTTTGATCATTTCATTGGTTATTATTGTTGATATGCTCTGGTTTGCAAAAGTATTTGTTCTATTGCGTCCCGACCCGGTGACGCGGCATAATCAGGAATTAGTCTCCTATCTTCAAAAAAATGTAGGTCTTGCACGAATCCTCCCCAACTTTAACGTCGGCATGGGGACGCGTGATGCTCTGGATTTTGACGCCGCGATGGGGTACCGGATGTATAGCGCCTCGGGTTATGATCCTGCCATCCTTCGCAATTATTATGAATTTGCCGCGGCCGTGGCAGGGATAGAAAACCCCGATGTCCAGCAAACCGACGTGCAGATTCCGTATCTCTTGCCTGCTTCCCGATACACGGACTTTCTCAACGTCAAATATATGTTTGTTCCGTCCTGGTTTGACTCGGTGGCCGGATCACACCCCAAATACAAACTCGTCATGGAGGAAAACAAAAAAGATTACTTCCGGCTGTATGAAAATACTCAAGTATTACCTAGATTTTTTCTTGTACCCACACTCGTAGGTTTGCCCAATAGGGATGCAATCGCCCGCGCAATACGGATGGGGGAGCACGATCCGGGGAAGGTCATCCTCGGGCAAACGAAAGATATTCCGGCTGGATTTACCGCTGATTGCGGCACGCAAAAACTTCCGGCGGTTACTGTCATCTCCTATTCAATGAATAAAATAATTTTGGAAACGAATGCACCCTGCAATGCATTTTTAGCAACGAGTGAAGTCATGTATCCGGGGTGGCAAGCCACGATTGATGGTAAAGGATCAAACTTCATTGAAGGCAACCTGGCCTTCCGCACGATCCCAGTGCCCTCGGGCCGCCACACCATCATCATGACCTTCCGGCCAACAGTATTTATTGTGGGTTTCTTCGTGAGCATCGCGGCCCTTCTTGGCAGTTTGATTTGGATGAAAAAAACGGTATCCTAGCGTGGGAAGGAATGAATATGTTTGCTGTTTCCTCATTACATACTTATCGATCAACCAAGATGGTGCCTTTGGTAAAAGCGGCATCATTCGTGAGAAGTCTCCGTAAGCAAGGCAAGACCGTCGGGCTTTGCCATGGGGGGTTTGACCTTCTCCATCCCGGTCACGTCAAACATTTCGAGTCCGCTAAAAAGCATTGTGATGTGCTGGTGGTATCCGTGACGAGCGACCGGTTTGTGGAGGGCCGCAAGGGCGCAGGCCGGCCCATATATCCGGATCAACTCCGGGCGTACATGATCGCAAGCCTGGCAGTGGTGGACTACGTCGTCATTACGGATTTTAAACTTGGCGTGGACGTCATTCATGCGCTCCAACCGTCTCTCTATATCAAAGGTTCAGACTTTGTCGGGAAACAGACGCCTGGCATCACCGCCGAGCGGGAAGCGATTCAATCGGTCGGCGGCACGATGGTCTATACCAAAGACCCCAAACTTTCGACGAGCGCAATCATCGAGCACATCCGGAAATCATGAAAAAGTTTCTTCCATTTTTCCTGTATGCCGTTCTCATTGTTGTCGTATTTTGGGGTGTGCTGGTGCCCCCGGAAGGAAAAATACTTTTTGGTCCGGATATCACGCGGTACCATTATTTTCAGAGGCAGTTTTTAGGATCAGTACTTCGTGAGGGGAGTGTGCCGTGGTGGAATCCCTACACCATGATGGGAGTTCCGTACCTCGAGCATCCGCAAATTCCTTTTTGGTACCTCCCCAATCTTCTGTTTGTGTTGTTGCCGGTGAATGTCGCAATGTCCTGGTATATCGCTCTCCACCTATTTATCGCGATGGTGGGAATGTACACCCTGCTTCGCAGGGAATTATCCAATAATCCAATAATCAAATTATCCAATGAAAAACAAGAACCCATTCACTTATTTACTCATTCACCCATCACGCAACTCTCCGCTTGGGCTGCGGGCGTCGCTTTTGGACTGTCTGCGTACTTTGTGGCCCGGATTCCTGCCGGGCACATCGATATCATTGCCGCTTCCTCGTGGATGCCAATCGTCATTATTGCATTTTTCCACCTCATGCGCGCCCAGGTCTCCGCCAGCCGGCGGATTCCCGCGCGCTTCATCGCATTGGCCGGAATTGCATTTGCCATTCAACTTCTCGCCGGACATCCGATGGTTGCGGTGTTTACGCTGGAGGCGGTTTTTATTATCACCGTGATTCACGCTATTCCTGCTTTCGCTTCTGCTTCTACTCTTACCACTGGCCTTGCTCGTGTTGCTCGAGTTGCTTTTACTGCTGGTCTTGCTATTCTTACTGGTCTTGCTTTAGCTGCTATTCAAATCCTCCCCAACGCCCAATTTATTGCCCACAGCATCCGGACGTTTCCGTTTCCGGACAGCTGGGCGCAGCTTGGCACGCCGACGATTGGACACATGCTAGAATTTCTCGATCCATTTTATTTCTATTCGCGACTCCCAGACTCGGGATTTGGATTTGAGCACGTGGGCTATATCGGAAAAATACCGTTATTATTTGCCATGATAGCCATCGTGTCCTGGATTGTAGCCAAGAGGAAACGGTGGGAAGTTCCTGCGTTTGTTATGGTTTCATTCTTTGGTATCTGGATGTGGTTGGGTAATAATGCGCCGTTTGATCTTTTTTCTTGGGTGCGTTCTTGGATGCCTCTCTACAGTCAGATCCGTATTCCTGCCCGTCACATCATACTATTTGTGTTTTCGGCAAGCGTGCTGTTCGGATTAGGACTCAACGTTATTCAGTCAAAAGCAATTCAGATAATCGCGACCGTTTTATTGCTTGTTGAGCTTGTTCCTTTTGCCCGCCATCACCTTTCTTTGGTGCCTACGCCAGACAAGGCCCAGGACAGCGAACTGACTTCCACTCTTACGAGTGATCACAGTCTCTATCGTTTTCTTCCTGATTTTTATCACGGCGATCCCATGCGGGATGTGTTGGAATTTAACGCGCCGATTATCCATAAAATCCAATCCGTGTCCGGCTATGATACGCCGCCCATCCGGAATATGTATGAGTTTTTGTTGAGTGTAAACGATTACCGGCTTTCTGATGTATTACCATACACCGAGTCCATCCCGCCGTTTCGTGCCATCACCTCACCGTACCTTAACTTCCTCAACGTTAAATACATTCTTGTACCGATAGTCCAAGATCCGATAAAAAGAATCCAGACAAAGCAGTTTTCGTTGATTAAAGAAAGTGCAACGCGAGGATGGAGGGTATATGAAAATAAAAACGTAATGTCTCGTTTTTTTATCGCAACGAACATGCAAAAAGAATCGAATAGGGGAAGGGTGTTATCAACAATCAAGCAGGGGAGCGTGGATCCAAAAACAACTATTGTAGTGGATGAAAATTCTGTAGATACGTCAGGGTTTTTTCCGGATTGTCCGGAGGGAACGACTGGCAATATTTTGGTTGAGTCCTACGGATATGGAACGATTCGTCTAACCGCCAACACGCTTTGCAACGCGTTTCTCGCCACAAGCGAAGTCATGTATCCCGGCTGGACGGCCGCGATTGATGGGAAATCAGTGCCGGTTTTTGAAAGCAACGCAGCCTTCCGGACGGTGTATCTGCCCCGAGGCACCCACACCATCGTCTTTTCCTACCGCCCGACAATCGTACTTTGGGGAGCCATGATAAGCATTTTAACCATTTTTGTAATATTTCTAGCTTCGCAAGGCCTGGCCTTGCGAAGCTAACTGTTTTTAGATTCCGTCTTATTCCACATCGATCGTTGAGTCGTTGAGGATATATGCAGCATTTTCATTTTGGTCAAATCCTTCAACGAAAGACTCGTAGGATGTCGGTCCTTTTTTTCCAAATTGACTGAGTATTTCATTTGGATTTACCCATTTAGTCTGTCGCAGAGCCAAATATTCCCTGTATGAACTATATTCCCAGCTTCGCAAGGCCTGGCCTTGCGAAGCTAAGTCTTTTGGTTTTATAAGACTGATCGGGTTTCTGTGAATGTAGCGCGTGAGGTAGAGTAGCTGCTCATCAGAATTAATCAATACCGCTTTATAGACTCCTTGAAACAGCGGGCCGACTCGTTTATATTTTTTGTTGAAATACATGGTATAGCGAGTGCCCAAGGAATTGAGAAAACGATCAATAATGTCTTCATCTTGTTGGTGAACGAGAAAATGAAAATGATTGGGCATGAGGCAGTATGCGAGAAGCGATAGACTTTCATGAAAGTTATTCAGTCTGAGAAGTTTTATGGCTTTATCTTTGGCACGCCATGGTGAAGTCTCGTCCATGATGGTTGCCCGAAGCGCAATTTCATCTTTTGGTTCTAAATAGGTTTTGAGATAGGAGAGGAATACACCATAATCTTGTCGATCTCGAAAAATCTTTTGTTTATCAACGCCTCTGTTGTACAGGTGATACCGGGCGTCTGATGCATATTGTTTCGTTCGATTTTTCGCTGGCATATCTTCAACTTATCATAGAATTTCTAGCTTCGCAAGGCCAGGCCTTGCGAAGCTAAGATTTCAGATTATTAGGAGTAATTTTTGAAATGACGACACAATGTGGACAACATAAAAGCGAATACTAGACTTTGATACCTTCAACGGATAATATCTTGATGAGGCCTCTAATCATGAATACTAATCCAACTACCCATAAATTTGTTGCAGTGCTCAATAAGAAGATCGAAACCGGCAAACTCATGAACGGGTTGGGGCATATGGCTGCCGGTTTATCTGCGCTTGTTCCGGATATAGACGCAATGCGATTTGACAGCTATATCGATAAGGACGGTGGGGTTCACCCAAGTATATCCGATAATCCATTTATCATACTATCGAGTGATAACTCCAACCAGATCCGTACGTTGAGAAACACCCTCAAAGAACATGCGATCCCGTATACAGATTTTACCAGCACCATGACCGTTGGCACGTTTGCAGAACAAAAACAGAGAACAAGTGAAACAATAGAAGCAGAACTTGAATATTACGGCATCTGTTTTTTCGGTGATCGGATGGTACTTTCCGAATTAACAAAGAAATTTTCACTTTGGAGATAATCTATCAGAATAATATTCTACAACTCACTATGCTTACAGATGCTGAAAAAAAGAAACTGAAATCCGCAGTAATGGACGCCATGAAGCACGCGTATCCCAAGGGCGCCGTCACAACGTACGCCGCGGCGGTACTCACAAAATTAGGAAATATTTACAGCGCGGCGCAATATTTTTCCGACACGTATTCGCTTACGCTTCACGGTGAGCAATGTGCCCTAAGTCATGCGGCCGTCCATGGAGAAGGGGAGATCGTCGCCATGGCAGTCTCGAGCAATGAAAAGCTTGCAAAAGGAGAGTTTTGCTATCCTTGCCACATGTGCAAACAGCTTCTATACGAAAGCCAGCGCCGGTCAAAATTACCCATGACGATCCTGCTCCTTAATCAATCGGGAGAAGAAAAAGAACTTCTCCTTGACGAAATGCTCGGCTCCTACCTCTGGCCGAAGTGACCGTATCAATTATTTAGCTTCACCAAGTCAGACTTGGCGAAGCTAGTTTTTTCCCACATAGTATTTTTTACATGCTTCGCGATCTTTGATTGCACAATCAAAGTGGAGTGGTATATTATGACAGCCATGCAGGAATCCATTGACCGTGTACAGTTTCTCTCTACGTTTTCCAAAACCCACAGTGCCCAGTCCGTTGTCGATCAGTTGACCAAACTCAAGTCAATGAAGATCCTCGTCATCGGCGAGGCGATTATCGATGAATACCACTATACGAGCCCGATGGGGAAATCTTCCAAAGAGCCGTTGGTCGTCCACCGCTACGCGCGGGAAGAATCCTTTGCCGGCGGGGCTCTTGCCACCGTCAACCACACCGCGGCGCTATCGGACAACGTGAAACTCGTCACGCTTTTGGGTAAATCCCCGTCGTATGAAGCCTTCATCAGATCGCATTTGCAAAAAACCATTCGGCCCAAGTTTTTTTCCCGGGAAGGGTCGACGATCATTAAACGTCGGTATATCGACCAATACGCGAACCAGAAATTATTTCAGGTGAGCTTCATCTGGGATGACATGATTACGCCGCAGCTGGAAAAGACCATTGCGGTTTATCTCACCCGCGAGCTCCCCAAGTATGATTGCGTCATGGTCAATGACTTCGGTCATGGATTTTTGACGTCTAAACTCATCCGGCTTATTGCCCGCAAATCGAAGATTCTTGCTCTGAATGTGCAAGCCAACAGTGCCAACTATGGCTTTAACATCGTCACCAAATATCCACGTGCGGACATCGTCACGACCGATATCCATGAGATCAGACTTGCCACCCATGACCGCTATAGCGATATCTTGAAGCTGGCCCGTAGTATCGCACGGCATCTGCACACGCAGACGTTAGTAGTCACCCGCGGCCCGCATGGCGCCACGGGGTATACGAAGGACAAAGGGTTTGTGGATGCGCCGGCCTTCACGGATCGGATTATCGATCGAGTGGGAGCAGGTGACGCATTATATTCCGTCATCGCGCCGTGTTTGGCCAGTGGTATGGATTTAACCACGGCATTATTTATGGGGAACGTTGCGGCGGCCATCAAAATTCAAACCGTCGGCAATAAGATGCCTGTGACGTTTGACGATCTGAAGGAGTTTATTGCAAAGCTTTTAGCCTCGTAAGGTACTACCTTGCGAAGCTGCAAGGTAGTACCTTGCAAACTTGTATATGACTATTCTCGTTACTGGTGGCGCAGGCTACGTAGGAGCTCTCCTCGTTCCCATGTTGCTCAAAAAAGGCTATCACGTCCGTGTATTGGATCTGTTTCTCTATGGTGATGTGCTCCCGCCTCACAAAAATCTTGAACTCGTGAGCGGCGACATTCGGGAAGGTAGAGTGATCAAAAAAGCATTGAACGGTGGGATCGACACCGTTATCCATCTGGCGTGCATCTCCAACGATCCGAGCTTTGAGCTAGATCCCGCTTTGGGAAAATCCATTAACTATGACGCGACCATTCAACTCATTGATTTGTCAAAACAGGCAGGTGTCAGGCGGTTTATCTATGCTTCCAGTTCGAGTGTCTACGGCGTAAAGAGCGAAAAAAATGTCACGGAAGATTTGCCTCTCACACCTCTTACGGATTATTCCAAATATAAAGCGCTTTGCGAAGAGTATTTGTTGAAACTTCAGGATAAGAATTTCACCCCGGTCATCATCCGGCCCGCGACGGTGTGTGGGTTTAGCCCCAGGATGCGCCTTGATCTCACCGTCAACATTTTGACGATCAGCGCGTTGGTCCATAAATCTATGACGGTTTTTGGAGGATCGCAGAAGCGGCCCAATATCTATATTGCGGATATGTGTCGCGCGTATATCAGATTATTGACAGCCCCCAAGAAAAAGATCGCAGGGAAGATTTTCAATGCAGGATTTCAAAACTATACCGTGATGGAGTTGGCAAAAATGGTCAAGCGGGTTCTCGGAGATCCTTCCATTGCTATTGATGTCAAACCCACGAGCGACAATCGTTCCTATCATATATCTTCCGCAAAAATGAAAAAGGAGCTGGGATTTGAGGCTAAACACACGGTCGAGGAGGCGATAGGAGATATCAAAAAAGCCTATGAAAAAGGATTACTGCCCGACGCCCTGACGGATAGCCGATATTATAATATCCGCATGTTGTCATCCTCGGGCTTGACCCGGGGATCCAGTTCTTTGTCAAAGATGGATTCCCGCCTTCGCGGGAATGACAGGTGAATATAGGTGAATCTATGAAAATAGATAAAACACTGTTTTATCAGACGCTTCGTATCCGTATGGTGGAGGAGGCGATAGCCCGCGAGTATCCCAAACAGGAAATGCGCTGTCCCACTCATCTTTGTATCGGGCAGGAGGCGATCGCCGCAGGCGTTTGTGCGGCTCTGGCAAAGGAAGATGTTGTTTTTTCGACCCACCGTTCCCACGGGCATTACCTGGCAAAGGGCGGCAATTTGCCGGCAATGATTGCGGAACTCTATGGTAAAGCGACCGGTTGTTCCGGAGGTATCGGCGGCTCGATGCACCTTATTGACTTGAAAGCGAATTTTTTGGGGGCTGCGCCCATCGTTGCTTCCACGATTTCCGTCGCCGTGGGTGTCGCGTTTGCCCGAAAGATGCAAAATAAGCCAGGAATTGTGGTTGCATTTTTTGGCGACGCGGCAGTCGAGGAGGGGACGGCGCATGAAGTCATGAATTTTGCGGTTCTCAAGCGCCTTCCGGTGCTCTTTGTGTGTGAAAACAATTTATACTCAACAGTCACTCATTTACGTGATAGACAGCCCCGTCGTCCTATCGCTGATTTTGCCCGCGGTCATGGCATGAAGGCTTTGACCATAGATGGACAGGACGTACGGCAGGTTTTTGCCCGCGCGAAAAAATTTGTAGATACTGTCCGCAGCGGAACAGGGCCAATGTTCCTCGAATGTCTTACCTACCGCTATCGCGAACACTGCGGCCCCAACGAAGACGGGCCTGCATTGCGTCCCGCCGCGGAACTCATGCGATGGAAACGGAATGATCCGGTGGTGGGTATGACACGATTTTTTAAAGAAAAAGATCTTGATGCCATGCGAGAAAAGATAGGTAAGGAAATCCGGGATGCATTTACGTTTGCCCGTCAGAGCCCGTTTCCTGTCGTGAATATGAGGGATGACCATCTTGTCTATAAGGAGTCCCGGCCATGAGGAAGCTCACCTACGCCCAGGCCATTAACGAAGCTCAAGCGATTGCCCTTACCCGGGACAGCAGTGTTTTTCTCATCGGAGAAGGCGTGCCGGATGCTAAGGGAATTTTCGGTACTACCGTGGGCCTTGCGGACAAATTTCCTGGGAGAGTCCTGGATATGCCGGTAGCCGAAAATGGGATGACCGGCATTTGCGTGGGCGCGGCGATATCTGGCATGCGTCCGATTATTGTGCACGCCCGGATGGACTTTACCCTCATGGCTTTTGACGCGATTGCCAATACTGCGGCGAAATGGTTTTTCATGTTCGGACAACAGCAAAGCGTTCCGATTGTCATCCGTATGATTGTAGGACGGGGATGGGGACCGGGGCCGCAGCACGCCCAAAGTTTGCAGGCGCTCTACTCCCACATTCCGGGACTCAAAGTGGTTATGCCCACTGTTCCCTCTGATGCGAAGGGTTTGTTTCTGTCTGCTATTGCCGATAACAATCCGGTTATATTCATCGAACACCGCTGGCTCCATGGGCTGACGGGAGATGTGCCGAACGGTTATTACACTGTTCCAATTGGCACCGCGCGGATTGCCCAAAAAGGAAACGATGTGACGATTGTGGGAGCATCGCATATGACGATAGAAGCCATCCGTGCCGCGAAAGCGTTGATGGGAGAGGGAATTCATGCGGAAGTCGTAGACCTGCGGTCCGTCCGTCCGCTCGATCGTGAGACAATTCTCCGATCCGTGAAGAAAACGCATCGTTTGATCGTCGCCGATACCGGCTGGAAATCCTTTGGCATCGGGGCAGAAATTGTGGCGATGGTTGCCGAATCCGGTATACGGTTGGCGGCGCCACCGCTGCGCATCGCTCTTCCTGATCTGCCCACCCCCACGAGTTCGGCATTGGCTGCCTCGTACTACCCGACGAGCGTTGATATCTTTAGGAGCGGCCTCGTTCTTGTTGGAAAAAAACAATCCTTTGTCGATCGTGCAACAGCGCGCTATTCCTCTGCCGTCACCGGTACCCCCGGCTATGCCGCCGACCAACCCGACCCCACCTTCCTCGGCCCATTTTAGCTTCGCAAGGTACTACCTTGCGAAGCTGCAAGGTAGTACCTTGCAAAATGAATTCCAGGGAGTATACTGAAGCGAAACACTATGCCGGCAAAGAATTCTGTTAAGGAATTTGTATCTGATTCGTATTACCATATATATAACCGCGGGGTGGAGAAACGAACGATTTTTCAGGATCCCCAGGATTATGCCGTATTTCTTTCTTATTTAAAAACGTATTTACTCCCCAAAGATGAAATTGCGCTGCGATCAGTTATTACCGATCAAAAACGTTCGTATAAAGAAAAGGATCTTGCCCTAAAAGCGCTAAAACTCAATAATTTTTCTGATTCTTTAAGACTGATTTCTTACTGTCTGATGCCGAATCATTTCCATTTTCTCGTGAAACAAACAGAAGCCATGACGATTGATCGGTTTATGCAGTCATTTTGTACCCGCTACACACTGTATTTTAATCGTAAATATCGGAGAGTTGGGGGTTTGTTTCAAGGATTGTATAAAGCGGTTCGGATTACGACAGATGAACAGCTTCTTCATGTATCTCGATATATCCACCGTAATCCTATAACTTTAGCTTCGCAAGGTACTACCTTGCGAAGCTATACGTATTCATCATACTTGAAATTTCTTAGCGATATTCATGTAGCATGGGTACATCCGGAGGATATTTTAGAATATTTTAATAAATCCGGATACAAAGGATACCAAAAGTTTGTTGAAGGTCCGGCAGAAGAGGAAAATCTGCGGTTAATTCTTACGATGACCCTTGATGATGAATAATTTAGCCTCGCAAGGTACTACCTTGCAAACATTGTAAATACATTGCGTTGTGCGCCTCTCCATGCTAGAGTATGCGATATCGTATGAAACCACCTTCATGGAAATTGCCCTACGCGTATCTCAAAAAACAGTTCGAACGGCCGGGCACGTATCTTAAAAAAATTGAAGCGGTTGCCCGTCGCGGGGATTTTACGCTCGGGAAAGAGGTCGCTGTTTTTGAAGCGCAGGCTGCCAAAATGCTGGGCGTCAACCATGTTATCGGCGTGGGCAACGGGACGGACGCCATATATCTCGTTCTTAAAGCTCTTGGTATCGGGGCAGGGGACGAGGTTATCACTGCTCCGAATAGTTTTGTGGCGACTGCTGCGGCCATTGCATTAACGGGCGCCCGGCCGGTATTTGCCGATGTGCGGGATGACTATACTATCGACCCCCAACTCGTTGAAAAAGTAATCACAATAAAAACAAAAGCCATCATTCCCGTCCACCTCACGGGTCAGCCCGCGGATATGAAGCCAATTATGGCCATCGCCAAGCGCCACAATTTGGCAGTTGTCGAGGACGTGGCGCAGGCATATCTCGCGCGCTACGACGGCAAATATCTGGGAACCATCGGGACGGCGGGGGCCTATAGCTTCCACCCGATGAAGATTCTCCACGTCTGGGGCGACGGCGGGATGATTGCGACCAATGATGCGATTCTCGCCGCCAAACTTAAGCTCTGGCGCAACCACGGTTTAAAGACGAGAAACGAGGTTGAATTTTTTGCCCATAACAGCAGACTGGATACCATCCACGCCGCGATTGCTTCGGTCCTTTTGCCCCAGATGCCTGGTGTGGTCCAAAAGCGCCAGGCACTTGCCCGGATGTATGACCGGCTCCTTAAGCCGCTTGATCAGTATGTGCATGTACCCGATAGAAATCTGTGTGTTGCTCCCATAGTTCATACGTACACCAATTATGTCGTGATGGCCAAACGTCGGGATGAACTGATCGCGTATCTTGCCAAACAGGGGATAGAGGCCGTCATCCAATATCCTATCCCCATTCATTTGCAGAAAGCCGCCCGGTATTTGGGATACAAAAAGGGAGATTTTCCTGTTTGTGAGCACCAGGCCGATGAAATCGTCACCCTGCCGTGTAACCAATACATGACCACGAAGGATGTGCGCTTTGTTGCCGATACAATGCGCGCGTTCTATGTCAAGCGCGCGATAGCGATATGATGTCAATTTTCCGTTCTTACGTCCTGGGTCTTACGTCTTACGTCCTACTATGAAAGACGGAGTCAGCATCATTATGCCCGCGTACAATGAAGCCGGCAATCTCGTCCGTGCTGTTGCGTCGGCCTCGCAGGTATGTAAAAAACTTCATGTCCCCTATGAAGTTATCGTGATTAACGATGGCAGTCATGATGATACCGGTCATGTGGCCGATAGGATCGCCAAACAATCCGTGCATGTCCGGGTGATCCATAGTCCGACCAATCATGGATTCGGATACGCATTTCGCGTAGGTCTTGCCCGCACTGTGTTTGCCTTTACGACGCTATTCCCCAGTGACAACGAGATGAAGAAAGAATCCTTATCCGATCTTATCCGGGCCCGCCGTCGCGCGGATTTTATCAGTGCCTATATGGCCAATCCGCTCATGAGGACGATGGATCGGCGGATCATTTCTCATGTATTTGTGACCATCTGTAACATTCTGTTTCACCTGAGTCTCCGCTACTACACGGGTCCGTTTATTTGTAAAACATCCCTTGTGAAACAAGCGCACCTGACAAGCGACGGCAATACGTTTCTCGCAGAGCTGCGCGTACGTCTCATTGGACGCGGGGCAAGCGTCCTGGAGATTCCGTTTTTGTTTGAGCCCCGCAGATCCGGGGTCGCTTCCGTATTTCGATGGAAAACCATCTATCATACGATCAAAACGGTCGTCGATCTCCTCGGTGAAGACTTGCGTGGTACGTTGAGAAACTGAATTCAATATGGCTCTCTTGTTTGTCAGTATAGTCTGTTATCTTCTTACGGCTTTTGTCCATGTCCTCCTTCATCGGGCGTTTGCGTTTGGGTTCGGGAAACGGACAAAAAACAGTTTTTGGGTTTTTGTTCCCGGGGCACTCTTCACAGCCTGGATACTCTATTTGATTCCGTTCTCGGACATCCATTTGAGCGCGCTTCTGTTGTACGTATTGTTATCCGCGGCCCACTTTTTGTTTTTTATGAGCTTCTTTTTTGATGCCAGGAGTCCCTCGGCGAAACTATTATTTCTCATCCGCCGGCACGGGCCGATCACCCGGGATGAAATCCTTACGCACTTTTCTGATGACGAGACGGTTCTCAACCGCGTGAATACATTAGTGTATGAAGGGTATCTTGTAGCGCGGGGAAGCCGTCTCTACGCGGCGCCGAAAGCGATCCCTATCGCACAGTTTATGGCCTGGTACCGGCGGCTCATGAAGTGGGAAAGGGGAGGATAAGATGGATATTTCGATCATTACGGCTGCGCTGGGTACATTTGTTACATTCCTGATCGTTCATGTCATCGTCCTCCGGCGGATATCGGACCGCGCCGTCATCCTTACATTTTGGATGACGTATGGAGCTGTGGGCATGATTCTCTATACCCTGCTAAGTATTTCGGCGTTCATCATGGGAATGAATATCTCATCAGTGGTTTTTGCCGTGGTTGTATCCGGAACACTCTATACGCTTCTCGTCGGCAATTATTTTATGGGGATTTTTGGCCTCATGGAGTCTTCGATCAGGATGCGCGTTTTGGGCGAGATCGCTCGGGCGGGGAGCCAAGGCATATCCCAGCGAACGCTCCTCGCGCAGTATAATCATACGAAGATCGTCGATAAGCGGCTCGCGCGGTTCGTCGCATCCGGCGATATTGAACTTGTCCGTGGGGCGTACGTGTCGCGCAAACCATTTACCTTTTTTCTTCTACCGGCATTGGTCTTGCGTTTCGTATGGTGGGCCTACGGGAGGACGAACATTGTATATGTAAAATAATGATATGACTCGACAAAAAAAAACGATATTGACTCTATTCCTGCTTGGTTTGTTGTTCCGTCTGTTTTTGGCATTCAACGCATACGACACGATTGTCTTTGATGCAAAGGGCTACTCGGATTTTGCCATACAGTTCTTGAGTGGCAAATGGCCCATTGACTGTTGTGCCAAAAACATGGGCTACGGCGCATTTCTCGCGCTTGTTTACAAGTTCTTCGGGATTGAAAATCTGACTGCTGTCCGTCTAGTCCACATTGTCTTTGATCTTGTTTCCGCCCTTCTTCTTTTTGAAACCGCCAAAAAACTATTCAATCAGAAAGCAGCGTTGTTCTCGTTTACTATGTATCTGTTTAACCCCTTTACTGCGGCATTTACCGGGCTGGTACTTGCTGAAACCGTGAGCATATTTTTGGTCTCGCTTCTGTTCTATATCCTCTCGCGGGCAGGATGGAAGTCCAGCCCGATACTCTGGTTGAGTTTCGGTCTGACGGCCGGCCTCCTGCTTTTTACCCGGCACTCCTTCTACTATTTCCTCTTTGTCTTTTTTGCGGTATTGGGGGTATGGTTTGCAAGGTACTACCTTGCAGCCTCGCAAGGTACTACCTTGCGAGGCTGGAAGGTTATAGTTCGATTTTATAGTTTTTTGTTTGCCGGGTTTCTGCTCGCTTCATCGTATTCGCTCATGGTCAATTTCAAAACATACGGTAAACCATCGCTCGTGCCACTTTATAATCTGAAGTACGAAATCATTTATCTCAACTTTTTTCGCTGGAAGTATCCGGAAGTCGAGTTTAAAGGCGAAATCCCCCAGTATGGAGAGGTGGTCCAAAGCTACTGGAATACGCCGATAGAAGGCAAAGCTGCTCATTCAGAAAAGTATAAACAGATGCTCCTTGCACGGCTGCCGGGGGAGTGGCCTACATTTCTTTCCAATCTCGCGATGAATATCGTGTGGCTTTGGGATAAAGATCATATCTATACCTACGTCGATACGTTTTATCCGGCTGATCAGTGGCCGATGCGGATTCTCAACATTGGGCTTATCGGATTATGGGCGATAGGGGTCATAGGACAGGTACGGAAGAAGGGAAGAAAAGTACTCCAAGAGCCGGTATTTCTTTTTTCCATCCTGCTCTTTTTCTACATCACGCTCCTGTTTCCTTTATTATCCAACGAGAGCCGCCACACCCTGGTCTACTATCCGATTCTCTCCCTCTGGGCGGGAAGCGGAGTACAATTTGTGTTTACGAAGTTATTTCGTTAGTTCGTTACTTAGTTACTTTGTTGTATTGTCACTTTGTCATTTTGTCACTTTGTTGTATTGTCACTTTGTAAATCTATGAACACCCTCATCACCGGTGCCAGCGGATTTATCGGGAGCCATTTGGTTGAGCGGCTTTTGGCTGACGGGCACCGCGTGACGGCACTGGATTTTGTCGTGTCGGATTTTATGAAAGCCTTCAGAGGCGAAAAAAAGCTGAAGATTCATGTGTTAGATTTGGGGGAAGAAAAAGCCATCAATCCGGCATATTTTAAAAATATTGATTGGGTCTTTCATCTGGCAGGATACTCCGATATTGTGCCCTCGATCCTTCGTCCGGCCGAGTATCATCGTGCCAACGTCACCGTGACGGTCAATGTATTGGAAGCGTGCCGGAAGGCGAAGATCAAAAAGTTTATCTATGCCGCGTCCTCGACGTGCTATGGTAAAAATCCTTCTGTCCCTACGCCGGAAACTTCAACGATTGCTACCCAGTTCCCATACGCGTTAACGAAATATCTTGGCGAGCTTTACGCCCTCCATTATCATCAGGTGTACAAACTGCCGGTCGTAAGTTTGCGGCTTTTCAATGTCTACGGGCCGCGCTCGCGCGTATCGGGCGACTACGGACCGGTGTTTAGTACGTTTATGGCGCAGAAATTGAACGGAAAACCCTACACCGTAGTAGGGGACGGGACACAAAAACGGGATTTTACGTATGTGAGTGATGTGGTGTCGGCGATGATTGCAGCCGCGAAATCCAATGTGGTTGGCGATGTGTTTAACGTAGGCACCGGCAACCCCCAAAGTGTCAATACGCTTGTTGCACTATTAGGTGGCGGCAACGTTGTCCATATTCCTAAACGTCCCGGCGAACCGGACGCGACCCACGCGGATATTACGAAGATCAATAAGATGTTGGGTTGGTCGCCGAAGGTTTCTTTTGCCCAAGGAGTAGGGGAGGTCCTCGTCCACATCGATGACTGGAAGAGCGCCCCCGTCCTCACCCCAGCATTAATTAAACAGGCTACCAAAGATTGGTTCCGGTATTTGGGGTAACACGGATTACTCCGATTGCAATCGTTGATTTTCTACAGGAAAAAGTATAGGATCAATCAGTTATGATACAAGAAAAAGATTTTATCGATGCACTAGATAGCCCGGGTTTTACGTTTACATCTAAACCAATAGAGGTTGAAGAATTTAAACAATTAATACGCGATCTAACATGCATACCGGGAGTACGCTATGAAGTGGAAAGCGAAGGAGGGTCGTATATGAAATCTAACACCTTTTGGTTTGATGGTGGTAGAATTTATTTCCGAAGCAGTGGATATCACCCGGGTAATGAACATCCATTTGTGACTTTGTGCGGCGAAGTTATAGATTGGGAAGACGATGTTTTATACGAATTTAGAAATTAAATATTAGGTCCTCGCTCATATTAACGACTGGAAGCGCCCCCCCCTTCTTCACCCCATCCACCATTAAAAAAGTGACGAAAGCCTGGTTCCGGTATCTTGGCTAAATCAACATAGTGATCAAGTACGCCCGCCATGCCGGCAAGGCAGGTGCTTGTCCGTTATGTTGAGGAATAAAGCGTGGATTTTACGTAGGCTTTAACCTGTGACTCCAAATATTCCGAAATTTCCTGCGGTGTATATGGATGCCCTATGTAGGTGATAGAAAAATCTTGAATATCCCCGGTGTAGGCAAGTTGCTCAAGAAAGAGTTTTCTGGAAAATTCATTCCCGAACCGTTTTTCGGCATCAGCGATGAGTTGCGGGAGTGAGATGTGCCCATATTTGAGAAGAAAAAAGAAGTCGACATAATCCCGCCACGCATTGCGTTTCCCGATGGTCAATGCTTTGTCTGTTGCGATATCGCGTTTGTCGCAAAGGGGGATAGCCGTGGTTGGAATGGTCGGGTACAGCGGCGGGTACCAATAATACAAAAATGTGATTTCCACGCCGGAGGCAAGCTCAACGGTGAGTTGATCTCCTGTGTCGACATGTTTGACGGGTGATTGCCCAAAAAGTTCCTGAAGGGATTTGTAGAGTGTCCGTGGTATTGGCTTTGGGGTGAAAAGATCAAAATCAAATGATTTCCGGTGTCCGATTTGGAGGGCAAGGGCAGTACCTCCGGCAAGTGTCGCGGTCTTTGTATATGCGCTGAGCTTGCCAAAGACGGCGCGCCGCGCATCATCCAATATTTCGAGGTGTAGTTTTGTCATAACGGTCTCTGAGTATTTGAGACTCCGGCATGTCGAGTATGAGGTGGGAAAAGTGTAGCGCCTCCGGCGAATAGAGCTTCATGGGCTGGGTTTGAAAGGTATCCCGTACGGTGTCTGTACCGTAATGCTTGAGCATCCAAGCGACCTGTTCCCACGTGCCAAGCGCCAGTATTTGGTGAATGATATATGCCTTATTTTGTTGCAGGTCGAGATCATCTATTGCTGCAGATTTTAGTAGTGCCTGCATCGATTTGGGCGGGTGGGCCATAGCATAATTATATCTCATTTTCTTGTCCAATGCGCTATACTTTCTTCTAATGCGTATCCCCAAATCCACGTTGATTATAGTCGGCCTTGCAGTTGTTGGTTTCCTTTTCCGTCTCTGGATCGTCCACCTCGTACCCCAGCCGTTTGTGTATGACCAGGATGAGTATTATGGGTATGCGCTCGGCATACTCAATAAGGGCCTCCACGCGGATTTGTATCGGGTCTACGGGTATCCGCTGATTGTTGCCCCGCTTATTTATCTTTTTGGGGTGAAGTCATCCGTTCCCTGGACGGTGTTTCATGGGATTTTGGATACTGCGACGGCTTTATTGGTCTATTGGATTGCCCGTCACCTGTCATCCCCGACTCGATCGGGGATCCAGTCTTTATCGAAGTTGGATTCCCGCCGGAGTTTACCCCGCACTTTGATGCGGGGCGGGAATGACAGCCACTTGCCCGCTGCCTGGATCGCGTTCATCCTGTATCTTTTTAATCCCTTCACCGCCGGATACGTCGGGGTTCTCCTTTCAGAAGTCGTGACGGTGTTTTTTGTTACATTGATCAGCGCACTGCTCATCCGTTATTTCGAGAAAAAATCAATGCCGTTGTTTTTCGTTTTGATCCTTCTGCTGGGCTTTTTGCCGCAGGTGCGTCCGGTATTTATCGCTCTTTCCCTCGTCGCCGCGGGCGTGCTGATATGGGCAGCAGAGAAGCGGGTCAAAAAGATTCAGGAAAAACTATCGTTTGGATTTTTGACGTTGGTAGTATTCAGTCTGCCATTTTGGTACACGATTGCGGGCAATCTGGTGTACTACAGGCAGTTTAGTGTTCTTGGAGTCGAGCCGACGTTTGTCCGCGAGCTCTATGCAAGCCTTTTCATCGGCCGGGGGATGCCGTTCACCGATACGAAATGGGGCGATTGGCCGGTGGAAGCCCAAAACGCCTGGGGAGCATTCACTTCTCCTAAAGATGCCGCAGGACGGAAAGCCGTCGCCGATCAACATTTCCAGTTAGCAATGCAGATCATACGTCGTGATCCGGCAGCTTTTATCCAATCACGGATTGCCAAAATGGGGTATGTGTGGGAAAAGCACTTCATCTACCCGTACGCCATGGGTAAGCCGACGCCGGAAATGAAAGCCTTGACGTATTGGGGAAATATTGCGGTCTTGGTGCTGGCGGTACTAGGATTATGTTCTGCCTGGAAAAAAAATAAGCACCTGGTTCTTGCCGTCGGTGTATTATTTCTTTACATCGCTCTTGCCCATGTGATTTCGACAAGTGAAGAACGTTTTAGTTTGCCGGCCTATCCGTGGGTAGCGATATTTGCGGGCTACGGGATTTGGACATTGGTTGAGAGTCTCGGTTTTTTCCACCAGGGAAAAGCAGGAGGGGAGACGAGTCCGAGTTTATTATCATAAATCAATGTTAACGGAACGCCCTGCACGCTAACCGTGTAGGCAATTTTATGTTTCGGCATGTAGTCCGTCACTCCCCAGTACCGGTCAAAAAATGATTGACGGTTGAGAACGACGACATAGTCTGCCTCATCAAACCCTTTTTTGTTGACGCGGGAGAGAAGATCCGGCCGCAGGTATTTGGCCGCCGCGTCGGGCGCCATGAGCACATGAATGAAGCTGTCCTTCGGCGCGTTCGTGTTGAGCCAGAGCATTGCAGCTTTTTGGCTCGTCCCCCAGTACTCCACGTCGAAGTTTTTCCAGGCTCCCCGCACCCCGCCGACCAGTTCATTGAAGTAGGAGATTTGGTAGGGATGATAGCGGATGATGGGTACTATGAGCCAAAGAAATACGACTCCCGTCAGAACTCTTTGCACCATTGGACTCATGATTCTCATGTGACTCATCCGACGCATGTGATCAAGCGTTGCCGCTGCTCCTACGGCTGCAATGGCTGCCAGGGGGAATACTACTTCTTCAAAATGCCGGATGCCGTCGATGACGCCGATTTTGGGGTTGAGATAGCGGGTGAGGGGAAGGAAGAACCAGAGGAGGAGTAGTAAGAAATTTGACATTCGTTGTTTCGAAAAGAGAAAATCGCTATCGAAATGGGAAAATCGATTATCGTTTTTCGTATTTCTATTACGAATATCGAATCTCGATACATCAAATTTCCACTTTCCGATACGGAAAATGCTTATTCCCATTGTGGACAGTCCTACGAAGAAGAATAGTAATATAGGCAGAGGAGTGGTGACCCCCAAATACCCCAGCGCGTAGTGCCAGGGGACGTTGATGGCGCTTTTGTAGATCGTGCCGAAGTAGAGGACCTCGAGATTTTGGGTGTTATCCAGGAAGAATCGGAACATATAGACGAGCCGGTCGATCGGATGCTTCCAAAATGGCAGCCAGAGGAGGAAGGCGGCGAGGGGAGCTGTGATGAAATAAAGGAGTGGAAAATAGAAAATCGACGTAACGATATGCGAAATTCGTAATCGAAAATCGAATTTCGTTTTTCTATTCCGATTTTCCAATTTCCGTACATCGAATATCGAATTTCCGACCATCCACACCCCTGCTATCACCGGAACCAGCAGCGTATTCACCTTTGTATTAAATGCGATGGCAAACGCGAGTGTTGCAAAGAGAAGATCTTTAATCCTTTGATAACGAGCCAGCCGCCAGAACATATAGATAGCCAAGGTAAATGCGGCGGCCTGCGGCACGTCTTTCATGTTGTTATGGAGGTCCCCCCAGTAACGGGGGAGGAGAGCAAGAAAAGCAAAACCGGCAAGAGCGGTCGTCAATCCGAATGCTTCCAGAAGAAAGAGATAGAGGATGAAGACACCAGCCGCTCCCGTGACGATGATGGAGAGGTGGTACGCGTTATCAAACGCCAGTAACTTGAGGGTCTCATGGAAAATTTGATAGGTGATGGTGGGCGCAATCAGCATGAGCGGGCCAAAGGGCAGATCATACGTCCCGCGGGGGTCCGGCATGGTGAACGGGATATTTTTCGTGAGCGATTCTTTTAGGGGAATCCCCAGGTGGTACAGTCCGGCAAAGAAGTGATGGTGGAAGTCCCACGTGATGCCATAATCATCGATGATGGCGAGGTGTACGATGAGCAAGAGTAGCGTCAGAATGAGCCCTGTGGTAAAATGCACTTTATTCATAGACATATTATAATCGAAAAAATTATGGGGCAATATAGAGGAGAAGTCAGATTAATATTTAAGTGTCATCAGGCTGAAGCATTTGGTTGTCCGATAAAGGACCAAGGGGAATGCAAGCTTGGCTCTCGCCTAGGTGTCGAGAAAAAGGTCATTACGTTTACTGTAAACGCAAATAATACAGATGATGCGTGTAACGCTCTGGGTATTACCGCAAGAGAATACGTTGATGAACATGAAGAGGCTGTTGATACGTGTCAGAACGTTGAGGCTGTTGAGAGGTTGGCTCCGGGTTCTAAACCATCGGAAATATGCTTTGGACTCCCTCAGGTAGATTATGGATCAATTGAGCGTTTGTAACCCCTTAACCTTCCAGGTTCATTAGCTTTGAACATCCCCTTATTTGTATATTGATACCGTGGTATTGCTGAATACCTTCTGGAGGCTAATAGATAATCGGCGGGAAGGTGTCGTGATGATATACCCAATCCGGTGGTCTTTGAGGAATTGCGCCGCATCCTTCTTATTCATCTTTCCCCCAAAAAACTCCTGCCTTCGAGCTTCCTTCACGTCCGGATAAAGCGTATGGATGGGGTGACCGGAGAAGGAAATTTTTTCTGTGAAGACGGGGACGAGGATTTCGATAGGGATCGTCGGATCAACCAGCACGACCTGACGCTCCATAACGGGGTTCAACCCCGTAATCCCGGCGGCAAGCTTGATTGAGTCATCGTTTTTTATCCACGTTAATGCTTCCACGATTGGCGTGGGCACGTGGTTGTAGACCGTATCCATGAGGAGTTGGGGGTTGCGTGCCGGAGTGATTCTATCCGTGAATTGCTTGGCGAGGGGAGGGACGGTGAGGAGCAGATACATGACGATCAATATCGCGCGGATACTATTGATAGAATACTTATTTTTTAGCCGGTGATGCAGGAAGACAGATAATTGAACCAATCCGTCCACCCCGAGTATGGCGATGGCCGCGGCATACGGCACAGGGTGTAGCATGCGCACAGGCGAAAGTTCAAGAAATCTGGGGATCGGCGAGAGAAATAATACAAAGGATATGACTCCCCAGGTGATGAACAGGATATGCAGAGGATTTTTTTCTTTGAACACATTTCGTATTCCGAATGGGATAAAAAGCAATACCGGACCTATAGAAAGCAGGATGTTTGGGAGACTATTGGAAGTATATTGTGCCAATTCCCAGGCGCGCGCTGCGACGAAGACATCTTGTTGGGCAAATTCCTGATTGGTCATCCATGCGCCGAAGCCGCCCGCCAAGAGAAGTATTCCCAGGGGTAGGAAATTCCAGCGGTTGCTGATGACGGTCGTCCCGCCAGCCGCAATAACAAGGAGGAGCATTTGGACAGGATTCGCTGAACCGGCAAAAAACGCAAGCAGAATCAGGAATATCGAATGATGAATCAGGGAATAGAATAAATTGATTTTTTTCGTAATTCCTGATTTCTGCCTGCCCGCCGAAACCCCAGTGAAGGAGGGATTCCTAATTCGATCCGATGATTGTATTGACAAGAATTGGCTTACTATCATTGCCAGCAATATAAACAATATGGACTGCACTACCTGGTAGGGTACGCCCCCAAGCCTGTTAAACACCGGCGCCGGCGAGAACCAGAATTGTCCCAGAAGTTCTCCTTGAGAAAAATTTAAAAAACTTAGCTTCGCAAGGCCAGGCCTTGCGAAGCTAATAAAATTTGTTGATGTAAGGATTAGGAGCCAGGTGGTGAGCCGGAGGAGCATATTTGTCGGATAAAGAAGCTTTGAGAGCAGATACCACGCCAGGCAAAGCACTATGACGAACAAAAACAGGCTTATGTTGTAGGTCGCAAACGGGGACAGCCCAACCCAGCTCCCGAGATGGCCTAGGGTCACGTTAAACCAGTAATACCAGGTGGACGAGGTAGGTTCGTTGGTGAAAAGTTGGTTGCTCCATACCCACCGTCCCGCGGCTCCTTGGGCCATCTGTCCGGTGTAGAGAAAATAGTCGGCAAACGAATGGGCGATGCCGGTAAACGTTTCTCCGGGTTTATTGAGGGTCCACTGGAGGATGACGTGGAAGCTGTTGAGAATCGCAATGCCGATAGAGATTGCAAGGACTATAATGAGTTCCATAGTATAGCCAAAGACTGGATCCCCGATTAGATCGGGGATGACAAAAGTATAGTTAAATAGTTATCAAGATTCCAGCGCTGTCGCGTGGGAGTTGGTAAAAATAATTTTAAGAAACGGAAGGCCAAGCCAAAACCGTTTGATGTCGCCGTCAAATTGAGTAAAAAGAACGTAGCGGATGTTATTAGTTTTTAACCATTCTTTGGCTTCAATTGCTGTCATTTTTAATTGAAAAAATTTCATTGCTCCGGCTTTTTTTTGTTCATTATTGATCGTCGCAAACGGGTGGCCGGTGTACCCCGTGTGGCCGGAGAGGGCGGGGAGTATCGCATCCATGTGACTTGCAGGGTTAGCAAGCACGATATCGTCAAAACTTCCCGCAGTTCGTAGATACGTAAACGCCTGATATACGTCAGTAGTGAGATAGAGGAGTGGTATGCGTTCCTCGGGCTTCACGGCCAATTTTTGTCCCAGTTCCCACTTGAGGGTGGGGAGGGAGACGAGAAAAAAAAGCAAAGACAATAGGACGGTAAGAAAAGTTTTATTCATTGTCATCCTCGGGCTTGCCTGCCCGCCGAAATGGAGGGACCCGAGGATCCAGTTTATGAAATTCTGGATTCTCGCGCCTAGCGCGGGAATGACAAGGAGGGATGCAATTGTCTCTAGCCCCACGACTCCCAGGATGCCCCATGCGGCATACATGGCGGGAAATAGGACACGGCTGTTGGAAATGCCAATGAGCTTGGGGATGGGCGAGAAATAGAGCGCGTAACAGGCGATCAGGAGGACTATTGAAAACAGTTCGATCGGGCGGGCGCGTTTGAATACAGATAGCGCCCCAATGAACCCGATGATGCTTATCGGTCCTATAGAAAGGAGCATAAAGAGTGGCGTCGTGGTGATTTGCTGTCCTGCTTCCCAGAGTTTAGAAAGATTGTGGGGTGGTTCTCCTGAAATCAAATTATAATACCAGACAGTCGCACTCACTCCGATGCTCGTTACAAAGAGAATCACCCATGACGTTTTCTGTTTGGGGAGCATCATGATCTGTGTGACCCAGAGCGCTCCGAGAAAGATCGCACTCATGACGGGATTTAACGTGGAAAGCAAGACCAGTGAGGCCAGTGAGACCAGTAATGAAAGGAGGGCAGGAATTTTTTTTGGTCGAAGGAAAAACCAGGCATGCATAGCGAGGAGAAAAAGAAGCGTTTGGACGAGTTGGTGGGGGACGCCGCCGAGGCGGTCGAGGGCAAAGTTCGGGGTTTTCCAGAGTTGAAACGGATACCACATGGGATTACCGTTGACCCAGATATGATTGATGAGTGACGTCGCGAGGGTAGCAAAAAGAAATCCCATCAACGTCTTGATTTTATCCTTCGGAAATGTATGAGCCACGAGAGAGGAGATCATGATTAATACGGCGAAGGAAAGGAGCATGACGGACAGGTTATAGCTTATCTCCGGGGAAAGTCCCAACGCGCCGCCGAGTTTGCCCAGAAGTATATTGGGCCAAAAAAGAATGCTCGCGGGAGTAGATTCACTTGTATAACGATTCAAGGTCAGCCACCCGCCATGGGCGCCCTGGAAAAATTGATTGAGGTAGAGGAAGTAATCTTCGTAATAATGCGTCGTCCCCAGATATACTTCTCCTGGCCGCGTTCCCATGACACCCGAGAGGAAATTAGCGGAGTTGGCCAGCGTCAGGATGAGGGCTATGAAGACCGCCAAGAGTGCGCCCATATTATGAGAATGAAATGCGCAGATTCGTGCCCAGCGCTGCGGCGATGCGTTTGAGAAACGAAAGCGATGGGTTGCCGGACATAGCTTCCACGCGTGATATAGCCGCCTGAGAGGTTTTGACCCGTTTTGCCAAATCTCTTTGGGAAAGTTTTTTTGCGAGCCGACGCTCGATGACAGCCTTGGAGACGAGATATTCCGCTTCAGATTCCTTCCATGCTTTTCGGAAATCCGGGTCCTTGAGCCGTTCCTTGAGATCTTCTTCAAATGTATAAAATCCTTTTGTATTCATGATTGGACGATATCATATATGATATCAAGAGTCAAGACCTTTTCCATTCACCTAGGCGTTTCATGGTCGTTGCGATCTCCTTTAGTGGTGTTTCTTGAGTCTTTTTGATAAACCCATGGAGTACGATGATCGCATGTTCGTGACGGGTCACATAGATAACGCGGATATTATCTTTTCCGAGGATTCGGATTTCCCATAACGGCAGTCCGGAGAGTTTTTTTGTGTGGGGGAGCACAGAGAGGATGCCATATTCTTTTATCTGAGAGATGATGCGTATCACTTTGGCAGCAGCATGGTTTTCCAAAGAATCCAAAAATTCTTTAAATGGATTTTTTCCGCCAGCAGAAGAATAGTAGAAAACTTCCGTTTTCATGATCGCTTGCTATTCTATGCTACAATCTGACCTGATGCAACGTACTTTTGTTGGTAAAAACATCCTGATCACCGGAGGCTTGGGGTTTATCGGGAGTAACCTGGCGATTGCTTTGGTGAACGCTGGATCGAACGTGACTATTCTCGACAATCTCACGCCGGGGCTGGGGGGAAATATTTTTAATATTGAACCCGTAAAAGATACCGTAACGATCATCAAAAGCGATATCCGTGACGCGCGGGAGATCGCTAAGGCCGTGAAGGGCAAGGATTATATTTTTCATTTAGCCCGTCAAACCGATCATATTTTGAGTCTTACCGATCCGTTCCCGGATATAGATGTGAACATCCGCGGCACGGCGGTTCTCTTGGAAGCGTGCAAAAAATATAATGCTTCTGTCCGTTTGATCTACGCCGGGACGCGGGGGCAGTATGGGAAACAAGTGAAATTGCCAGTGTCCGAAACGGCGCCGACCAATCCGCGCGGCATGTACGAGATTACCAATCTTACCGCCGAAAAAATGGTACTGGTCTACCATGATGTGCATGGTATCGCGTCCATCTGTTTACGGCTTACCAATATCTACGGTCCCAGAAGCCAAATGAAACACGACCACTACGGCGTCGTCAATTGGTTTGTGCGGCTTGCCATGGAAGGGAAAACGATTCCGGTGTATGGCGACGGGAAACTCAAACGGGATTTTATTTTCATCGATGATTGTATTGATGCTATGTTGCGATGCGCCGCGACAACGGCGTGTTACGGAGAAGTGATCAACGTCGGCCAGCCCACGGCGAGCGATTTTCTTACGCTTGCCAAAGCAATCGTTCGTGCTGCCGGATCGGGGCAGGTCAAACGGACACCATTTTCCAAAGAGCGTGCCGCCCAGGAGCCGGGCGACTTCACGAGCGATATCAGGAAAATCACGAAGCTTACCGGCTGGAAACCGCAGATGTCTCTACTGGAAGGGATCAGAAAAACTGTGGTATACTATAAAAAATATAAGGAGCGGTATTGGTGAGGAGTACAGCGGGTTATTCGATGATATGCATGTTGATGATTTGAAAAAAAAGTTAATAGATGGTAGTTTAGGTGGCAGACAAGAACAAGCCGGACCCCATGGACTTGCCAATGCTTTCACTGGATTAATGCTTGGTGTAGCCAGTTGCGAATTTTTACCAGAAAAAAAAGCAGAGCTCTTGAATCAGTATGGATTTGCATCGCTTCAAGAATTAAAAGATGCAATGGCAACTCTTAAAGAAGAACTCCGTTCTGAACTTACCCCTGAGGCGTTTAACGGATACTTTCGTGAAGGGACAGGAAGTAAAGAAGGATGACCCTCAACGATAGTAGTAATATACGGTGATACACCTGTGGTAAGATATTTCTCATGGTGAAGCTTTCTTCTCTCTCCCTCCTCATCCCGGCCTACAATGACGAGACGACGATAGAAAAGGTCGTGGCAGAAGCTATTGCTGTGGGCAAGCGCGTGGCCAAGAAATTTGAGATTGTTGTCGTCAACGATGGATCGACGGACGCTACTGCCAGCCTCGCAAGGTACTACCTTGCGAGGCTGCACGCAAAAGGCAGACTCATTATCCACACTGTCAATCAGGGATATGGCCGGACGATTAAGGAATTGTATTACGCAGGGATATACGACTGGCTCTTTACGATCCCCGGAGATTATCAGATCGGGGCACGGGAGCTTGAGACAATAATAAATAGCCGTGGTTTTTTTCTGTCATCCCCGCGCAGGCGGGGATCCAGCCCTAAAAAGATGGATTCCCGTTTTCACGGGAATGACAACATTAGTATTCACCCTGATATGATCCTCGGCTGGCGGGTCAAGAGAAATGATCCATCCAACAGACTTCTTTCTTCATGGATATACAATACGCTCCTCCGATGGCTCTTTGGTATCACTTTACATGACATCAATTCCGTCCGGCTCATGCGCCGATCAATACTGAAGAACATAACGCTCACATCACATTCTGCCTTCGTCGACGCAGAGCTCGTCATCCGCGCTATGAAGTTGGGCTATACTATTGCAGAAGTTCCCATTGTGCATCGCGCTAGGAGCGACGATCGCCCCGGCGGCGGCAACCAATGGGGGACGATGTGGAAAACAGTGAGGGAGATGATAAATTTTAAAATCCAGACCAATCCAGACCAATAACCCAATGAATGAACTAATGAACGTAATGATTAAATTAGTTGATCATTTTGTCATTCATTGGTCGGATTGGTAAATTGGTATGTATTGGTCGGATTAAACTATGCAAACGAGGGACATACGAAGAATTATCGTATATATGATGATCATCGGGTCAACCGTGCTCCTCGCGGTTCTCCTGAACTGGCATTTTCAGCTTGGTCTCACGCGGTATTTTGATGTTGATGAATTTGCGCATTTGTCCTGGGCGTATCAAATGTTTTCCGGACGCAGGCCGTATGTGGACTTTCTTTTTTTCTTTCCGCCGGGGTTTCATCTCTTCCTCATGCCGCTTTTTGCATTCGGCGCAGGAATTGCGCCCATCCTTGCTGCCCGTGTGTTTGCCTTCATCGTGTTTGTGGCGCTCGTTGTGGTGACGATGTTTGTTTTTTGGCTTATGCGCCGATCTTGGGTTGCGATAGTGGCCGGTGTGTTTCTGGCATTTCTGCCCATGCCGTTTGATAAATTTTTGGAGATCCGTCCGGATACGCTCGCCGTCCTATTTGCGATGGTTGGGTTGGTGTACCAAATTTTAGCCGTAAAAGGCCTCGCCTTTACAGGCCAAAAGATGAAACCGTATTTTTTGTGTGCAGGTATCTTTTACGGAGTATCCCTTCTCATCCTTCCCAAAACTCTCCCCCAGGTGGGGGTAGCGGTGTTGATCGAGGCGCTTCGTGCTATCCGATTCCCGGAATTTAAAAAGCAATTCCGGGAATCTTTCAAAGGGTTTTGGAATCTTCTCGCCGGAATAAGTATACCCATGCTCTTTTTTGCTTTCTGGACGCTTAGTTTAGGCAATATTGATCAGGTATGGTACTCGCTTACTAAACTCCCTGTTGAGGCCAATAAAATCAGCCAAACGTTCATCATGATGCCGGATCTGTTCTTTTATCCCAACGTCACGTTTTACGGGGCGGCAGGATGGGGGACGGGACTGGTCGTCAATCACGCAATCTGGCTTGTCGCCATCTTCGTTGGAATATATAGACTGGTTGCGCCGTTTTTGAGTGTCACCCCCGCGCACGCGGGGGTCCAGAGAAAGACAAAAACCTCAAAAGACTGGATTCCCGCCTTCGCGGGAATGACTAATAAAGAGTCGACCCCGGCAGGACCCCCCAATGAAGTTTGGTCTGAACTGCTCATCGCTGTTACGTTCATCATCTACATCATTTTTTATGTCCAGATCGTGCCGCTTAAACATACCCAATATCTCATCCCCATCGCCGTCTTTATCGCATTTTACGCCGCTGACGCCGTCGACATGCTGTGGCGAAAATCATTTGAGCTTTCGAAAAACTATGCTCATTTACTCCCGACCGGAGTTTTTTTCGCATTGTTTCTATTGGGTTCTATCCGGCTTATGCAGGTATTTATAGCGGTCAATGAGCCCAAACGCGCGTGGACCAACGCCGATACCATCAAACATCTTACCGCTCTTTATACAACAATTCCTCAGACCGAATACATCCTTGATCTGACCGGGGAAACCCTCTACTATAAGCATCCATATGTGGTCTGCTGTACGCCGTTTGGGCAATCAGCGCCATACCTGTCCCGCCCCCTGCCCTCACTTATTCAATCTTTAGAAAAAACAAATACCAAATATATTTTTGAAGGCGGCGTCAAGCGCGTGACGACGCTTTTGCCCGGGGACCAATCCTATATTGCAGCTCACTATCTGCCCAGCCCAACGATAGGGGGACTACTTGTGAGAAAGAAATAAATCCGACCAATACATACCAATTTACCAATCCGACCAATGAATGAAAAGCCAATAACATCAAAATGTTTGAATGATTGAAAACATTGACATATTATTTTTATTTCATCATTTATTGGGTTATTGGTCTGATTGGTCTGATTGGTCTGATTGGTCTGATTGGTCTGATTGGTCTGATTGGTCAGGATTGGTCGGATTATGAAGTATTTTTTCTCTCTCATCATTCCATACCACAACTCGTCTGAGACGATCGGGCGGCTTCTGGGGTCAATACAGCGGTCGAAGAAGGCACCATCATATGAGGTTATCATCGTCGATGATGGAAGCAAAGATAACTTCAAACTCCAGACTTTAAACTTTAAAATTGAAAAACAAAAATCGCACGTGCGCGTCGTGACGCTTCATAAAAATATGGGGCCGGCGGTCGCACGAAACAGAGGGGTGGCCGTCGCGCGCGGGAAGTTCGTCGTGTTTTTGGATAGCGATGTTGAACTGTTTCCCGATGCCCTCCATAATTTATCGAAGATATACCAGGATGACCCGGATGTCGTCGCGGTGACGGGTGTGTGGGTCAAAGAACAGCGGTCAAAAGATTTTTTCCCGAACTACAAAGCCCTTCGCGATTGGTCCTATTGGATCAATGAGCGGGACAAGAGCGGGTACTACTTTCTTTTCAGCACGCGTATTGCCTCGATCAAAAAGACGGTGTTTACGAGATTAGGCGGCTTTGACGAGACGTATCCGGCGCCACTGGTTGAGGATATTGAGCTCACCTACCGGATAGCCCGCCGGTACGCCATAATTTTTGCCCCCAACGTCCGGGTTCGGCATGAATTTGAGCCCTTCTGGCCCGTCGCGAAAAAATATTTTCTCCGTGCGTATTACTGGACGAAGCTTTATCAAAAGCGCAAAAAGTTCGATCCCGTGGCGACGACGTTGCAGGAAGCCCTCACCACCGTCACTGGTGTTGGAATAGTTTTTTTTGGCCTCATAAGTTTTCTGCTCCTCCCGACGCTTCCCGCAATGTCAACGGTCAACTGTCAACTGTCAACTGTTTTGAATATTTTTTCTTGTTATTATCCATTGGTGATTGTGTATTGGTCATTGGTCATTCTGTTTCTCCATCTTTTCCTCACCCGCAAATTTCTCGCCTTCATGGTGAAAGAAAAGGGGATAGTATTCGCTATTAAAGGCTTCTTTATGGGGCTTATCCTTTACTGCTTCATCTTTTCGGGAGCTGCCGCCGGACGATTAAAGCACACAGACTGAAGAATTATTGCAATGGGGATAGGGGCTCCGTGACGCCTTTTTTCGGCGTAGGCGTCGGCAACGCTTCAGGTTGAACGTTTTGTGCGGATTCCGGGTTGTCCAACACCGATTTTTCTTTCTCCGTTAATAGGGTACGCAGGTCGTCGAGCTCTTTTTGTCCTTGTGTCGCGCCTTCACTTCCCGGCGTCACATATTTTAGCGCTTCTTGGAGAGCTTGCGCCGCGGCCAGATACTTTTTTTGCTGGCGGTAGACGAAGCCTAAGTTGTAATACGCGTTGGCATAGTCAGGTTTGAGCTGTATGGCTGCAATATAGCTTCCTGCTGCCCGGTCCAACATCTGCTGTCCTATGTACGCGCCTCCCAATCGAAGTCGGATCACCGGATTGGTAGGATCCAGCTGCATCGCTTGTTGATAGGCTGCCACCGTCCATGTATCCGCTCCTTGGGCTACCCCCGTCAACGCTTGATATATGGCTGCGATGTTTTCCCAGGCGAGGATGTCGCGCGGTGCGAGATTGACGGCAAGTTTGGCTTCCCGGATCGCCTGTTGGACGAGTTGGGTGGCGGTTTCCCGGTCCTTTTTCACCTGATCCGGGGTGGCCGAGGAGCTTGCCGTACCGGCCAATGCATTTGCCATTCCTAAGTTCGTCTGACTGTAACCTATATGGTAGCGTGCGATATTGGGGGAGAGGGTAATCGCTTTAATTTGGGCATTATATGCCCCCGTGCCGTCGCGGTTTTCCAGTGCTTTAAGCGAACTGCCAAAAGCAAGTTCCGCCCCATATACACGCCAAAGTCCATAGGAGCTTCCCAGCATGATGACCAAGATTGCTATACCCACGCCGTAGGAAAGCGCAGGTTTTTTGGAGATGGCCATGTGCGACACGCTTTGCGGTCCATGCACCATGAGGAAGATGGTGATGACGACCAGTGCGGGGAAGCTAGGAGGTAAGAGAAGAAATGACGCAAGGGCTACCCACTTGCTGATACGGACAAGGAGGGTGGTTTTGTCTTTGATGAGGGATACGAAGAAATACCCCAGTCCCGCGACACCGATGAGGCCATAGACCGTCGCGATGTGAAAAAGAAGGGACGAGCTTAACGTGTACCGCGTGTTCCAGATCGGCGTTATATTGAGTATTGCAGGTCTCCCAAGCGTGAAGGCGGTGACGAAGTTTTGCGCACCAACCCCTACGAATAATTGTTTGAGATTTTTGTAACTCTCCAAGAGTACCTGCCAGGCAGCCCAGTAAGGAAGCATGCCGGAGATGAGAAGCGGAAATGCTTGAATGGCCGTGAGGATGAGTCCTCCCAGTATGGCAATGGCCATGAGGACCGCGGCGATCATATGAGTATCCACCCCTGATTTTTTGTGGTGCATCGCCTCTCCAATCAAAAGCGGCAAGGTGACGGCCAAGATGATCATAAGGCCGACGCTCGTTCCTACGGGAGTCCATAAGGGATCAGCCAGGTATGATAGACCAGGAAGGCCACTAAGACCAGCTACTTTCGAGAGGCCGAAAAATTGGTAGATGGCGATGAGCCCCGTCAAACTGACGGCGCTATAGAGGACCCACGAGAGGGTTCCGCGTGATTTTTCATCGAAAAATGTGGTACCCAGAAGTGTCATGAGAAAGAGCGCGATAAACGTTATCGGGCCAAATGGTGCCATCATCGCCTCAACTCCGTTGGGTGAGGCGACCAATAGGTTCACCAGTGCCGCGGCGGCCAAAAGCCCCAACGATTTGGATAGTGCATTCCAAGCGACGTGCATGGAACCAGTGAGGAGGCTTCGTGCGGTCCAAAGACCCGTGATCATAAGCACAGATAGGACCAGGAGCAGCCATTTATTGATATCGTAAAAATCTTGAGTAACGGGCAGAAAAAAGAGAGGGAGGAGTCCGGCGGCTGTAATGAGCGTCCAATTTCCCAGATGATCAACAACTGTTTTTTTGGCAGGATACATAGGATATGGACACTATACCGAAAATGATATTTCTTTTGCAAGAGGGAACTTCTATCGTTTCGTAAACGGTACGATACATTTTGTGCATTGTGTTAAACAACCAATACTCAAGG
>JBBTWJ010000012.1:0-6911 GCA_038062895.1 Patescibacteria group bacterium
AAAGACAAAATATTTTTTTACCGAAGATGCACAAAATGTATTGACATATTACCGAACTTCTATCGTTTCATGATCTTCCCAATGGCTCCTGCCACAGGATTCCAAACCATCATGATCCCACCGGTCCAGGCATTGGCCATCCAGGAGAGCGCTCCAGTGATAGGACGGGTTAATCTCGTCCACCAGGATATCTTCTCGGGAGGAGGAGCGACTGGGGGCTGGGTTTGTACCGCTACTTCCCGTGCCTGGTCAATTTGTGCTTTTTGCTTGGCAGGACGCTCTTTGTCACAGGAGTCCTCATTCATATCCAGATAAAAGCGAGACGCGGTATAAAGGGCCAGTTTGGATGCAGCAGGAATGATGGAGGTCGTGGATTTTTCATCTGTTGCCATATATTCTTTCCATGTTTGACCCATCAAAATAGATGTGCCCGTTCCTACCCACAAACTGTCAATCCGTACTCCTCCTCCGGCATCTGCCTGGATCTCATCAAAAACCGTTGCGACTGAGCAGGCAGTGGCGCCAAGCTTGAGATAGTTCCATCCGGGAGTGATAGCCACTCCGCTGACGGCACTAAAGACCGTCTTTTCATCTAGGATTGAGGGAGGAGGCGTGGGGGAGGCAAGAGCACTTGTGTGAAAAAAGGAAAGAGAGAGGAGGACGAGCACGATGATCCTTATGAATTGTTTGGCATACATACGCTATGGTTCCCTTCATGATCCAGTATGAAATGCTGAAATGGCAGTGTCAAGGGGTTGTATGATTCTACACAAAGGAAAAAAGGAACCAACATAATGAGGCGTGTTTAATTCAACCCCGAAGGGTCAGCGCGTCAAGCTTTCTTCTATATTTTCCGTATTTATTAATGTTAGGGTACTATCAGGGTATGTATGGAGAAATTCTTTTTTGGTCGCTTGAGGAATTTTTCCATCCCCAAATTTAAACGCAAAAGCGTTCAGTTTTCCATCTCTTTCTTCTATCAGATCAATTTCTTTTTGATCATACGTCCGCCAAAAGTAAAAATTGGCATGCTTTCTTTGATTAGACAGAGCTTTCATCCGTTCGATAACACAAAAGTTTTCAAACAGACCACCAACATCGCCTCTCAAACGTAAGGGGTTAAAATTACGGATGAGAGCATTTCTTAAGCCCAAATCAACAAAGTAATATTTGGATGTTTTTGTAATTTCTTTGCGGAGATTACGGCTAAAACCACGAAGATTGATAACAATAAACATTTTTTCTAAAACATCAAGATATTTTTCCACCGTTTGACGATCAAGTAATAATTGTTTAGAAAGTTCCCAAATATTTACCTCGTTGCCTATTTGTAAAGCAAGCAAAGAAAGCAGATCCAAAATCTTCTTGGGTTTTTTGATTTCATTAAAGCTAAGAAGGTCGTTGTATAAATATGTGCTTATCACACTATGTAAATAGTCTTGCTTTTCCACTTCCGATCCCAGGGTATGAATTTTGGGATACATCCCGAACCTTAACAAATCTGGCAGTTTTTTGTCTAAGCCAAATCGTACTTCCTCTTTGTCAAGCTCAAAAACAGACAATGGATAGAGAGTAAAAAATGTGGCTCTGCCTGTCATGGGTTCTGCCAATTTATTGGCAAGATCAAAAGACGCCGATCCGGAAACGATGATATGAATGGGTGAACTGTCAAAAATAAGCTTCAACGACGACCCGATATTGTCGATTTTTTGAGCCTCATCGATAATTAATACTTCTGTGTCACCAAGATAACTTTTTAAGGTGTCGTAACGAGGGACACTAAAAACTTCTTGGATCCGGACATCCTCCCCTTTTAATGAAAGTTTCTTCCTTTTTTCGGCTCCGGCAATTTCATTGAGAAGCACCGTTTTTCCGCTCTGACGGGGACCGTAAAGCACAATCACCTTAGGTTCACCAGCTAATTTATCCTTAATTAGTGTTGTTATGCTCCTATCAATTAGCATGAATTACTTATACCAGACTCTATCCAATTTGTCAATAACCAGTCAGAAGAGATGCAAAGTTATCTGCCAGTTGGCGGACACCCGAAGGCAGGATACCGTATGGTACCTGCCGAAGGGTGGTGCTTATTAGCATGGTGGAAAAGGGCATGTCAAGAAGAGGTGTGAACCTAATTCACCCGAAGGCAGGATACCGTATGGTACCTGCCGAAGGGTGGGGGGTTATTCCGGTTTATCCGCAAATGCGATAATGACGTCGGCACTCGTCGGTTTTTCCTGCGGATCCAATATCTTTTTCACATCGCTCCCTCCGATTGCCGTCGCCAGGGTTGAAATATCCTGATCCCGGGAGGTGTTTACCAGATACATAATATCCTCGGGATAAAGCACATTGGACTGGGCAAATTCAGAAATAGTATAGTTTATTGATTCCTTGGAAAGCTGAGTCCGTAACGTTTCCGCCCTGGCTTTACTGCCTTTGTTGTACCGGATGGAAATCTGAAGCGGTGTAGAGGGGGTAGGCAAGGGGGCGGATTTCGTTTGTATGCCGATAATCTTCTGTTGTTTTTCATCATAAAGGAGTGCCAAAGAGGAATACGAGATAATCATCTCTCCGCCTTTGGCATTGAGAAAAAACGACGGATTTTGTTGTTTTGCCTTTTGGACATCCGTAATATATGTGATTGTGGGTGTTTCCGTCGGGAGTGTCATAATGGATCGGATTTTTGCGATTGCGGGCTGTTCAGGATTCGCATTTTTTTGTTTCAACCGAACTGCCTGGACATACATCACCCCGAGCACGCAAAGCAGTATGAATAATATGAGCGAAAGTGTTGGATACAAACCACGGGGGAAAAATTTCAAGGTTTTCATCAGCTTTTCTGGCATGCGGTGAGTTGGATGTAGGGGATGATATTTGAAGTCGTAGCGGTACCAGTTGTTCCTGATACGCCGTGGGTATGGCTTGTCGATGCAGATGATACATCAAAATCCGTATTTCCTGCTCCTGGATTATTAGTTGAAGATGGCCCACCTGTGGTGGCACTAAAACTATGAGTGTGCGTTCGATTCTCCAGATTAGTTAAAGCAGTTCCGACGGTTCCAGCATTTGTTCCAGAAAGTGGTGTTCCTACCGGAACTCTTCCCCGAAGAGCGGTATATTCTGTCCATCCTGTGGGACAGGCGGCGGCAAAAAATGCGATTTGCCCGGCCGTTTCTGCTCCTGGTGCGACTCCCCCGATCGTCGTCCCGGCGGCGAAGGTGCCTACTCCGGAGTTGTCGATCCGCGTCACGCCTGCCGTCTGGAGAGCTCCACCAGATGAGTTGACATTACCGACACCGGTCAAGGTACTTGCCACTTGCATGGCTCCCGCTGTGTTGATCGCTGCCACTGGAGCAGCACCAGGAGTTCCCCATGTCCACCCTCTGCCCGCAGTATTACTCATCGTCGTTTTGATGCTGTAATCTGTCACTGGACCATACCAATATTCTGCTGCGCTCCCCATGTGCATCTTGTAATTTGTACAATCAATCCAAAAACATAAGCCATATCCATTGCCTGCGGTAACTTGATAATATTGCGATCGTGTTGAACCATTTACATCAAGCGTTGTGGCGGGTACTATCGTTCCGATCCCGACGTTGCCGCCTGAGTTCATTAAAGCAAAGCGATTATTGTCTGCGTCGAGGGTCATGTATTCTTTCCAGGTGATAGCTCCGGCTGCGGCCCCTGGGTTTGCGTACATATAATAGAAGTAATTTCCGCTCGCGTTGAGGGAAGTCACGCGTCGATACGCTGATCCTGCAGTGATAAGTGTTGGACTGACGGTACCAAGTGTATTGATATATTCACTCAGGTTTCCTGCACCATCATTGCCCATAAAATATAAAGCAGATTGACCTCCCGAAGACGCGGCGAATTCCTTCTTGATGGCATTGACTACATGAAGTTGCGCGGTTGGTGCGGTCGTCCCGATGCCCACACTGTCAGTTGTCGTTGTCAAATAAACGTTTGTACCGCCATCGGTCCATCCCGCAGCGGTGCCGGCTGCAGCCGTAGTCTGGGTCGTGCCGTCGGGGAATTTAAAGCCGCCGGTGGTAGACTCTATGATTCCTAGAACCCGAAGCTTGCTGGTACTGTAAAAGTCCGCACTGGTGATATTTGCTCCGATCGTGATATTCCCGTCTCCCTCACGCATGAGAAATCCGGTGGTGTATGTGTTGGAACCGCTTTTGTAGTCCAGGCGCAGTGGACCGAATGCAGTTCTAATCGGTTGGTTGCCACCCTGCGTCAGCGTACCGGAATAGGAGGCGGTCGTTGCTGTGACGTTGAGGGTGCCCTCGACCGCAGCAGCGCGCTGTGGAAATACTACCAATACTACCAAGAAACAAATACTACCAAGAAGGAAATAGGGAGCAAAAAGAGAAGAAAGCGTGCGGCGAAGGATCGAGCTGGCAGAAGACATACTTCTTATTACACTATCCACCCCGCGCGGGGATGTCAAGAGCTAAAAATGAAGGATTATTCGGCGGTGGTGATGCCCAGGTGCTGGTCAATGCGCTCGAAGCGATCGTGGATGCGGCTATGGTCGAGTGAATGGATGTCTTGTTCTTCCCGTCGGGCTTTGATATCGCCGATGAAGGAGTCTAACTTGATGTACATCTTGTCGATTTTTTCTCCCAGCGCTTCTTTGACATTATCCGTGATTTTTCGAATGAGCTCGGGTTCATTGCGAACTAACTCCTCACGGATAAATGATTTGGTATCATCCTTAGTGGCAAAGGCTTTCAGATCATCCTTAGTGGCAAAGGCTTTCAGATCATCCTTAGTGGCAAAGGCTTTCAGATCATCCTTAGTGGCAAAGTTATCTTTAAGATATTGTTTGTCCTGTTTGGTGAGCATGTCCATACTCTACTGCATGAAAATAAGCATGTCAATGTGGGTGTTGCAAAACTTCGGGCGAGAGGAGAGAATGGAGATATGAAAAAAGGTTTCACCCTATCCGAGATTCTCATCGTCGTCTCCATCATTGGCCTTATTTTGGTCGTCATCTTCATCAGTTGGCGGCGGCAGATAGACCGGGGGTATGATGCGCTGCGGAAAAAACACCTCACCGACATCAAGCGGTCTTTTGAGGAGTACTACAATGATAAAGGCTGCTATCCGGCTGCGACGATTTTAAGCAATTGCAACGGGCCGGAGCTCAAACCATATCTTCAGGCTATCCCGTGTGATCCGGTCAGTAAACTTCCCTATACATATGTACCGGTCGATGATGCGAATTTGTGCAGTGGGTACCGGGTGTTTACGAGTCTGCGGGACACGAGTGACAGCGATATTGGGGGCATGGGATGCAATGGAGTGACCGGCTGTGGATTTGGCGCTGGCCTTAATTACGGTATATCCTCTGGGGTGACGGTTGCTGATCCGAGCTTTGATCCCGGCTCTACGCCGACCCCGACGCCGCCGCCCCAGCCTGGTATATATGCCTGCGACTCCAATGGTATCTGCAATTCGTATCCGGGTGCTGCCGCAAAAGGGTGCGTTACCTTTGCTGACAGTAACTGCAATAATGCATGCAACATTCCGGCAAATTGGTGCTTGTGATGACTGCTTTAAAATGAACATACTACACCAAAAAAATATGCGTTTAAAAAGTTTAAAGGTTTTAATGGTAAAGTGGTCCTCCGGTTTCACCCTCATGGAGCTTCTCGTCGTCATGGCTATATTGGGTATCCTCATCACTCTGGGACTCACAAGCTACCGGAGTGTCCAGGCCAAGTCCCGTGATGCGCGCAGAAAAAATGACATGCGCCAAATAGCCTCGGCTCTGGAACTCTACTATAACGATTATGACCGCTATCCCACGGATACCAATAACGTCATCAACGGTTGCGGATTGGCTGGGGCCACTGCCTGTGCATGGGGGGCTGCATTTCAGACGCTTAAAGCAGATGGCGTGAATATAAAGACCATGTATATGGCTAAATTACCGGGAGATCCGGTGGGGACGTATAAGTATTACTATGATGTATACGGTGGTCAGGGAAAAGGGTATCAGCTTTATGCCAGGCTTGAAAATGGCCAGGATATAGACCTCAAGCGGGATGGGTCCAATAACGTGTATTATTATTCTGGGACTGTTTGTACGACGGGTAATAAAAAGTGTAATTTTGGGATCACCAGTACGAATTTGACACTTGATGACAGCAGCCAGGGACATACGCTTACGATAACGGATTGAGAGGAGATAACAGACAGTAGAGAGCAGAGAGCAGATTATATGCTTATGAAGCGTGGTTTTACTTTGATAGAATTATTAGTCGTCATCGCCGTCATTGCGACCGTCATTGCCTTCGTCGTACCCAACTTCTTGGGCGCCCGTCAGCGGGCTGGGGACGCCAAGAAGAAATCAGAAATGCAACAGCTCAAGAATGCGCTTCGCTTATACTACAATGATTACAATCGTTATCCGGCTGATTCCGGTGGACCTATGTACAACATCATTAAAGGATGCGGCATCAATGGTACAGGTAATTGTACGTGTAGTGCGACGATCGATTTTGCGGCTGGTGGTGCGGGGTGTGACGTCGTTTATATGAAAAAGTTTCCGAGTGACTTTGGCTCAAGTATGTACTATTACCGTGGAGCCAATACCGACGATTTTTGTCTGAAAGTGCCCTTGGATAATCTTTCCGATACCGAGATTACCAAAAGCCAGACCAAATGTGCGACACCATGCGCTGGTAAATATACTGCAGGGAATTCCGATTACCTTGTGTGCGCGGACTGACAGTCGAGCTGAAAGCACACGAATGGAACGAATTACCTCGTTGTAGTATCGTCATTCCCGCGAACGCGGGAATCCAGTGTATAATTTTTTACACAATTTTTTCCAGCTAAGTAAAGTTTCGTGTTGGTAAAAATGATACTTTAGATTGTTCTTTTGC
>JBBTWJ010000013.1:0-7951 GCA_038062895.1 Patescibacteria group bacterium
ACAAGGAGCTAACTATTCAATTTCATCAACACGATTTTGTCACTTAAGCCAAACAGTCTCTATTTTGTCTTATTTCCCAGACACGTGTCTGCCTATGAAGATACATTATTTGAGAGAGATTGGTAAAGATGAAAGGCTTTCATCCCGAGAAAGTCCTTCGGCAAGAGGGGAAAAGGGAGTTGAGGATCATCGTTGAGTATGGATAGATAGGCAGTAGTGGCTTGAAAAGAGAAACGGCGACTCTTATGGTTTTCCCATGTTTCCAAAAATGCAGCGTACCGCTCATTGAGTGCATCCAGCCGATAGACTCGTCCGATAAGGTCAAGAAGCGATTCATCTCCGATTGCACCGTCCGTCCCGAGTTTTGATATGAGGATCGATCCTCCTATCTCTTTTTGTCTGATGAAGTCATCCACCAGATCTCGCGGATTGTAGGGCGTGAGCCATAAGCTTTCCTGGAGTAAGACCGATCCAATGCGCCGGAGATATTCTCGGAGCATATCGCGTTTTCGTTTGGGCTTAGCCGGTACGTCGTAGGAAACCAGATACATATGCCCATCCCACGGTCTATCTTCGTGGTAGGTAGGGATCAAGGATGCTATGCGTTCTTTGCCCAGTTTGGTTATGGCAATATCTAAAGAGCTTCGCTTTGTACGTTTTGTGATAAGTCCGGCAGCGATAAGCTTTCTTACTGTGTTTTTTATCGTACGGTAGTTCAGATCGCGGCTCACGAGATTCATGACGTCTTCTACGCGCCTCGATACTTCTCCTTGTGTGTACGCGCCAGGTAATGCAAAAGGAAGGATGGTGAGGAAGAGGACGAGGTCAGTTGTAGTAGATATCAGCCCTTCACTTGCATGAAGCAGTATCTTTCCAAGTTCTTTACTCCGCATAAAATATATCTTATTTTATGGACACGTGTCTGTCAATGAAGACATATTTTTTGAATTTTATTCTTTATCTATGACCCATATATTTATGCACCCGTGACTGTAACGACTTGATTGTCAGAGAGTGAGTGATTATTACTTACAGTAATAGCCCAGCTCCTTCTATTCAAACGAAGGGACACTATTATGGATGAAGAGCGAGTAGGTAAAGGAAATCCGGTTCCCAAAGATGCACCAATTCATCGTCTCCAAGGTGCCGGAATTCCAGTGGATATCAAGAAATTATTGGAGGCGTCGGTGGAATCTCAATTACCTTCGGAAGATGTCCAGAAAATAAAAGCGTATATCGCTACAAGGGCAGGAGATGAATCACTGCAGGCGAGAGCTTTGAGATTCATTGAAAAACATAAATTTTCAGGACTAGATCAGGCCGTCGCTAGTGAGAGTGATGTTCATGAGCGACGCCCTGCGATGGAAGAAGGGGGTAGAAAAGTTCCACTCACTATTGGTGAATATGAGTTATCAGTTTGTCGTTATTTAGATACAAATATGCATGATCCAAGTTTGATGAAAGGAAAGAAACGCTGGCGCGTTCATTCTTCGGATAAGCCGCTCACTATTACACAGCTTGATTACCCAGTTATGCAGGATCTTTTTAATGAATTTACATCTCACATTGTAATAGCGAACAGTGGAGAAAAGCATATCGATTGGCAACCTGACTATGAAGGCATACTTGGGAGTTTTAGAAGGACGTATCACGGTGACCATGGATGGAAAGAATTATTTTTACGTCCTTATCCTGGTGAAGAGGATTTATACAATAGTTTCGGCTTACGTTGTATTTCATACACAAAGGAGAATCGTATCGATCTGAAATTTACGTACCCGGATCAATCTCAATTCCTATAATCTTCAATCAGCACGGGAATGGAGAATCCATGTCCACATGAGATACCCGATGGTCGCTATTTCCAGAAGTATCAATATGACTTTGAGCCGTGATGGTTCATACGAAAACACGATCTCATGGCGGCCTGCGGGTACGAGAGTGGCCAGGTAGAAGGGAAAAACGGTGAAGGGTTGGGCGGGTTTCCCGTCAATGGTCGCCCGCCAATTAGGATGAAAACTCTGCTTCAATATCACGATGCACTCCGTGCAGTTGTCCGGTACATCGAACTTGGCGGAAAAGATCATGTCTCCATCATTTTTTTCATATTCAATTGTCGTATTGTCGTATTGTCGTATTGTCGTATTGTTAAATTGTTCGAGCGATTGTACTCCCGGTGGTAAATACACCGGCGGTTCCTGGAAGAGGTTGTGTTTTGTGCCGTTAGGAGTGACGTAGGTCACTTCGTCGAGCATTTTGAAGTTCGGGAGTCCGGTCGTACGTGGATAGTCTTTCATAAACGTTAATTCCGGATAGAGACCCTTCACATGGGCACCCGTTTCGCCGGAGCTTGAGCGAGGCGAGTCTGTCTGTATCCAGAGCCGGACTACATTGCCGTAGGAGCGCTTATCCGTGGCCACCACAGCCGGTCGCACCCCGGTTGTGAAGTATCTCACTCCACCTGAATTGCTTGTCGCTTGTTGTGTATCACTCGTCAGATCAATCTCATATAATTTCCACGTGGGCCGTTCGGCGATCAATTTCCAAAATTTCTTCGGTTCCTGTTTGGGCGGAGCAGCTACATAACGAATTCCAAAGAGGTCGTAATCCCGGGCATTATTTTCGTTAAAATACTGTTCCACATCCGAATTAGGCGACCAGGTCTCCGGCAGCCACAGGGTCGTCGGGAGGCCATACGTTGACAGATGCATATAGTACGGGGTTTCCGAAACGCGGAAATCTTTCCCGAATCCTCCGCCGCGTCCGGCGAAGACGCGTCCCGGCCCGCCTTCGCCAAGGCTACTGCGGGTAAACTGGTCTCGAAGGGCAGCAAACAGCGCTTGTTCGTCTTCCTTCACTTTTTCATAATTTTCATTGGATTGCTTGATGAGCCGGTCATTGTGGCGGGAATACTCGATGGTTTGTTTATAAATGGGCGGCCCCAAAATTCCCAAAATCCCCAAAATTCCCAAAATCCCCATGAGCCGTGGAGAAAAACGGGGCAGTCGCGCGACTAACTGCGTTATGATATCCAGAAGCCACATGAAGCCAATGGGAACAAGAAACAATCCTGCCATATGGACTCCCACGATGAAGCGGGAAAGGTGAAACTCCTTCATGCCCGGGATGAGGTCGATGAGCGGCCCCCACGTCGTGCGTCCGAAGTACATGAGGAGCCAGAAGAGGAAGAGGAGGGCGAAGGGGAAAAGTGCCGTGTCATCCTCGGGCTCGACCCGAGGATCCAGTTTAAAATTCGGACTGGATTCCCGCCTGCGCGGGAATGACGATTTGGACCATGCCGCGCCGATGAGTCCCACGATGACGAGCACTGTCATCCATGGCCCCCGTCCCCAGTCGAAAAGATCGCCGTTGAAAAGTCGCGTCATGATCTCTTTGGCGCCGTAAGAAGAGAATTTCCACGGTGGATCCCAGAACGAGATGTTGTGGTAATTGTCCGCGAGGAAAATGGGGACGACCCAATAGCTTAAGAAAAAGATGACCGTGCCTGATAAAAAGAGAAGCTTGGTTAGTTGGTTCTTGGCTACTTCGTAAACCGCCTCTGGCGGTTCTTGATGGAGCATCATCATGATTGGCCGGGCGAGAGCCAGCGGCACGAGCGATAACATCGCCATGATGCCCAAGCCCAAATGCCCCATAGCAGTAGCTGTGATGAAAAAGACCGCTGGTATGAAGGATTCGGTAAACGAATTTTTTCGGGACGCTCGGTTATCGTCATTTAAATCATATACGCGATTTTCATACCTCGCTAAGTGGCGTTTCGCCTGTAATAGATTTCCCTGTTGTATCTTGAGGCGAAACGCCAGTTCCCTCAAAAATTGTTTGACTTCTCCTTCTGCTGATACGGTAGTAAAAAAGCGGTAGGAATAAGCAATAGCCATCGGCATCCATATCATGCCAAACAATTGACTGGACAATCCATACCCCCGCCACAGAAATGATGGGGGATCCAGGCCATAGAGCCCATCGGTCGAGAGGTGACTGGCAAGGAGCGCGCCGAGTCCTGCGATGATCCAGGGGAGACGGATAAGACGCAAAGATAGGAAGACCGTAAGAGGGAAGAGGGATAGGAGAAGGTAGATGACCCAGTGGTAATAAGTGAATAAGGAAATATCTAGTTGTAAATCTTTTTGCAAGGCCACCCCTTGCAGAACCGCAAGGGGTGGCCTTATGAAATTCGAAAGAACGCTGAACAATCGATATGATCCCACGATCACAATCTGCGGCACATGACTATAGTAGAAGGGTAAATTATACCCCTCCGCCCAATTAGGGACCCAATGATCAACGAGATACGAGGAAAAACAGATGGGAAAGGTGAGAATATATTCTGTACACTTTTGTTGTGCGAAATCCCATATCTGGTTTGTCCGGTCAACCAAAGCGAACTGGAATGAATTATCGTTTGGATCCACCATGGCCGTCGGTTCCAGGCGGTAGAGCCAGAGGTTGAAACCGATGGCAAAAAGAAGCATCCCCATTGCGATTATCTTTTCAAATTGTTTCATAAAATAGTCAAAAGTCTATAACGTCAAATACTTACAGACTTTACAGACTTTCTGACTTTATGGACTCTCATGGCCACAGCGTCGGCCGCAACCAATCCACATGATCGTCGTCCTTTCCGTCTCCGGCATCCGTCGTGATAAGTCCCAGTTTTCTCACTCCGGTTACGTTCACTTCGGCATGTCGCGGATTTTCGTATCGCCCAATTTTTTCTGACCGCCATAGGAGTTTATCATCCCCGTACACTTCAAAAACGGACGTTCCTTTCCCTCCGGCTTCCGTATCGATGCCGTAATCTGTGGTAAACGTGGTGAAGTGCCCGCCGATGTCGAAATTGAGAAAGCTTGGAGAATGGAGGCCTAATCCCTGCCGGTAAAACGCATATTGGACTGAAAGAAATGATTGCTTAGGGTAGCCCAAGAACGCATTGACCGGCATATCGGTTTGCCGCTTCCCATAGCCTATTTCGGCGACGTACGGCGTGAGGTGGGTGAGGGATACGGGTTTTTTGGTGATGAGGGGGAGGTTGCCTCCTATGAAAGCAAAAAGCAAAAAGCAAAAAGCAAAAAGGAGGGGAACAGGATGCGTCCGTTTTATGAGATAAACCAGAAATACGCTAAATAATCCGAGCAAGATGACGGATGTGGTGATCGTAAAAAAGGGCTGGGTCAGAAGCGTAAGCCCCGGGATGCCGTTATTGGGATAGTTGATGATCAGGGCGGTATGGAGGTTGTAGAAATAAAAGATAGTAAAGAGCAAATAACAAATTGAAAACGCAAGAAAGCGCTTGTTGTGTTCATATTTGCTATTTGCTATTTGATATTTGATATCTTGAGATATGCCGTTGGGAAAAAGATAAAACATGCTCCACAACAACAAGAACACAGTTAGTGGAAAAGCATACCGGTCATGGGATTGGGTTTGAAAGAGAAAAAAAGCTCCATTGACGAGGATCAAAGATTCGAGGTAGGCACGCAAGGTACTACCTTGCGAGGCTGCAAGGTAGTACCTTGCGAAAAACTGTCTCATCACTGCAAACAAATATATCCCGGAAAACAACACCAACCCCACGGTCTTGGCATTCATGATCCCTACGCTCAAAAATTTATCACTCATTGCCATGCCTTTTGCTCCCGAGGCGATCCACCAGAGGTTATAGGCGTTCAGGCTCATGAGGGGGAAGTAGTCATAATTTTCCGTGAGTGAGGCCATCACCCGGGCCATATTGTGGGAGAGAAAAAATTCGATATTGAGTCCAAAGAAGGCGAGTATGCTTCCGGCTATGGCCCGCACCAATCCCTGGTATCCGAGCGTTTGCCACACAAATAGGAAAAACACCGGGCCGTAGATCATGTTTTGGAGCTTGGTCATGACCCCCACCATGTAGAGGATGCCGGCTAAGACAGGCCACCTTTTGAGGACGGCCACAACCGCGGCTAGAAAGATGAATACTCCCACGCTATCGACCTGTCCCCACCACGCTCCGTCGATGAGGGAGATGGGGGAGAGGAGGTAGAGGAGAGCGAGGAGGAGACCGAGATACGAAATTCGTTGATGGAAAATAGAAATTCGTAATAGAGATTCGATATTGGAAATGAGATTTTTTCGATTTTCTCCTTTCTCTTTTTGATTTTCGATTACGATTTTCTCATTTCGAGTAGCGATTTTCGATGTTTCATCGGTAAATTTCGAAACCATCCACACGATTATTCCTGCTATCCCAAAATCCGCGAGTATCGGTAGCATTTTGGAAATTGTGAGAAATAGGAGATTGCTGTTGTTCCAAAATGCATTGAAATTATGCGGATCGGCGAAGAGTTTATACACCCATACCATGACCCCGAGCGTGTACATAAATGGCGTCGGGTAGTTGCTATTGCTGACCTTCAAGCCTTCAATGATCCCTTTATCCACGACCGCGAGCCCCCACGCCTTCCAGAAGGAAATATCCGCCTCAAAACCGGGATTGGGGATGAGTGCGAGACGCAGGAAGAGCGCAATGAGGAGTCCCACCCAAAACCAACGAGGAAGCTTCATGAGGATTATTCTAGCAGAAATAATCCGACCAATAAGTACCAATTTACCAATCCGACCAATGAATGAAAAAATGAGGAAATGATAGGAATGAATGATCCTTACCGTCGTGTATTCTCCATGATTTTGCTAACGATTTTTCCAATTTCTTCACACTCTTGGATATATGGATCCAGGATTGAAGCAGGAAGCATTCCTGTATCGCGAATGAGACTTAGCCAATAGTGTGTTTCTTTGGTTTCCTTGCGAACAATCGTGTATTTTGACAGAAAATCCCGACGGGATCCTGCGCCGTCCGCTTCTCGATCATTTGCTCCCATAGAAGTTAACGATGAGGAGACTTGACCTATGATAGGAAGATTTTCAGGAGTTTTAGGTATTTTACGAACGACATTTCCGAAGCAATCAACGACAAATTTATAGATTCGTGTATGTATATCTTTGTCCGTATTTCGATATTGATTCATTTATATCATTGTACCATTCATTGGGTTATTGGTCGGATTGGTTAGGATTGGTCGGATTAGTTTGTCCACCCGACACTCTCCACAATCTTCTCAAACACGGTCGGGTCGAGGATTGCGTTGGAGAGGTGGATGACCAGATTGGGTTTTTTGGGGACTTCCAGAAATACATCATCAAAAGGGGAGACGCCGTCATTCGTTTGGAATTTTACCTTGTACCCTTTGAGCCCCTTGGTATTGGTGAACGGTACGAGCGTCTTGACGCCAGTCAGGTTGTATTGTTTGGACCAAAAGATTTCGATATATTCTTTTTTGGACTTTTGCACAAACACGGCTTTCTTTTCATCATTGGATAAGTTTTCGACCCCGATGAGTACGTTCGCTTCTTTCGGTACATTGTTCCAGGTTATGGCATAGGCATCAAACTCGTCCGTGAGAAAGGGCTCAAGCGTGAGCGTCTCGGGGACGGTAAAGGTATAGGCATACTTCTTGCTTTTGACCGTCGTCCAAGCGGCATCCGCTCCGGCCGTGAAACGCGAGCGTTCCGCCTCCGTCGACTCTTTCCCGTCTGCTATCTGCTGTTTGTTGTTTGCTATTTGCTCTTTATTATCTGCTATCTGCTGTCTGCTATCTGCTTTTTGCGCCTCCGGCGTCGGCCCCAAATATGTTATTCCCCCTGGCAGTACGACTGCTCCCGGCCGGGGCTTACTGTACTGGTATGCGAGGAACACGATGGCGATGAGCACGAGGAACGCTCCACCGATTGCCGGCAGCGATTTTGTGATATCGACCGTTGGTTCGTCAGGGATTTGGTCACTCATGGCACCAACCTATCACCTTGATGGAAACCGGTCAAGAGTAAATGTTTTACAAAACGTAAACGGTACGATACATTTTGTGCATTGTGTTAAACAACCAATACTCAAGGG
>JBBTWJ010000014.1:0-107862 GCA_038062895.1 Patescibacteria group bacterium
AAAGACAAAATATTTTTTTACCGAAGATGCACAAAATGTATTGACATATTACCCACCGTACTTCGCGCATTCGCCTTAACGCTATGTCTATTTCTTTTGCTGGAGTTTTCTGTGTGTGTTTCCTAAATGCATGAAGAAGATATATCTTATTGCCGTCCACGGTATACATGACGCGTACTTCCTGCCTACCTCTCACCCGCAATTCATGAAGTTTAGAAGTTAAATATTTCGAATGGGGCATGCCCAACAATGGCCCGTGTTTTTCAAGAAGATCAATAGTGTGGGCGACTTTGGCGATGGTCGGCGGTTCAAGGGATTTGATAAACTCTTCAACGAACTTTTCGCCTCTTCTGGATTCGAATACAATGACCATCCACGTCATATATCCATACTATCAAATTCCAAATCATCGAGTATCAGGCCGTTCACTAACTCACTCCGGATATGGGGAGTGTAAACAGCTGATTTACATAAACGTATGGCATATGTAAAGTAGCAAACTCATACGGCACAGTCAAACGTGCCAGTCGAGTTTGACTCGCCGGCTGATCCTGCCCAATCGTTGCCAACCGATCCGGAATCAGGAGGGTTTTATTGAGGATCGCGCACTAAAAGAACAGGTGCAAAGCTAAATCACCCGAAGGGTGGAGTTCATTGTACTAATAAATACGACACTGAAGATTATTTATCCATAAATTTATAGGATAAAGATGTGTGAAAAATGATAAAATATCAACTACTAAAAGTAAAACGCTAACAATTATATGAGAAACAAAAGAGCATGGCATCCAGACTTCATCAAATATATGAAGTTTATAGTGATTCATCCAAATTATTCAGATATGCCCAATAAGTTTAAAAGCAATGGAGCAATTTGGTGGGTTTCACCATCGGATGAAGTAAGAGCTAAGTGGTGGGATGCAAAGAAATTAGAATTACATTGTTCAAATAGGGCGGAAGTAGCTCGGAAAATCCATCCAAAAGAATTGCACGGATTAAAACCATGCCAGATATGCGGAAAGGAAATAAGCATATTTTATGTTTATCCAAACAAAATTACTCTAGCAAAACTTAATTTAATTACGGCAAAGGTTAACTTTAGTCCCTATGAAGAGGATATTGATAACATAATAAACACACTTGTTTTGAATTTAGGGGACGATGCATTTGAGCCACTGGCAAGAATTTTCCACATACCAGCAAATATCAGTACAAGCAAAGAAGATTACATATCCTATGTAAAGGGTAATTGCACAGGTCAACTATCCCCTGGAGTGATGAGTAATCCGCCTGACCGTCTAGACGGTTTCCATACCTATAACGCTTGTCATAGAAAAGAAGAGGATACTGGTAGACATTCAGGAAACCTAGCAAGGTATACACAGGACAGACGAGCTTATGAAAATTGGGCTGATGGCGATTGGAATTATACAAATCGTTTAATGGGTGAGTTCCATAAGTGTGAAGTTAAAGTTAAATGTCTTAATTGTGGCAACGTAAGAAGGATGACACCCGACCACATTGGTCCTATTTCCCTAGGCTTCACTCATAGGCCAATGTTTAACCCCCTTTGCGATGAATGTAACAGTGGAAAGAATAATCGAATGACGTTACAGGATGTAAAAACTTTAATTAAACATGAAAAACATGGGGAACAAGTTGTATCGTGGCATTCTAAATATATTTGGGACTTATTTAAGGATGAAGTTAAGACACAAGAAGATGCCTGGAAATTGAGCAAGATTATGCGGGCTAATTTACATTATATATTGATTATTTTGTCTAAAATAAGCGAAAGCGGTCATGATGAATTTTTACTAAGGTATTTACATCCAGAATATTCTTTTTATGACTATCGTTTTGTAAGTTTTGATCCAATAGACGGTCCGGGTGATGTGCTAAAAAAGCCTTTTGATAGTAAAAATAAGAAGAAAAACGCTGACCGTTACATCAGAATATCTTTTGAATCACTTACAGACTATATGGATAAGGAAAATCGAAACTCAAAAATATGGAATTCACCATCGATAGATAAAAAGATGATACAGCTTTTGGTCACCTTGAATAAAAAGGAATACAGTGGGGCTGATACAGAACTTAAATTATTGCTAAAACAACTTGCTATTGAAGCCTCAAGCACTCTTGTTTAACGCTCCGACAAATTCCTTAGGGGTTATTTCCCCGGTAAGTAATTTTTGGAAATTACTTTCTGGTTTAATTACTAAATCCAAAGTATCGGCACCTCCATTAACCAATATTGGCGGTAGATTACTTATAGCATCTTTAACTGTTAAATATTGGTCATCCTGTAATATTTCTTCTGGGTAACAACTGTCTGGGTCGCCTTCCAATAAACCAATCATTACCACTCTTTTTCGTTTTTGTGGAACTCCATACCTTACTGCATGTAATTTTTTACCTTGAAGTTTATAACCAAGTTCTTTAAAATTATCCTTTATACTTTCAAAACTTTTTCCATCGTTCATTGTAAGTATGCCTTCTACATTTTCTAACAAAATTACCTTTGGTTTAATAGTTTTAACTATTTCTACAAATTCCTTAAACAAAAAATTTCTGGGGTCATCAACGAGTCTTTTGCCTGCATGGGAAAAACCCTGACAGGGTGGACCACCAATTATTATGTCAATTTTCTTACCTTGGATCGCCTTAAATAATTCATCCTTAACCTCTTTTTTAGTAATATCACCTTCAATCAGGGTGGTGTCGGGATGATTTGCCCTAAAAGTTTGGCAGGCAAATTTGTAGTTATCGTTTGCAGCAATAATATTATAACCTGCCCATTCGAAGCCCTTGCTTAAGCCACCTGCGCCACAAAAAAGATCAATTACGTTTTTCGTATTAGTAACCTTTTTTATTTTTGTAGCAATTGAGTATGCCAATAAGGGTGGAACAGCATTTCCTATCTGTATACATAAACTGCCTTTTGTTCCAAAAAACCTGAAGTCGTCAGTAAAGGATTGTAGTCTTGCTGCTTCCCTTGCGCTTATAACTCTGTTTTGTACGGGGTGTATATATGTACCATTCCCGGGACGATTGAAATAAGTGGTAACTGTAAAACTAGGCTTACCCCACGAAAGCCTTCCATATAAAGTTGTGCGACCTCCACTTTTGCGTATTTGTTCCAATCTTTTAGAAGGTATATCGAGTGAAATATTTTTCCAATTACCTCCCTGTGGTACACACTTTACCATCCGAAGATCAAGTTCACTTAATGGGTATGTAATATGGTTATAAATCATAATGTATTAATTTCTTTTGATAAAATATCTGCAACTTCATTATTTTTATACTTGTCTAGTATATATAAAGCTTCGTCTTTATTTAACCCATATAAATCAAAAACAATACCATTCAATTTTGCTTTTATTTCACTGTTTTCAGGTTTTATAAGAAGTTCGTTAATAATTGCTTCAACTTGTTCTCTTTGTTTATTGTTGGGTATCGCTAGTGGTAGCTCATCAAGTTCATAGTTACCAATATGATTGTTTGAGTTTGTTAATTGAAAACGCCAATTTAACAAGAGAGAGTTCAGGATTCCTAATAAATAATTTAAACTAATATTATTCTCCTGGAAGAGAGTGTTATTGCTTAATGTAATGAAATTACATGAATTACCCAAAATAATGCCTTTTGGGATTTTTGCAAATTTTAGTCTTTTTTTCGAGTGTATATTTGATATTTGTTGACAAACCAACCTATCTGATAAAAGGTATTGTCCTTTTCCGTTTAATTTCTTTACAAATTTATTATCAACAAACGATTCACCTTTTTCGTATACAAATTCTTTAACTCCGTCACCTTTTAGTAATGAATAGTCGGTTTCTCCAGAAACAATAAATGTTTTATCTAAAGTTAAGTCAAGCTCGCCTCTAAGATTAGTAATCGAAGGGATTTCTTTTAATTTTTTGTGTTTATGGATTTTTGATAATATATCCCAACCTTTATTATCAGTGGGCACAACCTCTTGAAGTGAAGAAATTGATTTGATCCATGCCTTATTTATTACAACGGGTTCATTTTTTAAGTCGGCAAACTCAGATATATTGGTTTTCAGCTTAAGGCTTTGGGAATTTTGGCTTTTGTCTATGGCAAAAAAGCAGAAAGCCTGACTGATGTCTATGAAAAACTCATTCTTTTCCGGAATTGTATGGATAGTAGACAAGCGATAGTCATTAAGCATTCTATTTCTAAGCTCATAACTTTGTTTATCGCTTAATAAGGTTGAGGGTATTAATAGACCCACTTTACCATCTTTTTTAGTGTAATTTTCAACTATTTCTTCAACAAATAATTTATATAAATTTAATGTTCCATTATTGTATTTATATGTATGATTCTTTCTTATAAAGTTTAATAATTTTGTTATTTGTTTTTTATAATTATCAGTTTCGTCATTGTATTTATTTGAATTAGCCTTAAGTAGTTTGTAGGGTGGGTTTGTAAGAACAATGTCAAAACCATCTGTTCTATTAAAGATGTGTCGTGGGTCATTTTTAACGATAAAATCTTTATTAAGATCAAAAAGGAGGTCGCCTATGTAGAGGTTCTTTGGCGGTATTGTTACTTTGAAAGTATATTTTGCGTTAATATAATGAGGAATTATTTGACTAAGTAAAGAAATAGCTTCTGCATCTATATCAGCAAAATACATATTGTTGATAATTGTTTGTGCGTCTGCGTTTGTAGAATGTTTTTGATTGTCAAAAATATTATCTAAATATGCTAAAGCGAAAATTCCAATACCCGAACAGGGTTCTAAGAAGCTTTTATTTAATGGGTTTATTGTCTTGTCATAAAGACTCACCGTTTCGTCTGTAATTAACCTCGCAATATAATAATCGGTATAATAGATTCCGTTATGTTTTCTTTCATCTGTGCTTGAAAGTTTAACTTTCTCTTTTTTTTTCTGATGAGTAAGACCTATGAGTTCAACGATCGCAATGTAGTTTAAATCTTTATTACTTGTTGCAAAATCGGATAGTAAGGTACTAAATGTCAATTCATTATTAATAGTCTTGTTTTTTAGAATTTCTAGTAAATTACTTATGATTACATCGTCATTAATGCCGTGTGAGGTAAGAGAGTTATAAATTGAGTATATTTTTCTTGTATTACTTTGGGTAGGCATATATTTATTATATTTGAAATCCTTAACAATTATCCGTTTCTTATCAATCCTACAAATTTACCTCGTACTTCTAATTTTTGTGGTTCAATAACGAGATAATTCTTGTTTCTTGGTTCTAAGGTAATTTTCCCACCTCTTTTTCTAAAAACTTTTAAAGTTGCTCCATCTTCAGTAATAGCAACTATAACTTCTCCGTTATTGGCTGTCATTTGGTGTTTAATCAAAACGATATCTTTATCAAGTATTCCCATATCGATCATGCTGTCGCCTTTAATCTTAAGGGCATAATGCGGATACCTTGAGTCAATTTCAATATTTGAAGGAACTTGGATTTCTTCCGGGTTTTCAATTGGTTCGATAGGTTTTCCAGCAGCAATATAACCTAATAAGGGGATATTGTGCTGGTTGGTTATTGGGGAAATACCCCTTGCTTTGTTTGCATTTTTAGTCAGATATCCTTTCTCTTCAAGCTCATTTACATAATATTGTGCCGTACTTAAATTCTTACCTAAATAGTTGGCTATTTCATGAAGAGAGGGGGAAAACCCCTTTTCTCTCAAAAAAGAGTTAATAAAATCTAAGGTGTTTTTTTGTTTTCCAGTTAATGGTTGTATATCTTGCATATATTATAAATATATGATAAATTTACAGTAAAGTCAAGAGTGAATTTTAAGGGGGTGAAATTAAATATGGCAAAACAAAATCAACATGTAGTACCGCATCAAGGTGATTGGGCAGTCAGAGGAGAAGGAAACTCAAGAGTTACTTCAATTCACCCGACACAATCTTCGGCTTATGAAGTAGCAAGGAAAATTGCAATTAACAATAGGTCTGAGGTTGTTACTCACCGTCCTGATGGAACAATTAGGGATAAGGATAGTTTTGGGAACGATCCGTGTCCACCAAAAGACAAGAAGAATTAATTCCAATATGGAAAATTTAATTAATAAAAAGGTAAAAATCGGAAGAAATGATCTCTATCCTTGTGGAAGCGGAAGGAAATATAAAAAGTGTTGTATGGTAAAAGAACCTACAGAGCAGTTGTTACCTGTAAAAGAGGTAAAAACAGTTATTAGCAATACGTATGGGAATCTTTTTGATTTCAACAAAGAGTTAAAAAGTGTCGTAGATGGTATTTTTAAGAAAAAATGTAAGGCTGATGAATCCAAAACAGCATTTGCATCGTTTACCATAGGGAAAGCTTACAAAACACATGAAGCAATAATGATTTTATGTTCTGAAGGTTATGGTGAAGATGCCGCAATATTAGTCAGATCACTTTTTGAACTATTAATAACTTTACTTTATATCTTAAAAGACTCTACAGACGAACGAGCCAACAGATATTATTCCTACGACTGGATTCTTCGCAAAAAAATGTTCGACTACGCAAAAACTAAGCCAGAAATTGCAAAGGAAATGCAAGATAGAGCAACTAACCCTAAGATAGGCGATACAAACATTGAGGAAGTAATGAAACAGGCTAAAGTTGTGCAGGAAAAATATAAATATAACAATAAAGGTTGGTCGGATAAGTCAATTTACGATATGGCATCAGAGGTAGGGCGTATGGACCATTACAAGACTATTTATGCTCTTCAGTCCCAAATTGCTCATACTGCAGTTAGAGTTATAAATGATTACGTTAAAGATAGCGGTTCAGGCTTAAATATAATGGTTGGTCCTGGTTTAAACTGGATTGAAAACGACCTAGTTGCGTTATTTGACTTCTATTATTCAATTGTTGGCGAGTGCGACAAACTATTTGAATTTGGTTATGCTAAGAAACTTGACGATATAGCTAAACGCTATCTTGCCCATGTGGGGGAAATCAATAATAAAACTTAATTTGAAACAACCACCAAAAGGATCATCTTTTGAAACTATAGAAATGACTAAAGTAGACTTTTTTCAGGCATCACTTAATAAGCTACATGATGACGTAGGAACAATTCTCAGGTTACTTGATGAACACAATAAGCAATCTGCTCGTAAGGTAGGTTTTTGGGCAAGTATGAGGTTAATTATGCCAATTATTGAGGCGGTGGCAAATGTTACCGGAGAAAAACCCCAAGAGTTTCTTAAAAATCACTTAGAAGTTACTGCTCCTTACTTAACCTGGGATTTATTTAGACATTCACTTATCCACGGGGACTATATGCAACACGCAAAATACCAATCAAAAGAGATTGGTTGGGGTATCGCATTTATTGGAGTAGGCCATGTTATTACCAGTGGACACATAGGCATTGACGCTATACACCTTTACAACAAACTCAATGAATATATAACCGCTGAAGTGGCAAAAAATGACCAAGCAGTCGTCAAAATTGAAGTAGGAGTTTTATATAAAAATCCAAAGCAGGAAGTTGTTGACGAGTTTAATAAACTATGCGGTAAGGGTTTATAATTGTTGGGATTGCTGAAGTGTAGTTTCTGGGTCAACACATAATTCAGCTCAGTCTACCGTACGAAACGTATCCCAGTTACTGAGCCTGTTGGCACTTAATATACTAAAATCGTGCTTGCAACCGTACATGCAACCTATGCAGGCAACCTGCCGGGTAGTTTAGATTTAAACCTCTCTCTTTATTAAATATCTGTTTTTTAACATGCTCAAATTATACTCCCCTCACGCTCCCTTCGATAGACTTCCCTCGAAAAGACTCGGGACAGGCAGGGTAAACAGACTCAGTGTGAACACTTCAGCAAGTTTATGGTGAGCCAAGCCGAACCAATCAGGGTAAATGATCGGGATTTATTTCAATCTTTTTTTCTCTTCCGGCTCATGGAGAAAGTTTTGTTTGGAGACGACTGAACGGCCGAGGCGTTTCTCAAGCTTTTTTCTTGCTCCTCCGGCTATATCGCCTCCGGCCTTGGCATCTGCTTTTAACTTGGGCACACCTTGGGAATCCTCATTCCGGTGAATTTCCGTCGTAGCGCGTTCGCCTAACATGTTAAAAATCAATTCAAAATCATCCATGTGGTCACGTAAATTCTCGCGTCGCAGACCCTTTAGTTTTTTATATTCACTCGGCGTGACCCCAAACGTGGCTTTAGAAATTTCTGCGGTCAGTATTTCATAATCTCTGTCTTCTCTTGCTCCACGCTTCTGCCACTGGTCGGTCAACTCTTCCCGAATCGCAATCCCACGCATCCGTTTCTCTATCCAATCATCTGAATACCCTTTTAGCTTGTAGAGCATTCGAGTTCTCTTGGTGCCTAACTCCGGGTTTTCTATCTCCTGCACCCGCTCGTACCCCACGCGGGCTAGCCACCGTTTAAAAGGCTCAGCTTTTGGGGATGGTATGGATTGGATGAGTCGAAAAATACCTTCCGTATGCCAACAATAGGCTTTTTGTACTCCTCCCGGGGTTTCAATATCCAACATAAGGGGTGGTACAAATTGTACCCCTCCTTTGTCAGTCAATTTTGCTAGCTCCCCATCTCTCTCCTTGAGCCGTTTGAAGTATTGCGCTGGATCACGAGAATTAGCTAACGCTTCGATGACATCATTCACCGAAAACCACCATTCATTGTTATAAATAGTTTTCCTGATCTTTTTGCCTTTAAACAGAGCGATTTTTGTTGCATCCATAAACAAATAAATACCTAATGAGTCAAAGTATACTCCACCTTCTGTAGGGACACGCCTCATGCTCAAAATATGATTTATATTCGTTACTGTATCCTTCCTGTGGCGGCTAAGAAAAGAACGATGGGGATACTCATCGTATACACCAATCCACCTATACCAAACATGACGAGTAAAATTACCAGAATTGAATTTTTATACACAACGCTCATTGTTATGGGAAACTTCACCAACGTGGCGTACGTCCGACGACAGAGGGTAACAATAGAAACATTGAAAATTCTTTTCGATACCTTGTCAGCAGTGAGATAGGCTCCGTACAGCGCAGAACACACGTCATATACAAACTCTTTCCAAAAATATTTCCTCACCCGGATGGTAATACGTACTGCGCTATCCATATACTTACTCAAAGTATACTCTCCTCACGCCAGGGAAGGGCATGGTACATCCCCCACGCGGCAAATAGCTATGAAATTTATTTCAATTTTTTGATGGAGGGATTACCTAGTAGAGATTGCATTTGGGAAATGGCGGTTTGGTTTAGTTGAACTAATCTAACGGATTGGGAAATTTCTTGCCTGATGAGCTGGGCATTGAGACCCTCGAGGTTGGCCAGTACTACAAGTTGGGTGACGTCGGCATAGTCGCGGATATTACCATCTTTGCCCGGATTTTCATCCCGCCACAATTTGGCTGTTTTGCCAAACAACGCCATGTTGAGTACATCAGCCTCACTGGCATAAACAATACTTGTTGTTTGTTGCGAAACAGAGGGAGGAACCAGGTGTTCTTTGATCGCATCGGTGTGGATTTTATAGTTAATCTTAGTCAGAGTCCTTTTCACATCCCAACCAAGCCGCAATTTTTCACTCTCTTCATTTTTTAGTCTCTGAAACTCTTTGATGAGATAAATTTTAAATTCAGGGCTTATCCACATCCCAAATTCAAAGGCAATATCTTTATGGGCATATGTTCCACCATATCGTCCGGCGGTTGCCTTGAGACCAACAGCATTCGTCTTTTTGACCCATTCTTTTACACTTATCTTGTAGTTATTCAAGCCTGCCTGACTTTTAATTGTGGCAAATTCGCCATAATTAAAATTTGGATTATGTAACTTTTCCCATATACCCAAAAATTCAACGGTATTTCTATTTCTGAGCCAATCGGAAATAAAAAAATCACCATCTTTTGCTTTCAACATGTCGGTAAGCGAAATAAAATCATCACCCCCAACATTTAAAATAATGCCGATTTGACTGCCCTGAACTATAATTTGTTTACTTTTCGTCATATTGCAATAATTAGCTCAAATTATACTCCCCCTACCTACTAAACACGATCTAACATCATTATGACTCTATGACCACTCCCTCCAGGACGTCCATATCGATGAAGGGGTACAGGAGCCTCAGATTTTTGGTATTGGAACGGTAAAAAAGATCCGCAACGACCCCGATAAACGGGAGGAGCCCCAGGAGATAATCCAAAAAGATATGCCAACCCATCGTCCAATAAATCCGCGACGGGACCTTCAATTGATACGCAATCCAGAAGAGATAGCAGGAGATACCTGCGCCAATCATGCTTCCGAACCCCGGCAAGATGTCCAGGATCGGATCTATCCCAAACCGGATACCAAAAAAGTTAAATTTGGTATCCATGAGAGTCACCAGACGCTGAGCGAACTCAATATGTGATTTCATTGAGGACTATACCCCTTCCCAATCTTCCACACGCCTTTTTCACGAAACGCAGGGATCGTCTGTCGACGGGCAGCGTTAAATATGGCCGGAGCACCAAGATTATGCTCTTTGACATATGTGGCCAGAGTAACTATTTCACCACCTTGTAAATAGGTAATACGTTTATGCAACGACTCACATATTGCCCGCGTAAGAACACGTTCCGTTGTGCTGGTCTTTTTGTCATCACGATATTGCGTAAATCCCCGATAATATTCCTGCTTTTCTTTATCACGGATGATAATATTCGGAAAACCTATTCGTTGGAGTTGAAGATTGATCAGCGCTCTTCCTATGCGGCCATTACCGTCATTAAATGGATGAATCGTTTCAAACTCCAGATGAAAACGTGCGATAGCATCAAGAGGATATAGCGTCAGATTACCCGTATATTCCTCAAGTAACCGATCCATCAACCGATCGATATGTTCCGGCGCAGGTGCGACAAAAGCTCCCACACGTACATATTCATTTGCGCTGCGAAACCGTCCGGCTATTTCATCATTTATTCCTACGAGGAGCATACCGTGAAGCGTACAAATAAATTCTTTGGATAACTCACGATCTTTTGATAACGCTCGTATAAAAGCCACAACACGGGCTAAATTTTTAGCCTCATACACTTCACGAACGCTCACCTGCCGGGATACTTCCATTTCCAGTAATATTTTTTCCGTTTCCGGAAGGCTGAGGGTCGAGTTTTCAATCGCGTTGGAGTTGTAGACACTTTCTGCGATTTCCGCCTCATCGATGAGGGTAAGGAGTGCGTCTTTGCCTATCCGCAACCGGTCAAATTGAGTCTTGATTATTCGTATTTTATCGGTGATCAATCGCGATGTAGCCATACTTCATATAATAGCATATTCACGGTGTTTTGTCAATTTACCGTGAATATGGATAAGAAATCGGCTCTATTCACGGTATTTTGATGGTATACACCACGCCGCGGGTGGAACCCATTTTTTGTATAAATCCCGCCTTAGCAAGCTGCTTGAGGTCATAATGAAGCGTACTTGGTGGCACGAGCCGGAATTGCCGTGATAAAAACGCGAATGATACCATCTTATTTTCCCGTATCGTCGCCACGATCTCCTGACGCCGGGGAAACGGCGACGAGTGAGGCTGTATGGTTATTATGCGCTGCATGGTCGCTAGTGAATCCATGAGAACATATTAGAAGATATTAGAAGATGTTGCAAGATGTTGCAAGATGTTGCAAGATATCACATGATTATGGCAAACGGCGACAGGAATACGGTACACTAATAATAATGAAAATTAAATTTCTCGGAGCGGCAGGGATGGTGACGGGATCTTCCTATATTCTCACATCCGGATCCGGACAATCCATCCTAATCGATCTTGGATTATTTTTAGGCACTCCGGATATCAACAAGCTCAATGAACAACCGTACGCCTATGACTGCAGCCAATTAGCCGGTGCCGTCTTGACGCACGCCCATCTGGATCACTGTGGCAGGCTGCCGATACTCTTGCCCCAGGGCTACAAAGGAAATATCTGGATGACGAGGGCAACGGGCGACCTGACGGAAATATCGTTACTGGACAGCGCAAAAATTGCAAAGGAGGGAGACCGCCGCCCCCTGTTTGATAAAGCGCTCGCCGAGCAAACCATCAAACGGTTTATGACCGTCGACTACCGTACTCCTGTTTCCATCGGCAACTTCACCGTTACGCTGCGTGACGCGGGCCATATCCTGGGATCAGCAATCTTGGAAATAGTGGATACCAAGCCAGACTCCGGGGTCAAAAAGGTCGTCTTCAGCGGTGATTTGGGCAATACGCCGGAGGACTTACTCGAAGAGACAGAGTACCTTGATAGTGCCGATTGCGTCGTCATGGAGTCCACCTACGGCGACCGGCTCCATCCTATCTCTTCTGCCGAAGTTGCCCTTGAGTCAGAAATACACAGTATCGAAGCCTCCGGCGGGACGCTTCTTATCCCGGCATTTGCACTGGACCGGACCCAGGAACTTTTGCACATGATCATGCACATGAAACAATCGGGGAAAATGGGAGCCGGCACACCGGTTTTTTTGGACAGTCCGATGGCCGAAAAAGCGACGCTCGTCTATGGGAAGTATCCGCAAATTTTTAATACCCATATCCGGGATGATTTCAAAACCGGAAATCCCTTCGGGTTTGCCGGACTTACCGTCGTTGCCACCAACCAACAAAGCGACGCGCTCTTTACGCTTACCGGACCCAAAGTCATCATCGCCGGAAGCGGCATGATGACCGGAGGAAGAATTCTCAACCTTGCGACCCATTTTCTGCCGATTGCTTCTACCCGGTTATTTATCGTGGGATATCAGGGCGAGGAGACGCTGGGACACAACATACTTGCCGGAAATAAACAGGTGTCCATCAACGGCATCACCGTCCCCGTCCGGGCGACGGTCAACGATACACAAGGGATGAGTTCTCATGCCGACCAGAAACAGCTCATCGCATGGCTGGGGCACATCAAGCAGGTACAAAAAGTCATCCTCACCCACGGCGAAGACGGACCGCGCAACGCATTGGCTCAAAAAATATCAGAAGATTTGGGGTTTACTAATGTCTCCCTCCCGGTCCTCCATCAGGAAATACAACTATAACGTCACCAGCGCATCGTGCTATACTATAAGCTACATGAATGACATTGTGACGGTAGAAGAGGCCGCTATGTTTCTCCATAAACATCCGGGAACCATACGGCGGTGGATAGAAAGCAATAAACTCAAAGCCCGGCATCTTTCCGCCGGCGGACACGGGATCTATGCGATACTCCGGATGGATCTTCTGGAATGTATGATCGCCGGGGATATAAAGGAAAAAGAAAAAATCAAACACGCGCCTACCCCTAAAGCCCTACCCGATCCACAAACCCAACTTCCGCTTTAAGGCGTATCCCCTGTCCCCTCCGGAAGGCTAAACACACGGATTTCAGGAAGTGCCGGACCCATGATGCCCTGGAGTTCGCCGTACATTTTTGCCATATTATCGATAGCCCGATGGATCTGCATCTCACGCTTTTTCCACAGCCGCTCCATACTCCGGCGTTCCGTGGATAAATCTTCCTCCATCCCCTTGATGGTTTCCGCATATGCTTCAAACCGGTGCCGGAAGGTGTCGCTACTGAGATATTGATAAAGAAATTCAAGCTTCTCATCTTTGTTGGCAGCTACCGACCGGGCTTGAGCGACTTGCATGACCGCGCGTCGCAGAAGCTCTGCCAACGGTAATACAAATGGATATGTGGTCACGACGACCCCCTCCCGCATGGCAAATGTCCCGATGTCATCCGGTACGCTTTCGCTAATGAGAACGACAATCGTCGCCCCGGCATTCCTGCCGTCTTCACGAAGTTTGGGAAGCCAACTCGGCGTCCACTTGGCGCGTTTGGTCTCCCAGAGAATGATGCCCGCCGCCTTCCCCGCCTGATTTTTGACGGTTTGGATGATGTCTGCCCCTTGCGTGCCTTTGCCAACCGGAGCCACATCATCGTAGATAAATGCGGATTTCAGTTTCTCTTCGATATTCAGTTCGAGGACTTCCCCCTGCAATTGTTGAGACTTCTGCGCGAGTTTATTTTTGGCATCGTCCAGGGATTTTTTGGTATCGTCCAATTGCTTTTTGAGCTCCAAGACCTCCATCTGGGATTTCTCACCGAGCGTTTTGGTGAGTTCCTCGTGATTTTTATCAATGGCTTCATTCAGGCGCTTCTCATATTCGAGGCCGCGCTTCTCGTCCTGATCTTTGAGGTCCCGGATGGATTTATTGAGATCCAGAAGTTGAATCGTGAGCGCTTTATTTTGTTCCCGCAGTTCACCAACCTGGTTCTCGCGGTCCTTCATCTGGATGGAAACATCCGCCACTGCCTTCTCCCGCGCCGTCTTCTCAACTTCCTCACGCACACGGTCAAGTTCTGCTTTATGGGAAGCGGCGACCGTATCCTTCACCTGCTCCTCCACTTCATGAAGAAGCGCCTTCGTGATCTCTATTTCGGCACCGCAATGGATACATTTGATGGTAGCTCCCATAGTAGAGGCATTGTAAACGATTGACACGCGCCGCTCAACCTGCCTATGATAGAAAGAAGCATGAAATATGTAAAAATACTATTCCTCTTGGTCGCCGTCCTTATCCTCTTCTCCTTCAAATCTCCCTTGGTCGCCGCGCAGGAAAAACTCATCACACCGGATACATTCATGCCGCCGATTCCTCAAGATTCACCCAACCTCGGACAGGACCATGCATATTCAGTGTTGCTGCGCGGCAACGGCGATGCGGTCGTCACCATGCGCGCGGCCTTTACCAATGAGGAGCCGACTCCCACAAACATCTTTTCCCTCCGTATCCCAAGGGTAGAACCCAAACGGGTGAGCGCATTTCAGATCTCCCGCGAGCCGCAGTGCCTGCGTTTCAAACCCTACAATCCAAGCGACTTGAGTGGACAACCGAATCAGTGCCAGGAATATCAGGATGCCAATTACTTCCAGTGGTATGGCCAGGCGAAGTACCAAAAAGCGACCACACAATTTACGGGTGACACGCTCACGATCACCCTCCCTAAGCCGGTACTTCCTGCGAAATCCGGAAGCGTGTTGGTGGTCTTGATGGCCAGCGGATACGCCAAAAAAGATCCTTTCGGCGCATATAGCTATGCGTTCGAAACATTTCAGGTAGAAAAATCCAGTATCACGAAATCCACAATCGGCATAAGCGTCGACAGCGATCTCGTTCTTGACGGCGCCAAAGGCACGGTGAATTACCGGTTTAGCGAAACAGAAGCCCTTTCCCTCGCCGCAGGAGCGGAAAAAGAAGCAATGGTCAGTCCGCAACTTGATCAACTGTACAGTCAAACAGGCTATGGCACGATCACAAAAACCGCTTCCTACCTGGAGCCCCTGGAATCCTATACGGTCAAAGGACGCTATGCGGATTCCCTCATCCGGCTGTATGGTAAAGGAATTCTCATAGGATTGGGCATCTTCGCGGCCGTTTTAGTCCTCCTCTTTTTCTTGGGCAGATCTGCCCTGCGCGCCCTTACTAACCCACGAATCAATGGAGCGACGCCTTCATCCGTGGACGTGATGCTCATGATTGGCGGGAGCTTCCTGTCTGCAGGACTCATCGCCGTCTATACGGCTGGATTATTTTTCCTGCGCACTACCATCCAGCAAGTTGTCTCGTATGAACTCGTGGGTGTCGTCCTTATTTTAGCGACGATCATCTCGATTGGTCTGTACGGATTGCTTCTAATTGCCCCCGCTATCCTCGTGGGCCTCCGGCGCGGACTCGCGTGGGGTATGGGGACATTTGGATTGACTATTCTCTTTCTCATCATTAACACGTTTATCATGATCCTCACGCTCACACTTCTTTACGGCAACGCAGGCGGACCGATGTATCCTATGATGCGCAGCTCCGGTTCAGCCGTGAATAACCGTATCGATAGCATCCAGGAAACCCCACCATCCGGAGAATCTTCCCTCCCACTCAAGTCCCCGAAATAAGATAGTATTACTTCGTATGTGGCGTATCCTTATTGGCATAGTGGTGGTCGGAATCCTCTCCTTGATGTTTCTACAGCCGAAACCCATGCCGGTTGCACCCCAACATCCGTCACCCTCCCCGACGATTACTCGTAAGCCTACGCCGCCGGCGCAATCCGTCGACGTTTCGATTGACACCATCACGTATCGCGTCGCCTGGGCACTGGTCCGTGACCTCTCTTCGTTGACCCTCATCCCCAACTTCACCCAAAAACGCACTGCCCGCTCCCTCATAGATAGCGACGAATGCACATACGTCGTGAGCGGTGGTTTTTATACGAAGGATGATCAACCGACCGGACTCTTCTCGGCTCAAGGAAAAACCATCCGGACTTCCATCCCGAATAATTTGCTCAACGGATTTTTTTCTATGGATCAGAATGATACCGCATCGATTTTGTCGTCGCCGCCTGGAGAATCCGTCCGGCTCGCCCTCCAAACCGGCCCCATCCTATTCCAAAACGGGATGCCGGTCAAACTGGCTATCCGAGACGATGAATTTGCCCGGCGTGTGGGACTGGGAGTTATGAAAAATGGATCGGTAGTATTCTTTATCATCTACGACCCAGAGAACACCTGGAGTGGACCGAAGCTTGCTGATATGCCAAATATTTTATCAAAAATTTTACCTCATCTTACTATTACCGATGCCGTCAATCTCGATGGTGGCTCTGCGTCGGCGTTTATCCGGGATGAGTTTTCTCTTCAGGAACTCACGTCAGTCGGAAGCTTCTTTTGCATCCGGTAACTTATTGAAGATATTTTTCACTATTCCTATTGTGTTCTTCCAGGGTCCGCGCGTAATGCACACCGCCTTTTGGATCGTGAAGATAATACCAATAATCACTCTCTTTAGGGCTTATCACGGCCCGGATAGAAGCAAGACCTGGATTGGCAATCGGCCCCGGTGGAAGTCCCGTATGAAGATACGTGTTATACGGGGATTTCACTTTTTTGTCTTCATCGGTAAGTGACTTTTTCCACCACGTCTTTTCCCGTACCTGATAGCCCAGAGCATACTGCAGTGTCGCATCAGCCTGGATAGGCCAGTCTGCTTGTATGCGGTTGAAAAGAATACCGGCGATTACCGGACGGTCTTCCTCACTTCTCCCCTCCCGCTCAACGATAGAAGCCAGGGTCATGACTTCATCAAAAGATAAACCGGTCTTTTTGGCATCAGAGCGCATCTTCTCGTCTACCTTTGCCTCAAACGTCGAGAGAAAAAGCCCTGCGACAGCGCCCACCGTGGCATCTTTGGGCATGAGATACGTATCCGGAAACATGTAACCTTCACGCGCTACTTTGACAAATTCACTCTCGGGAATATCTAATTCTTTATTGAGTTTCGCCGCCACCTCTTCTACTCGCCAACCTTCCAGTATCGTCACCCACACGTCCAACGTCCCGTGTGTGAGCTCACGAGCAAGTTCTCCTGCGTCCATAGTAGGATTCAAACGATAATCCCCGGCTTGGAGATCCCGCTCAATACCCATGACTTTTACGAGGAGATAAAATCCGGTGGAACTTCGGATAAGTCCCGCAGCCGCAAGTCTGGCAGCAATACTTTTTACCCCTTCGCCGCGTTGGACAACAAAAATTTTAGGGCTGGTATCCGTAGAATCCACGGGACCTATCGCATCGCGCCACCATGCCCACGAAAAAAGCGCAAGAGCCCCTGCTACAGCAAAAAAAAGAAAAAACCGATAAGGATAAGAATTATTTGACTTCATCAAGTGTCGCACGACGAAAGGTATCAGCCTCACTATCGTACATATATACGCGACCGCAATGGCACGTTACCCGCGTAAAGCCTTTCCCTGTTTTCTTTTCCAGCAGCCGGCCGCATCCGACGCACTTTCCTTGCGACAGCAACCAGGCCTGGACCGGTGAGATAATGTTTTTAAACATACAATGAACTCTAAACTTTAAAATGTAAACTTTAAAATTTTAAAAAGTTTGAAGTTTAAAGTTTGAATTTTCAAGTAATCATTCTATCGTATATATGGGTACGTTCTTGATCGTTTCGACGGCTTCAGCAAGTCTCCATTTGTCCGATGAATAGAACGTATATAGTATATCACCCTTGTCCACCGTTTCCTCGAGCTTACGATCAAGGTACATCCCCGCGCGTTTATCCGTCGGGGATCCCAATATACGGCACACCACGGTGATCTCCTGGTTGTTGATACGACTCACCCTACCGGACCTCACGCTTTTGACTTCATGGCGGTATTTTCCCAACGCCATGTGGGTACCATCGACATCCGGGTCACCCCCTTGGACTTTGATGATCTCCCGCATTTTTTTCATAGCCTGACCGGAAACCAGGATCTCGCGCGCGACTTTTTCTCCATCCATACTTTCTTTACCTTTTGTATCGGCGAAACAAAGGGAGAGAAGCTTGCCTGCCAGCCGCAATGCCTTCGCTTCGAGAGCCAGCGGCCGCTCCGGATCTTGGGCAAGAACGGCAAACACATCGCGCACCTCCAAAACCGGTCCGATGCCGCGACCGGCATTTTCCAGCGCCTCATTGATGTCGGTGACCACCTTTATATCGAACTTACCGGCGAGGAATACAAATTTACGGGCGATCACCTCGGCATCTTTGAAATGCTGGATTTTCATGGTCGGTCCGACGGGAATATCAAACACCACGTGCGTCGCGCCCGATGCCACTTTTTTGGCCATAATGGAAACGATGATTTTATCAAAGGATTCAAACGCCAGAGGCGCTTCCACTTGAATGATCACGTCATCGGCGGGAGCCAGCCCCAAGTGACCGCCCCACACAATACACCCTCCTGCTTTGGCGACAAGTGCTTCAATCTGTTTTGGACTGAATGTGACAGGAGCCACGACCTCCATGGTGTCGGCAGTTCCCGCCGGCGATGTGATCGCACGGGAAGAAGTTTTCGGAATCTGAAAACCGGCTGCGGCGATGATGGGCACGAGAATCATGGTCGTCCGCGTACCGGCGACTCCGCCGGTTGAATGTTTATCCGCCACTATTCCGTTAAAATGAAGTTTCGGACCGGTATCCACCATGGCTTTCGCCAAAAAATAGAGTTCTTCATCATTAAATCCCTCTTTAAATCCTGCGGCGGCAAAATATGTGGTGAGCACCGGCCCCAGACGCTCGTTGGCAATCTCATCCATGATAGAAAAAATTTCGTGGTAGGAAAGCGCCTTCCCGGTGAGCTTCTTTTTAATGGCTTCGATGGCAAATTGTTTTGAGCCTGTACTCATATTTTCTCTAGTCGCGCCCGCACGTTGAGTCTCTTCCAGTATGTCCCCGGCGGCACACACGTGATAAGCGTCACATAGCTATCATCAAAGCGCTGGGCGAGAGGAGCCAAATCATTGGCCTCTGTGACAATCATCTCATACACCACGAAACGGTATTCTACTCCATCCAGACGTACAAAAATTTCATCTCCCGTTTTGAGCGTCGGAAGAGTCGAAAATATACTTTTATAATTGGCAGGATTATAAAATTGTGGCAGCACGGAGTGACCAAAAATGACGGCCGTACCATACTCCCCCGGCAGCCCCGTACCTCCGTAGTGAACGAGGCTTTTGTTGAGATCGTCACCAGCAATCGTCACGAATGCGTCCTTTATCCGCAATTTGGGAATGGAAAGCGTATAGGCGGTGACGGCAGAAACGATCTTTTTTTGAGGAGTTCCGGGAAACCAGACATTGGGATTGGTGTAGTCCGGTCCTTTCGTCACAATTTCTTCTATCGATGCGGCACTGGCCATCGGCGAAAGCACACTCATGACCCGCGTGGCCGCAAATCCATCCTGCACCGGAGAGACAATCCCAGCAAACTGCGGGGCCGTAAAGAGCATAAATGACACGATCGGCCAAAACGCCCAGGAAAGAACCGCTAATCCCCCGAGGATGAACACATACGAGAGAACCTTCCGCCGCTCGGGCACTAAGGTCGCGCCCGTATATTCCACGGACACAGGATGTACTGCTGGCGGTGCTTTAACAAATTGATATGCCATGGGGCTTATTTTATTATTCCAGTACTGCAACAGAAATGGTGATATTCCCCGCATTTGCTGGCAAATTCTGGCCCCAAAGTGACCCGGTCACCTTCCCGATTTCTACCCCGCCCACACCACTGATGACTTTGAGTTCCTCCGATACTGCCGTCACCGATTTACCAGCTAACTTCTGTTTGATGGCGGGGACATCAAACTCCGGAAGTGCCTGTCCTTGATACCCAACGGCCAAACTAATGCTTCCGTCTTTTTGGAGCTTCACGTTTGTGGCATTCATACGCTCTCCGGATTTGCGCAGCGTATAACCGGTTGGCACATTGGCAGCCACCAAATCAGCGAACAGTGAGGCGATATCTTCGTCTTTGTAAGAAACACCAGAAATGGCTACGGTGATACTTCCATGCAGATCGCGGATTTCCTGATCCAGTTCGGCGTCAAACTTTTTTTGTGTCACGGTAGTCTTGATCGTTTCATCAATCAGCCGCTCGCCTCCCACCACGCTGCTTGCCAATTCCGCTTTCGCTTTTATGATGAGTTCTTTCGTAAGACCGGTGATGAGTGTGTCGTAATCAGCACGGGATACGACCGTCACGACTTTACTCGTCCCGCCGGAGATGGCCGCATCATTGCGGGCAACCATCACGCTTGAGGAGGTATCCTTCACGCTAAACTCCGTATCTCTCGGGAGATTACTTTGCGGCCCGAGCTTGACTGCGGTGACCGCAGCGTTGGCCTTCCCATAGGTTACGGATCCACTTGCCAAACTTTCACTTGCCGAAGCGATAGAAATGTCGGTATCGAGTGTAAAAGAGAGATTACCCGCTACCAAGACCGCGCCTTTTTTAAGCTGTTTACCGGATAACGATTTGTTGTACACCGTCACCGTGCCTCGGGCCGGATCACCCATATCCTTCTGTCCGGTCACGGCAATCGTTTTTTCTCCGCTCACGGTCTTCTCCTGTTTTTGCCCGGGAACGATTTTACTGGAGGCATCCACGAGGGTCGCCGTGGGACTCACGGTCACCGATGATGTTTCGATGATGATCTTGGGCACTTGCAAAATAGTGATACTTGTCTTTGGCAATACCCAATACGTCAGCCACCCGCCAACACCCACAAGAAGGACAACAATGAACAGGACAAAAAATCCAGTCTTCGGAATTGCGATGGAACGCTCCCGCGGCGCGTGTACACGGGAAACAAAACGGGATATTGTTTCTCGCAACTCCTCCCCTTTCCCCTTTTTCTCTCCTTCTATAATCTCGACGGTCTCCTGAATTACTTTTTTCTCGGCTTCCGGCGGATGTTCTAATATATCGACATTCTCCCGGAATCCAAGAACTTCAGGAGCTACCTCGACGAGGTTATCATCCGCCTCATTGCTCTCGTTTTCTAACGCACCGGAATCAATGACATCATCCTCTATGACTTCCGGCTCCTGGGTCGCATCCGCTTCCTCCGTATGTTCGTCTTCGGATTCAACTTCGCCAACCGGTATGGATTCTTCAATTTTTTCTCCCTGTTCTGCCTCTTTTTTTACTGGCGTTCCTGGTCTTGCTGGTGTTGATGGGCTTACTCGCGTCGCTGGTGTTGCTTGCGTTACCGCTTCCTTCCCTACCTGCGTCGCCAATTCGCTCGCCCCGGCTAAAGAAACCGCTCCGGCAAGAGACAAAAGGGGCAGTATTTCAATCTTGGGATAATGAAGAAAATTCGCCCGCGTGGGCCACGGGTGCTTCAGAAGATCACGCTTATACCCCTCGAGGGTCTCCTGGACGGAGCCATATAAAAGCACTCGGGAGGGCAGCACTTCAAGCTCCTTAAATCCTTTCAGTGCCCGCTCAAGCTCCGCGACGAGATCGTCATTTGCGATATGCACTCTCCCCACGATCACCCCTACTTTATAGAGAATAACCGTGGTTTTATCCGGACCGGCCTCCAAAAGTATGGCACTCGTCGGCACTCCTTCTTCCTGACGCATCGCGTGGATGACCGCCTGATGAATGGGGACAAAGCCTATGGGAGTCAATTCCAGCTCTTCCGTAATAGTTTTGATGTGTCCGCGTACATCGCTGGCGATATCATCTTCCGAAGTCAGATAATAGACCGGTAATCCGAGCACGACTTTTTCAAAATCATCCCGACCTTCTTTTTCCGCGAGTCTGGCAATCGCGCGATCACATGCTTCTAACCGCTTTTCCCAAGAGTTTCCGGCTAGCTCTTCGATCACGGCTTCGCTGACATGAGGCTTCTTGCCCGTTGTAAGCGTCCATACCGCAGCCTGCACCGAGCCCGCCTCGAGCACTAAAGAAAGGTACGCTTCCTGCCGCTCTGGGGGCTTATGAAGAAATTGATTGAATACATCGGGAAACTTCATCACTATCCATTCTAGACTGCCCGTACCACCGTGTAAAGAAAATGGTTACTTTGTCACTTTATCATTTAGTCAATTTGTTATTTTCGTCAACGGTGGCATAAATCCGTCGTATCCCCGCTCCTGCGGATTCTTCTTTGATAATCTTGAACGTACCCAACTGCCCTGTAGCGGTCACATGCGGCCCACCGCAAAATTCCGCGGAGAAAAAGTCGTTCTCCGGTCCCACCACATACACACTGACCCGCTCCGGATACTTGTGGCCGAATTCCATCTGAGCGCCGAGCTTCTCCGCCTCTTCCCGTAGCATTTCCCTGCGTACCACCGGTAAATTCTCCGATATCTTCCCGTTGACTAATGTTTCGACATCCATGAGTGTTTCCGGAGTCAGTTTTTCCCCGTAGTTAAAGTCCAGCCGCAGCCTTTCGGCGGTGATATTGCTGCCACGCTGTTTAATGTTAGGATCGACGATTTTTTGGAGCGATGATAATAACAAATGATGCGCCGTATGCAGTTTGACCGTCTGTTCACTTTTATCCGCAAGCCCACCTTTAAACATACCCTTTGCCGCGGTGCGGGAAAGCTCCCTGTGAGTATTTTCTACATCTATAAATTCTTTTTCATCTCGAGATGTAAATTCTTGATTTTTTTTAAAAAGTATCTCTTTTGTTAATTCCAATGGAAAACCATCTGTTTGATACAAATCGAAGGCAATTAATCCCCCGATACGCGTATAACTTAAATATTTTTCTAACTTCTTTAGTCCTCGATCTAACGAATTTCCAAATTTTTCTCCTTCTTCATCAATGATATCGCATATCAACGGCCAATTTTCAGTTACTTCTGGATACACCTCCTGAAATTCTTTACAAAGTAGAGATAAAATACTACCGTTTAATCCAAAACCAAGAAGATGACAATGATACATAGCCCTTCTTAACAGCTTACGCAATACATAATCAGCTTTTTGTTTTCCTGGCCTAACACCATCAATAATTATCATTGCAGACGCCCGCAAGTGATCAGCTATTATTCTCATGCTCCGTGTTGCGTTTTCATTAATTCCATATTTTTTGTGTGTTTCCTTTTCAATTCTGTCTATTATTCCTAAAAATATATCAATTTTAAACACGTCCGGATCATCATTCGTCACGGCTACCAACCGTTCGAGCCCCCCGCCGAAATCCACATTCTTTTGCGCAAGTTCTTTGAGTGATCCATCTGCTTGCTTTTGATATTGCATGAAGACGGAGTTGGCTATTTCCATATATCGCCCACAATCGCAGTTGGGGTGACAGACCTCATCTTTCCATGGAGATTTCTCATGAAGCCCCCGCTCCGGTCCGAAGTCAAAAAACACCTCGCTATCCGGTCCTCCCGGTTCGCCGGCGGGCATGGCTTCCGGTTCACCGGAACGCGACCACCAATTCTTGCGAGCATTATACGTAAAGATGCGAGCGCCCGCCGATGAGGCGCGGTCTGCTACTTCAGCCTCTATTCCTACTCCCGCGAAAATCTCTTTCCAAATACCTATGGACTCTGTATCTTTGGGTATCAGAGATTTCCCTTCTCTGGCGGAGCCAGATCCGGCTTCGCCGGAAAACACACTGACAAAAAGCCGTTGTGGATCCAACGCTAATTCTTTCGTCAAAAATTCAAAAATCCAAGACAACTGTTCTTTTTTAAAATAATCCCCAAACGACCAATTACCCAACATTTCAAAAAATGTCGTATGCCGGTTATCCCCGACTTCTTCTATATCCTGTGCCCGGAAGGATTTTTGACTGTCGACAATTCTCGTTCCCGACGGATGGGGTTGGCCTAAGAGATACGGGACTAATGGTTGCATGCCCGAGGACGTAAACAGGGTCGTCGGATCGTTTTCCGGCACGAGGGGAGCCGAAGGAATTTCCACATGTCCCCGCGCTTTATAAAAATCTATAAACTTCTTCCTTACATCCGCCGATTTCATAAATACGATTATAGCATGCTACAATTGCACACATGTGGCTCGTTCTCTCTATCATCGCAGCACTCATGTTCACCGCCCAAAATCTCCTTATGCGGGTCTTGGCAGTCAAAAGTGTCCACCCTCGGACGTTTTCGTTCGTTTTTAACGGTTGGGGAACGTTCTTCGCAACCATTCTTCTCCTCATCGAGCGCCCGTCGCTTGCCGGTCTCCCCCAATTTTCATGGATTCAAGTACTTCTGATTATCGGCGCAACCTTGGGATATGGATTCTATGAACGAACGCATTTTTTAGCAAGAAAAGAATTGGATGCTTCTACCACCGCCATCTTGTTTCGGTTAACTCCTGTGATCACGTTTGTCGGTGCAATGCTTTTTCTCCATGAATCATTTACCATCACAAAACTCGTGGGGGCCACGATCCTCATCGGAGCGTCATTGGTCGTTGTACACAAAAACCCCAAACTACAGGCAAGCAGGGCCGTATGGATCGCCGTCTTTGCAGCCGTCATGCTCGGGCTTGCCGGAGTGTTTGATAAACCTGCATCGCAGGGAATTCCAGCTAATCTCTATAGCGTCGCACTGTGGGGGTTGTCGCTTATTATTGTCGCATTTCCTACAATCTCTCTTTCCCAACTCAAGACCGAATTTATCATTGGTGGCTGGAAGGTCGCACTGACTGCGCTTCTCAATGTCATCGGGTTTGTTTTCTACGTGCAGGCACTCTCGTTGGCCGATGCGTCCCTTGTGGCCCCGGTTACGTCATCATCCGGCACACTCACGGTCCTTGCCGGTATTTTCATCCTAAAGGAAAAATCCTTTGTGAAGAGAAAAATCCTCGCCGGGATTCTCATGGTGATCGGAGTCATAATGCTTCGATGACAGAATTCGCATCAGATAACCCCTAGTTCCCGGCCGACTGCGGCAAACGCGGACAACCCGAAATCTAAATCTGTTTTACTGTGTGTGGCCGACGGCATCGCGCGGATACGTGCTTTTCCGAGGGCCACCATCGGAAACTTAATCGGAGTAGCAAATACCCGGCGCGCGAATAACTTCGCGCTAAATTCTTTCGCAAGGTTTTCTTCCCCCAACATGACCGGCGTGATCGGCGTTTCCGTCTGTCCCGTATCAAATCCGAATTTGGTGAGTCCTTCACGCAGATACTTGGCATTGCTCCATAGTTTTTTCACGAGGACATTTGACCGCGAGAGTATCTCAACTCCCTTGATAACCGCTGCAGTATCGGCAACACTCAAGCCCGTGGAAAATAGATACGGCCGTCCTTTTTGACGGTAATACTCTATCAGATCCCTTTTACCCGTAATCACACCGCCCAAGACCCCGAACGCTTTGGACAAGGTTCCAACCTCGATGTCCAGTTGTCCCTCTAGATGAAAATGGTGCGCGATGCCCCTTCCTTCGCCCAACACGCCCTCGCCATGGGCATCATCGACCATCGTGATGGCACCATATTGTTTGGCAAGCCCCACAATCCGAGGAAGGGGGGCAATATCCCCGTCCATGGAAAATACTCCGTCGGATATGATGAGGATGATCGGTGGACGCTCCCCGGGCTTTTGCAGCGTTTTGGTGAGTAGGACGGATTCCTTGAGACGCGCCTCAAGCTCACCCATATCTTTATGTTTATAGATAAATTTATTTTTCACTTGGGCAAGCTTGATGGCATCGATGATGCTTGCATGATTGAGCTCATCGGAAATGACGATATCGTCTTTGCCCACGATGGTCGCAATGGCCACAATATTAGCGATGAATCCGCCCGGCAGGAGAAATGCCGCTTCGGCGCCTTTCAGTTTGGCGAGAATAGCTTCCGCCTCCATATGGAGTTTGAGATTCCCGGAAATCGGCCGGACGGCGCCAGGTCCGACACCATATTTCTTCACCGCGGCGACAGCTGCCCTCACCAACCGCTTGTCCTGGGCAAACCCGAGATAGTTATTGGAGCACAAATTCAGAAGCTTCTTACCGTCAATCGTAAACCACGGCCCCTGCGCCGACTCGAGCACCCGCACGGGCGTATAAAGGCCCTTCTGCTTCATATCCTCAATGGTGTCGTAATATGATTGCAACGGATCAAGCATAAAATTATCCTTTTACCTCTTTGGTAGGCTCTACATTAATTGATTCACCACAGCTCAATGATTCTGGAAATAATTCAGATTTAGTATTATCGAATATCACTTCACCAAGTATGCCCGATGCTAGATCACCATTTATTGGAGGACCCGATTCAACTAATGCTGCCAATGTATTCAACCAATCTGACATAATTATTCACCAACCTTCCGTTTCAAAACATAAATACATTTTCCAACTGTATATATTAGTCTGATACAGTCGACAAAATCACGCGCGCAATCTACTATCTCTCCCTCTACCGTGGACAAAATACACCACGTGGTTTATTTTGTCCAAGCTTACCAATGACGTGCATATCACTCCGCAAACTCTGTGATAAAATACACTATGAAAGGGGGTGATACTATGTGTCAAACTTGTGGATGTGAAGCGTGTAAAACATGCGGCAAAAATATCAAAAAGGGCGTGTGTGAAGGTTGTGGAAAAGCGTCCGGCGACTGTACGTGTAATAAATAACGATCTGAACCAACTACTACTATGAAGCGCGGCGTAGATTATATTGGTGTGGGCGTGGGAGCGGCGATCTTCAATCACGAAGGAAAACTTTTTCTGACGCTTCGGGGTAGAAAAGCAAAAAACGAGACCGGAAAATGGGAAATCCCAGGAGGGAGTGTGGAATTTGGTGAAACGCTTGAAGATGCACTCAAACGCGAAATCACAGAGGAATACGGGATAGAAATAGAGATTGTGGAGCTCCTCGGTGTGTGCAGTCACATCATCCCCGACGAGCATCAGCACTGGGTCTCTCCCACATACATCTGTAAAATTATGAAAGGGGAGCCCAAGATTTTAGAACCGGAGAAATGCGCCGCCATCGGATGGTTCACCCGCAAGGAAGCCAAAAAATTACCCCTCTCCATCATCACCCAGCACGACTTCGTAACCCTTGATCACAAATATCCCAACGGATTTCCAAAAAATTCATGAATCAAAGACTCCAAAGCATCTACGACGGATTTGCATCACAGAATCGTCAAAAATTTCTCGATAATGATATTGAATTTGATGCCATGTGGGGCAAGCCGATTAAAGGCATCACCCTCCAGATCGATCTTTCTGAAAAAATGCGCAGCGCCGTAGGTCACCTACAGAAAACACTATCCGAACTCGAACCAAAAGCGCTTCTTCTCACTCCCCGACCCTTTCAACATATCAGTTTCAATCAAGTGGTCTTCTGGGGCGGACAATACAACCTCGGACACGATCAAGCGTGGGAAGTGATTGAAAAAAATTTTCTCACCGCATTTCAAAAACTCGACAATAAATTCCCTTCCTTCACTATCTCATTTATCAACCTTATCCCGATGACCTCTGCCATCATCTGGTCCGCCGTTGACCAACACGATGAGATGCAGAGATTACGCACACGTCTAAAGGCTAGCCTTCCCTTCCCCAAAGAAACAACCAAAGAAAACACCTTCATCCACACCACCGTTACGCGATACATGTCAAAACTCCGTGACCCGCAACAGGTATTTAAACTTCTGGAAGAATATCAAGCGCCCATCTCCATGGAGATCAAGGAAATCATACTGCGGAAAGAAAATATATATCCATCGCTTGGCACTACAGAACTCGCCCGTATTCGGTTACAATAATTACATGAAAATCATTCCATCATCACAAACCAATAAAATTCAGATGTCTCCCACTACCGCGGTCTGGGAATTCACTATCGAGGATACATCTATAAGCGGTGCTATTGCAGAAATCAAAGATCGATATCCCGAAAAAGGATTTATCATAAATGAAATTTCCAAAGAACTTGCCTTCGTGATCGCAGGAAACGGATACGTCGTTACTCCGACTCACAAAAATCCGATACAGGTCGGCGACCTCATTTTTTTGGACAATGGCGAATCTTATGCATGGGAAACGAGCAGCACGCTCACCCTCTTCATGGCCAACACCCCAAAATTTGACCCGGGGCAGCACAAAAATATATGAAATTATGGCTTGATAGGCCTGATATTAAAGAATCATTAGATGATTTCCTTCACGATGTCGCCAACGTGTTTCAACTAGGAACCATCAAGAAGTTTTCAAGATTTCCCTTTGGTTACCAAGAGCTAAATATAAAACTAGAAACGTCCCAAGGTATCTACGCCGTCAAAACTTTCTCCAGAGAAAAACCATTATCACGGGTTAAAGAAAACATTCAAGGATATCTCGAGTTTCCAAAATTGGGTATTCCTATGCCAAAACTTCTGGTAACGAACAATAATGAGACCATTCTCATTACAGAAGGAAAACATCAAAAAGTCTATACGTGCGTCATGGAATATTTTGAGGGCAAGTCTTTCCTACAACTACCTGTTACGAAACGCGACGTCATACAAATCACCAAATGTATGGCATACATACATCAATCAAAACTTAAACCGGCACACTATTACGATACGTTAGGAATAGTTAACTTTGAATATATCTATGAGAAACAAGTTGATACACTTTCCGCGCAGGATAACAATGAAATAAAACAAACACTGAAGGAGTTTCAGAGAATAAATCTAACGAAGTTTCATCAAAGTGTCATTCATGGCACTCTGGAACGAGAAAATATTCTAAAAAATTCTCAAGGAGCCTACTGCATCCTCGATTTAGGATGTATGGACTATAATGCTTCTATCGTTGATATTGCGACGTTTCTGGCAAACTTTACTATCGATATGGACGGAGAGGAAACTGTTGAAATGATAAAAGAGTCACTTACCGAATATCAAAAATTTCATATGCTTACTGCAGATGAACGACTGGCATTACCGATTCTTATCGAAGCACAATACGCCATTCTGGTAATGGGCATGACGCATGCGATGAAAATGGAACATGATGATAGCAAACAAACAAACCGTTGGTTAGAATTTGGAAAACACGGCCTAAAAAAATTTCAGGGAATCCACTCCCTGCCTTTACAGAAGCCAATGGGATGACTACAATAGGGTCCATTCATCAATAAAACTGAAGTAGAAAAATTATGAACGTAAAAATTGCTGATCTCAAAAATCTCGGACTCAAGGCACTCAAAAAACAAGGCTACAACGACACCGAGGCAGATACCGTCTTGGGTATGCTCCTGTATGCACAGCTCCGGGGAAACAATCAGGGGATGGTCAAACTCATCGGCAAAGGAATCCCTAAAAATCCTGCGGCTGGCGCCATCACGATCGAAAAAGAAACTAAACTTTCCGCCCGCATCAATGGAGCACATAATCCTGGTGCCATCGTTATAAAAAAGGCCATGGATTTGGCTATCACAAAAGCAAAAGAACACGGGATCGGTATCGTGGGAACCAATACCACTAATAGTTCAACCGGCGCCCTGGGCTACTGGGCCGGACAAATTGCGCGGGAAGGACTTGTCGGATTCGTCTTTGCCGGATCACCGGAAACCGTCTGCTATCACGGATCCTTTGAACCGATTTTTGGCACCAATCCTATGGCCATCGGCGTTCCTACTGACGGCGATCCGATTGTTTTAGATATGGCTACCGCCACCATGGCCTATTACGGACTCATTGAAGCTAAGACCGCGGGCCGCAAAATCCCGCCCGGCATTGCATACGATACTGAAGGAAATTTAACCGATGATCCGGCTAAAGCCATGGATGGGTCTCTCCGGCCATTTGATAAAAGCTACAAAAGCGCGGGGCTTGCCCTCATGGTCGAGATCCTCACCGGACCATTGGTGGGAGCCTCCTTCACCGGCATCGGCGACACTGCCGCCAACTGGGGAAACCTCGTCTTTGTCATCGATCCGGAAATGCTTGGCGACCGTAAAGAATTTGCCAAAAATGTTTCGGCTCTCGCCGTCCGCGTGAAGGCGACCAAGAAACTTCCGGGTGTAACAGAAATTCTCATGCCAGGAGAACGCGGCGATAAACTTACCAAACAACACAAAACCGAAGGCACCATCGATATCGAAGACAATCTCTACCACGCGCTTGAAGAAGCAGCAAAAAATTGATCAATAGCCTAATGCCTTCATTTCATACCATTCGACTATCCCCGGGATTCAAGTTCTCCCTCATGGCTTCCCTATCCTGGGCCATCAGTATTGTTCTCACCCGAACCATCCTCACGACCGGCGGGGAAAATGCATACACCCTGGCCTACTGGTCCACGATTCTTGCGACGCCATTTTGGGGCTATATGCTCTTGAGAAACAAAAAGGAAGTTACAACATTAAAAAAGGGAGATCTGTATCTTTTTATCATCATGGGACTCATCGGAACCATAGGAGTGTCAATCGTGCAATCTCTGGCGCTTGCCAGTAGCAACGCGATCAATTATGCATTTCTCATCCGCACGGTCACGGTATTTACCATTCTCTTTGCGGCAGTATTGCTACGCGAACGCATGACGAATAAAAAAGGAATACTGGTTACCCTGACGATCCTTGGCGCGTATCTTTTGACGACTGAAGGGCAAAGCTTAAAACTTACCACGGGGGATCTTTTCATCCTCTTACAAGCCATACTTCTCGCCCTCAATACAATCTTAGGAAAAATTGCTACGAATCGCATGAGCGCAAACGTAAGCGCAGCAGGAAGATTTTTTGCATCGTTCCTCCCTTTTACCCTCATCACTTGGTATCAGCAAGGACTGCAAGCGCCACACGCAATCCTCCCTGTTTTACTACTGACGGGAGTTTCCATCGTGGTGACAACTACTCTTTTCCAAGCGTTTAAGCATGCTTCTGCTTCCTACGTGACGATGATTATGTCCTTCACGCCTGTCTTTGTATCCATCATCTCTATCCCACTTCTCCACGAGACGCTCTCAACCATGCAGATTCTTGGAGGGATTTTCATCATCGGCGCCGGTGTTGCAGCCGAAAAACTAAAAATATAATACGCTTCTTATTTCCTCTTCGGAAGATTTTTGAAGAATCTTTGACGGATGTGTTTGGTGGTCTCCACACTTTGTTCCTGAAGCTTCTCGATCTGGGCTAGTGCGGTGTCCAACCTCTCGGCTGCCACATCAGTAAGGTCTTCCTTTTTTTCTTTGATTTCGCCCACAACCTGCTCTTTGATCTCCTCGCCTTGTTTTACGAGCTCTTTTCCGCGCTTTTCCATCTCCTCAAGCTTTTCCTGAAGTTCTTCAAGCAAATCTTTTCCTTTATCCTCCAAGACTTTCCCGGTCTTTTTCCCTTCCTTCGTCCCCATAAAAAACAGGAGAAGTGCTCCTAAAAGCCCTCCTATGAAAAACCCAAACCAAAATCTATTGTCGTGATTTCCTTTATCCATAATTAATCCTCCTGTTTTTTTCCCCGAAGAGAGGAAAACAATGATAATCCTGCCTTCACCCCACTCATGAGTCCGGCGACACTCGTAAAACCCGCGCTGACTGTACCCGTCACTTTGGTCGCGTCATCCAGCATGGTGTTCACTTTCTGAAAAGAAGTACGCATTTCTTTGAGGATATACCAAACCTGTACACCGAGGAATACAAACAGTGCCGTGAGGATGAGACTAACGGCTATGATGGTGAGTTGGACAGGATCCATATGGGCAGACGTAGTGTAAATCCAAAATCCTAATTTCTAAATCCTAAATAAAAATTAATGTTAAATGCGTAACTGTTTTGAATTTATAATTTTGAACATTTGGATTTGTTTAGGATTTAGTGCTTAGAATTTAGAATTTAAGATATATCTAGTATCTCCTAAACGCTCTACGCTGTCAACGAGGGTTCGCCTCTTCTGTTTGGTTCATTACCGTTCTCGTCACGGTCGATGATTTTCCGTATCGGCTGGTTGCAATAACGATGATCGTATTGTTTCCCGGCTCGAGAGTCACTTGGTCAAAAAACTTGCCGTCGCCACGCACAAGCACGGATATCCCATTCACCGTCACCGTCGCATCAGAATCCGTCACCCCGAGTACCTCGACTTTTTTCGTCGTAATGACGGCGCTCTCCTTCGGCGTTTCAATGGTAAGTCCAGGTGGACTTTGGAGTTGTCCATATTGGAGACCTAAATATATGAGGAACGCCAAGACCAATCCCATAAAAAGAAATATGAGAAACTTACCCGGGGTCAACTGAAACCACGCGCGGTTCAAAGACTGCGCCACTCCCGTTGGGAGAATGGATGATCTGGTTATTTCTTGCGTTTGCCGCCTAAAAAATGCGAGAATCGTGGGAGCCGGAATACCTAAAAACTCTGCATAGTTTTTTACAAAACCCTTCGCGTACGCTTGCGAGGGAAGACTACTATAGTCATCCGATTCGATACCCGCAAGGAACTTTGCACGAATTTTGGTCGAAAGTTCCGCCTGTTCAAACGTGAGATGTTTGGCTTCCCTCGCTTCTTTGAGGATAGATCCGACGGTTTTCATTGCTGTTGCGCTTGTTGTTGTGCCAGATACTCTTCTGCGTTTTTCATAAGGACGTCACGGGGTTTACTACCTTCCCCCGGGCCGATAATGCCTGACTCTTCCAGCTGATCCAAAATCCGCGCCGCCCGTGCGTAGCCGATCGAAAGCCGGCGCTGGAGAAGCGAAGCGGACGCTTTATCATATTGGCACACGAGCCGGATGGCATCTTCAAAAAGATTATCATGTCCGTCTCCGCCGGATGTCCCCACGTTCCCCTTTTTGCCACCCACCGGTACGGAGAGACTCGTCACTTCTTCAGTGTACTGGACCGGCATATTTTTACTCCGAAGAAATTCAACAAGCTTGCTGACTTCCTGCTCCGATACGAACGTTCCCTGGATGCGGCTGGGCTTGGCTTGATCCGGCGGTACGTAGAGCATATCTCCTTTTCCTAGTAGCTTTTCCGCTCCGGGCATATCGATAACGACCCTCGAGTCGACCATTGAGGAAACGCTAAAAGCGATCCGGGCCGGGACATTGGCTTTGATAAGTCCCGTGATGACGTCTACCGACGGCCGTTGGGTAGCAAGCACTAAATGTATCCCGGTTGCCCGGGCCATCTGCGCGATCCGACAAATACTGTCCTCTACCTCCACAGGAGCATACGCCATGAGATCGGCAAGTTCATCAATGACGATGACGATATAGGGCATCGCTTGGAAACCGGAGAGTTCATTGAAGCTATCGATATTTCGCACCCCCACTTCGGCAAACTGCTTATACCGGCTTTCCATTTCTCCCATCGCCCATCGAAGCGATGAAAGAATTTTATCCGGCTCGACGATGACAGGAGTGAGAAGATGGGGTATGCCGTTATAACCCGTAAGCTCAACCCGCTTGGGATCAACCATGATAAACCGTACTTCCTGCGGCGTCGTACGAAAAAGCAGCGAACATATCCACGAGTTGATGAGGACGGATTTTCCTGATCCTGTCGTACCGGCAATCAGGACGTGCGGCATCTTCCCGATATCCCCGATCACTGCACTTCCGGATACATCCAGACCCAAAGCAACGGTCAGCTTACTCTTCGCTTTACGCATCACCTCGGATCCAAGCATATTTTTAAGCGTCACAAACTCCAAGCCTCTATTGGGTATTTCTATGCCGACGAGCTTTTTCCCCGGAATCGGTGCTTCTATACGGACCTGGCCCGTGGGAGCCGCGAGAGCCAAAGCGAGATCACTGGAAAGTGCAGTGATCTTGGATACTTTGGTCCCCAGAGCAATCTCGAGGGCATATTGGGTGACTGCCGGGCCTTTATTGACTTCTACCACATCTGCTTTGATGCCAAACCCTTCTAACGTTTTTTCGATAACCTGCGCATTATCGCGTACATCACCCCTGTCCGCTTTACCACCCGGCCCGTCGGAGAGAAGCGAAAGCGGCGGATATTCCCAGACGGCTGTGCCCTCTCCCGCCTGCGCGTTTGCCAGTGGAACTTGAATCTTCAATTCGGATTTAGGCGTTGCGGCAGACTTATCTCCACCGGACACAGGTGGCGGCACCATGGGCGCTTTTGCAGACAGTCTCCCATCATCACCGCCTTTAATTCTTAAGATAGGTTTATCTTCTCTCTCAAAAAGAGGCTTTTCGCGCCGGCCGGTCATACGCTCGAGCGCCGTATTTGCCCATTCGAAGATGGCCTGCGCCCCCATAAATAAAAAGTTCATAAACCGGTCAAGAGAAGCGTTAAAAAGAACGATGAGACTTATCATAAAAAGTCCAAGTGCCGCGATGACTGCTCCTTCCGGAGCGATTGCTCCCGATAAAAGCGACCACAAGAAAACTCCCATATCCCCCGATTGCGTGAGTGTCGCCAGCGAAATGAGCATGAGCCCAATACCTAAGGGCACGTTGGGACGACCGATGTCTGATTTGACTTTAAAAAACAGAAAACTCGCCGATACGAGAAATGGGGGGGTGAGATACATGATCCACCCGACGTGGGTAGTAAGAGCGTCCCGAAGCGACGTAAGCACGGTGCCTTCACCGAAAAACGAAAGCGTAATAACTGCCGCAAACAGCCACATCCAGATCGCCCCGACGGTATACACCGTCTGTTGTTTGAGTTTAAATTGGAAGGGGCTGTGCTTCTTGTACCTTCTGCGCTTTCCCCCGCCAAAGATTGACCGTTTCATCGTAAAAACTAGTATAGAAGGATATGGCGCTACTGGCAAGCTTGAGGACAATCAAACTTCCACGATCACCGGAACGATGAGGGGGTGGCGGCCGGTTTCTTTCGCCAAGAGGCTAGAAAGATTTTCGCTGATTTGCTTCCTCACAAAAAGCCAGTCCATCATCCGGCCTTTCTTGAGACGCAGCGATTGGAGAATAACGTGTCGGGCTTGATCCAGAAGTACTCCCGAGTCTTTCATATACACAAAGCCACGGGATATGATATCCGGACCACTCGTCACCTTGCCGGTAGACTTCTGAATTGGGATGACGACTACCACGATGCCTTCCGTGGCAATCGTCTGCCGGTCGCGCAGAACCACACTCCCTACGTCTCCCACACCGAGTCCGTCAACCATCACGTTTTCCAACTCAACGGTCTCAACCACCCGAGGCGGATTATGAGGGCTAAACTCCAATACCTGCCCCTCCTCCGGGACGAGAACATCTTTTTTGTCGAACCCCAAATCTTGCGCGAGCCGCCGATATTGCATAAGGTGCTTATAGGTGCCGCCGATCGGAAAAACATACCGCGGCCCCAGAGCGGACAAAAGAAGCATCATATCCCCCTGGCTCCCATGGCCGGAGATGTGAAGATCTTCCATGATATCGCTATAAGAAACCCGCGCGCCTTTGCGGTAAATCTGATCGATGAGGTTATTGACATCATGTTCCCGTCCCGGTATGGGATCAGCGGAAATGATCACCGTATCCCCTTCATCTAAAGTCACAAATCGATGATTATCATTGGCAATCCGTGACAGAGCGCTATCCGGCTGACCCTGGCTACCGGCCACGACCAAAAATTGTTTGGTAGCCGGCACCCGCTTGAGATCCCGGTCACGCACCAGCGCTTCGCGCTCAAACTTCATGTAGCCGAGCTTAACGGACTCCTCGACGTTTTGGTCTATGCTGCGCCCCAAGAATGTCACGTGTCTGCCATATTGGATAGCCAGCTCAATCGCCCTCTGGATGCGCGATATATTGCTGGACTGTGTCGTAAAGAGCACTTTTCCGGTTGCGAGTTTCAGCTCCTTCTCGATCGTCTCTCCGACGACCTGCTCGGAGGGCGTAAATCCCGGCCGTTCGCTGCCAAGTGAATCAGACAAAAGACACAAGACTCCTCGTTTGCCCACCGCATTGATTTTGGCAAGTTCCGAGCGCTTGCCGTCCAGAGGATCAAAATCAAACTTAAAATCACTGCCATGATAAAAAATTCCCATCGGTGTTTCGATGATGAGATTGGCAGCATCCGGCACCGAATGGGTCATGCGCACAAATGATACGGTAAACGCACCGATGATCAATGTTTTGTCAAACTCCACGGGCGTGACCCGGGTGTTGAGTTTAATCTCCCGGAGTTTGATATTGGCAAATGCTGCCGTCAGCGTCGTCCCCCACATGGGGACGTTGCCGAGCTTGCTATAGACATACGGAATGCCGCCGATATGGTCGTCGTGACCGTGTGTGAAGACGAGTCCGCGGATATATTGTTTTTTATTTTCCAAATACCGGACGTCCGGAATGACCACATCCACCCCATACATTTCAGGATCCGGAAACCCTATCCCGCAATCCACAATGAGAATATCACGGATCTTTCCCTCTACACGGTACTCATACACAAACATATTTTTCGTTACGTTGCCCGTGCCCCCAAGCGGGATGATCCGGACCGAATCTTTACCGGTTTTTGAGGATCCCTGAAAAATCGTCCTGTGCTGTGTTTTCCAAAAACTCATAATTTTCAAATTCCAAATCCTAATTTCTAAATCCTAAATAATTTCAAAATATAAAATTCAAATGTCTAAAACAATCACTTATTCCGATTTTGTAACAATCGACCCAAAAATTTTACAGAACTCATTGGCTTCTTGTATCAACCGAATTCTTTCTTTCTCTAACGTTTCGTTTTGACTTATAACAATAAGTTGAAGCCAATATTTGGACTCCTTAGATTCTTTTCTACAAATCTTGATTCGATGAAAAAAATCTTTCTTACTTATAGCTTCATTCGCCTCTATATAGTTGGCCCCAATAGATCCAGACGATCGAATTAATTGAGGGCCATCTTCAATATTAGAGATTGTCCGTGATAGATGTATCACCAAACTGCGACAATCACGGGCAAAAATAAACGTTCGTTCTTCAAGATCATAGTGTTTGTGCATTGGTATTTCGGTCATTTGAATTTGTTTAGGATTTAGTGTTTAGAATTTAGGATTTCCTAAATCAATACGTCTCCATATACTCCTTCATATTTTTTTGTGTGATGTGGAAACTCTTACCCTTTCCTTCCACAATCATCCTGGCTACCTTCCGGCACAGGGCATTCATCGTCCGCTCAAGACTACGGATACCGGCATCATAACCCAGAGGACGGACAAGTTTGGGCCAGAGCTCCTCATCAATGGTTAAATTTTCGCCCGTCAGTCCCGACTCCCGCATAAGTTGCGGCATGACATAGTCTTTGGCAATTTTAATCTTCTCTTCATCGCTATATGATGGCATCTGTATCGGCTCGATGCGGTCCAGGACGGCGGTGGCGATATTGGTGGTATTATTGCCGGTCGCAATGAAGAGTACCTCTGAAAGATCAAACGGAAAGTCCAAATAGTGATCGGTAAACGCTACATTTTGTTCCGGATCCAAAAGTTCCACTAACACCCCCATGATATCTCCGCGAGTCCCTTCCGCTACCCGGTCGATTTCATCCAGTAACATCACCGGATTACGGCTTCCGGCAAACCGGAGCCCTTTGAGGATAAGCCCAATCTCCGCATCCGGTCGGACCCGCGACTGACCACGCAGATCCAACGCATCGCTCATGCCGCCAAACGGAATTCTTATGAACCTGCGTCCCATAGATTCGGCAATAGACTTGGCAAGCGTCGTTTTCCCGGTTCCCACGAGTCCAACGAGGCAAAGAATGGGGGCCCGCCGGGCTAGGATGGAATGGGAAAGTTTCGCTTCTTTATTTTGCCCTTCCTCTTTCTTTTGTTCCTCGTCCCACCGTAGTTTATTGAGTTTGAGTATCGCAAGATATTCTAAAATTCTTTCTTTCACCGGCTCCAGACCGTAATGGTGCTTATCCAGTATTTCGCGCGCACGTACTAAGTCCACGACATCCGTGGTCCGGACATTCCACGGAAGATTCACGACCCAATCCACGTACCGCAACATCTGCTCGATATGGACACGGGAGCTGATATCATGCTCAAGCCGAACGATCTCATCAAGATTTCCTTGGACGCGGGACTGGAGCGCTTCTGGCAAGCGCGCTTCGGTAACTTTTTTCCGCAGGCTTTCTACTTCTTCAATCATTTTAGACATATACTCATCATAACCTAACGTCTTTGGAGAAAAAAGAGTGAGGGTTCCTTTGAAGGGTACGGTGTATTCCTAAAATCTCCTATTCCCCCGGTTAAATGGACGACGGGGACGATCACCGAAATCATGGTGCTCGCGGGGAGGCGCTTTTTTGGCATCCTCGCCGAAGAGCATAGAGAGATTGACGCGTTTCTGGTCGTCTATCTCCATCACCCTGACTTTTACTTTTTGACCAAGAGCGACCACGTCATTCGGAGAGCTCACAAATCCTGTGGACATCTGGGATACGTGCACCATGCCTTCTTTACCCGGCAACACCTCAACAAATGCACCGAACGGTAAAATCCGTTTGACCTCTCCTTCGTATTCATCGCCGGGTACCAAGTCTTTGGTGAGTCCCTCTACCCACTCCACGGCCTTTGCTACCGCTTCGTCCGAACCGGAAATCATGACGGATCCATCATCCTCGACATCCACCGTGGCTCCGGTTGTGGCGATAATCTGCCGGATCATCTTGCCTCCGGGTCCGATGACTTCGCCAATTTTTTCTGTAGGAATTTTCACAACTTTTACCCGGGGTGCATACTGGGAGAGAGTTTTCCGAGACTCCGGCAATGTAGCAAGCATGACTTCTAAAATCTTCATTCTCGCGCTTTGAGCCCGGGTCAGCGTTTCACTCACCATCTCATCGGTAATGCCGTCAATCTTCATGTCAAGCTGAATTGCGGTAATCCCATTTTTCGTACCCGCGACTTTAAAGTCCATATCTCCGGCAAAATCCTCGATGCCGAGAATATCGGTAAGAAGGACGTATTTTTTCTCATCCGTCATGAGACCGATGGAAATACCTGCGACCGGCTCTTTTATGGGAACTCCGGCATCCATGAGGGCAAGGGTTGATCCGCATGTTGAGGCCATGGACGTCGATCCATTACTGGACATAATTTCTGACACGAGACGGATGGTATACGGAAACTCGTCTTCTGACGGAATGACGGAGAGAAGAGCGCGTTCGGCAAGTGCTCCGTGACCAATCTCTCGGCGGCTCGGAGTCCCGACTCTGCCGGTCTCTCCCACAGAGTATGGCGGCATGCTGTAGTGATGGATATATCGTTTGGATTCTTCACCGATCGGACTTTCGAGAAGTTGAGCGAGAGCCGGTGTGCCCAATGTCACGATCGTGAGAGCCTGTGTCTGACCGCGCTTAAACATAGCGCTTCCGTGCGTCCTGGGAAGAATTCCTACGTCCACAGAAATGGGCCGGATTTCATCAAGCTTCCGCCCGTCAAACCGTTTCGCTTTGGTCAGAACCAATTCCCGGACTTGTTTTTTAAATAGCGCGTCCAGAGCCTCTTCTATCGCCTTCACACTATATTGCGTGCCATACGCCTCCGCGATCGTTTTGGAAAGAGCCACGACCTCATCACCGCCAAATTCTTTTTCTGCTTTTTTGGCAAACGCTTCAGTCATTTCTTTCTTGTAGTCATCCGTGATCTTCTTTTTGAGCTCATCGGCGGCGCTTACCTCCGGCACCGCGACTTTCGGCTTACCGACTTCGCGGGCGAGTGAGTCAATGAGGTCAATAAGCTTGACATTGGCTTCTTTCGCTTTTTGTACGGCTTCAAATACCACTGCCTCGGGCGTTTCACAAAATCCCCCTTCAAGCATCATGGTTTTCTCTTTCGTGCTGGCAATGACAAAATCAAACTCACTCTGCGCCTGCTCCGGAAGGGTTGGATTAATGATAAACTTACTGTCCCCATTTTCATTCACGTATCCCACCCGGCAACCTGCTATCGGTCCGTTCCAGGGGATCGGCGAGATGGCAATAGCCGCGCTCACGGCGACTAATGCCAAGACATCCGGGTCGTTTTCTGCATCGACAGAAAGAACGGTGATGATGACCTGCACATCATGCTTATATGATTTCGGAAACAACGGACGGATGGACCGGTCAATAATACGGCCGGCAAGCACGGCATCATCCGTCGGCCTTCCTTCGCGCTTGACCCACCGGCTGCCTTTAATCCTGCCCCCGGCATAAAGCCGCTCGACGTATTCCACGCTTAATGGAAAATAATCAAGAGTTGTTTCTTTAGAAGATGCGGTAACGGTTGCCAGAACCATCGTATCGCCAAAACGTGCCAATACCGCCGCAGATGCCTGTTCGGCAAATCGGCCAACTTCTAAAGAAAGTTCTTTCCCGTTTAACTCTATGAATTTTTTGACAAGCTTCATGAAAAAATATTTATGAGGGAATGTTTGAAGTGAGATTGCTTGAACTGTTCATCCGCGCGTCTGCGGATCAATACCTCAAGAGATCACACTTCATGGATACTTCCCTCTCTCACACGAGTATACAACCTTTGTCATTCCTACGCTAGAAGCAATAATCAGGAGTCTCGTGGATGACGATCACTTTGCGAGTCCCAATTTCTGCGATACTTCTTTAAATCGAGCAACGTCTTTTTTCTCAAGGTAGTTAAGGAGACGTCGGCGCTTACTGACGATACCGAGCAATCCGCGTCTCGAATGGTTATCCGACGGATTACTCTTGAGATGTCCGACGAGCTTCTCGATCCGCTTGGTCAGAAGTGCAACCTGCACTTCAGGACTCCCCGTATCCCCGGCTTTCACCTGAAATTGCGTGATGACTTCTTGCTTTTCTGCGCTCGGGGCAGCCACGGGACCAGTCTGTGCTTCAGCGGCTTTTGCCTTTTTGGTTAATTTGGTAGGCTTGGCTTGCTTCGCCGGTTTTGTATCCACTTTCACCGCTTTCATTTTTACGGCACCGGTTTTTTTGGTCTTGGCAGTCTTTGTTGTTTTTTTTACTGGCATAGTCGAAGTACTGATGATTCAATAGTTAAAAAATGAAGCACTTGTGCGCTCCACTTAAGATGTAGTTTACATGATTACAACCCAAAAAACAAGGGATTATTGCTATACCGCTGTTGTTGGCGACCTCCTCTATCTCGTGCAACAATATCGCACCATCTGATACATGATGAGGATTGTTTTCCTTAAATTTCTCACAACGCCTACGTATCACCCGGGCAAATTCAAGATAAAACAGCGTCTGTTCCTCCTGCAGGAGTGTGTCGATACGATAATGATGGATCAGTTGTTCAAGGAGGCTAAAAATCTGCGGGTCATTGGTATCCAGAAGTATAGTATTCATGGCAGAGTAAAAAAATCGAAAATTATCACATAATCTCTTGACCATGACCTTTTTCAACAAAAAAACCTCTTCCGTCTGCTTTGAGCACACTCACTGTGTAGCTATCATCGTACACAAACAGCGTGTATGGTACCGTATCGCCACGAGCATTCATGCGTCCTTCTAAATAGTTCACAGCTCTAAAGCAGCCTTTGGGGTCACCGTTATCATTTAATCCACAACATCCAAATCGAGTTTCTGTATATATACATACACCACTAGCTCCACCGATTGAACAAGGGAAACATTCTTTAACTTTTTTCGGGTTAGTGAGACTCATAAATCATTATCTATTACAATAAATTTGAGCTCTTAAATATCTTCGGCTTGAGCCAGTCGGCTGGAGCTTGCCCACCGGAAGATACCGGCTGACCCATTGGTTGCATTCCTTCATGAGCCGTAACGTGAGGATGCGGGTGATCATGTACAGTCTGGGAGACGAATGGTTGCGTCGTAGTTTCCATGGGCTGAGATACCACGGTTTCTTCAAATGGCTTTTCTTCCGGAGTGGGAACAACTTGCGCCCCAAACCGCTTCCCGCCGGCTTTGAGAGCAACGGATGCCACATCAAAGGCTCCTGCGGAGACATTGGCTGCGGTAAAATTAGTGGTCCCGCCATACACAGCGTTGAGGAGGTTGGTCGCAATATCAACAGTCAGCTTGACGCCGAGCATCGAAAGGACCCGTGCGACGACTTCGGCGGTGGTCGAGGCTGCCATATCAACGACATTAACCGCCCCATATAATGCATTATTCGGATGCCGGTCGACGTTCACGATCTGTTTACCGGCAAAAAGGTCCTTATTGCCTTCGTATAACTTTTTTAATCCCCCAAGGTGAATCGTGTTCACGGAAAATATGAGGTCCGCGCTGCCACTTGCATAAGAATAGTGTACTTTCTCCTGGGAAAAAGTCTCAAATCCAACCCTTGGCTCAACCACGAGATTAAATTTATCGCCTTCGATATTGTAGCTGACTTTTTCTATCGACCCGTCGACGTAGTCGAGCGAAATGACAAAATTTTTCTTCGCGGAAAGATCAGTAATCACCTTGTTCACCCCGACGTATCCAGATAACCCGACCGTAATCGCATCCGGACAAGCAATAGTCACCTTTTTTCCAAGGCTTAAGAGACCTAAATACAACGCGAGGCTTGCGCCGGTGCTGTCGTCTGTGGGATTTTCATGCGTAACGATCAGGACATCCTTGGCTTTTGCCAACATATCCTTGATCTTGGTGACTTCAGCTTGATAGTCCATATATTCTCAAATCCTAAATCCTAATTTCTAAATCCTAAACAAACAATAAATTCAAATGTCAAAAATTCTAAACAGTTTCGTATTTTGGATTTTAGTCATTTGGATTTGTTTTGAATTTAGAACTTGGAACTTAGAATTTCCCATTCTAGCCTATAGGCTTTATTGGGTGAAGGCGATTATATCATCTCCTATAGTAAAATCAAGCTTTTGATCAAAAAGTACTCCGCATTCGTGGCCAATGTCTGCTTTGGTAATATCGTCTTTCCCGTGACGGAGTGACTTGATCTTAGCACGGGCGACTTCTGTCCCTCCACGCATGATCTTCACCCGGTCCCCACGGGCAAGCCTCCCGGATACGACTTTTGTGCCTGCGATACGATCCCGTTCGAAAGGAAATTCCGCAACGACCTGTCCTTCCCCAAGCTGCCGCTCCTCATGGAGCACTTCTTTTAAGCCTGCAATCACCTCTCCCAATTCGTCCAAAAGTTCATAAATGATCCGATACATCCGATACACCACTTTTTCCGTCTCGGCAAGCTTGACGACCCCCGCTTTAATCCCGACGCCAAACCCAATAACAATAGCTTTTATTGATTTAGCCGATAAAATATCCGCCTCCGTGATATCCCCGACTCCCCGTTGAACCACGATCACTTTTTTGGGAAGAGAAGCAATGATGGCTTCCAGCGACCCTGCAGTATCGGTTTTAAGAATAATATTGATGATTCGATCGGCTTCCAGATCGATGGGTTTGAGAAAATCCGGAAGTTCATCAATCAGTGACGGTGTGGGATTTCCGGTGAGCGTGTTGGACGGCGTGTCCTGCGCGATTTCGTCCGCAGCGCCAAAAAGCGTGGTACCCACCTCGGGAAGCTTCGTGAAGCCTAAAACTTCGACCGGTTTACTGGGAAGCGCAGCTTTTACGGCGGTACCCCGCTCATCATTCATGGCACGGACTTTTGCTATCTGACTGGCCCCGTCGTAGAGCGCATCACCTACGGTAAGCGTCCCATTTTTGACGATAAGCGTGGCTACCATGCCCTTTCCTTTATCTACCCTTGTCTCAATGACGATTGCTTCGGCTACTGCTTTTGGATCGCCGATCAATCCTTTCATGTCGCTTACTAAGAGAATGAGGTCCAAAAGCTCACTCACCCCTGTGCCCTGTTTGGCAGAAATGAGGATAAACGGTACGTCACCACCAAACCCTTCTACTTGCACCCCGTGTTTGGCCAAATCCTGTTTAACGCGATCTACTTGCGCTGTGGGAAGGTCCACTTTATTGATGGCAACAATCACAGGAATACCAGCGCTTTTTATTTGCTCAATAGACTCGACGGTTTGAGGCTTCACGCTATCATCGGCAGCCACGACCAAAATAGCGATATCTGCAGCCCCAGCGCCGCGCGCGCGCATCTTTGTAAACGCCTCATGTCCCGGAGTATCAATGAAGGTGATTTTGCGCTCCTGCACAAAATCATCCTGAGCCTGTCGAAGGATCTCTGTTTTTTTTCCGGGGGGGATCCCTCGGCTCCCTTCGGTCGCTCGGGATGACCGTTCGGAAACGGTCATCTGATACGCTCCTATAGCCTGGGTAATCCCACCATGCTCGCCGCCTGCGACGTTTGTTTTTCGGATGGTATCAAGAAGTGTGGTTTTTCCGTGATCAACGTGACCCAATACTGCCACGACGGGTGGACGAGGAACGGGTAGTTGTGGTTGTGTCGATTTCATACCAGGTAGTAGATTTTCGATATTCCTTCGGAATAAAAACCCTCTGTTTTACAAAAAGGTTTCGATAAACGCCAGGCATTGGATAAATTTGGGCTCTCTCAAAGATCGAAAATTCACTACCTGGCATACTATTCACTCGACTTGTTCTCTGTATCCGGTGTTTCTTTCGTTTCCTCCGGTGTATGTTCCTCTTTCTTTTCCTTTTCTTTTGTTCCCTTTTCTTTTGTTTTTTTACTGACTGGCGGCTCCTTTTTCTCTTCACCGGGCTTGCCCGTGTCGCTGACATCACTCGCGTTACTCGTGTTGCTCGTGTTACTTGCGTTGCTAGTCTTCCCCTTTATATCTATCTTCCACCCGGTCACCTTAGCGGCTAACCGCACGTTTTGACCTTCCCGCCCGATGGCGAGCGACAGCTGGTCTTCCGGTACAAATACTTCCGCTGCTTTCTTTTTTTCATTCAGCCGGACTTCCAACTCCTTGGCGGGAGCCAGAGCAGCCGTAATAAATTGACGTATATCTTCACTCCATTGGATAATATCTACTTTCTCGTTCCCACCCAGCTCGTTGATAACCGCTTGGACTCGTACTCCCTTTTGTCCGACACACGAGCCTACCGGATCGACACCGGATTGGTTGGAAAATACAGCGAGCTTCGTGCGTCCTCCTGCCTCCCTGGCAATGATGCGAAGCTCAACAGCTCCGGAGGCCACTTCTGGCACTTCCCGTTTAAACAACCCTTCCACGAGGCCCTTATGTGCACGGGAGACGATAATCTCGTTGCCGCGCATGGTCTCACGAATGCCTTCAATATAAAACGTAAGCCTCTGGTTTAAGTGATACCGCTCACTGGGACTTTGCTCTTGAGGAGGCATGACGGCCTGTGCACGACCAATATCCACGATGATATTAGGACCGTCAAACCGCAGGATCATGCCGGTACCGATGCTGCCGACTTTCGCTTGAAAATCAGCAAGCACTGCCTGCTTTTCCGCTTCGCGGATCCGCTGGAGGATAACCTGCTTGGCCGTCTGTGCTGCAATCCGACCAAATCCCGGAGGCGTAATGTTGACGCCATCTTTGAAGATCTTGGCTTCTCCGTTATCGGCGTTGAGCTCAACCGTCAGCGTCTCGAGTTCCGTCGTCCCGTAATCTTTGCGGTATGCGGCTAAAATTGCGGCTTTAATCGTCTCAATGACCACTAGGGGATCAATCCCCCGCTCGGTGGCGACTTGATTGAGCGCTAATGCAAATTCGCTTCGTACAATTGCTGGCATACTAGTGTCCGCATGCTAATCTGATTTCCAGAGGATTAGCATAGCGGCCTCTGTACCCACCGCTCACGCGCTCTTTGAGTCGTCTACGAATAGTAGTGAAAAGACTCAAAGGAAGCGTAGGTGGGTAACTTCCTCTAATAAAAAAGGTGGGCTACCCCACCTAAATCTCTTGAAACCATCCTTATTATATACGCACGCCTACTTCCCGTCAATCGCCTTGACCCCGGCCAGGCTTAAACGGATTAAGTACCGCGATTTCTTCATACATCATAAAATCTCGCTCATTATCCGTGGCTATTTGTTTGATGTCGTGTGTTAGCATGGTAGCGGCCAAGTACGCATCAAAAATCCGATTGGCAGCCCGCTCATATTTGCGCATAAGCATGATGGCTATGGGAAGTGTTTCTTCTGTGGGGGAAATCACAGTCGCAGCCACTGCGATAGCATTCACAGCATTATCTGCTTGAAAAAACGACATCGGATGAGCAAATTTTCCATGGGTAAGAACCCGCATGGCTTCTAATATATTTTGGTCTGCCACAACTAAATCTTCCTGTTGTTCAAGAAAAAATTGCTTCGCCAGAAGATGCTTGGGCGAAGCACTATTGATCGCGTAGATGATAATGTTGGTGTCAATCAGCATGGACAGCCGGTTCGGGGTAATAATCATCTCTGGTCAAATTATCCAGAGGCACCCCCAAATCATGGGTATGAAAAACGAGCCGCTGTGCTTTACGCATCGCAGCTTTCGCTAAATAATCTTCCAGCGCACGGTGCGCTATAGCTTGAAACGTCGTATCTTCTTCAAGCGCTTTGCGTTCCACGGCTTTTTTAAGATCCGGTCGAAGTCGAAACGTGGTACGAATTAGTTGCATATGACATAAATATGACATATTTATGTCTAGATGTCAAGCTGTCAAAAAAGCGGGTAGTGGGTCAATTTGAAAATCACTGGCTCCGGGCCGTCAAAACGAAATCTAGTTGACAATACTGCCGGTCGCTTGGTAAGTTAGTAATACGACTGTAATATGATTGTAAGATGGAATTTGAAAATGAATATGAAGAATGATATACTATCCATCCTGCTAGAACGCCCCAAATTAGAAGCACTTTTATATCGTAGATCAAGTTGGTAAGAGAATAAAGGACGTGTATATTGCACCGGCGCCGGGAATTGAACCCGGTCTGGAACCTGCGATGGTTATATGTAGTTTTCAAGACTACCCGTGCAATCCGTACACTACGCCGGCTTCTCTTACCAGCTTGGTTTACGATTTTTTGCATCTAATACCCCCTTGGTGAAACAGTAATCCCTTGTGAATCTTCAGAGGACAGAGGTCATCGAGCGGATAATAAGAAGTGTACGCTCCTATGGAAAAGGGGGACTTGGGTCCCCCCAACAAAAGGTTGGACCCTTTTCCGCAAGAGCGTACGTTATTTATTTTTTAAGGAGCCAACCGTTTTGTTTTTTCCGTTGCAAATGCAACACCATACTTATAAGTCTTTTTACAATTTTCGTCAAGGGCCAACTAAACGGATTATGTCTTCAATTTTCCAAATCCTATCGGTTACTCCTGCCGCCATCGCAGGGGTTTTTCCTAATGATCGTACCGGATTGAGCGTCTTATGTGGTCGACAAAAGTTGTAATACATCAAGTGTAGAGCGACGGCATGCTCCAAATTTTCAATTTTCTTTGAAAATGCATTCGTTAAACGAGTGAAGCGCCGCATATTCATACGCATCGTGAGATTTTGGCGCTCTACATAGCTTGTAAACACTTTGGTCATGTCGGGTTTTCCTTGCATCACGTGTTTTTCTGAAGCGATACATTCAGAGGGACTGTAACGCTTTTCGCCTTCTTGTTGCGGTCCATACAGTTTTATGAGTATACCGTAGTCCACTTCGGAGCCAAATGCGTCTTCAATTGCCCAAACATACGCTCGGTGACCATCGGTTGTTAGTTGTACCCGATTGGCAAGCCGTTTCTTAAAGTCTTGCATGAACTCATGAGCACATGCGGCGTCACGACGCCCGATGTACCAGCTCGGAACGAGTTTTGTATCGGCGTCTATGGCTGTCCATGTCCACACGTCGCCATACCCAAATTGGCCTTTATGTTCTTCAGGCACGTTTTTATCCTTTGCGTAGCAGAATGACCAGATTTCATCACACTGAATGTGTTTACAAGGGAGATTGCGGAATACTTTATCTTGATATGCGACACAGGTTCTTCCCACTGCTTCTAAAAGACGGGTTACTGTTCCTTTTGCGGCGCCTGTCATGCGGCAAGTTGCTCTTATGGAGTTACCTTCTACCAAAGCGGTGATTACTTGCGTCTGCTTTTCAATAGTTAACTTATTCATTAAGCGTATTATACTTGCTCGGGTTAGTATATGTCAATAGGTGCTCGGGCAAGTATTGACATTTCCTGCAGACTTGATATACTGCTCTCATGTCCACATCCTCCACACATGCAAAAGAACTCTCAAAACTAGGAGCTGCTAAAGGTGGTAATGCTCGTGCAGAACTTCTTACCTCTCAAGAACGGAAAGAAATCGCCAGTATGGCTGTTAGAGCAAGATGGGCAAAAGAAAAAGGAGTACCTATTGAACAGATAGGAGGAGGGCAAGTATCCCCGCCTGCACAAGCTAGCAAAGAAGATAAAACGCCTCCCCAAGGACTCATTTCGCTTTTTCGAGGTACCTTACAAATGGGAAATGTAAGTTTTGCATGCCATGTTTTGAACAATGGAAACCGAGTAATAGCACAGTCAGAAATCGTAAAAGTATTGGCAGGCACGGCTTCAGGTGATTTACCGAGGTATATCTCAGCAGTTGCTATTAGCAAGTATATTAATGTCGCTGAAGTATCAAAAAAGACTATTAAATTTAAAGTGCCTGGAACACAGTATGAGGTAACAGGTTATGATGCTACGCTTCTGATAGAAATATGTGACGCTTATCTCAAAGCGAGAGATAATGAAAATTTAACCGCAACACAAGAGAAGTTGGCAAAACAAGCAGAAATTATCATGCGTGCATGTGCGAAGGTCGGTATTATTGCGCTCATTGATGAGGCTACTGGGTATCAAAAAATACGATCAGAAAACGCGTTGCGCCTTAAATTGCAGGCATTTATAGCCGAGGACATGCAGGAATGGGCAAGAATGTTTCCCGAAGATTTTTTCTTTGAACTTGCGAGACTGGAAAATATAAGTTATTCACCACGAGGTCGTCCATTGCGCTGGGGAAGATATATTATGAACTTTGTTTATCGTGCTATAGATAAAGATGTAGCAAAAGAGCTAAAAGACAAAATTCCTAATCCACACAAGGGACAAAATTTGCATCAATGGTTACGAGATTATGGTAAAGACAGGCTTACAGCTCAAATTCATCAGGTGTTAGGAGTTATGAAAACCTGCAAGAACATGGATGAATTTAGAGGAAAATTCAAGACGATTTTTGGGCACGAACCTGAGCAGCTTTCTTTTTTGGATTTAGCTGATTCTTCTGTGTCGCCTTCTTAACAATCTGCGCTGCCAATTTGTTTATATCCTTCATGAAAGTAGTATGCCATACGGGTTTACTCGTGTCTAGGCCATTTCATTTCAAATTGACCCACTACCTAATTCTTCCAGAAGTTCCCGCTCCCGACGGGAAAGATGTGTGGGGATCGTGAGCTGGATACGGACATACTGATCGCCCCTACCATTACCCCGCACGTTGGGCACACCTTTGCCGCGAAGACGAATGAGTGTCCCGGGCTGTGTCCCGGGCTGAACACGGATAGATAATGGTCCATCAATCGTCGGCACTTCCACCACCGCGCCAAGGGCTGCCTGCGTGAAGGTAATTTCCTGATCAACAATCAGATCATTGCCCTCCCGTTTAAACTGTTTATCGGGGTGTACCGCAATCACAATATCAAAATCATCAAACCGGATGCGTGATCCGGTATCCACCCCTGCCGGGATCTTAATTGTTTTTCGCGTTGTGCCCTCTCCTGCCCGGCCACGCGGCACGTGGACTTCTTTCGTTACCCCGCGTGCGGCCTCTAATAAATCTATGGTAATTTCATACACTTCCCGCCTGGCTCTCGTTTGACGTTGTGAAAACCCGCCACCAAAAAACTGTTCAAAGATATCGAACGGATCTATCGTTTGTTCAAAATCTGCTCCGAATGGCGAACCGCCGCCTGAAGACCACGAGTAAGTGAACGGTCCCTGTCCACCACCGAATGGCCCCTGGCCCGGAGCGCCCCCACCCATACCAGGTTGAAATGCGGCAGCTCCAAACTGATCATAGGTTTCTCGCTTTTTCGGATCCGATACGACCGCATACGCCTCGTTGATTTCTTTAAACTTTTCATTTGCCCCGGCGCTTTTATTGCGATCCGGATGCCACTCAAGCGCAAGTTTCCGGTACGCCTTCTTGATCTCGTCAACAGGGGCACTTTTGGAAACTCCTAATATGTCATAATAATCCCGTTTCGTCGCCATAGGCTTAGATTAGCACATGATGAATGAACTTGATGAGCACATGATACAAGGGGCGCGCTTCCGCGCGCCCAATTATATTATTCTTTTATTTTATTATTCGCTTATTTGTGTATTAACTCACGACCTCTCCCTCTTCCACCTTTTTCTCGTCCTTCTTCTTCCCGTTCCCCGATTGAGCCTTATCATCTCCCTGTTCTGCAGAAGGCTGAGCACTGTCCGCTGACGGCTCTGCGCCACCCGGCGGATTTTGATACGCTGCCGCTCCCACCTTCTGAACTATTTCAGAAAGCTCACTCGTTGCCTTTTCCAAATCTTCTTTGCTTCCCGTCTCCAGGATATCTTTGAGGGCCTTCGTTTTTTCCTCAACCGCCGTTTTATCCTCAGGCTTAACCTTATCCCCCATGTCTTTGAGCGTCTTCTCTGCGGTATAAATCATGTTATCCGCACGATTTCGGACTTCAATCTTTTCCTTTTTGGCGGTATCTTCCGCGGCATGCTCTTCAGCTTCTTTTCTCATCTTCTCGACTTCGTCTTTGGAAAGACCGGTCGAACCCGTGATCGTAATATTAGACACCTTGCCGCTTGCTTTATCTTTAGCGGTCACGTTGAGAATTCCGCTTGCATCAATATCAAAGGTCACCTCTACCTGCGGCACACCACGTGGCGCTGGCGGGATACCCGAAAGCACAAAACGGCCTAACGATTTATTATCGGTGGCCATCGGTCGTTCACCCTGGAGCACATTGATCTCAACGGACGTCTGACTATCAGCGGCGGTTGAAAATATTTCGCTCTTGCTCGTGGGAACGGTCGTGTTGCGCGTAATCAAAGGCGTTGAAACACCACCAAGCGTCTCGACCCCAAGCGTGAGCGGTGTCACGTCCAGAAGGACCACATCTTTGACGTCCCCGGAAAGCACCCCCGCCTGCACGGCAGCACCGATAGCAACCACTTCATCCGGATTGACCGACCGGTTCGGATCACGGCCAAAAAATGACTTGACCACTTCCACAACCTTTGGCATCCGCGTCATGCCACCCACCATAACCACTTCATTGATGTCGCTTATCTTCATCTTGGCGTCGGCCAAACACTTTTTGACCGGCTCAATCGACTTTTGGATAAGCTCGCCCACAAGCGACTCAAGCTTAGATCTGGTTAATTTCATCACCAGATGCAGTGGCCCCTCTTTCCCCTGTGTGATGAAGGGGAGATTAACTTCGGTTTCAAGCGAGCTGGAAAGCTCAACTTTGGCTTTCTCTGCCGCGTCCCTCAACCTCTGAAGAGCTTGCGGGTCGCTGCGCAGATCTACCCCGTGTTCTTTCTTAAACTCATCGGCAAAAAAATCAAGGATGACTTTATCAAAATCATCGCCGCCCAGATGGGTATCCCCATTCGTAGATTTCACTTCATACACGCCTTCTCCTAGTTCCAGAATCGAGATATCAAACGTACCGCCACCCAGATCATACACGGCGATCGTATGCACGTTTTTTTTGTCTAATCCGTACGCAAGCGCTGCCGCCGTGGGCTCGTTGAGAATGCGAAGTACTTCCAGTCCCGCGATCTCTCCGGCCTGTTTCGTTGCCTGCCGCTGACTATCGTCAAAATAAGCAGGAACGGTGATGACTGCTTGCGTGATCGCACCACCCAAATATTTCTCTGCGTCGGCTTTGATTTTAGAAAGCACTTTGGCAGAAATTTCCTGCGGGGTGAACTGCCGGCCTTCGACTTCCACGACAGCCATGTCATTTTTACCGGATTTGATCGTATACGGCAACCACTTCGCGTCCCGCTGCACAGAATCGTCGGAATACTTACGCCCCATGAGGCGTTTCACGGAAAATACGGTCGATTTGGGGTTGATGACCATTTGACGTTTTGCCACGTCACCCACAATATTTTTTATGGGATCCACGACGGATGGAACGGTATTTTTCCCTTCTGCGGAATGGATCACTTTGGGAGATCCTCCCTCCATAACTGCCACACATGAATTTGTTGTTCCCAGATCAATACCAATTATTTTTGCCATATGTACCTTTCTAGAAGCTCTTTCCAATGCAAAGCATTGGATTAGAGATTCTTGAACCCTCCTAAGACCGCTCTTCGAGCCGTGTACGAATAGTACCTAAAGGCGAGAAGTAAGGTCAGGAGGGCCTTATTTATATATATTATATAGTATTTTTCTTTCCAACCTTCACCTGTGCTACCCGGATGATCTTTCCGTGGAGCATATATCCGGGAAGCAATTCTTGGACAACCACGTTATCTTCCCCATCAACGACTTCAATGCACTCCATGCTGCCGGGATCAAACAGCGCTCCTGCGACCATAAACTTCACCACTCCCTGCGACGCAAAAAATGCATCTAATTCCTTTAGGACTAAGGCTAACCCGCTGTCCTCTAGATGTTTCTGGGCCCGCTCCAGTGTGTCCACCACCGGCAATAACCTGGTTATCACGGACTGAGCGGCATATCCCCTGATTTCTGCTTTTTCTAGCCCGGACCGTTTTTCTAAATTCTGATAATCCGCCAGCGCCCGCAGATATTTACTTTTCCATTCCTCTGCTTGCTTCTGCAACTCAACAAATTGTTCATCTGTTTTCTTTGTCATATTTGGACTCACCAACTGGCGGCAAATTCATCAATCAGTCCGCCCAAATAATGAACAACAGGGATGATGCTCGGATAGTTTAACCTTGATGGGCCCACTACGCCAATCGCCCCGGACACATGCGGCGTCGTAAACTTCGTATAGATGAAGCCACACTGGGACAAATTTTTTCCTCCTAGTTCATCGCCCAATAGTATCGCCGATACATCATCGTGGGACTCTAGAAGCTTCCACCAATAGTCAAATTCATCCAACGTTCCCAATAAATCATGCGTCAGATCATAATCAAAAAACTCCGGACTATCCAGGATATGAGCAGTACCTGCATAATAGAGGTCGCCATCTTTTGTCGCAGTAATCGCGAGTGATTTTGTACGATCAGCGAGCGCTTTCGTTGCTTCCCGCAATAGCTTATCTATCTCTTGACGGTAGTCCCAGATCTTATCTTTTACCGCGACCTCTTCGGCGACAGACATATCCTTGGTTTTCATGAGGTGATCGACGTAGTAACGCATGGCCACGGGTGTCGGAGCTCTCCCTGAAGAAGTGTGCTGCTGATGGAGGAGTTTCATATCCGTGAGCCTCACCATCTCATTTCGGATGGTTGCGGGAGAAACTCCTAAAGAATATTTTTTATCCAACGTCTCGCTACCCACCGGCTCTGCTGTCGCGATATATTCCTCGATGATAGCGTTAAGGATTTGAATTTGTCGATCTGAAAGATTTGGTATTTGATCCATGATTAGCACTAATATACCTCGAGTGCTAACCCTTGTCAATACCCTTCTTATTCTTCATAATGATGATGTATGAAAAAACTTCCTCAACTCCTGATCGGACTCCTCCTCCTTGTCGCTATTCCCGTTACGATATTTCTCGCTGGACAACGGCAGGAAATCAGAAAAAAAGCCGCTCCCGCAACGACCATGGCCATTATCCCGGCATCAATCACTAAAAAAGTGGACGATGTATTCACCGTAGAAGTTACCATCGACACCGGCGAAAATCAGATCGTTGCCATCGAACTTCATATCACATTTGACGAAACGAAACTGGAAGCGAAAACCATCACCAACGGCTCTTTGTTTCCCAATGTTCTGGCTTCCGGTACTATTGAGCCTGGTGCGGGTTCAATTACCGTCGGGGCGGCAGATGCAAAAGAACCAGTACGGGGGGTTGGCACTGTGGCTACAATTACATTCCAAGCAAAAGAAAAAACAGACGCTCCTGCCGCCATCAGATTTGCGTCCAACACGTTCGTCGGAGGGTTAAGTGAAGGAGCAACAAACGTGTTGGTAGGGACGACTCCCTCATCCGTCACCATCGCCAATAGTATTGTCCAAAACACCCTCACTACGACCCCAAGTCCGACACTAACCATCACACCGAGTAAACCCGCTTCGCAATCGAGTCCATCCGGCGAGGCTACAACAACTCCTACGGCGACGCCTACGACAGCAGTCACGACACAGCTATCTATCGTCTCACCGGTGGCAAATGATACTGCCACTACTCATAAACCGACCATACAAGGCAAAGCTGTACCGGGATCAACCATCACGGTCACGGTGTATTCCACGCCGCAAACGGTAACGCTCACGGCTGACGCAAACGGCAACTGGAGTTTTACCCCCGATGCGCCCCTTGAGGCTGGTCCTCATAATATTGTCGTTTCCACGACTGACCAAAGCGGTCAAACACAAACTGCTACTGCGGCCTTCGTCGTGGCAGCTTCAGACATACAGATAGGTGGGTCGGAAAGCACAATCCCTGTTTCCGGGACTATGGAAAATACCTTGTTGCTCATCTTGATAGGTATTGCATTCATACTTATGGGCGTTGTCATTCCCGCGCTTAGTTCCATATGAAAATCTCTTTCACGGCTCGGGTCGCAAATAAAACCATGTCCGTCATCTCATTTGTGGCACTTCTCGTCTTTTTGCCACTCCTCCTTTTGGCCGTCTATCAGACGGCAACGATCATATCCAGAGCCACGGGTACTCAAGCAAATATCATGGTCGATGTAAGTGTCCAGACCCGCCAAAAAGTCGACCCTACGTTCATGCATGCATTTGCCCAAGGAGGAGAGGAAACCGACAATTGGTTGACCCCCATACTAAAAGAGGTGACCGCACTCAAGCCGGCACGCATACGTATCGATCATATCTATGATTATTACAATATTGTCAACAAAAAAGATAATACACTCTCATTTGATTTTTCCCGGCTCGATCTGATTATCGATGCCATCAGCCAGACCGGCGCGACGCCAGTTATCTCCCTATCCTACATGCCGGCAGCAATCGCCAAAGACGGAAAAATCATCAATCCGCCCACCAACTGGGATGACTGGGCACTCGTCGTCCAAAAAACAATTGAACACGTGAGCGGGCAATCCCAAAAGAATCTTTCCGGAGTATATTATGAAGTTTGGAATGAGCCGGATCATGAACAATTCGGCGGATGGTCTCTTAGTGGAGATAAAAATTATCTCACTCTCTACCAGAATGCAGCCAAAGGCGCCTCTGCCGCCACACAAACCCGCCCCTTTTTCTTCGGTGGACCGGCAACCACTGGTCTTTATAAAAACTGGATCGTAAAACTCGTAGAAAGCGGGGCAAGGCTCGATTTCCTCTCTTGGCATTCATACCTTGACGACCCCATGCGTTTTCGGGAAGATCAAAACAATCTCATCTCTTGGCTCATACGGTACCCGGAAGCCGTTCTTCTTCCGAAACTCATCACAGAATTCGGATTTACCGGCGCCAAAGATATACGATACGGCAATCAGTTTGCTGCGGCCTATACCGCCGCGGTGTTTCGGCAACTGGCAACGGCAGGTCCCCAAGGACTTTTTACCTTTCAGATCAAAGACGGGCCCAATCAGGAAAAAGGAGATGGATGGGGACTTATCACTCATCAGTCACAAGGAAAAACTCTTAAACCTCGCTATTATGTCTTCTCATTCCTTGATCGTATGGCCGGCACCCAACTGTCTGTGACCGGAGAAGGGACATGGGTAAGTGCTCTTGCTACCCAACAGGGAGAAACTATGCGTATTCTCCTCGTAAATTACGACGCAACCGGCAATCATACCGAAACTGTTCCGGTGCGCATTACCAATCTGAACAATGGCACGTATACATACGCCCAACAATATCTTCAGGGATTGCTGCCCGACGAGGCTAAAACCACAACAGAAATTATTTCAGACGGAACCCTTTCAAAGCAACTCTTCATGCCCGCACAGAGCGTCGTTCTTCTGGAAATCTCCAAAAAATAACCCATTAATCAATCTTATCCTGTACTCCGCCGTTTATCACCTCGCGCGCCGGTTCAAAGAGAACAGCGGGCATCCGACGGACCCGCTTGAGCATGGAAAGAAACGAATGCACTTCGCCCACCCCCATCACCCAAGAGAGAAAGATATAAACACCCAGTCCAATAGTCGTGGTCATGCCCGTCAACAGGAGGAGACCAAACGTGCGCGTCGTATCAAATACCAGTTGATCCAGTATTTTAAGGGGAATATATACCGCCACTCCGGCAATCAGGGCCGCAACCGACATTTTCATGAGGGGAACAAAAAACTCTCTGCGTGAAAATGATTCCAGTCGTTTGTCTAATAATACAAACAGAGCCACAGCCTGTGCAATACTTGCAATAGAGGTAGAAAGACCAAGGGACCAAACCGGCAACCGCAACCACGTGATAAACATAATCGAGAGCAATGCATTGCCCAGGATGCTGCCGACGGCCACGACCACAGGGGTCTTACTATCATAGAGTGCATAATACGCACGTGCTAAAAGATTAATGGCTGCTTGAGCCCCTAGGGATAGGCTAAACATGGAAAGCGTCATCCCAGTAAGCACGGTCGCTTCCCAATCAAACCGTCCGGCACCAAATATAAGCCGCACGATGGGCGTCCGGAGGATAATAAACAAAACGCTCACGGGCAATATAAAAAATAACATCTGATGAAGCGACGTGATAATGGATCTCTTGAATTCATCCTTATCATTATTTGCGGCCGATAGCGAAAGCGATGGAAGTGCCGCCTGAGCGATGGTTACCCCAAATAAACCAATGGGCAACTGCTGGAGATGTTGAGCAAAATTAAATATCGTCACCATCCTGGCGCCCAGAAAACTAGCGAGCATAAGATCAACCGTCGTATCGATCTGTGATGCGGCCAACCCCAACGTTCTGGGGGCCATGAGTTTCATGACATCCCGTACTCCTTTATGATTCAAATCCACGACATACTGATGCCGGTATCCTAAAGAGATGAGCACTGGTATCTGTATAAGCATAAAGAGCATCGCCCCAATGCCAACGCCTATGACGGGAGCAAACAATCCAAGCGTGGGCGTAAACACGATAATTCCGAGGATGATGCCTATGTTGTACACAACAGGAGCAAGCGCCGGCACTAAAAAAGACCGAAATGACTGGAGAATACCGGTGAAAAAATTTCCCACTAATAATGGTGCAACTTGAAGAACTAAAATAAGCCTGGTAAACTGGGCCATCTGGTTGATTTGCGCTGTCGTAAATCCGGGAGCAAACAACCGTGATATATCCGGCGCCCAGATAAACATCGGGATCACCACAAGGGACAAGAGAAAAAGCGACGCGTTAATGATCGTTGATGCCATCCTCCAGGCCTCTTCCTCTTTTTCTCCCGTTAAATATCGGGTAAATACCGGTATGAAGGAGGTGGTCAAAGCACCCATCACCAGAAGCTCAAAAAGAAAATTCGGGGTGCGAAATGCCGCAAAATATACACCCAACTCATCGGTGCTAAAACGGGCAGCAAGCATCCGGTCTCGCAGAAGTCCCAAAAATCGTGAAGTCGCAACCATCGACGCAAGAATAAGAGCGGCTGACCCAATCGATGTTTGCCGCCGTGTAAATATCTGCCAGAACGTGCGTTTCATCTCCACTATTATAGTGGAACGCTCCTTGACCAGCTAGAGACCAATACGATATACTCGTGCGTATGCCTATCACCAAACAAGCGATCAAAAAACTCCGACGAGACCGAACACTCGAAACCCACAACGCCAAGGTCCGCATGAGTCTGCGTGAATCGATCAAATCCGTACGCCGGAATCCGACCGTCAAGGCGCTCTCACTTGCGTTTAAGCATCTGGATAAAGCTGCTAAAATTCACGTTGTCCATAAAAATAAAGCCTCACGTCTCAAATCCCGCCTCTCCCATCTTCTCAAATCGAAATAATCCGACCAATCCAGACCAATAAATGAATAAATGGGCAAATGATTGAATCATTCAGTAATTTTATTATTCATTGGTCGGATTGGGTTATTGGTAAATTGGTCGGATTCGCCTTATACTAGGCATATGCCTGCCAAATCCATCGCTATCAATCTACTAGGTCAAGAGGACCTCAAGCATACCCCTCAAGGCCGGCTAATCGGTTGGGCGCTAACCTATGGACGGTATATCATGATCGGCACGGAAATCGTTGTCCTTCTCGCTTTTATCTCCCGATTTAGTCTGGACCGCAAACTGACGGATCTTAAGGAAGAAATTAACCAAAAGCAAGCTATTTTGGAAGCCAATAGCGGTCTTGAGCTTGAAATCAGAAGACTGCAGGATCAATTAGTGAAGACAAAACAAACGATGACCAATCAACAAATTCCACTCAATACGCTCACACTCCTTCAGACGCTCTTGCCTACTGATGTCTATGCGGAAAAGCTGGAAGTTGCCTCAGATCGTCTTTCCGTTGATGCGATCGCAGGGACGACCCATGGATTTTCCCAATTTCTCACAAATCTTCAAGCGACCAAACAATTTTCCCGTATCGATATCGGGGATATTAAAAAAAACGCGCTTACCGGTATAGAATTTAAATTCACTGCATTTCTCTCTAATAAATCCAGATGAAAAACCTTTTACCTTTTTTGACTTTCCCGCCTGCAACGCTTTGCGTAGCATTGCGGGCAGGTGACTTTTGACTTTTTTAAAGTATGCCTTTTAATTACAAAACAGAACTCCATCGTTATAAACGATATTATCAATCTATTGGGGAGGTAGCTATCAAACCACAGACGCGGGCATATACAACCGCGATATTTTCATTTTTGGCAATCTCTCTTTTTGGATGGTATGCCATCCGACCTACACTCCAAACTATCCTTTTTCTCCAAAAAGAAATTGACGACAATAAACTCGTCAACATACAGATGGAAGAAAAAATCGGAAAACTCATCGAGGCCCACGCCACATATCAGAGCGTTCAATCGGACTTGCCGTATCTCGCCCAGGCACTACCTCCCGCTCCGGAGGTACTCACCGCCATTGGACAAATCCGCAATATCGCCATCATCCGGGGTGCATCCATATCTGCTATTACCAGTTCAGGCACACCGCTATTATCCAAAGAAGAAAACGCTCCGAATAAAACTACGACCATCAAATCAAGCCGCAAAGTCAAATCCGTCCCACTCTCCGTCATCGTCGTCGGGACATTCAATTCTCTCCAGGGAATCATAGAGGATATACTCTCCCTGCGCAGAATCGTCACCATAGAAACGTTGAATTTTACTCCTAATAGAGAATCAGAACAACAGCTATTGTTTGGAAGCATCCCGCTGAAGCTTGTCATGAAAGTAAACGCGCACTATATTGATACTGACTGACCTATGCCAGGTAGTGAAAATTCGACCGCATCGCGAAGCGATGCTGGATGCCTGGCAGACGAAGCAAGTATTGAAACGTATGAATATCGAATAAGTGATTGAGCATCAATCATTTGTCGAATTTCTACTACCTGGTATGGATAACGACCGCGACCTACTCTTAGTTTCCGTATTCACATTTTTCACCGTATTGCTATGGATTTCATTTGAACTTATTAAAACTGCCAAAACGACTACGGTGACCGCACCGGTTGCACAAATTGTCACACCGCTTTCCGCCACCATAGACACGCAGATATTCTCCGAGCTCAAAACGCGAAAAACATACTAATATGCATGCGGTTACACTTGCACGAAACGCGCGTACGTATCACAATGGTTAAACCATGATAACTTCTCCATCGCCCTATCGCCCCTTTCGGATCCCCACCATTCTCGGTCTCCTATTGGTCGTCATACTCGTGAGCACTGTTATCGCGCTATTTGAATGGTATGGGCGAAAACCTTCTTCTGCTTCCGAATCCATCGTTCCCGCCGACGTGATCGTATCAAATATTTCCGACACAGGATTTACGATCGTATGGACCACGTCAAACCCAGCAACTGGTAACGTCACACTCCTCACACCCAAACACACACCATCGACCTATTTTGATGATCGAGATACGACAGGAAAAATGAAAGCCTACGTCACCCACAGTGTTACCGTGCGCAGTCTTTCGCCCAGCACTTCCTATACGTTTCGCATCCTCTCAAACGGAAAAAGCTACACGGAAGGCGACAAACCTTATGCAGCGACCACGGCTACAACGATATCCGGTGGAGGCACGCTCCTTGAACCGGCATATGGCACGATCAACGACGAAGGAGGTCTCCCTGTTGCTGGAGCAGTTATCCTTTTGACCATTGAGCAAGGACAGCTATTATCTACCGTCACCTCACCATCCGGCTCGTGGCTTCTGTCTTTGGGATTTGCCCGCAATGCATCACTGACGAAATATCTCAACGGGGAGGGAAGACTCACCGAAACAATACGGGCGCTCTCCAATAATCAGGAAGCCAGCGCGATCACCGACACGCTCAACGATTCTCCGGTACCGACCATGACGTTAGGGAAAACCTATGATTTCCGTAAACAACAGGCCACAGGTGGAAAAAACACCCCGCTTACAGATAACACGAAAGAGACGCCATCAGTACTCGGAGATACAACAACCACCAAACCCTCCACGGTCAAAATCGTCAGTCTGTCCTCTCCAGCCAAAAATGCAGCGCTGACGAGCGCTTTGCCGCTTATTACGGGTACCGGTATCCCGGGAAAAACCGTTTCTGTCGTGATGGGTATCACAAACCCCACGAGCGGTACTACTACCGTAGCAAACGACGGCATCTGGCGCTATACTCCAGCCAAATCTCTTGGCGCAGGGAAGCAAAGTGTCACCATAACGTCTGTTGATGTACGCGGCAAACCCGTTGCCATTACCCATACCTTCACCATTCTCAAAAGCGGAACCCAGGTGCTTGGCGATGCCACACCGTCAGCGAGTCTCACGCCTACATTTACGCCGGCGCCAACAGCCACCACCGAAGCATCTGCATCAGCCACACCGACGCCGCAACTTGAAGGCCAACCTGTGCCCACAAGTGGGACCTCCCTACCGACCCTCCTGATACTGGTCATCGGAGCCGGATTTCTCACGAGTGGACTCATTTTCTTCTTTCTATAACCCTTGACCAGCCTCTCTTGATATTCTACTGTAGAGATAGGCCATTCTTATTCCACACCGTTTCTATGACAGATCCGATAACGCAAACCCCAATTGACGATGCGACGCAGCAAATGAGTTCTGCTCCTGCTAATTCATCACCAACCGATTCCACTCCTGATGTATTAGACCTCCCCTATTCATCACGACAACAAGAACAATTTCCTCAAGATCAGGTACTCATTCCCCCTCCGGTTATCAAAAAAAGCAACAACAAATCTCTTATCGTTGCCGTTCTTTTATTACTCTTTGCCACCATTCCCCTGACTGTCTCCTTCACCTCTCAACAACGCCAAATCGCTGACATTAGGAACAGAGCAGCGATTGATTGCGGCGCTTACCCCGTGATCACCTGTCCTGATGGGTCTCAAGCATGCCGCGCGTCTCAATGTCCGGTTTCCGGAGGGGGATGCGGGCCCGGAAGTGCCAGTTGTTGCGATGGGAAATCTCCGGGAACCGTAACCTGCGGTGGCGCTGTCGGATCGTGTTTTATCAACGGACAAATAGATGGCCACGATGTCTGCGGTTTTCAATTCGCAGGAGTATGTCCCGCTGGAGCATGTGTGAGAGAAGGATCCGGCGGTGGACCGACGTATTGGCCCGGAAGAAGATGTAACGCAGACGGATCTGGGTATATTCAAGGATCTGAAGGAGAATGTAACGCTGGCAATCCTGACGATACTACCTGCGGCTGTGTTTACGGCGATAGACCTGGAGATATTGGACCCATGACATGCCGGACAAAAACGGTACCGCCAATCATAATATCGCAAAATCCGTCCGTGGCAAACTGCTCTTCAGGAAATGCAACACCAACTTCCACGCCCATTAGCGGCAATACTCCTACTCCCACACGCGGTGGCGGAAGTAGTCCAACTCCCACTCCCGGCGGTGGAGGAACTCCCACGCCTACGCTGCCTCCCGGCGTTTCTCCAACTTCCACGCCCACTCCTATCCCCGGTAGTACATGCGAGCTGATTAAAGTTTACAACTCCTCCGGCACCGATATCACCGCAAGCCTCAAAGACGGCAGCAAGAAGCTGGGGATCGGCGAAGAAGTCACCATAGCAACCACAAAAGGAAGTGCAACCAAAGCCCGCTTCCGTATCCAAGGCATTGCAGACTGGGCAGAAAATGATCCGTCCAAGACAACGACCACGGAATACCGGTTAACCATACGGATTCCATCAGCCCTCACGCAAACACAAGGAACATTTGAGGTAGAAGTGTTTGTCAATGGTGTATGGAAATAAACGTATGCCAGGTAGTGAAAATTCGACCGCATCGCAAAGCGATGCTCACTGCCTGATGCATGATGAGTAATCTGGTAGAACATCGATGTGATCGATAAAATTATCTGATCTCTTGTCGAATTTCTACTACCTGGTATGAGATTTTTCAAAAAATACTGGCATTTGATCTTTGTAAGCATCCTCACGGTCGTTTTGGGGATAGTCACCCTATTGACCACCCAGAAACTCAATCAAACAACGCCCATAGCTCCCAACGTTCCCCAGATCAAACCTAAAGCCGTGGAACCTGCCTGCAAACTCACCTTTTCTGTCATACAACCGACGGGAACTCCGACGTCAACGCCAACCTCAACATTGACTCCGGGTCCTACGGCCACTCCGGGGCCAACGGCAACCCCTGGCCCTACAGCTACACCCGGGCCAACAGCAACACCCAAACCAACGGCTACTCCAAAACCAACCAAAACGCCCACGCCCACGCCCACCATGACAGGAGCACCGACGCCGACGAAGACCCCTACACCGACGTCCACGCCAAGACCTATTGTTGAATCATCTCCTTCTGCCCAACCCGTACCAAAAATCCCGGTTGCTGGCGCAGGACCGACGATACTGGGAGCTTCTATTATTGCGGGAGGATTTCTGTTCCTGGTGTTGGGATTATTATTCTAACGACAGAAACGTATTTTTTATCCCACTTCCTATTGACCTGACTTAGGTTATCTACTACTGTGGATATAGTACCAATTCGCCGTACATCGTTAGGCGTTTCATTCTATGGCAGATATTCTTGATTCCGCCCAAGCGCAAATTAACAACGCCGCACAACAAGTGGGTGGTCCACCGGACCCCGCAAATGTTGATCTTGGTGAGTTAGATCTTCCATATTCATCACATGCTCATCAAAATAACAACAATCAATCGACAATTTCAAATGACTCCGTTGTTCCCACAGAAACGCCCCCAATGCCCAAATCCCCGCGCCCCACCGGAGCGGCCGTATCAACACTTCTTTTTCTTTTTGTGACACTCCCTCTCTCTGTTTATTTTATCTCTCAACAACGCGCATTGACGGACCAACGCAGTAAAGCCGCGTATGTCACAAAAACAAGCGAACTGTATGTTGCCAATCTGAATAAAACGTCATTTTCCGTCATATGGAAAGAAGAAATACCCGCAAAGGGTTGCGCGGTGGCCAAAAATATCAAAACACAAAAAGAAACAAGGGCTTGCGATGACATCCTCTCGCGTATGCATCTGGTCACCCTCACCAACCTTGATCCGTACTATTCCTATGCAGTCGCAGGACAAGGCGGAGGAAAAATAAAGCTTCATCCGTTTTTTGGTAATTCCATTATCAGCGGATTATTTGATAAGACAAAGCCACCTTCCCGTATTGTCCAAGGAACCATTAATCAAGCAAATGGTCAACCCCTTAAGGACGCATTTGTCATCGTCTCGCCGTTTCTTACCGACCGATTCTACTTTCCTGTAGCCTCCTACACCGATCAAAACGGAACATATGCCATTGATACGTCACTTATTGACGCCCAAAATCCAAAACCTTACGAATTGATTATCGTAGAAGTTGTCAATCGGCAGGGACAAACGCTTATCGAGCAAAAAATTCCGAGTCCATCTGGCAATCAAATCGCTACGATTACGTTACTTCAATAACTATGAACACGATAAAAATAATTATCCGCAGCATGGTGCTATGTTTTATAGTAAGCGTAAGTATCGTGATTGCCTTTTCTCCAAAAATTTTTGCCGCGGATAATATGTGCAATGTCAATCCCGGTTCATGTGATAGTCCGGCAGAATGGGAAGCAGGATGGTATGCAGCGCGCGAGCCGGAGAATCAAAATGCCGCTCCGGCCCAGGCAGAATATACCCAGCGCAACGAAGGAAATGTCGGAGAAGCCCCACCGGACCGGCCCGTAGAAATTATCCGCCTCGCCGGAGAATCAAACTCCACCAATAGGAGTGATATTGCAGCAAATGACGCAGCAGCACGAGGTGGTGATGCAGTCAATCCAAGCAAAAGAACAGCAGATGCAATCCAGCTTGATCCGAAGACTCTTCAACCCATCGGGATAACAACAAGCGGAACGACCGGATCAAGTGGAGGAGCTGCTGCAGCATGTTATGGGATCGGCGGAGGCCAAGTAGAACGGGACTGTCTGGCCCGGGCTGCAAGCGGCACCTACACATCAGGGGCATGTCGGGGACTCTCCGTCGCCCAATGCGCCGCATTAGGACGGGCTGTATATTGCAATGGATCACAAGAAGCAGCAGGAACTTCTCGAGGAGGCGAATTTTTAAGCTGCGGCAAAACATCAACCAACGGATGCGGACAAGTCGATGTGTTTGATGGCAACGATACGCTTATCGGATTTGTCATCGATAAATCCGGATGCGGGGGTCAAACGACGACGACAACCACTCAAAATGCCCCTCCCCGTGATATCACGACGACAATCGTTACAACGCTTAATCCTACGCCTACTCCCACTCCCGCCCCTGTGTGTGAGACCATCCGCATTTACAACTCCTCCGGCACCGATATCACCGCAAGCCTCAAAGACGGCAGCAAGAAGCTGGGGATCGGCGAAGAAGTCACCATAGCAACCACAAAAGGAAGTGCAACCAAAGCCCGCTTCCGTATCCAAGGCATTGCAGACTGGGCAGAAAATGATCCGTCCAAGACAACGACCACGGAATACCGGTTAACCATACGGATTCCATCAGCCCTCACGCAAACACAAGGAACATTTGAGGTAGAAGTGTTTGTCAATGGTGTATGGAAATAAACGTATGCCAGGTAGTGAAAATTCGACCGCATCGCAAAGCGATGCTCACTGCCTGATGCATGATGAGTAATCTGGTAGAACATCGATGTGATCGATAAAATTATCTGATCTCTTGTCGAATTTCTACTACCTGGTATGAGATTTTTCAAAAAATACTGGCATTTGATCTTTGTAAGCATCCTCACGGTCGTTTTGGGGATAGTCACCCTATTGACCACCCAGAAACTCAATCAAACAACGCCCATAGCTCCCAACGTTCCCCAGATCAAACCTAAAGCCGTGGAACCTGCCTGCAAACTCACCTTTTCTGTCATACAACCGACGGGAACTCCGACGTCAACGCCAACCTCAACATTGACTCCGGGTCCTACGGCCACTCCGGGGCCAACGGCAACCCCTGGCCCTACAGCTACACCCGGGCCAACAGCAACACCCAAACCAACGGCTACTCCAAAACCAACCAAAACGCCCACGCCCACGCCCACCATGACAGGAGCACCGACGCCGACGAAGACCCCTACACCGACGTCCACGCCAAGACCTATTGTTGAATCATCTCCTTCTGCCCAACCCGTACCAAAAATCCCGGTTGCTGGCGCAGGACCGACGATACTGGGAGCTTCTATTATTGCGGGAGGATTTCTGTTCCTGGTGTTGGGATTATTATTCTAATTGAGTCTGAATATACTCATGGATCGCAGAGAAGCTGTCCTTTGGTACGAGCGTGTAACGCCCATACATCCACAATGGTGGTTCATATAATAAATCAACAAATGAGATCCGTTTGGATTCATTCGTACCCATCTTTATCATTGCTTTTCCTACTGTCGCAAGTTCACCGATGCGCATATCCGTCGTCGTCGCCCGGTCAAACGCCTCAATAAGTGACCGCGCCCGTGACAGCGAGACCCACGTAGAAGGATTTTTTATTTTGCCAAGAAGCGCCATGAGCACGTCTTGCTGACGCCGACCGCGGGCAAAATCGCTCCCTTCATCTCCTTCAGCGTGACGACTGCGCACATACGTAAGAGAACGCTCACCATTCATGTGTTGTATTCCTTGGATAAACGTCACCGCTTCATATCGGCAGGCAAATGTCCGGTCCCCATCACACAGGTCATTTTCTTTTCCCGCGATCGGAAACTCTGAATCGGTAAACGTTTTCGGAATGGTAATATCTATGCCTCCCACGATATCAATCGTGCTTTCAAACCCTGAAAAATCGATAAGTAAAACATAATGAATAGGGAGACCCACCACATCCTTCACAAGTACTTTTGCAAGGGTGAGCCCTCCGCCCTCCTTTTTCACCTCACCATAATGATAGGCACTATTTATTTTATCCTTGAGCGTGTCATTCCAGAGATCGCGGGGTACGGAAATCATCGCCGTTTTTTGTTTATGAATATCAAACGTAAGTACCAAAATGGTATCCGTCAAGTCTGCCCCCTCGTGACTCCCGCCACCTATGCCAAGGAGGAGGATATTGGTCCGGCCATCCTGTGATTTGAGGTCAACGCCTGTATTAAATATAAGTTTATAAGCGGTCATGGGAGTTAAACCCGTGGCAACCATAAACGACTGAGCCAAAAAAATCATTTTTGCCACACCAAGAATCAACATAAACAACACGATGATAACAGTACCCTTGGTTATTCCGGGAATCATAATCCGCTTCATCTTAGGTTGCATAATTTATGAGGGTATGGAGGTGGCGTTCTCAATAAGTGATGAAAACTTTTGAGCATCCAAACTCGCGCCTCCCGGCAATACGCCGTCAATTGCAGGTTGAGTCATAAACGCCGCGACGTTATCTGGCGTCACACTCCCTCCATAAATGACACAGAAAACATGAGTTTTTGATTTGATAGATTGGATGACCTGTTGCGCATTTTGGGGAGAATCACTTTTTCCGGTACCGATTGCCCACACCGGCTCGTAGGCTACCGCATCCACACCCGCAGGCACAAGGGTTATATCATCCGGAACACAATAGAGGACAGATAACCCTTCTAATTTCGCTTGAGACGTTTTTTGTGCAAGAACTTCGTCAGTTTCGTGAAAATTCTTTCTCCGTTCAGAATGACCGATAATAACCCACTGAGCGAGTTCTTTTATTTGTCTGGCGTTCACTTCTCCTGTGTACGCGCCTTGGGCAAACGGCGACACATCCTGCGCTCCCAGATCTATCGGAAGCTTTAACCGGTCTATTTCTTGCTTCATCATATAGAGAAGCGTGTAGGGAACACAGAGCACCACAGTCATGTTTTTCCATTGGATAATTGGATTATTGGATAATTGGATATTCCATTCTTGAAGCCATTGCTTCGCTTCAAGAGTGGTTTTATTGCTCTTCCAATTTCCGGCGATGAGCACGTTCTTCATTATGCTAATATTATATGTTATGTCCGACACCCTCCTCAATGACTTAAACTCCGAACAACAAAAGGCGGTTTTACAGACGGATGGTCCGGTACTCATTTTTGCTGGTGCCGGAAGCGGAAAAACGCGCGTCTTGACGGCTCGTGTCGCATACTTAATAGCCCAAAAAAGTGTTGACCCCCACCACATTCTCATGGTCACCTTCACCAATAAAGCGGCCAATGAAATGAAAGAGCGCATCGCCAAACTCCTATCAAGCTACAACCTACAAGCTACAACCTACAACCTCCCCTTCGCCGGCACGTTTCATTCGCTTTGTGTCAAAATTCTTCGCCACGATGGAAAAGAGATTGGTATTTCTCCTGATTTCCTTATCTATGACAGCGAAGACCAACTGGATTCGGTGAAAATGGTGATGAAGACACTTGATATTTCCACAAAAAATATAAATCCCGGTGCCGCCCTCCATACCATTTCCCAGGCAAAAAATGAGCTCATTTCGGCCACCGAATACCCACAATATGCACGCGGGTATTTTCAGGAAACAGTCGCCCAAATATATCTCTCATATCAAAAACTCCTCCATGAAAGCGCTGCATTGGATTTTGATGACCTTCTTATGTATACAGTCAAACTGTTAGAAAAATCCGCCTCTACGCTCGGCCGCTATCAAGAACAATATCACTATGTACTCGTTGATGAATATCAGGACACCAACCGCGCGCAATATACGTTGACAAAACTCCTTTCCGGGAGATGGCACAACCTCTGCGTCGTGGGAGACGCATCACAATCCATCTACCGTTGGCGGGGTGCGGATTTCCGAAATATCGTCAACTTCAAAGCGGACTTTCCCGACGTTGCTGTATTTCATCTGGAGCAAAACTACCGATCTACCCAAACCATCCTGGATGCAGCATTCGGCGTCATCTCAAAAAATACGAGCCATCCTGTACTCAATCTGTGGACAGAAAAAAAAGCCGGTGACAAAATCACCCTCTATGAAGCGAGGACGGAACACGATGAAGCCCTATTTCTTGTGCAAACGATCTTGCAGTCGGGTCGCCCTTTCACCGACTTTGCCGTCCTTTATCGTACTAACGCCCAATCGCGCGTCATTGAGGAAGCATTGCTGCATGCCGGTGTCCCCTATACGCTCGTGGGCGGCACACGCTTCTATGAGCGGAAAGAGATTAAAGATGTTTTAGCATACCTGCGGGTTCTGGCAAACTCAAAAGACACGGTGTCTACCAGCCGCATAGGGAAACTTGGAAAGGCAAGAATGGAACGGTTTTTCAAATTTGCCCAAACCATTCAGGAAGATGCCAAACTCATTGAGCTTACTACGCTGGAACTTATGGATAAGACGCTTGACGTCACAGATTATCTGTCTCTCTATAATGCCAACGTAGAAGAGGAAGCCTATCGGCTGGAAAACATTAAAGAACTTCGATCTGTCGCCACCGAATTTCCTAAAATTCAGGAATTTTTGGAAACCGTGGCGCTCGTCGAGCAGGAATACCAACCTAAAAAACAACGCGAGACTGACGCAAAACGGGAAACGGTCACCCTCATGACTCTGCATGCGGCCAAGGGCCTAGAATTTTCCGTTGTATTTATGGTCGGCATGGAAGAGGGACTATTCCCTCACAGCAGAAGTCTCATGGATAAGGATGAATTAGAAGAAGAACGACGGCTTTGTTATGTAGGAATCACACGTGCCAAAGAACGGCTCTATATCAGTTTTGCCAACCGGCGACTGTATTTCGGAACCAGAACCCAAAACATGGTTTCACGATTTTTATCTGACATACCAGAGCATGCGCTCGAGCTATCCGTGTCGCTCAATGCAGATAGGGGCTTCCACACCGATGACTTTCTTTTATAATTTCAAAGCCAGGCTTTGATTGTTTTTGGCCCGTTGTTACCATCCAAAAATTCGCAGTAAAATAATAATAAGAGTCCCCATGACGACCAAAAGAGACAAAAGTATTTCGATAAGCAAAAAACCGCGGGCAATGCCGCGGACGTGGCCGAAGGCAAAAAGTGGGGGGATTAATCGACTGTCGATCGGTAACCAAGGGATGGGATGAGAAGAATTTCGCGATGTTCGTTTCATCTTAAACTCATTGTATCACACTATAAAAAGAGCGATAATAACCCGTATGCATGTATCCCATCCGTTACAATCTGAGGCGTGGGGACAATTCCGCTCCAAAATGGGAATTGACGTTGTCCGAATTCGGCCTCTTGGTCCTGAGCTTGTCGAAGGACAACTCACGTTTCACAAAATTCCTTGTATGCCATTTACTATTGGCTACTTTCCCAAAGGCCCCCTCCCAACGCAATCAATGATTGAAGAACTTACAAAGATCGGCAAACAGAAACGAGCGATCTTTATTCAATTAGAACCAAATATATTATCTTCCGCTAAGCTACCAAACTACCAAGCTACCAAGCTTCTTCCTTCTCATCACCCCCTCTTCACTAAATACACATTTGTCTTAGATCTTACGAAGTCAGAAGAAGAATTGTTACAAACTATGCATCCGAAGACCCGTTACAACCTCAAGGTCGCGCAAAAACATGGCGTCGTGGTCAACGAAGATAATAGCCCGGAAGCATTTGGAGAATATCTCAAACTATCCACAGAGACGAAAACCCGTCAGGGATTTTATGCCCACAATGAAACGTACCATCGGAGCATGTGGCAAACCCTTCGACAAAGCTCAAGACAGGCCCTCCCTATCGCACATCTTTTCACGGCCGTCTATCAAGGAAAAACACTCGCCGCATGGATCATTTTTGTCTGGGATAAAACAATCTACTATCCATACGGTTCTTCATCACGCGAAAATCGTGAAGTCATGGCCCCAACACTCCTCCTCTGGGAAATTGCCAAGTGGGGCAAACAACGGGGATACCAATCATTTGATCTCTGGGGCGCACTCGGACCGAAGCCCGATGAGCATGATCCATGGTACGGATTTCACCGGTTCAAACAAGGATTTAATCCTAACCTCGTCGAATTTGCCGGCTCCTATGATCTCATCCTCAATCCACTTCTGTATCGCATCTATACCATAATGGACACCATGAGGTGGAAAATGTTGAAAAAATAATGGAAATTCAACAATCACCTCACTACACTACATATATCACTTCCCTCGGTTGGCAGGTCGAAACGATTGACAACAGCCATCTTTTTATCAAACAATTCCCCTTCTTCGGCGGGTTTGCCAAACTCCAACGTACAACCTCTCTTCCCGACACTCATCGTCTGCTTTCCCTCATGAATAAATACAATATAAAACGCCTAAGCATTGAACCGGACTCCGGCGTCCCGCAAAAAAAATTTTCCGTATGGCTCGAGCGCCTCCGCCCTCATATTTCTCTGGTTACGACACCCTATATTTCCACAAAAACCATCCGCGTTGATCTCAAAGCCAACGAACAGGAAATATTTGAACGATTCACCGAAGCCAAACGCCGCGCAGTCCGCCGCGCTATCAAACATCACGTGCTCATCAAGGAATCTTCTGATATTCATGTGCTCATCAATACCAAAAACACATCCGCCGGTTTCATGGGATTTATCACGACGTTTGGCATCGACAAACTCTGGCACGCCTTTGCCCCCGATCATACCGCTATTCTTCTTGCTTTCGCGCCTTCCTCATCACTCAAACCAGTAGGAGGTGTTCTTCTGCTCTTCTGGGACACTATCGCATACTACTGGATCGCTGGAGCTACTCATGAAGGAAAAAAACTATTTGCGCCCACCATCCTCGTATGGGAAGCACTCAAACTTGCTAAAAAACGAGGGGCCAAACAATTTGATTTTGTGGGCGTCTGGGATGAACGGCTTCCAAAAGAAAATGCAGCTTGGAAAGGCTTCACAAAATTTAAAGAGGGCTTCGGCGGCAAATCTCTCTACTATCCTCTTTCATCTATCCTCTAACCTCTACCAACTATTTTACTGCCATGCCTCACAGATCAATCTAAATTCACAAAAGTCGCAGTGCTTGCCCGGCGTGGGACGGAAATCGCTTCGCGATATCTCATCAGATTTCATTGCCACGTCTTTTTTCATCTGGTCTAGTTGCTCACGGGTTCGTGTGGCGGATACCTTTGATTGGTCTTCAAAAAAATAAAAAGAAACAACCACATCTTCCGGTTTTTTATGATAAATTCCCTCCTCCGTTGCAGCCAGCGCGTAGACCGTCAACTGCGTATCTTTTGTGACATCCCTGCCTTTAGGTGATTGGCCCGTCTTATAGTCAATGATCTCCATCTTTCCGCCGGGAATCTCATCAACCCGGTCAATTCTGCCGCCAAGCGTTAACGCCGGTGTGATGCGAATCTTAAACGACGCTTCCAGATCGATAGGAAGTCTATTCGGATCGTATCCTTTTTCAAAAAACCCATCCAATAATTCCTTACCATGAAGTTTCATCTTCTTTTCGTATACGCGATCTCCATACCCAAATGATGACCAATTTTTTTCAAATAATCCAAGCAGTGTATCTTTTGTGGGTCGCTCCCCTGACAGAGCTAATGTATAAAACGCGCGTACGGTCCGGTGCATGGTATCGCCAAACGTAAGCGCAGCAGATGGAGGAACCGGAATTTTGAGAATGTAGCGGTATTTATACTGAAGTGGGCACGTCGTATACGAAGAAAGTTGAGAATAAGAAAGATAGGTAATTGGTTGTCGAACAAGCTTCATTTCCTGTTCCTCTACCTTTGCCCAATCCAATAATCCCAGTTGTTTCGTGTTATCTGTTATCTGACCCGCTTCGCCGAATCGAGGCGAGTATCTGATATCTGATATCTGCTTCTCCCCAATCGCTTCTCCAATAAACGGCGAAAGTTTCTTCTCCCGCTTCCCTTCTCCATAAAACTTAGCTGCAGTCAGATAAAGAACATCACGCGCCCTTGTCATCCCCACGTAAAAGAGCCGCCGTTCCTCTTCCAGATGAAAATCCCCGATAGGCAATATTTCCTTTATCAAAGGATCGGGAATCGGGATTTGCTCGTGGCGTTCTCTGGTCGGAAATCTGGCATCCACGAGGTTGACAAGAAACACGACAGGAAACTCGAGACCCTTTGCAGAGTGAATCGTGAGAATATTCACGGCATTGTTTTCCGTCCAATCCATATCGGTGGCCGTCGGCGATTCTCCCAGATTCATAAGTAAGTCGATCCAGTCCACGACCGCAAAAACACTTGCGTCATCGTGTTCTCCTTCGTAGGTCTTGAGTTTCGCAAAAAATTTAGCGATATTTGCTGCGACTCTCTCTTCTTTCACCGTTTTATATGTCGTGAATTGCATCAGAAGTCCGGTGTCCTGCAAGAAGTAGTAAAGAATCTGCCCCGCCGTTTCTTTTTTGATAAGGCCCAAATGTCGATGAATCATACGTACTAATTTTTCAAGTGGGACGGTGAGTGAAAAAAATTCCGAAGATCGCTTCTCGAGCTCAACAGTGGAAATATCCGAACTTCCTTGGACAACAAGATCTTTACCAAGATCTGCACCACCTTGACCAGCGAGCAGCGGATCAAGGAATTTTTTTTGCGAACTAAGCCCCACGAAACGTTCACTTGCTTCGAATATGGATATACCATTCTTTCTTGCTTCATTAACGATCGCAGCCACATCCCGCGCCGGTATCCCCACCCAATCCATCGTGAGTACACGATACATCGCAACACTGTCTTGGAAATTGTAGAGGACCTTAAGATACGCGATCAGATCCTTCACTTCGGGCTGACGGAATAGTTGTCCGGGTCCTAAAAATTGAAACGGTATCCCCGCCCGCGAGAGCGCCCGGGTAAACGGCTCCGCATGATTATTTGCCCGCACCAGTATCGCAAAATCCTTCCATTCATATTCCGATCCGTCACTTTTGACTTTCCCGCCTGCAACGCTATGCGTAGCATTGCGGGCAGGTGACTTTTGCCTTGTTATTTGTCTTGCCACTTCCTCTGCCTCATTTTCTACCCGGTCTGTATAAATCACTTCCACCTTATCGCCGTTTACTCTCCTCATGCTCTCAAGTTTCTTGTCTATGTTTTCCGCAACTTCCAATCTGTCGGGATTATTGTGTTGGATGAGATCATAGGACCGGTCAAGAATTTCTTTCGTTGACCGGTAATTTTTGGTGAGGACAATGATTTTTGCTTTTGAAAAACGTTTGCGGAATTGGATGATATTACTGATAGAACTTCCGCGGAACCGGTAGATAGAATTATGAACTACCACACTATCGGCAATAAAATTATGTGCGTGTTCAATCTCCAAATCATACACGTCAGATTCTTTATCACGCTCCGAACGCTCCAATACTTTTTCGTATATAACTTCATACCCTTTTTTGACCGGAATACTCATCCCTTCTAAAATATTTTTTGCTGGCATCACAAGAGACGGGCGCGACATACCATTTCGTTTTCCTACTAAAAACCTGGCTTCAAAAATTCCTCCGGTTATAGTACAAAGATGTGCAGCAAATTCACCAGCTTCTTCAAGTGATGCAAATGATTTTCTCACCCTCAAGCCTTTCTTGGCTTTTATGATAGTAACCTTGGCTCTTTTTAATAACATTTGAATCCGAAAACTTGACGACTCCAAACGCACTTCGTGTAGTACCGTCGGAAATTTTAATAGACTTCCACTAGCCCAATACGTACGATTTTGCCGATAACACATCGAAAGAATTACCTTTATCCGCTCTTTATTCCCCCGGACGACGCCATCAAGACAATAGTGATGACTTCTTAGATCAATCCCAAGGTCATGAGCAAGTCGCTGTACATTTTTTTCTGTATCAAATGTGCTAAATAACTTCTTAAGCCACGTACCGGTAAGAATCATCCGCTTCCTTGGTTTAAACGGGTACGTTGGTATTTGATACGTCAGAGAATACACAGACTCGTAAAATCGCGCTTCTTCAAGTGATCGACACGCGCGGATCGCAACAATCTTGTCTGCGGATCGTTCCAACTTCAACCGCTGCGCAAGATCATCGGTGATCCCCATTCGCCAACCCATACCATCTCGCCACATAACATACACGTAGTAACGGAAACCGTCTCCGAATTTTCTTCCGGGTATCATGCAAAACATTTTGTGATTATCTGTAACCTCAAGCACCTTCCCTGATGCTGTCCTAAAGGTTAAAAACCTTGTTCGCTTTTTTGTTTTTTGAACGGCGATAACCTTCGCGCTGGAAAGATAGCCTTTTCCAACTGCACACAAAACATGATCCCCACGTCGTATATCTTTAATGAAGACTTCTTTTGTTGGGGTTGCAATCTTGGCCGTCGGCGGAAGGCATTGATCATCGTCTCCCACGACCGTGATGTTTTTCCGCGTGCCGGAAAGAAGAAGCGCAAGTTCGTTCTGCGCAAAATTGGTATCCTGAAATTCATCAATAAGAATGTATTTGAATTGTTCCTGATACCGCTTGAGAATATTTTTCCGTGTCCGAAAAAGTTTGAGCGTATTACTGATGAGATCCGAATAATCCACTAATCCCTCTTTCACCTTCAATTCTTCGTACGTCCGATATGCGTTCGCCAGTTCTCGATATTTTTCAGTCTCTTCTTTATCTTCGTTTGAAATTTTTGATTTAGAATTTTGAATTTGTTTAGGGTTTAGGATTTCGGATTTAGAATTTACCCAAGCCGAATACTGGCTTGGGTTAACGTCCTCATCTTTAAGTCTCGAAAAGTGTTGCATCATCCCTGCGATAAATTTATTCGGATTTCCAAGAGGACGAAAGTAGTTAAGCGTAAATTTAAAAATATTTTTCCGGAAAAAGAGGATCGTTTCCGCTTCCGTCATGAGCCGGAATCCGGGATCTAACCCGATGTTAATGCCTTCATTGCGCAGAATTCGGTCACAAAACGCATGGAACGTGGATATCCACATCTGAGTCGTGCCATAAGGAAGGGCCATGTCTACCCGTTCCTCCATTTCGCGGCTAGCTTTCTCCGTGAACGTGAGAGCAAGAATTTCTGAAGGTTTGGCAAGCCCCGATGTGATGAGGTGCTTAATCCGTTCGGTGACGACGGTCGTCTTCCCTGTCCCGGCACCGGCAATGATGAGAAGCGGGCCTTTCCCAAACATCACGGCCTTTTTCTGATCAATATTTAATTGTCTCTCTTCTACAGGAGTCTTTGCCACAGTGTGTGTATTATACCTCGAAACAAAAATGCGAATACATTTTCTTTGTGCACACACTTCGGTTACTTTCGTTCTCAAAATGCTATAATACTAGTCATGAATTATAAAATTCCGCAAATAAAGATGTCACTGCACAAAGCCTATTCCACTGATGGAATCGAGCTTGATTCTATTCTATTTGAACCTACTAAACCAACCAAACGCATTGTCATTCACGTTCACGGAAAAGAGGGACACTTTATCCAAAATCACTTCATAACCATGATGGGCAATACCTATCCTCTCTATGGATATGCCTTTCTAACATTTAATAATCGCGGACATGATTATATGGCGGACCTAATCAAAAAAACTTCTACCGGATTTATTTGGCAACAAGGTGGATCAATGTTTGACATCTTAGAAGATTCTGTATTAGACATTCAAGGCATCATCGACTATGTTCGAAACCTTGGATTTAATGAGATAATTTTGCAAGGCCATAGTCTGGGTCCACACAAAATTTGTTATTATCTTGTCAATACGCCCAATCATGGGGTTTCTAAAATCATCCTTCTGACAACCGCCGACGTACACTACCAATTTGACTCAAGCGTACCGGATTGGCCTAAATATTCACTGGTTGCTAAACGGATGATCGATGAAGGAAAAGGAAGGGATCTCATGCCAATTCGTCTTTGGAGCAATTGTCCTATATCTGCCGCGAGCTTCTGGAATTACACAAACCCAAACTCTAATGTGTTTATTTTCAATGGTACGCACCCGGAAAAAGAATATAAAAATTTTAATAAAATCACTCTACCCATATTAGTCGTCAACCCCGAAAACGACGTTGCAATGGGTATCGAACAAAAAAAAGCAATCCAACTACTAAAAGAACGCACTATCTCTAAACATTTTGAGGCAAAAATCATTGACAACGCCGTTCATAATTTTTTAAGCAAAGAAGAAGAACTCGTAGAGACCATTATTCAATGGTTAAAACGGCAATAAATCATACATCACGATTCATAAAATATTTCTTCCGAATGATGGAGAAATGTATCTTTGGGAAAGATCATACTTCCGGTTATATTGTAACGCAATAATTTTAACCCTCTTCTCGTAAGATCTCGACAAACTCTTTCGGCGACACAATTTTTGTCGTACCGAATGTTTTCAGCGAAAGCAAATGCTTTTTGTCCCCAGTCACAATGTAATCCGCATCTCCATCTTTAGCACACGCCAGATACCGATTGTCTTTATCATCTTTTGACTCATGTACACTGGAAATAACAGAAATTCTGGTTGTATTTTTTCGCAATCGGCGCTTCATCGCTGCTGCCATCAACTGATCAACGTTGCCTTTGGTCAATCTTGTTGAACGATCTATAACATCATCTAATTCTGTGAGAATATCTGTACTCATTAGTACTTCAAATGTTTCATTCTCCCACGCATCAAAAATAAAGGAGACTGTATCTCCTTTTGAAAGCAAAAAACTTATGACAATATTTGCATCGATCACTACCCTCATGGGGATTTTTTCCGGTTTATCGGAAGCGAATTTCGAATTTTTTCTACGTATGCATAAGCCTCTTCCTCTGTCATGTTGATACGTTCAGCGCTTTTTCGCATCAAAGAAAAATCCCTCTTTCGATCTTCCCGTTCTTGCATATATTGACGAACTGCTTCTCTCAGAAACTCGCTCCTATTACGGGATTCTTCTTCCGCGAGGCGATCCATCTGGCGCAGAAGTGCAGTAGGGATAGAAAAATTGATCATTTGCGTGTTCATGACGATATTATATAAACTTTATATAACATTTGTCAAGACGCTTCCTCAGGTGCTTCACCGAGCGTTTTGGTCTGTGATAATTTTTGGCCCATGAGGCCGAATGCGGATGAGACGGAACTCATGGTGTTATTGGCGTTTGTGATGTGGCGGCCCAAGACGCCGAGATTTTCTTCGACTTTCCCGTAATCCTTCTGGATTGCACGAAGGAGTTGAAACACTTGTTTTGATTTCTGCTCCAAATCTTTGCCCTGAAAACTCAAAAGCAATACTTGCAGATGCGCATAGAGCGTATTGGGAGAGACGGGATAGACGCGCAGTTTCCGGGCGTATCCCATGAGCTCCTCCATATTGGCTATCTCGTAGTAGACGGATTCCGACGGGATGTACATAAGCGCAAAGTCCATCGTGCCCTCCTCCGGCAAGATGTATTTTTTGGCGATATCTCCTACGTGTTTTTTGATATCCGCGATAAACTCGCGCTTGGCGCGGGTACGGTTCTCTTCCGTTTCCCCTTTATGCATGAGCGCAAAGTTTTCCATGGGGAACTTGGAATCGATGCAAAGAAGGCCCGCGTCAGTCTTGAGAACTGCGTCGACTTTCATACCGGACTTGAAGGAATACTGCAAGTGAAAAGAATTTTTCGGAAACGTCTGTCCGATCATATCCGTGAGGACCTGCTCGCCGATGTTGCCCCGCAGTTTCGGCGACTGGAGGAATTCCTGAAGTGAACGGATACCGCGGCCAACTTCGCTCATTTCACCAAGATTTTTTTTAAGATCTCCGATTACGCGTGCGGCGGTATCCAGGCGTTCATTGAGTTGTTTGGCATTCTCCTGCAATATTTTCGATACATCTCCGGTTTGCCCCCGCATGGCTTCATTAAGCGTCTTGTTCGTATGCTCGACGGAGGCCTGCATACTCTTGAGCCACTCTGTCATCGTCGTATCTTCTTTTTTGCTTCCAAGCTTGTCTAGCCCACCTTTCACGAGCCACCCAAGCACAATAAATCCGATTATAATAATGACAATGAGGATGAGAAAATCCGGTTGCATAGTGCACGAGCATTGTATCACCTGCATAAAACATCCTACAATGAAACTGTATGCCAGGTAGTAGAAATTCGACTATGGCATATTCTCGTCATAAAGTAGTAATGGTCTAAACCGATATAAACTATATTCGTTATTGGAGGTTTTAGTATTCGACCGCGTAACACAAAGGTCGAATTTTCACTACCTGGTATGTTTCAACCTTACCGATCCGTCTGGTGGCTCTTTGTTGGCATTTCAGGCATCAGCGCACTTGCTTGGTTTATTAATGTGCACGCTCCGGATTCATGGCAGGTAATGCTATTATTTTTTATCCTTATTACCGCGATCATCATCAGTCTTCTTCTTTATTTCATAGATGCTGCACGGCACATTTTTTTGATCACCGGAGGGCTTCTCATTCTCCTTACGCTGCGATTTTTCGGCCTTCGAGAGATCATATATCCGATCCTTCTCATTGCTTCCCTCCTCTCGGTTGAGTTACTGCTCCGGAAGCGGTAAACTCAAGGTCAACATGACAAAAAAGTTTTATATCACCAGCGCCATCCCCTATGTCAATGCGGCTCCGCACATTGGACACGCCCTTGAGTTCGTACAGACGAATTGCATCGCCCGCTACCACAAACTGGTCGGTGATGAGGTACTGACCCTATGTGGCGGCGACGAAAATGCACTCAAAAACGTACAGGCAGCCGAAAAAGCGGGGTCGCCCGTTCAGGAGTTTGTCGATAAAAATAATAAACTTTTTGAAGAACTCACCATTCAGCTCAACGCAACATATGACGTATGGCAAAAAGGAAGCGACCATGCGCATCATTTCCCGTCCAGCAAAAAACTCTGGGAGCTCTGTGCCAAAAACGACGATATTTATCAAAAAACGTATGAAGGACTCTACTGTGTCGGGTGCGAAACATTCTATGAGCGCGAGGAGCTCAATGATCAAGGCGAATGCTTTGAGCATCCCGGGAAACCCCTACAGACGGTTAAAGAAAAAAATTGGTTCTTCCGGTTAAGTAAATATGAACAACAAATCAAGGAAAAAATTCAAAGCGGTCAATTACATATCGTCCCCGAAAAACGGAAAAATGAGGTCGTAGCATTTCTGGAACGGGGCTTAAATGACATCAGCATTTCCCGCTCCAATGAGCGCGCCAAAAACTGGGGCGTACCGGTACCGGGAGACCCGACGCAACGGATATACGTATGGTTTGATGCGCTCAACATTTATCAAAGCGGCGTCGGATTTGGATGGGATGAAAAAACCTACAAGAAGTGGTGGCCAGCGGATATCCACGCCATCGGCAAAGGCATTACCCGATTTCATGCGATCTATTGGCCGGCCTTTCTTTTGTCTGCAGGCCTTGAACTGCCAAAAAATATCTTCGTCCATGAATACTTCACCGTCAACGGACAAAAGATGAGTAAGACGTTAGGCAATGTCATTGACCCCGTGATGCTTATCAAAAAATACGGGGTAGATCCATTACGGTACTACTTCCTCGCAAAGTTCTCACCCTTCAACGATGGAGACTTCTCCGAAGAAGAATTTAAAAAAACATATAATGCTGATCTTGCCAATGGCCTGGGGAATTTAGTGGCGAGGGTTGGAAAACTTGCACAGGGACTGAGCTTTCAGCTATCAGCTACTCGCCTCGCGGGAGCTCCGGCGAAGCGGGTCAGCTATCAGCAAATAAACAAAGGAGCTTATCAAAAGGCGCTTGAGGAATATCGTTTTAATGATGCGTTGGCGTACGTATGGGATAAAGTCAAAGCCGCAGACAAACACATCGACGAAAACGAACCATGGAAGCTTACCGGCGATGTACTTCATGAGGTTCTTGAGAAATCCATACAACAAATCGTAGAAATCGCAACCCTCCTCCAGCCATTTCTCCCGGACACCGCCGAAAAAATCCTCGCCCAATTTACGAGACCAACGATTCAATCCCAACCACCGTTATTTCCACGTTTGACTTAATTTCTCAAGGTAGTACCTTGCAGTACTGCAAGGTACTACCTTATAAAACCAATATGTATATCGACACTCACTGTCATTTAAATTTCCCCCAATATGACGCTGACCAAGCGATGGTCATCGGCAACGCAAAAAAGGCGGGTGTTAAACAATTTATTAATCCCGGCGTTGATCTGTTTTCTTCACTCCAAGCCGTCAATCTGGCCTGCAAACACGCGGGGGTCATCTTTGCCGCGGTGGGCATCCACCCGTACGAAGCACAACATGACCCCGATGTCTCACAGCTTGATAAAATTATCCGTGACGGACTTCACCAGTCACAACCACAAAGCCATTCAACCGTGTCACGTGTCACGTATCACGTGTCACGAAGTATTGTTGCCATGGGCGAATGCGGACTGGATTATCATCAATATGTTGGGGAGGAAGCCCTTGGGAAAAAAGATAAACAGAAGCGGCTCTTCGCCGATCAACTTGAACTCGCACTGAAATATGACCTCCCCGTTATTTTTCATTGCCGCGATGGATTTGATGACTTTTTTGAAGTTATCGATAGCGTTTTTAAACCAACGCAGGGGGTTTACCCCGAGGATTTGCGAGGGGTCATCCATTGCTTTTCCGGGGGATTACAGGAAGTGCGCCAAGCACGAGAACGGGGCTTTTTTATAGGATTTGACGGCAATGTCACCTACTCCAAACATCTCCAGTCCATCATCCCTTCCATTCCCCTTTCCATGATCCTATTGGAAACGGACTCGCCGTATCTCACTCCCGCCCCCCATCGCGGGACACGAAACGAACCCAAATACATTCCGCTGATCGCGGATCAAATCGCCCGGCTTCATGGTATTTCAGTCAAAGCAATTGAGGAAGCAACGACAGCCAATGCGCATGCCCTCTTCCAAATTTCCTAGTATCCGAGTATCCTAGTATAAACTCCTATGACCGTCACGCTCATCATCCCGGCCTTAAACGAAGAAAAATATCTTCCGAAGACCCTAGCCTCCGTCAAGGCCCTTGACCGGCAGCCGGATGAAATCATCGTCATTGATGCACAATCCGAGGACAAAACTGCCCAAATTGCCAAATCATATGACGCCAAAATCGTCACGGTTGACCGGCGCTCCATAGGCTACAGCAGAAATAAAGGACTAAAAGCAGCAGCGGGTGATATCGTGGCATACACGGATGCTGATGCGATTCTTCCCACCAACTGGCTTTCCACAATACTGGGCCACATGGAAAAAAATCATGTTGTGGGCGTATTCGGAGGATTCCGCGTACCCGACGGCCCATGGTGGTATCGGTTCTATATCAATATCATCCAACCGTTTGCAAATACCCTCACCTATGCGATATTCAAAATCCCTTTCGCCACCGGCCAAAACATGGCGTTTTACCGCAAAAACGCCCTTGCCGCAGGGGGATTTCCGGAGGATTTCAAAATAGCCGAAGATATCGAAATTGCCCGGCGCGTCATGTCCACGGGGCGCATAATCTTCAGTCAAAATTTTTTCGTCGTTGCCTCTGGAAGGCGGGGTAACGAAGGGTTCTGGCAGCTTGTTTCGAGAAGTTTTTCCGCGTTCTTTTACTACTTCATCTACCACAAAGCCGATAGAATCGGCTTCCCAAACCTCCGTTAAGTACAATCCGTGGTATAATTTAGATTGACTGTATGCGCCAACTCTTTACGCGATACCCCAATAAAACACGTCGTATGCTCGAAATTCTCGTGCCGGGTACGAGCTGGCTCCTTATTACCATGCCCCTGTGGCTATCATTCGCCCACCCGGCAATGGTCGCCTACCTCATTATCACGTTTGACGTATACTGGCTTTATAAATCATTTACGCTGGCCCTCCACGCCATCCAATCCTTCATAACCCTTCAAGCCCACATAAAGCTTGATTGGTACTCGCAAGCCATAAAAACCCCGGGCTTTCCGAGGCTTTATCACGCCATCATTATCCCCCAATACAACGAACCTATCCATATTTTGCGCCGGACACTCGAAAATCTCGCGAAGCAGGACTTCCCACTCAAACGATTAATTGTGGTGCTTGCCACGGAAGATAAAGATCCGAATGCGCGGGATACTGGCACGCTTCTCAAACAGGAATTTAGCAATCAATTCGGACACTTCCTCGTTACGCGGCATATCCTCCATCATGGTGAAGTAGCCGGAAAATCCAGCAATATGGCGTGGGCCGCGAGACAATTAGTCGCTGCTCTCAAAGGTTGGCATATCACCGTAGATCAAGCCACCGTAACCTCATGTGATGCGGATGCGCTTCTCCATCCTAAATATTTCTCGGCTCTCACGTGTCAATTTCTCACTGACCCGGACCGGGAATTTCATTTTTACCAAGGCGCGATCCTTTTTTATTCTAATATCTGGCGCATCCCGCTACCCACCCGCGTACTGAATACCTTGGGAAGCATTTGGAACCTAGCGCTACTCTCACAGCAAAGCAGATTTATCAACTTCTCTACCTACTCACTCCCCCTTGCCACGGCAGTCCGGGTAGGCTACTGGGATGTGGATGTCATCCCGGAAGATTATCACTTATTTTTTAAAGTATACTTCGCCCTGGGAGAAAAGGTATCCACCCGTGGCATATTTTTACCCGTGCTCGTTGACGCTGCGGAAAGCCGGACCTTTATCGGATCTCTCGTCAATCAATATGAACAGTCTAAACGCTGGGCATGGGGCGTCTCCGATATCCCTTACGTCATCCGGGGAGTCTTCCTCAACGGTCAGATATCCCTATCTGATCGCTTGCGGCGGCTTCTATTTCTTCTGGAACATCATATTTTCTGGCCATCCAACTGGTTTATCTTAACCCTGGGAAGCGCTATCCCGCCAATCCTTAATCCCGCTTTCAGCCGGACGGTGTTAGGACATAATCTCGCTCAAATTTCCTCCGGCATCCTCACTCTCTCTGCGGTATTTCTCCTCGTGGTCATCATCATAGATCTCCGGGTGAAGCCTCCCCGGCCAAAAGAATTCGCGTCTTGGAAACTCCCGTTTCTCTACCTCCAATGGTTTACTCTGCCCGTCGTTTCGTTCTTTTTGGCGGCACTTCCGGGATTAGATGCCCATACCCGCCTTATGCTTGGAAAACGACTGGAGTATCGCGTGACGGAAAAGGTATAATGAAAGTACGGGATGTACAGGATGTATGAAAGGTACGGGAGGCAAAACGTAAACCTTCCCGTACTTCCTGTACTTTTCGTACGTCCCGTACTTTATGCTAACTTGGCTCATCCAACACTCTCCTCTTCTCTACTTCACCCAGAGTATCTGGAGGGATGAGGCATTCTCCATATTGGTCGCCCAAAAACCCGTTTCCTTCATCATCCAAAACCTCACCTTTGAGCCACCCGTCTATTATCTCCTCCTGCACTATTGGATACGCGTATTCGGGACAAGCGAAATTGCCATCAGAAGTTTGTCACTTCTCGGGTTTACTCTGGCCACCATCGTGGTCATTTTTTGGAGCGAAAAATTGTTTCACAAACACTGGCTCTCGTGGGTCACACCCATCCTCTTTTTCACCAATCCCATGCTCATCTACTACGCATTTGAAATCCGTACATACGGCTGGTACACATTCTTTGCCGTACTTTCACTCTTTGCCTATAGTCAGTCACGATGGCGCATATGGGTTTTGGCGACCATCCTTGGATTTTATACCCATACGTACTTCTTATTTTTCTTTGCGGCCCAAACACTTCACTGGCTTGCCCTCCACCGGGGCAAGCTTACCAAACCTTTGGTACTGATCCGCGAACCCATGGTCGCAAGCTCCGTCTTGGTCGTTTCAAGCATGCTGCCCTGGCTCATACGGGTCATCCGTGAAGCCGCAACACTGAAACAATCCTGGTATTTTCCGGTAAACGTGAATCTCGTGAGGTCAGTTCTGGGCAATATGTACCTGGGGTATGAAGGGACGCCGTGGCACCTCTGGGGGCTTACCGCCAACCTCTCGCTTATCCTCCTGGTGGCATTTTCCTTTGCGATATACCATAAAGCTACCAGAGCCCGTAATACCATTTTCTTATTTAGCATCTTTGTTCCGCTTGCCATCGTCATCGGCGTATCCTTTGTCAAACCTTTATTTGTGAACCGATACCTCATAGGTGTGACCGTTGCAGAAATTTTTCTTGTCGCATTCGCTCTAGAGGCCATCAGAAATCACACACTCCAAAAGCTTGGTGCTTGGTGTTTGGTGCTTGGTGCTTTAGCATTTAATGTCTGGTATCCTTCCCAACACGCGAAGCTCGATATTCGAGCGACAATACAGGAAGTGAACACGCTGAAAAAAAATGGTGACATCATTCTTGCTCAAAGCCCATTGATTTTTTTTGAAACGATATACTATAGCAATGACCCATCTCGGGTGTTTCTCTACAACCCACAGAACATTCCTTTTCCCTGGTACGTCGGCGGAGTGTTGGTCTCTCCCGATCAAATGGTGGCTGATTTTCCCCTTTATCCAACGCGGGCGTTCTTAGTGGCCGAAGACGGATCATATTCTATCGCCTACCGGGCATCCGTTGCTATTGCACAAAAACGCTGACTAACTATGATGCAACGTTTTCCCCTTTTACCACTCCTCAAGCAAAACATCCACACACTGTGGGAAGAAAATCAAGATAACTGGGTTATTTCCATATGCCGAAAACTAGCTCTCGCCGGTATCACAATCTCCGCAATACTTCTTTTTTGGCGCTATAACTTTCTTCCGCCGCTTGTTCCTCTCTGGTATGGGAAACCATGGGGCACCGACCGGCTGGCTCACCCGCTCTGGCTCGCCCTTCTCCCTGCCGGATCGTTCATTATCCTCATGGTCAATACTATAGTCGCACGTTTTATTACCCGTGAGATGTTGATCTTTACGCAAATCCTTGCGATTACTGCACTCCTCGTTTCGATTCTCTCCCTTGTGACACTGACAAAAATTCTTTTTCTCGTATCGTAACAATAATGTTGCAAACATTTCCGGCGTTTCTGACCGCTCTTTGCATTACGCTTCTGGCGACACCGATCGTGCGCCGTCTTGCTATCCGGTGGGGCTTGGTTGACGATTCTGCGAAGCGCCCTCATCCCGCTCACACCCACACCGGCATCATCCCACGGGCTGGCGGCTTGGCTATTTATCTAGGCACCATCACTGCGATCTTATTGTTTCTACCGCTGTCTAAACTCATCATTGGTATCATTATCGCAGCCTCTCTTCTCACGCTCGTCGGTCTCATCGACGATAAAGGAGACGTAAGCCCCTACTTGCGGCTCGCAACGAATGTGATTGCAGCACTTATCGTGATTGGCGCCGGAGCAGGCATCCCCTATATCACTAATCCCATCACCGGTGGCATCATCCGGCTGGATTTGTGGCGGGTATCGTTTGAACTCTTTGGTTCGCATTCCATTTTGATTTGGGCTGATCTGCTGGCTTTTGTCTGGATTCTCTGGACCATGAATATCATTGGATGGTCAGCTGGTGTAGACGGTCAGATGCCGGGATTTGTGGCCATCAGTGCGTTCGTCATTGGTCTTTTGTCCCTCCGGTACAGCGCTGTTGACACCTCACAACTTTACGTTACCGTTCTTGCCTTTCTTGTCGCAGGCGCCTTTCTCGGGTTTCTCCCATGGAACATCTATCCCCAAAAAATCATGCCGGGGTATAGTGGTAAAACACTCGCTGGTTTTCTCCTCGCCATCTTAGGCATCCTTTCCTTCGGTAAACTCGGTACCGCCATCTTGGTTCTTGGTGTACCTACGATCGATGCCGCCTATACCCTGATCCGACGCTTAGGAAAAGGGAAATCACCCGTATGGGCAGATCGCGGGCATCTCCATCACCGGCTCCTTGACCTGGGGTGGGGCAAAAGAAGAATTGCCTTGTTTTACTGGGGGGTGTCGGCTATACTGGGGTGGATCGCTCTCTCCGTCAATAGTCAACAAAAACTTTTTACGTTCATACTGGTTGCTGTCTCTATAGGAGGATTTATTGCATGGGTCAACATCTTCTCGCACTTTTTAAATCCGCCCGACCCCGACAGTGGCTAAAGAACTTCGCCATTTTTACCACTATCCTTTTTACCGGACAGCTATTTAACGGCGATTTGTTATGGCGTTCCGTCCAAGCATTTATTGCTTTTTGTTTATTGTCCTCCTCCAATTATATCTTTAATGATATTCTTGATGCGCCCAAGGACCGGAAGCACCCATTTAAAAAATTCCGGCCCATTGCAAGCGGGACCCTGCCTCTGCGATATGCGGGTCTCACGTCTTTTATTCTTGCGGCGGCCGGACTACTGATAAGCAACCAAATCGGGCATCTCTTTTTTATCTTCGCGATCGTATTTTTAGCCGTACAATACGGATATTCATTATTTCTCAAACGGTATACGGTGATAGATATCCTTACGATCACCATGGCCTATATTCTGCGCGTTTACGCTGGTGAGGCAGCCACCGGCTACCACATATCCATTTGGCTTGCGCTTGCCGCACTTTCTCTCGCTTTATTTTTGGCGGTAGGAAAACGACGTGCTGAACTCACACTCATTCAGAGCTACGAAGGAGTGCTTCCCCGCGATACGCGTGCAAGCCTCTCCCACTATTCGGAGAAACTTCTGGACACCTACACCGCCATGTTTGCCAACTCGACCTTTCTCACCTACGCGTTTTTTACATTTCTCGCCAGACCGTATAGCGAAGGATTTTTTTTGCGCAACTATACGGAGTTTTTTTCCGATCTCCCCGGTCGAAAATGGATGATGATCACGATCCCATTTGTGCTGTATGGCATCATGCGCTACATGCAGCTTATTTACGAAGGAAAAGGGGAATCTCCGGAAAAGATTTTGACCAGCGACCTCCCGCTTCTAACGACCGTCATCCTCTGGGTAGGGATGGTCCTCGTGGTCGTGTATGGGATTGGAGGGTAAAGTGCCAATGTTTCAATCCGACTAATTTACCAATTTGACCAATCAATGAAAAACAAATGTAATAAATGATTAAATCATTTACTCCATTGCATCATTCATTGGTCGGATTGGGTTATTGGTCTGGATTGGTCGGATTATTTTATTCCGTCTTTGTGACGTACTGCCCGGAAACCCACCCTTTATTCGTACTATCGTAGGCGATCTGATACCACGTCGTTCCTTTCGCATCTTGCTTGGAGTCCAATATAGAGAATTTCTCGCTGGGTTTGACTTGGGCAGCTTCTGTAGCGGATGTCGTCGGCTCCATTCGGACTCGGAGAAACCCGGTCGGCGTATCTTTGATGGTCACGAATGGCTTAATCGGATCCGTCGATGATGTTGCCTTTGTGGGTGTGGGGGTCGTTTTACCGGTTGGCGCTGGTGTGCCTGCGGCTGGCGTCGGAGAGGGCGACGCCTCCTGTGGAGAGCCGGATAAGGCGAGTTTAACCACTGCCGACAATTTGTAACCGGCAGTAGTTTTTATCTTCAGACTTCTGGCTAAAAACCCGGGAGAGGCAAGCGCAAGGCTGTGGTCGCCCGCAGATACGTTAGGAATCGAAATTGGCGTGATACCTTTGGTTGTCCCGTCAAGCGATATCGTCGCGCCATCGGGATTGGTTACGACGTTCACCTCCGAGTTTTTGCTCGAAATTTTTTCAAGCCATATGGTTTCCACCGCTGTGGCAAACTCGGATTCTGCCGGAACGATGTTCACATACGTCAATATATCTGAGGCTATTTTCACGCTTTCCTGCCAGGATGCCAGTGGCGCCACGGTGCCTTCCGGTACGATACGGATCGTGTAGTCGCCAGGGGCGACCGCATATTTGGTTACCGGCGTCCTCCCAATATGTTTATTATCCAAAAATACACTTGCGGGTGGGTTACTTTGGACTGTCAGAGCGCCATCTTTCGGTTTCGCACCCCCGACGAGCTTTACGACCCCTAACACGAGAAGAATGACGGCAACGACACCAATAAAAAATCCGATTTTTCGCTTCATGTACCCACAATCATAGCACAGGGACGCAACAGAGGACAACTTTTGTGTAATTTGACTTTAGAGCGTATTTATGCTATTATTGTCTTCTTGTGCCACTCCAAAAGGGAGTGGCTTTTTGATGGCTGGCAAGGCTCTAAGGAAACGGCGGCGGATATACCTATATGAAAAATCTCTTTCATCTGATCAAACAACGATACGACAGAAGCCCGATCCATAAACCGGGGTTTCTCCGCAAGCACATAGAGAAGCTCCATATGCGACAAATTATGGGCGTCAATCTGGCCAGCTTTGCGTTTGTCGCAGCTATTATCGTGCCGCAAACTAACGCTGTCTCATCAGAGTTTGAAGTCATGCGCGAGACAACGGAGACTATCGTCGAGATAGTACCGACTATAGCACGTTTCCAATGGCCGCTTTCCCGTTTTGGCCTCACTTCACGCTTTTCCTCTGGACATCCGGGCCTGGATCTCACTGACCCAAAGGGCACGCCCATCAAATCCATTGCTGAAGGCAAAGTTGTGAAGGTTGAATCCAATCCTTTTGGCTATGGAAAACACATGCTTATCGAGCATGACAAAGGCGCCAAGTCCCTCTATGCCCATTTGTCCAAAGTCGAAGTCAAAGAAGGACAATCAGTAGACAAAAATACCGTGCTCGGGGAAGTGGGCTCGACCGGCTGGTCGACGGGTAACCATCTCCATCTGGAGATCTACCAGGACGGCACGCCCGTCAATCCGATGGATGCCCTGCCAACCATACCTTCAATAATTCCTTAACGGGGATATCGTCTTAGGACTTACTATTCCACCACATACGGAACTCGCTGCATAATCCTTTTTCATCCAAAGTCACCACGAACACACCATCTAGTGGTACCCTCTTTCCGCTGGAAATCTTCGTATAAGACGCGGACCAATGAGCGATACCCATCTGACCATGAACGGCCATTATGTCAAAGGTAAATCGAATATCTTTTTGGGTTTTTGGAACTTCTTCCCAAATTTCTCGCACAGCCGTACGTCCTTCTAACGGCTCTGCAAAAGGGTCTTCATAATACAACACGTTCTCGGCGCACAGACCCGCCGCCATATCTGGATCCCGCATGACCCACGCTTTCCCTAAACGCTCAACCCACGTAGAAAACTCTTGGTGTGTCATGGTTATTTCAAACTATATCCCCCATCCACGACGAGCGTATGGCCGGTCACGTAACTTGCATCATCAGAGGCCAGGAATAAAATTGCCTTTGCGAGTTCTTCGGGAGCCGCAATGCGCTTGAGTGGTGTTTCCTGCCGGAAAAATTCGATAAGGTCGGGTCCGGCACTTTTGGTCATATCCGTCATGACGTTACTCGGTGCTACTGCGTTTACCCGTATCGTAGGAGCCAGTTCCTTGGCAAATGCTTTGGTCATCGAGACGAGTCCTCCCTTCGCGCAGGAGTACGCGAGAATTGGAGCAACGCCGAGTAGGCCCACCGTGGAGGCGAGATTGACGATAGATCCGCTCCCCTGTTTCTCTATAATAGGCGTAACTTCTTTGGTCATGAGCCACGCCGATGTGAGATTTACATCCAAAGTTTTCCGCCACGCTTCGATCCCCGTTTTCCATCCACGTTCTCCTATCACCCCCGCGTTGTTCACTAATATATCAATCCGCCCGAACCGCTTCATCGTTTCCCCGACTAACTTCTTGACCCCATCTTCCGTCGCCACATCCGCCTGGACAACCAGACAATTTTTCTTTCCGATAATTTTTTCTACTTCATCCGCTTTTTTCTTTTCCTTGACGTAGTTGATGACAACCTTTGCTCCTTCTTGAGAAAACAATATAGCCGTCGCGCGCCCGATCCCGCGGGAAGAACCTGTAATGATAGCGACTTTATCTTTGAGTTTCATATCTACCCTATCCCAACGCAATCACTTTTATCTGACAAAGTTCCTGGAATCCATGTTTTCCATGTTCCCTCCCTTTGCCTGACCCCTTATATCCGCCAAACGGCGTGCATGGCTGCCAATGATTTCCCCCATTAACATCGACACAACCGGCATTGATTTTATTGGCTATTCGGATAGCCCGATCAACGTCTTTGGAAAATACTTGTGCCCCAAGCCCATACGGTGTGTCGTTAGCCAACATAACCGCCTCCTCTTCCGTCTGAAACGTAACAACAGGAAGCACCGGTCCAAAGACTTCCTCTTTCCATACGCGCATCGTCCGTTTGACATTGGTGAGGATGGTAGGCAGGTAGTATGCTCCTTTCAAGCCTTCCGGCCGCTTTCCTCCAATGACAACGTGCGCGCCTTTGCGTACGGCATCTGCAACTTGTCCTTCCAACAGTTCAAGTTGCCGTTTTGCCACTAAGCTCCCTAACTCCGTAACCTCGTCTTCCGGATCGCCGATCTTGACTGATGCTATTCGTGTCTTTAGCTTCTCAACGATACGTTGAAATAACGACTCATGGACAATAAGACGTTTTGTCGCGTCACATACTTGCCCGCAGTTCATAAACCTGCCTGTGTACAATGTCCCGATGATGGTGTCGATGTCTACATCATCAAAAACAATAGCCGGATTTGATCCTCCGAGCTCCATAATCCCTTTTATAAACTTCTTTCCTGCTATTTCATACAACTTCTTTCCCACACCAGTACTTCCGGTAAACCAGATGAGGTCAATGTCGCTATTGACCAACTGCTCCCCAACTTTACCATCTCCATATATTTGGGAAAAAATTCCCTCCGGCAAATGAAGGGAATCCATCATCTCGTCAATCAACTTCCCCATCAAGGGACACTCCTCAGAGTGTTTAAAAACTACGGTATTGCCTGCAATAAGATTGGGAATTACACCCCACAAAAAATTGCCAAACGGATAGTTCCAGGGAACGATGACCGCAGCGACTCCTAAGGGCTCAAAGATAATCCTATGTGTTTTCCCGTTATTTTGATATGAAATCTCATCCTCTAAATATGTTGCTCCGAGGTCAAAAAAATCCTGAAAGTATCCATCGTCCCAATCTAAATCGCTTTTTGCTTCAGTGATGGGTTTTCCGATTTCCCTCATCACGAGTAATGCTATTTCATTTTTACGTTTCAAAAATTGCTGATAAAGAGGCTGTAATAATTTACAGCGTTTATTAACACCCAACAACTTCCATCCAACAGCTGCAGCACGCGCCTTGATGACGTTAGCTTTGATCTCATTTGATGAAGATACATCGATAGAACCTAATACTTTGTAATTCTTTGCTGGATTGGTCGAAACAATTTTATTCATTTTTACTCCCTTTATAATACTTTCGTCATCATGAAAAATGGGTAACCCTGGTAAAACTTTTCTCTTTTATAAAATGCTATCCCTGCTTCGTTTTTCGTATCAACCAACAGTATCATACTTTCTACACCTTTTTCTTTCAATCTCCGCGTCGCCTCATCAAGCAGTCGCTTTGCAAGTCCAAGCCGACGGTATTCTTTTTGTATAAATAACCCAACGCCAAACGCCCAATCACGAAGCGTGAGCACCATAAACATCCCTATGGGGATACCGCTTTTTCTCGCGACCAACAAAACGTCGTCCTTCGGGTCCTTCAACCACTTAGTCAGCGAGGCTTTAGAAAACCATTTGTACTTATCATCCCCCCACAGCTCCCAATTCTCCTCTCCCCACCGAAAAAGGGTATCTATATCATCAAGTTTTGCTGGAGTTATTACGATATCGTTCACAGTGTCTGTGTGAACCATTCTATCACTTCTTTCAAAAATTCCTCACTCATAGGTCGGGGGGCATCAATAATTCCATGGTCCCCACCGGCGAATATTTTACTCCGTTTATTTCTCTTTGATTAGAGATAAATCTACTTCCCAAATCGTCGCATCTTTTCCGGTACCGTATCTATTTTTATAATATCCTACCTGTACAAATCCATGTTTTTTCAAAAAAAACTCCTTTAATGAATCTGCCTCAACATAGGAAGACATATGGGTGTATCCCCGAGCCTTTGCTTCGTGAACAAGTGCATTCATGAGCATGCTGCCAACTCCTTTTCTTGTAAACCTTTTATCAACACACAAAAAATGCGCTTGAGCCCGTATCTCAAAATCAACAGAGGAAAACCCGACCGGGATTTGATCAATACTCGCGATAAAAAATTGCTCGCCACGATCAAATAACTGCTTAACCCGTTTCGGTATCAAATAGTATTGATGGGGAAAACCGTCATTTTTCTGAAGTCTGATATATGTGGGAATATCTTTTTCAACTCCCTTGCGGATCGCGATAGTATTCATGCATTATGTTGTCCTCACATTATTTCAAGTACTTTTCAAAAAACGGAATGACCGTATCGTTCACTCGTCGAGTATACTTCGGAAACTTTTTATAATTATGACTCATGCCGGGTATTTCCACCAACTCCTTGGGCTCATCGGCCTTCCGAAATATTTCTCTTGTGTGTTCCGGCGGCACCGTGTCTTCTGCGAGACCTAAAATCACCATAAGCGGACTTCGTACGTCGCCCGCGTAATCAAGCGTATTATATTGCGCCGCGTCCTCCATAAATGCCCAGGGCACCCGACTTTCGCCGTGTCCACTGGTGCTGACTTTCGTAAACCAACCCGTTCGTTTCCAATCGTCCAGAAACTGCGCAAGCCAATCAGTGGTCCCCATCTGCTTCGGAGGAGAAACCGCACAAATCGCTTTTAATTCCGGATGTTTACTGCCAAAAATAACAGCGAGCATAGCCCCCATGCTATGGCCCCATACGCCGATACGCTTGGCATCTACCCTCGGGTGGTTATAAATAAATTGGTAGACACTATCAATATCAGATATATAATTCGTCATCCGATAGTCATCCTTCATTGTTCCTTCGCTCTCCCCGCTCCCCGAGCAATCAAACCGGATGACCATAAATCCTCGCTCTGATAACTCTCGGGCAAGAGAAACACTATTTTTTTCTTCTTTATACCCGGTAAATCCGTGAAGAGTAATAACTGCCGGGCGTTTCCCCTCCCCTGCCGGCACATGAAGCACCCCGACCAAAAGAAGTCCCTTCTTGTTTTTTATTTTTACTCGTATTTCTTCAGCCATATTTAAATTCCCCTCACCCAACGGAACATCGCATCCACCGCTATATTTTCTTTTCCATTAAATCCATGGAGCGCGCCGGGAATGATGATGCTTTTATAGTTTTTCGATCGGGCATATTGATCAAATACGTCAAGAAATTTTTTCACCGGGCGATCAAGGTATTCATCTAGAGAGCCAATCAGAAGGAGGAGTGGCGCGTGTATCGCGGAAAAATATGTTAATGTTGGTTTTGTGTCGCCGTAATCAAACGTATCCTCCGACGAACGCGGCGAGTAGAGGCTCACAAAACGCCGTGGGGTCATCGGAAACACATGGACGCCTGAAAGAAGTTCATCCCCTCGTCCTTCCTCAATTTTCTTTTTCATCTCCAAAAGTTGTTTATCAATCGTTTTTTTATCAAGCGCCGGATCCAGCCGATCACTTACCGGAGACAATAGGATAATCCCTGCTACTCTGGCATCTTTTTTAGTCCCGCCATAATAGCACACCTTATTCGCCCCGGTGCTATGACCAGCCAGAATAATCTCTGAATATCCCTGTTTTACTAAAAATGAAATCCCGGCATCGATGTCATAGACACAATCTTCAAACCGCTCATACCCCGCCCCACCGTTCACCTTCGTATACCCCTTTGGTTCCTTCGGATCAATTTTCCTAATCCCCGTCACGATATCATGGCCGCGGTTATTAAATGCGGCAAACCCTATCCCACTATTTTCACAGGCAGACGCAAACAACTCAAAAAGCTTCACGTGATTATAAAACGTCCCCGTCAACCCATGGACGAACAGCATCGCCCTTTTTGATTTCTTTTTTGGTTGATAAAATAGCCCCTGATGAACAAGCTTGTCTTTCGTGACGTTTTCAGTAAGATAAAACTGTTTCATGATAGATTGATTTTGGCTTTATGCGTCAGGATATTGCTCCAGGTAAGCATTGCTTCCGCCCACTGAAGTTGTTCATCGGGTGCACTGGGTGTTTGCGTGCGAAGCGAATGAAATGCTTGAGAAAATCGGGTAAGTGCGTGTTGTGTGGATTCAGGATACGCGGTTATATCCAAGCCGGATAAATAGTTGTTTGTTTGCTCAAGAAACATGTTGATCCGTTTCTCTTTCCCGTCAAAATCATCGGCCGCCCAATTGCCGATACGGCCAAGGTTCATCGCAATGTCCATGATAGCCACATCTCTCATAATCCAAATAATTGGCCAACTATAGTATCTATTTGTTTTCTTATACTCGGTGACAACACATCCCGACTCGGATTATCCTGCGAAGGTCGGATGTTGATCATGGAATTATAGTCAATTTCCTTCGTCTCCCAATCTAACCCGCCTCCCCAAAGATCTTCTTGCTTGGAGCCCAATTCCAACAACTTTTGCTCTCCCTCCACGTGCCGTTCGCCGCCTCCAGTCAAAATCTTTTTATCAATATCAACAACAAATTTAATATAGCCTACATAGTCTTGTGCCATTTGCTGAATTTGATCAGGGGTTACTGATTTATCTATTACGACAAGCATGGCCATAGTATACCAAAAGCCCCGCGTTTGACGCGGGACTCTTGAGTTAATTTGTTATTTTGTTACTTTGTTAATTGTTAGTAGTCCATCCCACCCATGCCGCCCATTCCACCCATACCTCCGGGTGGCATACCTCCCGCAGCTTCCTTCTTCTCCGGAAGATCAGTAATGAGCGCCTCGGTCGTGAGAATCATCATGCCAACGCTGACCGCATTTTGTACGGCTGTCCGGGTGACTTTCGCAGGATCCAAGATTCCTGCTAAAAGCATTGATCCGAACTGCATCGTCATGGCGTTGAAACCAAAATCCGCAATTTTACTCTCTTCTACCGTCTTGACGACCCAGCCATCATCAGCGCCGGCGTTTTTGGCAATCCACCGCGTGGGTTCACCCAACGCGCTATACAGGATGTCCACGCCGACCTTTTCATCTTCGCTCGTCAGGCTATCGCGGAACTTCGGCAAACTCATCCGCGCCCGCAGAAGCGTCACACCGCCGCCGGGGACGATGCCCTCCTCAAGAGCAGCTTTGGTCGCGGCAACTGCGTCATTGACGCGCTCCTTTTTGTCTTTCAGCTCAATTTCCGTAGCGGCCCCGACGTTAATGACGGCCACTCCTCCGGCAAGCTTCGCCAAACGCTCCTGAAGCTTCTCGCGATCAAAATCGCTCGTAGAAGCATCCATTTCGCGTCTGATCATTGCAATTCTGGCTTGCAATGCAGCTTTGGCGCCTTTGCCGCCGATGATTCTGCAATTATCTTTGTCCGCCCAGACCTTATCGGCGCGTCCGCAGTCTTCGACCTTGACGTTTTCAAACTTCCGGCCTGTATCATCGCTGATCACCGTGCCTCCGGTGAGGGTGGCGATATCATCAAGCATCGCCTTGCGGCGGTCGCCAAATCCAGGGGCTTTGACTGCAAGCACATTAAATGTGCCGCGCAGCTTGTTGACGACTAATGTCGCCAAGGCTTCGCCATCAATTTCATCAGCGATAATGACCAGATTCTTGCTGACTTTTATAAATCCTTCTAAAAATGGAAGAAGGTCGCTGATTGCAGATATTTTTTTATCCGTGATGAGAATGTATGCATCACTGATCTCTGCTTCCATTTTTTCGGCAATCGTGACGAAGTAGGGGCTCGCGTATCCCTTATCAAACTCCATGCCCTCTTTGTACTCGATTTCCATGGTGAGGCCCTTGCCCTCTTCCACGGTGACGACGCCGTCTTTGCCCACTTTTGTGAGTGCCTCGGCGATCATCGCCCCGATTTTATCGTCTTGAGCTGAAATCGTCGCAACCTTCGCCACATCAGCATCTTTGACGGTCTTGGCCATTTTTTTAATCTCACTAATCACGACTTCTACAGCTTTTTCCATCCCGATTTTGAGCATCATGGGATTGGCTCCTGCCGTCACGTTTTTAAAACCTTTATTGACAATCGCCTGCGTGAGAAGCGTAGACGTGGTCGTCCCGTCTCCTGCCACATCGTTTGTTTTGCTGGCCGCCTCTTTGACGAGCTGCGCGCCCATATTTTCAAACGGATCCTCCAGTTCAATCTCTTTGGCCACCGTTACGCCGTCATGGACGACGTTGGGAGCACCCCATTTTTTATCAAGTGCGACGTTGCGGCCCTTCGGGCCAAGTGTCGTGACCACGGCCTTTGCGAGGATGTTCACACCTCGGATAAGTGCCTGTCGTGCATCTTCAGAAAATTTGAGTTGTTTTGCCATACCAGGTAGTGAAATTTCGACCTTTGCGTATGTACGCTGGTGAAATCTCAATCTCCTTTCTTTTAATAAATTTTTCTATAATGAACCAAGTAATCTACTTTTCACGCAAAGAATAAAAGCGTGTCGAAATTCTACTACGTGGCTCCTTTATTCAACTACCGCCAATATGTCTTTTTGCTCGACGATCATCCAATCTTCGCCATTCACTTTTACTTCATTGCCTCCCCATTTTTTGTACATCACTTTCTGTCCTACTTTGACAGCCATCGCACATTTGCCACAACAGCTCCCGCCGCCACAGCAATCATCTCCTTTGCTGGTCTTGCCGGAATCATCCGAGCTGCATTTTGATCCCGGACCAACAGCCATGACAAGTCCCACTTGAGGTTTTTCTTTTGCGCTATCGGGGAGGACTATGCCGGAGGGAAGTCTGTCTTCTTGTTGGAGGGGCTTGATGAGAACATTATCAAATAACGGTTGAATGTTTTGTTTGACCATATTGAACCTCCTTTAATGTAATACCTTATTCTGTTTATAAGCTCTTGGATAAGCACGTGATTGAAAAACTTGATGAACACGTGATCATGTGCTTATCATGTCGTCTAACATCGTGTGCTCATCATGTTTACACTGGCAGTCTTATGAAGTGACTGCTATCTTACCGCGCGTAAAAAATCTTGTCAAGGGGTATATTAAAGCGAGCGACCCGACTTCCCAACTTCTTCTTTATCCAGACTCGCGCATCTCGCGGATGGAACCGGATGACATGATCAGTGACCACCTCTGTAGATCGGCGTTTACTCATATATCGAAGCTGCAACGTTCTCGTGAAGGGATCCATAAATCTCAATAACCAAATCACGATTACCAATCGTAACATATCTTTCGTCTTCCTTTTGACTTTTGACTTTTGACTTTTGACTTTTTTCTCCCATGCATTCGGCAAAAATATCCTCGCCCATCGGTTGGCGGACAAAAACTTTGTATATATTTCATCCCGCTCCCAAAGAGGAGTCATGAGGAGCACTTCATGAGCCGCAAACAGATCCCGCTCACCGTTCGGTAATGCAAGGCCATCCTCACTCATAAACATATTCAGACACATGAGATTTTGGACACTTCGATCCTGGGGACGGCGTCGTAGTCGAAACATATCAAGAAAAATTGTCGAAATCGCGCGCGTCACCCAAATGGTCCTCGGGGCAGTAATAATAAAAAGATCGATATCATCCTGGGCTCTCGCGTAAGAACGCGTCAGTCCTCCGGTAACACCAATAAGTTTGATCGTTGGAATCCAACTCAATAGTCCCGCTACCCGTCGGGCGCGAACCCATTTATCTTGAGATAAAAATCGACGCTTATTTCGTATATCAACAAGCCTTTTGATAAAACGAAGTGAATAGTATGCGATACCGTCGCTCGTCCGCCAGCTTCGCAAGGTACTACCTTGCAGGCTCGCAAGGTAGTACCTTGAAAATTTATGAATGAACGGCAACCACGTCTGCAGCTCTTCTTCTGTCAACGGGTAGTCAAAAATATCGGCATAAGAAATAGCCGTGATCAACGCATCACGAATAGTTATTTTCATGAAGTCATTGGGAGGCAGGCGGGGCGCTACTACTCGTCAATCCATACTGACTAAGAACCTGACGAAAGCCATTTGCTGCCGTCATGAGGGCAGCGGTTGGAGCCGATCCGGCAGCGACACTGTTGACCGCATCTTCCAAATACTTGATAAGCTTATCGTTCAAGCCGTTGTCAAACGTCCGTGACGCCAATGGGAAAGATTTGGCAGTTTTTCCTTGCTTCGTGTAGGCTCCGGCAAAAGGATCTGCCTCAATCGTACTCCCTAAATCAGCGCGCGCATAGATCTCCCCAAACAATCTGGTCTTGGCGGCTTCCGAATAAAGTCTGGTTGCCACCTCGCTGCTCGTCAAATATTTGAGAAACGTAAACGCTTGAGGCTGGAGCTTGGATTTACTGGAAACGCCCTCTACCCAATAGGATGCCCAGCTTACGGTGTTGCCGGGAAGCTGTGGCACCGGTACAATTTTGAAACGAAGTTCCGGACTTATTTGCTTGATGTCAAATGCGCGCCATGATGGCGCCAAGATCATCGCCACTTTGCCGATCGCAAATGCATAGATACTATTATCCAACGTCTCATTCCAGGTATACATAGGATCCACCGGATCTGCAAATTTTCGATAAAATAAAATTGTTTCCTCTGCTTCTTTACCGGATAACCCTACAAGATTAGCGCCATTTTGAAGCATCATAAGTCCCAAAATGTCACTCCAGTTTTCCACATTGCCCGTGGTGCCCAGAGCGATTGCTGAAGTCGTTATATTCGCGTCCGTCTTGACCGTAAGCCTGGGCACGATGGTAAGCACGTCTTCCCAAGTAATCGGCTCGTTGACCCCTGCTTTGGCAAAGAGCTCTTCATTAATATAAAGCCCTAAGCCATCCATCATAAGAGGAATGCCATAGATAGCAGTTCCCGCCACCAAATCATTGGTCGCGACCGGATAAAACGCAGCAGAAAATTCGGCGGGCGTCATGATGGTCTTAGGCACTGGAGATAAATCGCCCGCCATCATCGCGACCCACGTATTGTGAAAACGAAAAATATCCGGCCCTTCGCCGCGGGCTATGGCCGCAGAAAGACGTTCGCGGTATTGCCGGGGTGATTGCTTGACGTACGTAACTTTTATCTTAGGATTTTTTACTTCAAAATCAGCTATGACACTGCGCACCGTTGCATCGTTTTCCCATAACCCCCAATACGTAATGGTCACTTCTTGAGACCCAGCCAGAAGTCCCATCACAAATCGCCCACCGGCTACAATTCCCAATGCAAGAAGCATAAACACGAGCACCATAAAAATACGTTTTTTCATCGGCCCTCCTCCACCAGCGGACGCATGATCTTCCGACTGTGGAACAATCCCCTGAGGGATAAACGGATTTTCCGGCGCAACGCCAGACGTGGCTCCCGCAGTACTTGACGGCATATCGCCTGCCGTCATTTGTTCAGGTGGGGGAGACGAATCCACGTCACTCGTCAATAATTGTGGATCAAACGTAATGCCCCCTTCCGGTATGACCGTGGGAACGACGAACGTTTCCTGCCCAGAACCCGCATCAACGTTACCTACTTCCGGTGCCGGAGGCGCTCCGACGGGTGGGAGGGAAGCATTCGGTGTCGTTGTAGATGGTTCATCCATAAATCCTGTACAATTATCATATCATGGGCAACTTAAAGCACAAGCTCATAAGTGAGACTCTCATCGCGCTTTTTCTTAGCGTGTTCATTCTGGGATTAAGCCTGGTCGTCGCGATCCGTGTATACGATGCTCTGTACGCCGGTCGCGCGTACCCGATGGTCACCATAAACGGCATAAACTTCGGGGGCAAAACCCCAGCGGAGATAGAACAATATTGGACAGCAAAAAATATACCGTTTGAAACGGCGACATTTACTTTTGTGTTTGAAAGTCAGATTGCCACAGTGTCCGGGACTGATCTGGGCCTAGGGTACGACGCGACACTTTCGGCTACCCAAGCGTACCTCGTCGGCAGATCCGGCACATGGGTCACTGATTTGTTTGCAAAATTTTCGCCTAATTCCATTAACTTTACGCCGTTATTCCGCTTTCATGAAGCAGTGCTCACCGATACGCTCGACCAACTCACGCAGACCATTAACATACCGGTCCAAGATGCGCTGTTTGAATTTCGAGGAGGTAAAGTCACGGCATTCCGGCTATCGAAAAATGGTCGTGAGGTCGATCTTGCAGAAACAAAAAAACGCTTCAGTGACGCCGTTGCCAGTCTCCCGACTATAGATTCTTCTTCTCTAGTTATTGCTCTCCCCGTTCATCCTGTCAAACCATCGCTTACGACAGACCGCGTGAATGCGTTCGGCATCAAAGAGCTCATCGGAAAAGGATATTCAGAATTTGCCCACTCCATCCCCGGCCGTGTCCATAACGTGGCGCTGGCAGCAGCTAAAATTCACGGACTCCTGATTAAGCCGGACGAAACGTTTTCTTTTAACGATGCACTGGGTGATATATCCGCCGCTACCGGATTTCTCCCTGCCTACGTCATTAAAGACGGACGGACGGTGCTGGGCGATGGCGGCGGAGTTTGCCAAGTGTCCACAACACTTTTTCGAGCTGCGCTATCTGCGGGACTTCCAATCGTTGACCGCCGGGCACACGCCTATCGCGTGGGATACTATGAACAAGCCGGATACAAAGCGGGGTTAGACGCTACGGTATTTGCGCCATCAGTTGACCTAAAAATCAAAAACGACACCTCTGGATATATTCTCATCCAGGCAAAAACGGACACACAAAACATGACACTGGCCTTTGAGCTCTTCGGCACCAGCGATGGAAGAAAAGCAGAAATTTACAATCACGTGGTGGGCGGCATCACCCCTCCCCCTCCCGATTTATATCAGGACGACCCGACACTACGGACGGGTGTCATAAAACAGGTAGACTTTGCCGCCTGGGGGGCAAAGACGAGCTTCCAGTATAAAGTCACGCGCGGAAACGAAGTACTCCAGGATACCAGTTTTGCTTCCAACTTCCGCCCATGGCAAGCGGTGTTTCTTCGAGGAACAAAATAAGTACCAATCCGACAAATAAATCATTGCTTCACTACGACATTCATTGGTAGTATTGGATAATTGGATTATTGGATAATTCCAGCGAGAACGACTGCATACCATGAAACAATCTCAAAATAAATACGTAAACAATGATCGTGAGAAGCGGCGTGTGCTGGTGGGTGGATGTTTTGATCTCCTCCATTATGGACATATCCAGTTTCTAGAAGAAGCAAAAAAAATGGGTGACTGGCTCGTGGTAGCGCTCGAATCGGATGAAAACGTGAGGAGAATGAAAGGGGAAAGTCGCCCGATCCATACGCAGGAGCAACGCAAATCCATGCTGGAGGCCATCTCCTGTGTCGATGAAGTAATCGCCCTCCCGCCGATACAAGGTCATCAAAAATATTATAACCTCGTTTCCCGCGTACATCCGCAGGTGATCGCCGTCACCCAGGGCGATCCAAAAGAAACAAATAAGCGGGAACAGGCTGAAAAAATCGGAGCCACGCTCGTCGTCATCCCCAAAATCCCTACCCCCTCGACGTCTCAACTGGCTAAACTCCTGGGACTTGAGTAAATAGTATCAAATAAGCTATATACGGGCAACTGATAACTGAGCGTTTCCTTCGCCGAAAAAATACAAAACTTCACCCTCGCTGATGGTGCCCTGTCTGGCCTCCTCCTCTTCCTGATGATCGTCTCCTCTTTTCATTCTTGTCACTCGAACTGCCTCACCCGCCACCAACCAATGGGTACCGTCATCACCATCTGTAATGGTGGCATAACCTTGCAACACTGATGGCGCTAGAATAAATTTCTCTTCTTCCGTTTCTGTTCCAGCTTCCAAAACGCTTTTAACCGGAATGAGTTTTGTCCCAGTTACATCGTATTCGTTCCCGTCAACGCATGTCGTCATACATCCTCCTTTATACGGACAGGTTTTGATATTCTCACCTCATTATCCCCGTTGTCAAATTTTTACAGTACAATAGGCTTCACATGAATATATTAGCTATCGAAACATCGTTTGATGAAACAGCATGTGCAGTAATTCAAGATGGTACGAAGATCATCAGCAATATTCTGGCAACGAGCCACGAGATGCATAATAAATATGGTGGGGTCGTACCGGAGATTGCTGCACGCCGGCAACTCGAGTGCATCATCCCCGTCATTATGGAAGCGCTTACGGTATTTGATGAGGGAGTCGGTGGATCAATGAGTCAACGTATCAATAAAAATATTGATGCGATTGCAGTAACCGTGGGCCCGGGACTCATCGGGAGCTTACTCGTCGGCGTGGAAACTGCCAAAACACTCGCATTTGCGTGCAGTAAGCCGATCATCCCCGTCAATCACGTATTGGCACATATGTTCGCTAACTTTGTAAAACTACAACCCACAAACTACAACCTACAACCTATTCAGTTCCCCGCCATCTCTCTCGTCGTCTCCGGCGGCCATACGGAACTTTATTTAATGAAATCAACGAAGGACTTGATGTGGCTCGGGGGAACGCTTGACGATGCGGCAGGAGAATGCTTTGATAAATGTGCGCGGATTCTGGGCTTGGGCCACGGCGGCGGAGTGGCTATTGAGAAGGCAGCTAAATCTGCAAATGACAAATCTACAAATCTACAAATACAATTACCACGCCCGATGATGCATGATGAAAGTCTTAATTTCTCCTTCAGCGGGCTCAAAACCGCGGTCATGCGGGAGTGGAAAAAACATTCCTTTTCTGTCATTCCCGCGCAGGCGGGAATCCAGCCCAAAAAAAACACTGGATCCCCGATCAGGTCGGGGATGACAAACGCCTTCGCCTACGAAATTCAGGAAGCTATCACCGATGTATTAGTAGAAAAAACAATCCGCGCAGCAAAACAATACGGGGCAAAGACTATTCTCCTCTCCGGCGGCGTCGCGGCTAACCAACGACTGCGAGAGAAATTTTCCTCAACAATTCAACAATATAACAATTTAACAGTTGTCGTACCAGAGGTACGACTCTGTACCGACAACGCCGTCATGATCAGCGCGGCCGCTTATTTTTTCCACAAACCAACCGACTGGCACGAGATCACTGCACAGCCCGACCTAAGTGTTGAAATAGAAACTCATTTATCTCCGGAGCGTTAGAGTAGGATATTCAAGGACCGTCCCTAAATCTCATTAGTCTTCCCCCGCGACGGTGACGACATCCAAATCTACTAGATGACTCGTCGTCGGGGATACCCTGATAGTCGCTCGCAAGTATGGGGTGAACAACTCCTCATACTCTTCAGCTTTCACCAGTTCGATTGCTTCAATAGTACCTTCAGTGATTGCCGGGTCGGGATTACGACTGAATCGTGACTGATCAAATGAAGCGCGCTGCCCAATATATTTCTCTGCTAGGATAGGCAACGATCCTTCTAAATATTTTAAATGTCTAAAATAGTTCTCTAGTTCTCCCATACTCCTTCTTCCAGCGAACGGATAACCAGCAGACTACTCTCTCTCTCTCTCTCTCTGCAAAAGTCAAGAAAAACGTATACAATATGGGGCATGGACAAAGCGTACAATCCCCAGACGGTTGAGGAGGCCATATATAAGATGTGGGAATCGGGTGGATATTTTTCCCCTCGCAAAGCTCGGGGTAAACCCCCTTTTTCGATTCTCCTTCCTCCTCCCAACGCCAATGCTGATCTTCACGTGGGACACGCCATGTATGTGGTTGAGGACATCATGATCCGCTACCACCGGATGAAAGGAGACCCTACCCTCTGGATGCCCGGAGCTGACCACGCGGGATTTGAGACGCAGTATGTGTATGAAAAGCATCTGGCTAAGGCGGGCAAAAGCCGCTTCGATTTTGACCGCGAGACCCTCTACAAAGACATCTGGGCCTTCGTCCAGACAAACCGCGGCACGATGGAAAACCAACTCCGGCGCTTAGGATTTTCACTTGATTGGACCCGAAACATCTTTACATTGGATCCCAAAATAGTTGAGACGGTTTACCAATCATTCAAACAACTCTTTGACGAAGGTCTCGTGTATCGGGATAAACGGTTGGTCAACTACTGTACTAAGGACGGCACCGGATTTTCTGACCTCGAGGTCCTCTACGTGCAGCGCAATGATCCGCTCTACTACATCAAATACGGACCGTTTACCATCGCAACCGCCCGTCCGGAAACGAAATTCCGGGATACGGCTTTGGCCGTCAATCCTAAAGATAAGCGGTACAAACAGTACATAGGACAAACATTAGAAATTATGGGACTCCTGGGACCCATCAAAATGACGGTCATCCCCGATCCTCATGTGGATCCCAAGTTCGGAACGGGAATCATGAAAGTGACGCCGGCCCATGACCCGCATGATTTTGAACTGGGAAGACAATTTAATTTACCGGTGACCCCCATCATTGATTTCCGCGGAAAAATGGACTTCTCATGGTTTCTAAATCCGATTCCCGGAATTAAAGCAGCTCCAATTCCGGGAATCGAGAAATATCGAGCCCGTGCTGAAAAATATCATGGCAAAAAAGTTGCCGTCGTCCGGCCGCTCATGGTTGAAGACCTGAAAGCCGATGGACTCATGGTCAAAATTGACGAAGCATACAGCCACCGCATCGGTACCTGCTGGAAATGCGGGACCGTGATTGAGCCCCTACCCCTTGAACAATGGTATATAAAAGTTGCCCCCCTGGCAGCAGAAGCAAAAAAAGCAATAGAGACAAAAAAAGTGACATTTGTCCCAAAGCGGTTTGAAAAAACAGCCAAGCAGTGGCTCACTAACTTCCACGACTGGAACATCAGCCGCCAAAACGTCTGGGGAATTCGGATTCCCGCATGGCGCTGTGTTGATTGTGACAAGAGACAGGAGACAGGAGACAGGAAAGAACATTGGATCGTGACAGAGGGAAATAAACCGGAGAAGTGTCCGGCGTGCGCAGGCACTGATCTCGTGCAAGATACGGATACGTTTGATACATGGTTTAGTTCTGGTCAATGGCCGTTTGCCACACTTCGCGCAACAGGAGACAAAGAGAAAACAGCAGATAACAAAGAGCAAACAGCAGCCAAAGAAAAAAATGACTATGAGTACTTTTATCCAACGTCCGTCATGGAGACCGGATATGACATCCTCCCCTGGTGGGTGTGCCGGATGCTCATGCTGGGAATACATTTAACCGGTCAAGTTCCCTTTCAAACCGTTTACCTTCATGGACTCGTCCGGGACGCACAGGGACAAAAGATGAGCAAGAGTAAAGGCAATGTCATCAATCCGCTCAAGATGGTTGATCAATACGGCGCAGATGCTCTACGGATGGCACTCGTTTTTGGTACCGGCGCCGGCAATGATCAGGCGCTATCGGAAGATAAAATCCGCGGCATGCGCAATTTTGCCAATAAACTTTGGAACATAGCCAGATTCATTGAGATGAGTGAACCAGCCGGTAAAGATTCCGGGAATCCGGAGGATTCCCGGAATCAAACAAAAAACGCCGAGATTCCTCTTTATGATGAAACGATGCATAAGGAACTAAAAAATTCCAGCGACAAACGGATTATTTCAGAAACAAATATGCTTGTCTCCGGTGTCACGAAAGATATTGAGCGATACCGCTTCTCCGACGCCGCACAAAAAATCTATGACTTTGCCTGGCACACCTTGGCCGACGTGCATCTGGAAAAAAACAAAGAACGGTTTAAATCTGGAGACGCCCAAGCTATTGCTGTCCTTCATCATGTATTCCTTACGATTCTTAGGCTTCTCCATCCGTTCATGCCATTTGTGACGGAGGAAATCTGGGGCAAGCTCCCGAAAAAAACGACTGATCCTCTTATCATCTCTCCCTGGCCCGGAAACACCAAGTAAACTCGCCTCCCGTACTTTTCGTACCTTTCGTACTTTTTGTACTTCCTGACTTAAGGGGTCGGTTGAAGCGTCGCTGCCGGAGTTACCGTTGGAGTCAAGACGCGTATTGGCGTGGGAGTTACTGTGATTTTCGGATTCTTCTCGCTCGTCACTGACACGACGACCTTATCAAAGAGTGCTTCATCTCCCGCAAAGTCGACTGTCAAACCTGACGGGGCAAAATGATTCATCTCCAGGGTAATGCCCTCATCAATCTCTATCATAAACCCATGCATCTTGGTGAACGTATATCCCCCGACAGTCGACCCTTGAAAATCTCCTGTATATTCCAGAGCCTTCCTGCCTCCCGTAAGCGTCACCTGTTTAATCGTAAAAGATTTCCCCGAAGCATCAGTCAGACCCACATTGCCACGTGCATCAACTAGGAGTTGACCCCGTCCGCGAGGAGCGACCGTAAACCGTGAACCACCCGGTAGGTAGGTCCCCTGTGATGCACAACTTCCTCCGTCACAAACAGGCGCGAGCACTTCGGGAGGAAGCGTAAACGTCAACCTTGGAATCGGCAGCTTCGTGGTACCGCTTATCACGGGATACGTTTTCCAAAGAGATGAGGGAACCGCGATCATCGCCGTGGGCGTGGCAGTGGGAGATAATAATTCATTGACATACGGAGTTGGTGATACCGTTGGCGTAGGGGTACTCACGACGGTTTGTGGTGTGGGAGTCTCCGGTCGGGAACCTAAATACTGCCGCAAAAAGACGCTTAAACCTACCCCAACAGCAAAAAGAAGTAAAAAGAAAAAAATCATACCCACACTACTCCCTATAGCGTTGTGCCTTAAACGCAAGTCTGCTTCTTGAGGTGGTACCTGTGGCGGTTCGGGAGGTACTGGAGATAATTCTTCAGTAATGGGCTCAATGACCGGAGTCTCTTCGTACGCTAAATCGGGTGTTGGTGATGCGGCAGGTTGATCCTCCATACCACTTGATTGTGACATCTTTCATGACACCATGTCAATGAAATATTTGACATTTTACGTAAACGGTACGATACATTTTGTGCATTGTGTTAAACAACCAATACTCAAGGG
>JBBTWJ010000015.1:0-3927 GCA_038062895.1 Patescibacteria group bacterium
ACATCACCGGCTTCAATGGTCTTGTCTCCTGAGACATAATATTCTGCAAGGTCAGCAGAGGAAGTATCTACGGAGTTAAGATATAAAGTGCCATATGTGGTAGTTGGATAACGAATGATGACTATACCAGAGCCACCAGCACCGCCAGCGCGGTTATAGGCTCCGGACGGAGTTCCTGCGCCACCACCTCCACCACCTGTATTTGCTGTACTAGCAGTACCTGTGGTTGCTGTACCACCAGCACCGCCACCACCGGAGCCACCAGCACCGCCACTAGCTGTATCGTACCCACCGCCTCCACCCCCGCCTGAATACGTAACTGTCGAGCCTGAAAAACTAGATGTCAATCCACTTCCACCACTACCGCCTGTACCACCAGGCCCAGCAGCTCCTGCGCTACCTGCTCCACCACCACCTCCACCAGTGTTGTAACTACTCGAATGACCACCACCGTTACCCTGACCAGAAGTGCCATGACCTTGACCTCCGGGACTTGTTGTTGCCGTACCACCCGACCCACCACCCGACCCACCACTGAAGCCCGGTGGTGTACTAGCGGAGCCACCAGTACCACCCCCAATGGATGTTATTGAACCAAAAACAGAATTATTACCATTGGTAGCAGCTGCACCCCCTGCGCCAACAGTGACAGTATATGCCTGTGCCGTAACAGCAAATCCAGTGCCGGTTCTAAACCCACCTGCTCCACCTCCACCACCAGCGCCGTTGTAGGCCGACGCACCACCAGCGCCACCTGCAACAACAAGATACTCTACTGTTCCTGCAGTACCGGGTGTAAAATCGACAGTTCCAGTGTTGGTGAACGTGTGCGTAGTGTATCCACTTGCGGTAGCTATGGTTCCTCCGGTGGCATTGAAATTGGCAGAGGTGGTGTCGATTCTTCCTTTTGTTGCTCCACTACTATTGAGGAAATAAATACTCCCCGTTCCCGTGGACCCCGTGCCGGTGCCAGTAGCCTGAAGTCTCAGGTTGCCGGTGCTGCCGGAAATAACACCATTGACAGACAGAGCTGTTCCCGGCGCTGTCGTCCCGATGCCGACGTTGCCGCCTATAAAGATACCGGCATAATTGGTACCTGCACCCGAAACATTTGAATACAGACCATAGTTAGTAGTACCAGCTCCTGTGACATTTGAATATAAACCATAGGAAGTAGTGGATGCACCGGTCATATTGGCATAGACGCCATAGCCGGTCGTCATGGCGGCGGTTGATTCAAATCTTCCCGCCGTCCCGGTCGTAATCGTACCGGCTGTTTCTATCACCCGACCCAGGGTTCCGTAGCAGTTGGTGACGGTGACACTGGATGAGTTGGCCGTACAATCATTAATAGCACCATACATATTCGCAAACGTTTCCGTATTGGCGGTGTTTTGCTGAGCTGTGGACCAGCTGCCGTAGGTGGTGGTCGCATCTTCGGCGATGAAGTAGCCGCCGTACGCAGCGGTGATGCCTCCGGTGGTTTGGCCGGCTAATTCGTACGCATTCGCATACGCGCCAAAGGCACTCGTTATGCTTGCGCCATTAACATTGGTGAAGGAGCTGCCTTGGATGCCGCTCGATGCTGCCATGGTGCCAGAGGCGTTGTTGTTATAGGAATTTCCTACAACGCCGTAGCTACCTGTGATAGCTCCAGTACTATTATTGTAAGAAGTTGCTGAAACACCAAACTGGGAGGGTATGGTACCTGCAGCATTGTTGATGGCTGTTGCTACGAGAGCAGCCGATGTGGTGGCGGTCGAGCCGGCGGGACTGATGGTAGCAGAGTCGTTGTAGGATTGAAAGTTCCCTCCATACAAATTATCTATCGTGTAGCCAGCGGAGAGATATGCTCTGCTAAAAAGTGATTGGGCAGTGTGCACAAAATTTCCGTCGGATGCGCCGGCAGTGAGATAGTTATAGAGCCCAAAAGATGTGGCGTTAGCAGTGAGTGTGCCGGTAAGCCCGCGGTTAATAACTCCAGTGTAGGTGGTGGCGTTGGTGATGGCGGTGGAAGTGTTGATGTCAAAAAGCCTATCAGTTAGAGCAATGGCTCCTGTTCCCAAAGCCAGGGTGGGGGCTTTGGCGTTTCCGGATGAGTCCACCTGGAACAGGTCGCCATTTCCTACGACAAAGAGCTTGGAAGGAGTTGTGTCTCCAATACCGACGTTATCCGTTGCAGTAGTCGTATAGATATTTGTCCCTCCGTCCGTCCAGCCGCCTCCCACGGCAGCGGATGCTGCGGTGGTTTGGGTTGTCCCGTCTGGAAACTTGAAGCCGCCGGTTGTCGATTCGATGATGCCCAGGACCCGGAGCTTGCTATTGGTATTGAAATCAGCACTGGTGATATTTGCTCCGATCGTGATATTCCCATCTCCTTCGCGGATGAGAAGGCCGGTTGTCCATGCATCGGGTCCGCTTTTGTAGTCCAGGCGCAGTGGTCCAAACGCAGTTCTAATGGCCTGATTGCCCCCCTGGGTAAGCGTCGCAGAAAATGAAGCCGTGCTTCCGGTAAAGGTCGCAGTTCCCACTGCAGCGTGTACTTGAGAAGCGACAGAAGCCGAAAATACCCGGACAAAAAACGCAAACGCTAAACCGGCAAGCAGTCCAGCAGTCACCCACGGCAGGCGATTACGAAGAAATTTCATACAACCCACGCTTCCTTATATATATACTACGCTAGACTAATGGATGCGCGGCTGTCAAGAGGAAAAAACAGGCCTTACAATGACATTGTTAGACTGGCATAAATCGACTCGTAGCTTTTTGAGTAAAAATGGCGCTTGTTTCTTTGAGGAAGCGGTTTGCATTGAGCACCTCTATCCGTACTGGCTTGTTATCTTTAGAAAAATGTACGATAAAGTCACCCTGCTTTTCCGCATACTCGTAGGGTGTTTTGGACAATCGGATGACGAGAATGTTGTCATCATGATAGTACTTTAGATTCATAGCGTCCCTTTCTGGCAGGAAAAAACGTGATAATACGCACCACGTTCTCTTCATACCGATACACGATGCACAGCGTGTGATGACTACTCAGTTTCCCCATCGCTATTCGTACTGGTTCATCGGACATATCAATGGCATCAGGCGTATCCAGTATTTTAGAAATTAATTTCTTTGTAATATGCAATCGTTTTGGCTCTGTTTCTCGAAGTTTTTCTTCTGCGTGTCGTGTATACACATATCGCATTGCACCGATAAGTGTAGCTCGTTTTATTTCGGAGGACAAGAAGGAGAAAACAGGGATTATGAGTTTTTTACCTTCGTGGATTTACTCCTTTTATTTTAACTCGTAGATGACCGTCCCACCCGCCCGAAACACTTCCCGGCCAAGACCTCTCAACCCAACACCATCGGAATCGCGCTGGGTAAACTTCCATTCCTGCAAACTCTTAAATTTTTCCCGTTCTATCTTGCCAACGATCACATACCGCACACTATATTTATTCAATAACGAACTCGTCACTTCTACATCTTCTGATTCGTATATGAGCCGCACGTCCTCCCGCCGGGGCGCCACCACATCATACGTCCCCCGCCAAAGCCACTCATGCACCGACCAACCGATAATCGTGGGACGCCCGGTAAATGCGCTAACCCGCGCGTAATCTGTATAGGAGTCTCCATCGGCTTCCACGATCGCGTAGCGTCCAAACTGTTTATTGTTTATTGTTTTCTGTCCATTCATCCATTCTATCGCTTCCCAATCTCCCGGGTACTCCCTCCGTATCCATCCTAATCCATCTAATCCCTCGTACTTTTTCAGACTATTAAAATAGCTCCGCACACTGAATATGGGATAGATTGACACGAGGATGAGCTGTGGGAAGAGAAAAAGGAGAAAGAGAATTTTTCCGTTTCTTCCTACCTTGTCATCCCCGCTGTCCTTTTTGTCATCCCCGCTGTCCTTTTTGTCATCCCCGC
>JBBTWJ010000015.1:4027-30706 GCA_038062895.1 Patescibacteria group bacterium
TTGTCATCCCCGCTGTCCTTTTTGTCATCCCCGCTGTCCTTTTTGTCATCCCCGCGCAGGCGGGGATCCAGTCCTAAAAACATAGATTCCCGCCCGCTTCGACTCAGCGAGGCGAGCTTTCGCGGGAATGACAGGAAAAAAGACATTATCGTATATCCCGCCACGATCGAAAACAGGATGAATGCTTCATACCCCAACTTAAACATAGTATTACTGCGGAAATGCGCCGGATAAATATCTTTAAAGTAAATAAACTCCGGTACAACGACGAGCACCAGAGCAAAAGTAAAAAAGACAAGTAAAAGTTTTTCCACTGTCATCCCGGGCTTGACCCGGGATCCATCTTCTTTCGGCTGGATTCCGGCTCGGAGGCCGGAATGACAAAATAACAATGGGAAAATGGAATATACAAAAAACCCCCACAGGAGCCACCACATCCAGAGGGGCGACCGCTGGCACTTCTCTATTCCCTCAAAGAGAATCGGCCCAAACTTCATGTTAGCCAGAAACGCAGGCGGACAATTGACCGCCACCCCCGTCACAAAGGATTTGAAGTGAATGAGAAATGGCAGACTGGTAAGCCCCGCTACCACAATAGCCAATGCAAGTATTGCTCCCGTCTTTTTCCAATTGGATAATTTGTTGATTGGATTATTGGATAATTGCCCGCCTGCAACGCTATGCGTAGCATTGCGGGCAGGGATAATTACAAGCACTGCTGCAAGCAGTGCGAAGTATATCGGCCCATCAAGTGCGTTCGTCATGAGTAGAACCCCGACGAGAAATCCATAAAAACCATACCACAAGGCCTGGCCTCGAGTTGCGCCTGCGGCAGAGGCCTGGCCTTGAAGCAAAAAAGTCTGTATCAACAATCCAATCACCAGCAACACAAACGGGATACTCAACACATGTCCGTGGACATCACTCACCACAAAGGAATACGAAGGAAACTCGTGGATGGTAAACGGGATAAACCGCGTTGCATTGGCATACCAGTAGGTGTGCATCCCCTCCCCGAGTTTTCCCGAAAAATTCCCTAAAATCCCCAATCCCCCTAAATTCCCTAAATCCCGTATTCTCCAAAAAAGCTCCCAAAATGGTTTGACGTTCTCCCCTGTATACCCCCGCGTAAATGCATAAATCGTCTGCATGTTTCCGGCCATGGTGACGAGAAATGCCGTAAGTGCTCCTGCCGCCATATTCCTCATCCGACCCATCGGACCCATAAGACTCATATGACTCAGCTGAAAACCTATCGAAAAACTCATCGTGAGTGTGAGGGCAAATATCGTTGCCAGCATCAGATTAAACGTCACGGCCAGATCCAATCCCGAAAGCTTGGTGAGGACCGCCGTCACCATATGGCCGAAGTAGTAGTAGTTAATGGGAAACCCCGCATACCACATATCTGCCGGCGGAAAAAATTGAGCATGTAAGATCGACTGCATGAAGCCATAATCCATAAATTTCTCAAGTCCCCGGATACTCGGCTCATGCCCCTTCACCCAACTCCAAGCGAGGAGTGCCACCAGAAAAAAGAGCTCTTCCAATACTACTACGCACGCTTTCCACAACGTCACTCCCGCATCATGCTTTGTCATTCCCGACCCTTTCATTGTCATTCCCGCGAAGGCGGGAATCCAGCGTTGTCCTTCGCGTTTTGAGTTTTGTACTATCGTTTTGAGTTGGAGAACAATACCGACAAGAAACACCACTCCCAACGCGACGGCGATGGACCAGACGGAAAACGGCATCACGCGCAATGTTCCCATCACATACACGATCCATGTGACGGTGGCCATCCCGACTGCTTTACTAAATAGATAGCCGTCATCAAACCATCCTGTGTTGCTGTCATTCCGGGCTTGACCCGGAATCTCGCCTTTATCCCACCAACCACCTTCCTCCTGCTTCTCCCCAATCCCCCTAATCCCCCTAATTTCCCTAATCCCCCTCATCTCCCCATACAACCGCTTCGTCAGCGGCCACGCCACCGCCCCCACGAGAAACAGCGTCCCCCACCACTGCAATACGATCCAAAAATCACTCTCCATATGTTCCGATTATAACCGACCGTGGTACAATTTGCGCATGCCCGGTAGTGAAATTTCGATATATTCGCTTCGCGAATACGCGATTCATTGATCCCACTACTGCATGCAGTACCAACCATAGTCTCTCAAATCAATGAATAAGAAGCATCGAAATTCTACTACCGGGATGAATATCGCCATCATCGGAGGCGGGATCACGGGTCTTACTGCGGCCTATGAGTTGACGAAAAAAGGCCATCACGTCACCGTTTTTGAAAAAGAAAAAACGCTGGGGGGTCTTGCTCATGGATTTAAACCTGCCTCGCCGAGTCAAGGCGGGCCTGCCTCGCCTCGCCCCGGTTCGACGCGAGGCGGGAAATCTAACTGGAATTGGCACCTGGAATCGGCATATCATCATCTGTTCACGAACGACACCGCGATCCTGGGACTCATCAAGGAGTTGGAGCTCACCGACAAACTCATCCTTACCCGCCCGGTTACGGCCAACTTTATGTCTTCGTCTGTCATCCCGGGCTTGACCCGGGATCCATCTTCATTATTAAACACTGGATTCCGGCTCGATGGCCGGAATGACAATGCGATTCTCCCCTTTGACTCCCCCACTCATCTGCTCACCTACCCAGGTCTCTCAATCCTCGATAAATTCCGCACCGGACTATTGATTATATTCATAAAACTCAACCCCTTTTGGCAACCATTGGAGAGGATTACGGCCAAAAAACTCTTTACAGCTATCGGCGGCCCCACCAGTTGGCATCTCCTTTGGGAACCTCTGATGATCGGGAAATTTGGCAAATATGCTGATAGTATTTGCGCAAGCTGGCTATGGGCGCGTATCAAGAAACGAACACAAAAGTTGTACTATATCGAAGGAGGCTTCCACACCTTAGTTTCAGCTCTCGAAAAGGCAATCAAGCGTCGTGGCGGAAAAATTTTTACCGGGACAAGCGTAGACAACGTTCACAGAAGTCATTCACTCGCCTCGCTGCGCTTGCGTAGCGGGTCATTCATCATTCACTCGCCTCGCTTTAGCTCCGGCGAAGCGGGTCATTCATCATTTGACCGCGTCCTCCTCACTATCCCCACCCCCATTGCTTCCAAACTCCTTTCTAGCTGTCAACTGTCAACTGCTCGCCTCGCTCAAGCTCCGGCGAAGCGGGTCAACGGTCAACTGTCCTCAAGCATCCCCCACCTCCACGCCCAAACGCTCATTTTGGAAACCAAAGAACCCATCCTGCAAGGTACTACCTTGCGAGGCTGCAAGGTAGTACCTTGCGAAGCTAACGGGATCTATTGGCTCAACATTATGGACCGCTCTTTCCCCTTCCTTGCGGTCGTCGCCCATACCAATATGATTGACCCTAAGTATTATGCCGGCCACCACCTTACCTACTTTGGCAACTACCTCCCTGATGGACACAAGTACTTATCCATGACCACAAAAGAACTCTACCGCGAATTTCTTCCTTTTATCCAACGCATCCGAACTACTTCAAACTTTAAAATTCAAACTTCAAACTTGAAAATGAAAAGTTTACAGTTTAAAGTTTTAAGTTTACATTTGTTCACCGCTCCCTTCGCCCAACCCGTCCACGAGCTCCACTACTCCCGCCGCGCCCCAAAACTCACTACTCCCATCGCGGGCATCTTTTTTGCTAATATAGACAGCATCTATCCCTGGGACCGGGGGACTAATTATGCAGTAGAATTAGGACAAAAGGCGGCAAACGTTATCTGTCATTCCCGCGCAGGCGGGAATCCATAATCTAAAAATCATCCCCATCCTCTATGTCATATTATGTTTACATTCTTACAAGTAAACCCAACGGAACGTTGTATATCGGAGTCACGAATAATTTAGTGAAACGAGTCTGGCAACACAAAAATAATCTTGTCGATGGATTTACAAAACAATACAGTATTCATTCATTAGTGTATTTTGAAGAATACCAAAATATTAATGAGGCACTTCTACGAGAAAAACGGATGAAAAAATGGAATAGAAATTGGAAAATTTGTCTCATCGAAACAAATAACCCTCATTGGAATGATTTATATGAAAAAATACTTTAAATGGATTCCCGCTTTCGCGGGAATGACAAGAAAAAAACTCCCAGCATTCGCTGGGATGACAATCCTAGTCCTCTTCTCCACGTGGCTCATGTTCCACACGTTCGACTACGATAGCGCACAAAAAAATATTCTCATCGCCCGCACGATCTGGAGCGACTTCGGCAGTCACATCCCCCTCATCCGATCCTTCTCCATGGGCGATAATTTCGACCGCATGATGAAGTTCCAATCCCCCGAGTATCCCCTCTTCTCCGGAGAACCCATCCGCTATCACTTCCTATTTTATATGGTGGTGGGACTTTTAGAAAAAACAGGCCTCCGTCTCGACTGGGCTCTCAATATCCCAAGCATCCTGGGATTTACCCTCCTCCTCTGGGGTATCTGGACCCTTGCCATGGCGCTTTTTAAAGACAAGAAGGTAGCCTTCCTCTCCATCCTCTTCTTCCTCTTCAACGGTTCCCTTGCCTTTCTCAAATTTTTCAAAGAACACCCACTCTCTTTGGATACTCCCCTCGATATCATGCGCGCCAATACCTTCCCCGCCTTCGGCCCGTGGGACGGCGGACCCATCACCGCTTTTTGGAATTTAAATATTTATACCAACCAGCGCCACCTGGCGTGGGGATTTGCCATCGGAATCTGGTTCTTAGTTTGGGTTTTTCGCAATCAAAATAATCACTGGAAAAAGATCTTTCCCGCCGCCGTCTTGTGGGGCGTGACGATCGGCATTCTACTGTATTTTCACCAGCCAATGCTCGTCGTCATGGCGATCCTCATAAGTTCATATTTTCTGGTGTTTCCCCATCTCCGCTTGCCACTCGTGATATCCGCAATGATCGGTCTTCTGTTTATAGTTCCACAGCTCCTTATCGTACCCAAGACCAATGCATTTGCCTGGCATCCCGGATATCTTCTCAATGCGATCCCTCACCCCGCGACATTCCTCTCCTTCTGGTTTCAGAATATCGGATTACACGCCCTTCTTATCCCCTTTGGCTTCTTCATGATTCCAAAAAACGCCCGCCGCATCCTGTTCCCCTTGTTTATTCTTTTTGCGATCGGCAATCTTTTTCAATTTTCTATCGAAATGGCCGCCAACCACAAATTTTTCAACTTCGCCCTGATCCTGGGCAACATGATCAGTGCGTATATCGTCATAAACCTTTCTTCCGTCACCCTCGCGCACGCGGGGGTCCAGCGTAAAATAAAACTGTTTGCGCACTGGATTCCCGCCCGCTTCGACTCAGCGAGGCGAGCCTTCGCGGGAATGACAACTAAAATTGGTCGAATTTGTATATTTGTCGGATTGGTCGGATTATTAACCCTATCAGGGTTAATAGATTTTTTCGTCGTCTTCAACGACCAGAAAGGCACTCTGGCCGACGTCGGCTCGCCTCGATTCGCTGGCGAAGCGGGAAACAACCAAACCGCCACATGGATTGCCGTCAACACACCCAACGATGCCATCTTCCTCAACAGCTCCTTCCTCTATCATCCGGCCTCCTTGGCAGGACGAAAAATTTTCATGGGTTGGCCTTACTTCCCTTGGTCGGCGGGCTACGACACCTATAAAAGAAATGATGAGATGCGGACGATATACGAATCCCACGATCCCGACATCTTCTGTCCACTTCTCAAAAAACACCACATCTCATTCGTCACCGTGCAAGATTCCAAAAATGATCCCAATCTACCTACCATCGACACCGACTATTTCCGCGACTCGTTTCAACCTGTTTTTGAAGACCCAACCACGAGACAATGGATCTACTCCTCAAGCACGCTTTGCCCGGAGAACAGGCGACCATCGCAGGAAAATTAAAAACCCTGGAAGAAACGAAAAAAGGTTTGAAGCCACGAGCGGAAACTAAATACTATTTGAATACTTCCAACCTTGATGGGAGATAGTTCGCCTGCCCAACGCACTATCCCCCATAAAAGCAAGAATATATCCGCATTTTTTTACATATTAAATCTGCCTGCCTTCACCCCGTAGACACGCTCTTGCGACGCGAGGCTGTAAGCCTCGGGAGCAAGTAAGTGTTCTACTGGGGCAACGCTCAACTCCCCGCCGAAATAACAAACTCTGCGCGACTTTATTCTCAATTCGTACAACTTTTCTCCTCAATAAATATCATATAGACCGTTTCGTTGGGATTGTACACCCATCTTACGCTGGTTTGCAAGACGAAGGATTGGCAAGCAACTTAGATGGGCAGGTACCCGAGCATAATTTGCGAGCGATATACGTCCAATAAATCATGCGGTCAATTTTTCTGTATTTGACGGGTGACGCGATCGTAGGGTTCCCGTCGACCGACCGCAGCCCGAAAACTTGCTACCCAAATCAACTATTTCACCCTGGGGATGCGAGTGCGATCAGATGACAAACGTAAACAGAAACCCAACCCTGAGGGCGAGGACGTCGGACGGGATACGAGCGCGGCAGGACCCGTTTATGATAGTAAAATCCTCATAAAAAAAGACCGCCGTAGCGGTCTCTCTATCCCCTTCCAGCTTCACTTATTGTAGTTGACAAAATACAGCACCACTGGTACTGTATTGCCATAGGCAGTAATCTTCTCTCTTAGAAGATATGCCCGCATAAAAAGCATTACTACACGTCGCCCAAACCCAAATTTGTATGCGAGCGGTGGTGATGCTTTTTTTTGGTGGTCAGTTGTCCCGCGAAGCGGGACTTACTGCCACCAACCCGCCGAAACGAACATTCGTTTGCGAGGACGTAGCCCTCGAAACGAATTTGAGTGAAGGCGGGTCTACTCCCACCTCTCTACAACGTAAATACCCGTATACCCAAGCCTTTTTCCTTGAGCTTGAGGAACTGATTTCTCACCTCTCCCTCAAAGCGTTCCCGCTCGAGCCTATGAGGCGATACACGGCCCTTCTGGGGGGCCGCCATCCCCAACACGCTCATGCCCCGGCCAATCGCTCGGGACACCCCCAAACCCATTTGAGCGAGCAGTGTCATATAGGGATAGTAAACACCCCAGCCCACCCCCTTGTCAAGTCCCATAGCATTTTTCCTCCCCAAATAACCATGACTTATAGTCATTTATTACCAATAAACACTGTCTTATCAATCTAAATACTTTTTATAAATTCTTTGTGGATAACTTCGGGACAACGACTATTTTGTCCTACTTCTACGACGACGTTACAATGGAGTATGATAAGTATGCATCCAAGACGCCATGAAAACGATCTTATTTCGACTGTTCATCGTGTGTTTGCTTTACCTCGGTGTCACATCAACTCGAGTGATGGCTGTATCCCAAGTGTGCGACACCATCTCTCCACTTCAAGGAACCACGAATGATGCGTCCGGGCTCATTCAGGCATGCATCAATGCTGCCCAACCAAATGACACGGTCGAACTTCCCGTTGGGAAATATTTTGTCGCTCATCAAATAAAAATTGAAAAGCCCCTTACGCTCAGAACTCAAGGAGTCAACGATACTGCACCACGATGCAGCAATAGAATCAATAATTGCGCCAATCTCATCGCAACTTCAAACTTTGACGGATTCCCGGGAATCCTGTTGATTAATCAAAATGACACCACCATTGATCACCTCGTCATAGACGGCAACAAAGAGGCGCGTTCAGGTTCTTCTTCAGCCTCCAACTGTCGATCCGGTAATAACGGGTGGGGATTTAATATGAGAGCGCATGTTGCAAATTTCAAATTTACCAATAGCATCAACAAAAATGCTCTTTGTGGGACAGGTTTGGAAATGAGTGGATCAAATGCAAAAATCCTCAATAATCTCTTTATTTCCAACGGCGTACACGATGCGTACCTTATGTGGGCAGACGGTCTCACCGTCCACGACTGTACAGGGTGTACATTTGAAAAAAACGATTTTGTGGATGGCACGGATATCGACGCAATTTTCGGCGGGTGTACACAGTGTTCTATCCAATACAACACCATCCGTCATACCGACAGCTTCTCGGGCGCGGCGTTTGCAGGCCTCATGCTTCATGCATGGCCCAGCACGAGTGGAAATTATACGGATACCGTCGTGGCTAATAATACGATAGACTGTGGCGCAAAACGGCGATGTGGATTCGCGCTGTATCTTGGAGCGCATGGATGGTACCAAACGATGTCCTACGGCGGATCCATCCATGATAATACAATTATCAATGCACAAGCGGGTCTCGTTATTGATGATTTTTATAATGCGGAAGTCTACAACAATCGTGTAAGCAACATGTTCGGGAATAGCTATACCATTGGCACAGCGTCTCATCATATTGATCAGACAAAAGACACAATAGGAACGGTTTTTAGTAGTGTCAATTGGGACGGTACGATACCGTATATGAGCTGTCCAGATGACTGTAGCATCCCACAAAAAAATGCCTCATTTATACGGCAATCCATACCATCACCAATGTTTGCGGGACAGACGTATCCGGCCACCGTATCCATGAATAATACCGGATCGACGGAATGGACAAAAACAACCGGCTTTGCGTTACAACCATATGATTCGGGAAGTAGTGGATTTTGGGGCATGCAAAAGGTCGAACTTGCCCCCGATGAAACAATCGGCATCGTTGATGATACGACAAAAGAATTTTCATTCACCATTACTGCGCCATCGGCCCCGGGTACCTATCCTTTGCAATGGCGTATGACAAATGGCGGATCCAACTGGTTTGGTGATCCCACACCGAGGATGTCGATTCTTGTACTCCCTGCGCGTCTCCCCGCAGATATCAATGCAGATGGCAAAATAGATATTTTTGACTACAACATCCTCGTCGCTCAATACGGAAAAACCGGCACAAATACTGCGGACATCAATGGCGACGGCAAGGTTGATATTTACGATTATAACGCTCTCGTTACCGATTTCGGGAGATAATAATGATAAAAAATCGTCCAAAAATATCTACGCTGGCGTTTTTCATCGTGAGTACCCTGATTCTCGTGGGCATGGTTACTGGTGTACAACAATCTCAAGAAATCCGAAAAAAAGCTGCACCGGCCAGTTCCCTATTTTTTGATCCACCGGCTCCTGTTGCCCAAATCAACCAATCGTTTACGGTGACCCCGATGATAGACCCGGGAAACAACATCATAAGTGCGCTTGAACTTTTCTTGGAATATGATCCCCAAACCATCCAATTGGACACCATCGCGCCTTCATCAAATTTTTCCGTTATTCTGCGTCAGGCTGTCATCGATAATACATCGGGGCGCGCTTCCATCATCATTGGGACCCCACCGCTCACTCCGGCAAGAACGACAACCGCCGTCGCGAGCTTATCGATGCGGGCCAAATCAATAACTGGCATAACGACACTCACCTTTGGAAACGGCACAAAAGCAGCGGCCCTTGATGAAACGCAAAGCGCCATCGTTTCTATGCGTCCCGCAACGATATCGCTCGTTGCCCCAACTCAAACCCCGACCCCAACTCCCACAAACACCCCTGCCCCCACCCCAACCCCAATACCCGGAGATATCAATCACAACGGACGCGTGGACATATATGACTATAATAATCTTGTGGAGGTGTTTGGGCGAACCGGATCCTATGCCGCAGACCTGGATGCCAATGGTAGAGTGGATATATTTGATTACAATATCCTCGTTGCCAATTTTGGTAAAAGTTTATGAAAAAAACGTCTTTTATATTCATATTATTATTTATATTTCTATCACCAATATCTGTTTTTGCTGACGATACCAAATCATTCGCAAACTTTCGTGGGGCAAATTACAACGAACAAGACTATGGTTTTGGCAAAATTGAACCAAATGATTTAGTAGATGCAGAAATTGCTGGAGCTGCTGCTGAAAAGCTGAATCTAAATATCTTTCGACTTACCGCTTGGGTCAAGTCGCATCCGAACCATGTAGTTAGTGACGATGACTTTTTGAAATATCTCACTGGTGTGGTAGATATATTTGCAAAACACAATCTTAAAGTGATTATTCTTTTTGGCGGGTATGCTGGATACGACGTAGGTTGTTACAACGTCAACTCATTTCTAGATGTACAGGATCGTGCCAAAAAAGTTGTACTTGCGCTCAAAGATCACCCTGCGCTTTACGCCTGGGAATTACAAAACGAAGTCCCAAATGGAAACAGTGAGTGCACAGCAGAAAATATCACAAAGGCGGTCTATGCCATGTATGATCTCGTAAAATCAATAGATCCAAATACTCCCACGACAGTCTCTGAAGCATTTGGCTGGCAAAATTTAAAACGCTGGAATCAGCTATCGACATTCTCTTCGTTTCACTGGTATCCATCCTACAACAATCCACTGTCATCGCCCATCTCCACGACCATGGTGACACAAATACAGAATGAATTTTCGGATGCCTTAGAAAAAGCAAAAGCAGATGTCGCCCCAATGCCACTTATTATGGGAGAATTTGGAGTATCCGCACAATACTTGACGGAAGAAGATCAAGCAAAAATATATCAAGTTATGTTTAACGTTTTGAAATCTCACGATACCGGGGGTTTACTTTGGGACTTAGCGCCCAACGACGGATCCATACATTATACAATTATTAAACCCGATGGGCAATTTAAACAGGCGGCCGAAGTAGTTCGCACTGAGTATATTCAATATAAATCTTTAGACAGAAAACAGGGTGACCTAAATAATGACAATCTAGTAAACATCTTTGACTACAATATTTTGGTTTCTAAGTTTGGGAACCCGTATACTATCTTTGACTACAATACCCTAGTTGCTAATTTTGGGAAAAGTATTTAGAGGAATATATCTACTTGGTTTTCCAAACTTTCTTATACTTGGAATATGTGTGAGAATTTAGGGATAATTCTGGAATTTCAATTTGATTACTAGCTATTTGTATAATTTCTGGTGAAATATCAACCCACTTTAAATTTTGCAGACAGAGCAAGCTGACCATATCCACCAAATCCTTGCGGCCCTTATCTGAACCCTTCCGACCTTGATAGGCGACTAATTTTAAATTCAATAACATTTCAGGTGGTGGAACCAAAAATCCGTCTACTTTTATGGCCGATTGGACAATTTTTTCAACAGGTACTCCCAAGTGGGAATAAAATGACGCATAAACATCTATTTGAATCTCTTCCTGCCTGATTTCATATTTAGAAAGCCGTTCATTTTTGAGCAAATCGAAATCTTCAGCCAATTTTCCCAGTTGGTCCAAGCTTACTACAATATCTATATCTTTGGACTTTAATTGTTTGGTGTATAGCCAAACTGCCCACCCCCCAATCAGTACAAACTGATACTTGGAAGACAAACTGGTCACAATCTGCCAACTTTTTTGGGTTACCTGATCACGATAATAATTCATCTAATTTAATTTTTAGATAACGGCAAAAATCTTTAGCGTACCAATCATGCATATTCCAGAGATCGACAAAGATTTGAGATAGAGATAGAGATTTGAGAAGTGGATCCGCTTGCAAAATAAATAAATTAGGACTACCTGAAATTGTATCTTGGGAAAATCTAGTTTTTATTATTTCGGGATTTGAGTGGTAACAATAAACTTTGTCATAATCGGCCGGTGGCTCACCATATTTTTCGCGAACAGCTGTATAGCCTGTAGGGAAAGTACCGTCGGGCAATCGACCTTCGATTTCCATAATAGGTAAATTAACTCGTAATTTTTTGTATACGTCCTTCTCTAGTTGACGGTGATTTGCCCAATGATAGAGAATTTTTTCATAATCGATTACTTCAGAATGCCGCTTCCCCACCTGGATAGCTCCCAAATTTCGTAATGGACTCAAGGCCAAATTGACCGTTGATGAGGACAATCTAAGTTTGGCTGCAAGTTCTTGTTGACCAAAAACCGGATTACGATTTTCGAGGGTTCGAATTAACAGCTCCCGCCAGACATATTCGATTTTTTTCATAAATATATAGTCTATATTCGATTATAACCGAATATTAAGATCTGTCAAGGCTTTATATCCGAGGCTGGGAATATATTGCGAGATATATACTATAATTGTCCTATGAAGTTTTTACTCTTGTTTATTTTTTTATTACTCTCCCAAACTGTTTACGCCACTTTTCAAGCCCAAGGTAAAGCTAAACTTTTTGGTCCAAGTGGAGTTAATACCAGCCAATACTCCCCCTGGGTAATGAAACAAGATGGTTGGGGCAGTTACCTCATGTATTATTGCAAAAATACTCCAATTAATAATGTTTGGAGAGATAGAATATGGCGTATTCAAAATTGGTCAGATGGACTTGGTTCTCCTTGGACTGAGGATCAGATAGTAATTGAGGGATCAGACAATCAAAACGATGATTTGTCTTGCGCTATGGGTGTAATTATCGATCCTAATACCAATGTTTGGCATATGTATTATGTAACCGCCAATCGCAATACTCCCTTGACTATCTATCTTTATCACGCTACATCGAGTTCAGGCTCAGCGGGTACCTCTTGGACCAAACTTGGGCCAGTCCAGGGAATTGCTCAGCCTTTTCCAGGTTACTTAGATACTCCATCACCAATCTGGATCGATGGTAAAATTGTGCTTTATTTTATTGGTGATAATGATAAGCATTTGTATCGGACAACTAGTATTGATGGGCAAAACTTTACTCAACCTCAAGTAGTATCAGCTCCCAGTGGAGCTCCTCATGCCAGAGTAACTTATCACAATGGTAAGTATTACCTTGTTTATAGCAAGCCAGCAACTGGTTTGTATGACCCTCCTACCCAAATCTATATTTCCACTTCAACTGACGGTCAAAGTTTTGACCCTGGAACATTATTGTTCCAGACCAATGGATCTGATTGGGATGAAAAATATATTTGGACACCCAATTTATTTATCGATAAAGACAATCTCTTTCGAGTTTATTACGCAGGTAATTCTGGCAATTACAGTTGGTGGGGCGAAAACTCTTCCGTTGGTGTCCGCTGGTTTTCCAATATTACTGGCGATTTAAACAACAATGGCCACGTAGACATTTTTGACTACAATATCTTGGTCTCCAAGTTTGGGAACCCGTATACTATCTTTGACTACAATACCCTAGTTGCTAATTTTGGGAAATCTAATTGACATGTAAATAGGTATCTATTCCACAAAGACATGCAGTAATATGGAATAGATTCCACAAACTTGCAATTTAAGCATAAATCAAGTATCATTGTGAGCATGACATATAATGAACTTCTTACAGTTATCGCCGAGTCCGCACAGTTGGGCACAGAGCAGTCTATCGACCGCTCAATTGAATCAGAACTTTATCTACTTCTTAAGGTCCCCAAACCCCTCAAAGCCATCACTGGTTTAAGGCGGAGTGGAAAATCCTATCTACTCAAAAAAATGTACCGCCACTTGATAAACGAATCGGGTATTCCCCCATCAAACATTTTATTTATTAATTTTGAAAACGACCGGCTGTTAAAATACCGCAATTTAATTGGTTTGCGGAATTTGTTTGACATCTTTATTTCTCATGCCAATGAACAAAAACCAATGTATTTATTTTTGGACGAAATTCAAAATGTGCACGAATGGGAGAACTTTGTGCGGACTGTTTACGACAGTACTCATTACAACATTTTTATTACCGGATCAAATAGCCATTTACTATCCAGCGAATTTTCGACTTCTTTGGGGGGAAGAATTTTGGAATTTAATATTTATCCGTTTTCATTTTCAGAATATTTACTATGGAACCATGTACCGATTCCCAATAATATTTATGAATTATCCGAGGCCAGACCAGCTATTCAAAGCTGGTTAAATCAATACCTTCGTTTTGGCGGATTAGTGGAAACGTTTAATTTGTCTGATTTACAAAAGATCTCATACCAAGAAAGTCTTACTGAGAAAATCATCGTTAATGATATATTAAACCGATTTAATTTAAAATATCCCAACGTCTTGAAAAGTGTTGGACAATTTTTACAAACCAATGTGGGAAATATCACCAGTATTGGAAATATGGCCAAATGGATCAGGAATATGGGAGAAAACAAAAAACTGGATTACAAAACAGTTCAAACCTATATCGGGTATTTAGAAAAGACCTATCTGATCAAAAAAGTCAGAAAGTTTTCTCTAAAAACAAAAGAAATATTTTCCACCCAAGATAAATATTATTTTGTAGATAATCTGTTTAGTCACAAAAGCGACGAAGAAGACCAAATTGAAAATACTGTCTTTCAACATCTCTCCAGAATAAAATTACCCGAAATTTTTTATGGTCGAAACCCGCAGGGTCAGGAAATTGATTTTATGGTTGCGGATCAATCTCTAGCATATCAAGTCTGTTATCAACTGAATGATGCTAATGTAGCCCGTGAATCAAAATTTCCTGCAAATCTAATATATATGTATGATCAGCGGTCTCTAAGGCTTGACATCCCAAACATAAAACTTACAAGTCTTGATCAATTCCTATTGGGGATAGAATAAAAATGAAAAAGCAAGAAAAATTCATGTCGTTGATTACAACTCCCTAGTTGCTAATTTTGGGAAAACTCTCTGAGTTGATCGTAAAAACTGTGTAATTGACGGTACCCAAGAAAGTCTGTAGAGTAATGATATGCCGAAGAAACATACCCGTCATCGGATGACTACACGGAAAAAACAGCCAGTCAACTGGCGTATTATCACGATAGTTCTCACCATCGCTCTTATCGCTGGTATCGTATGGGATAAACAGCCCAAAACAAATAATGATGTCACCCTTTCTATGGTTCCCAATGCCATGTCTGCTCTCAAGGGTCAAAAAAATACAGTATCTATTGCCATAGAAACGAAATCAAACACCGTCAGTGCCGTAGAGCTGACGCTCTCTTTTGATCCAAAAGTTCTCCGTGTAGACAACGCGGTTCCTGGTGACTTTTTCGTTGAGCCGACGATTCTTTTAAAAAAGATTGATAATACGTCAGGTAAACTCATTTATGTACTCGGAAGCCTCAAACCGAAAAAGGGAGCCGGATCTTTGGCAAGCATCACTGTCACGAAGATTGCCGCATCCGGTACCACCACACTCATGTTAACCGAAGACACAAAAGTGGCAGCCATAGGGGCCGGATCAACTAATGTTCTCAACAGCGCGAAGGGAATAAAAATAACGATTACAGAACCATGAAAGATGCTCGTGCGTTTCTCCTCCCTCTTTTTCTCGCAGCATCGTTAGTCGTAGTCACACTAGCAGTCAAAACCCGCCAGGAGCTACGCCAGAAGGCTGCTCCTGCTACCGCGCTGACGTTTTCTCCCCCAACCATCACCGTCAAACCAGGAGACACGTTTACCATAGACGCTCTGGTTGCCACAGGAGACAATACGATTTCAGCGGCGGACGTTTCTATTTCGTTTGATAAAGACAAACTCCAGGCTAAATCCATCGTGGCTGGTGATTTTCTCACGACGGTCTTAGTGGCCGGCGCCGTCACGGATACCAAAGCTACCATTACAGTGGGCAGCCCACCGACTTCACCTAAAAAAGGAAGCGGGAAGCTCGCCACACTTTCCTTTCAAGCAAAAACAGAAGGAGAGGCACGGATTTCCTTTGACGAAGCCACACAAATCGCAGGCATCGGGGAACAAGGAAATGTGGTGATCGGAAAAACCCCGGCAACCGTCACCATCAGACAACAAAACGGATCTCAATCAACTCCCACACCAACTCCTACGATACGTCAAAATTCCACCCCTACACCAACAAAAATTTCACAAAAAACTCCATCTTCTTCCCCTTCTCCGACGCCGACACAAAAATCCAGCGCCAACCGCATCTCACCAAGCCCTACCGTATCTCCAAAACCTCCTTCGCCGATACCAAATCCTACCAATCCGATGTACTATTCCGCATTCGGCGGACTCATGAGGGGATCAGAAAAAAACGACGCTCCCTTACCTCGTTCTCATACAAATACCACCGAAACGATCACTATTAATCCACCACCCAAACCTCCGTTTGAGTCAAATGTATTCACTACTATTGTTATGAAAGTTATGGAGTTCATTGATAGACTCACGGGGAAGTAGCAAGAATATGGATTACTTAAGCCTTCCAAAAAACAGCTGCCCTGCCGGAGTCTGATGAATTTTTGTGATGACTACGACGGCATCCTGCCCCACGAGCGAACGTGCTTGGTCGATGACGATCATCGTACCATCGGAAAGGTATCCAACCCCCTGCTCCCGTTCGCGGCCTTCGTGCGTGATTTTTAGCGTGAGTTCCTCCCCCGGAACAATCGCCATTTTTAAGGCTTGTGCCAAATCGTTGATATTGAGAATCTTGATTCCCTGCGCACGCGCATATTGGGCGAGGTTAAAGTCAACGGTCACGAGTTTGGCATCCCAGCGTTTAGCCAGAGCCGCAAGTTTATGGTCTACTTCGCGCTCCTCCGGCACGTCATCATGGACAACTTTTACGTGAATGAGTGGGTTTGCCTTCTGCCCTTTCAGTTTCCCTGCCACCTCAAGCCCCCGCCTCCCTTTGGCTCTCCGCACGCTGTCGGGGCTGTCGGCGATATGCTGCACTTCGCCCAGAACTACCTGCGGGATGACCAAAGTTCCTACAATGAAGCCGCTGTTGACCATGGGGAGGATCCGTCCGTCAATAAGGACGCTCGTGTCCACGACCATCGGGTACTCACCGATCGTTTCCCGGCTTTCCAACGTTTCCACTTTTGGACTTCTGCGGAACGGTTTCGTGGTAATTTGCCCTAAATTTGACAGGTTGCGCACAATCTCCCGGGCCAGCGCCTTCGTAAATCCCGTCCCCGTCATCGTTTTCCACGATGCAGGCGCCTCCGTCTGTTTTAATGCTCCGGGATCTTCAACCGCAGGAGGTTCCTTCTCGCTTTTTTGCTTTTTGCTGCTTTTCATGACTTCACTATTGTACCATGGAAAATAGCTGCGTTTGGGGATACATGTTTTCTCTTACTCTCTCCTATATTCTCCTAATTTCTCTTAAGTCCTACTCTAATATATCCACCGCCTGTTTGAGGTTCCGTGTGGTTTTGGGCGAGATCACCGTCGTAAAGCCCAACCGCTTCGCTTCGCGGATCCTCCTGTCTTCTGCCCCAATGGACCGCACTTCCCCAAGTAATCCTAATTCCCCAAACACTGCGGTCTGTGCATTAACGGGTTTATTTTTAAATGAGGAAAGGATCGCCATGGCGACAGCGAGGTCCGCCGACGGTTCCCCGATCTTGATGCCACCACTTACATTGACAAAAATATCAAAGGTTCCAAGGGGAACGTTTAATCTTTTTTGTAAAATCGCAACGAGTAGTTGTAGGCGGTTATAATCGACCCCGCTACCGACTCTTCGGGGTATTGCCAATTGGCTCGGCACCACTAACGCTTGGATTTCAACCAACATCGGCCGCGTTCCTTCCATGATGACGGTCACGACCGATCCGGGGACATTCGTTACCCGATCTTGGAGAAATAGCGCCGATGGATTGGTGACTTCCACTAGTCCTTTTTCTCCCATTTCAAAGATTCCTACTTCCTCTACCGCCCCGAACCGGTTTTTAAGGGTCCGCAAAATTCTCGCGTTGGCAAACCGTTCTCCTTCCAGATACAGCACCGTATCGACCATGTGCTCGAGGACTTTCGGTCCGGCTATCGCCCCTTCTTTGGTCACATGTCCGATGATGATCATCGGGATCCCTTTGGACTTGGCAGCAGCAATGAGCAGTTCGGCGCTATGTCGTATCTGCCCCACCGACCCCGCCATGCCATCGAGTTCACCGGAGGAAAGCGTCTGAATGGAGTCAATAATGACGAGCGATACCTTTGTCATCCCGGGCTCGACCCGGGATCCATCTTCTTTTTCCTGATTCGTAATTCCTAATTCATAATTCGATGATAGGATATGAAGAATAGATTCAACATTGGTTTCCGCGAGAATGCTAATGTTTTCTCCATCAATTCCCAACCGCTTCGCCCGCAGTTTCACTTGTTCCGCCGATTCTTCACCCGAAACGTAAAGCCCGCCGATCTTTGCGAGGACGTGAAGAATGAGCGTCGACTTCCCGATCCCCGGATCTCCGGCGAGTAAGGTAACGGACCCCGGCACAATCCCCCCGCCGACCACCCGGTCAAACTCCTCATACCCGCTCTTCAATCGATTCTTTTCGATGTGTTTAACATCTGATAATTTTTGTGGTTTGGAAATTTGTCTCGCGGAGCGAGATCCCGCTTCGCGGGAGGATTTGGAGCTTGGGATTTCACGAACAGTCTCTATGAGACTGTTCCAAGAGGCACATGAAGGGCACTTCCCCATCCAGCTCGGACTTTCATACCCGCACTGCTGACAGACGAATGAAGTTTTCAACTTCATAATTATCCAATTCTCAAATAGTCAAATTATCCAATAATCCAATAAAAATGCTATTTTGAAGCACTCACAATTATCGAACTCACTATCTTTATAAGCTCATCATTTTCTTTCAGGAGATCCTGCAGTCGTAGTGTTAACGAAGGATACAGCTCGGCCACAATTCGCAACCAATACCTGGTCTCTTTCAACTCTTTACGGACTATCGTATATACATGAATAAAATCGCGTTTTGAACTCACGCCATCTGCCTCGTTATCGTTGGCTCCTACCGACGTAAGCGCGCGAACGTATTGATCTGTAATTATTTTGCCTTCAATTGACTTAGGAATATATCGAATAACTTTGAGTCCCCGGACTACAAAGGAGAGCATTCGCTCGTGGATTTCATATTGCGTGCTCATTTGCCCCCATTATACGCTGTATTGGATTATTTGAGAATTGATTCTAGATTTTTACGGTATTGGTATTCTATTGGATTATTTGAGAATTGGATTATTGGATAATTGGATAATTATTATCTGTAGCCGACCGGCTTCTCAGTCAAAGTCATACTCAAACTGACTTTTCGTTGATCCGGCTTGATATCCTCGATCGTACAGTTAATCTCCTGTCCGGCTTTTGGTTCCTCGCCCGGAGCAAGCTTACTAATATGGATGAGTCCTTCTATACCAGGAGAAAGCGTTACGAACACGCCAAACGGCGTGACCCGTGAAACTTTGCCCTTCACGATACTGTCTTTTTCAAACATATCCAACACATGCTCCCATGGATCAGGAAGGAGTTGTTTAAGCGAAAGTGTCAGTTTACCGGTCTTTTCGTCTACTCCCACGACTTTGACTTTGATGGCATCCCCGACTTTCAGATATGCATTCGGGTCGTCCACTTTCTCCCAGGCAATTTCGGAAATATGAATGAGACCTTCCACATCATGGCTAACCCCGTCTTTCGTCACGACAAATTTCGCAAAGGCACCAAACGGTACGACACCGGTGATCGTTGACTGGACGCTCTCACCCACTGGAACGAGAGCAAGGATTTCCTTCTGTTTTGCAAGTGCTTCACCTTCTACCGCCTGCCGTTGAGAGAAAACGAGGCGGTTCGTCGCCTGATCGACTTCTACAACTTTGACGAGCACGCGCCGGCCGCTCAATTTATCAATCTGTTTGGACATCTCGCTATCCAACTGTGATTGGGGAATATAGCCGCGGATGCCGCCGTAGTCGACCAGGATCCCGCCGCGCACTGGTTCTTTAAATAGCACTTCAACAGACTCAGAATTTTTTTGTTTTTGGGCAAGTTCCGTCCATCGTTTCTCAAAGATATTGCGGCGCAAGCTGACCACGGGATTGCCACGATCGTTTTCCTCGACGATCACCTGACAAATTACTTTATCCCCCGGTTTGAGGGCCATGAGGACTTCTTTGTACGTTTCCAATTCCCGGTCGATGACCACGCACTCGGTCTTGCGGCCGATGTCCACAGTGATTTCCTTGGGAGATACACGGCGGATCGTACCTTCCACCACATTACCTTTTTTGAGCCCCGTAAGCTTATAGCCCGTCATGGCCAACAGTTCCTCCATCGTTTGAGGATCTTTCACAGAGGATTTTGAGGAAGATTTCTCTTTTTCCTTCTTACTATGAACTATGATCTCAGAACTAATAACTTTTTTGGTATTTGCCATTCACGTTTTACCTGCCTTTCGTTTGGAATATGCCTATTATACCAGGGTCCCCCGCATCACACAATCACCGGACTAATACACCTCCTCATGCGATCCGATACGAAGAAGATGGATATCACCATAGCGAAACGTAATAATTATGCGGATACTCATCGTCACGGAAACGGAATACATATCCTGGCCTGATAGTTTGTGGAGCCTTAAAGAAGGGTGAGTGGGATTATTTCGAAGATACTCCAATGTCTTTCCTATCAATTTCCTGAGCCGTTCGTTATTCTTTTCCAGTTTACCAAGATCCCGGACAAACCGAACAGAAGGAATTAGTTTCATGCCATTGCTTGACGCACAAATGCGTCAATGTCTTTTTTCGTCCGTAATGCCTTTGTTTTTCCCTGGCGATAATCCTCCACTGCTTCTTGAGCCAAGTCATCATAGTAATTTGTGCGAATAATTAAGCGCAATGCATTCCGAACAATATCGCTAAACGATGCGTAATGTCCCTGGTCAATGAGCGCCTCCGCCTGAGCTTTGAGTTGAGATGGAAGAGAAATGTTGATGGTGTCCATATGTATGAATAATAGCAATAATCATACATCCTGTCAATAATCATAATGCTCTTCTTTCAGATTTAACGAATTTTTTAATACTGAATTATTTTGCCCAGCTATCAAATAACTGCAAAGTGTGAGCGTTAAATGGCATGGGCCAAGAATCTTGATTACGTATGAGTCCTTTACGAATTGGTTCAACACGAAGATCTAAAATATCAGGAAATTTAATTCCCTCTCCTATCGAATACACATGAGGACTCGACTGAAAATATTCAGCATCCGGAAAATAATCCACAAATAATTCAAGTGGCTGACTATTATTACGCCTATCACGGACGATTAGCCAAGGATGCTGCGGAAATCGAAAAGCCACTGATACATCCATGCCTTTTTTGACCAATGCTGCTCCTGCTACAAATGTTGGAAGTTTACAATCTATATGAGCCGCAATGGTGTCAAACGGCTTTTGTTTAAGGTCTAATTCAACTTTCATTCCGCTTACCTGGGTTCTTTGTAATGCAATTTCCTCTGTAAGAGCTGTTTCTTCTTGATCGAATCTTTCGATAACACTCTGTTCGAGGTCAGGTAAATATGATATAAAACCTTTTTGCCTTCTTAGCGCGTTCAACGCATCTTCTTGAGCGTTAGAGATTTTTACCAAAGATTTTACCTGTCCGGCTAAGTCGACTAATTGTGGTTTACGTTGATGAGCTTCCTCAAATAACGGTTGATTTGCTCTCCAATACGCAAGTTGCTCAAATAATGGTGCTTTGGTCCCTCCCGCTTGAATTGGCAAAAAAGATCCAATCTTGTTAACTACATCAAACAATTGACGCTCAAGATCACCTTCAGATTCATGAACTTCTAGCTTAACATCAGACCGTTTTAATGAGTCAATCCATGAGGCAACCGTATCGAGCTCGCTATATTGTCCAAGCAGAACCTGTTCTTTTATATCAGCTCCAGAATCATCAAAGTTACTATCGCGCATGAGCCTAGTGTATCAAAGACCCGACACTCACACATTAAATAACCAACCTACCAATTCCCTCTCCCGATATCAAACGGTTTCTTTATCATGCCAATACGTTGAAATAGTTGTTTCGAACAAACCGGGGCAATCATACCGTCAAACTCCGTATAGCGTTTTCCGGATTTGCCCGTGTACGTGTGACCGTGCACGAGGCGCACAAATCCGAATTTTTGATAAAAGTTAACCATCCACTCCTTCGTCACATCGGTACATAAATATGCGATGTCACAACCGACACGTTTCAATTCACCCATCGCTTTTTCAACGAGCATAGTGCCCACGCCATTCTTTCTCTTGTCGTTCCTCGTACATACTCCGCCGATCCCGCCAAGGATCAGGGGAATTCCGTCCAACACGATTGTGCGCCGAAGGAGCGTTATTGCCCCAACCACATCATTCTTTTCCGACGCAACGACGTATCCGATGCGATCATTGTGGCTGCAAAATTTATCTTTATGAATGATGAAATCTTCCGGGGGAAGCTCATTAACCCACGCAAAACTCTCCGTATCGATCACATCGACCTGGACTTTAATTTTGACGGGAAGAATTTTGTATGTATGAACGTTCACTCCGTCATTATACATCCCGGCTTTACATCATACAGCTTCGATGCTGATCATGTAATTCGTTGGCACCTCATAAAAACGTAATATTCCCTGTTCTTGAAGTCCACGTGCCTTATCTCGACTCATCCAATGCATCCCAGCGTGAAGCCGATGCAAGTATGCCTCTGGTAAAATCTCAACATCAACCGTACGGGCACTTGCATATTCATCACAACCCAACCCATGAGTTTGCCCAACAAATTTTACCTCATCACTCGGAATGGAAAATTCTAAAAGAAACAGCTTAGAAGGACCTTCGACGACCCTATAATTTCTTCCTCCTCGAAATAATGTAATAAATAGTAGAGAAAATACTCGATCCGTTGTTAAGTTAGACTCCCCACTATAACCTGCATATCGGTGCAATCGTTCATAACCAAATAATTGCCCACTCGCCTGAATTGCACCTAATGATTGTTCATCTGTGGCATGATACAACGTCATTTGCTCTTGAGACATATAAACGCATAGTTTAGGACAAAATATTATTTTTCTCAACTGTATGCTACAGAACCATCATGCAAATTAGTCTTATGATTTATTTTTTCTTCGTTCTGGCCGCTGAAAGCAGCACTAAAAATCGTAGCACATAACAAAAAAACCTGCCTGTCGGCAGGACCGCGTCCCTGTTCCCCCATCTTGACCGATCGGTGGCTTTATTCACCTCAATGGTCAATCATTTTTGTACTATACTGACGGTATGACGCAATCATTATTTGGCATGCTTGCTGCCGGCACGATCGGCGCAGGAGTGGTACTTGGACACATACATAAACCCGTCGAACCCCTCTGGACCCTCATAGCAACCGGCGATATCATACCCGCCCGGTCTGTTAATTATCAAATGACGACACGCAATGACTTTCTATGGCCGATACGAAATATTGCTCCCCTCCTTATGAATGCCGACCTTTCGATCATCAATTTAGAATCACCGCTTATTCCGCACTGTCCGGTCACCAATGATGGAATGGTATTTTGTGGCGACCAACGATTTATCAAAGCGTTACAGTTTGCAGGCGTTGATCTGGCTAACCTTGCGAACAATCACACCCTTAATTACGGCTGGGAAGGATTAAAAACGACAGAAAACTCGCTCAACAAGACCGGTATTGAAACCACCGGACCCACCACAGAAGGAACGTGTGCGTATCAGCCGTATTTTTGTAGTAAAAAGGTAATCAAAACGGTAAAAGGCGTAACAGTCGGATTTGTGGGATATACGATTGTGGGAAAGGAAGTTGATGAGGAGGCGCTCTATTCGGACATTGTGCTTTTAGATAATCAGGTCGATGTGCTGGTGGTTTCTTTCCATTGGGGCCGCGAGTATAACAGGCAACCGATTGGTGCACCGGATGATCCTCGCGCTATCGGAAAACACGCGGTGGATATGGGCGCAGATGTCGTGATCGGCAATCACCCGCACTGGATCCAGGGAATGGAATATTACCGCGGGAAACCAATTTTTTATGCGCTCGGCAATACTATTTTTGATCAAGAATGGAGCCAAGAAACAAAAGAGGGAATTATCGCCGAGATGAGCTTTCGGGGTACAACAGTACAAGCAGTCACGATTCATCCGCTTCGCATCACCAATTATGGGTATGCTCAGCTCGCCAGCGGTCCGGAAAAAACGAAATTACTGGATGTGTTTACAAACGCCAGTCGCGATCTGGCCACGGTGACTCGAAAAAACTAATAAACCGCTTCCCTGTTCCACCGCCTTGACCTATCTTCCCGGAATCTCGCGAAACAGGTATTGTTGGCGCTGACGCGTTTCACTTCCCAGTTCGGAATGGGATGGGGTGGGACCACGTCGCTCAAAAGACGGCAGAACACGAAAGCGGTTCTGTAACGAGCTATCAGCATTCAGTCTTCACTTTCAGACAGCACGATATTGTACTGTCTGACGACTGACAGCTGACGACTGACGACTGATGACTTTTTTTAAGTAATTGCACGTAAGGGAGAATCCAAAGTGACATAAAACCCTTTGTTCTCCACAACTTCGATCGATTAGTACGAGTAAACTAAAACACGTTGCCGTGCGTACATTTCTCGCCTATTAACGTTGTCATCTACAACGGATCTAATAACGATTCTTCATCTTGGGGTGGGCTTGGCGCTTGAGATGCTTTCAGCACTTATCCCTTCCGGATCTAGCTACCCTACGATGCCGGTTGTCCGACAATAGGCACACCAGGGATCCGTCCCTCCCGGTCCTCTCGTACTAGGGAGAGCTCCCCTCAAGAATCGATCGCTTGCACTGGATAGAGACCGAACTGTCTCACGCAAAATATTCAATTATTACTAATTGTTTGGACTATATCTTCACCCCATAGGTAATGGGGGTCGACGTGTTATCCGCCATCTGGCAGATCTGTTCCTCGCGGAACAAGTCTCTACGGGATCAAGTATGTTTTGAGGCGAGAAATGCTTTTAGCTTCACTGAAGTATTTACCCGTTTTTTGGAATAATTTAACTCTAAAAAATGATCCACCTCATTTGCTAATAAAAGCAACTTTTCTTCAGTCATTTTTCTTCCGCTCCCAGGCATTTGCGAAATAACGCGGAGCGTTATTTCTGCCTGCGGTTTCTTCAACCGAAGATGGGGAAGCAACAACTGCAAAACGTTTCTTACATCGGCTATGCCAACGATTGTATATTCGCTCATACCATCATTTCTATTGCGTATGTAACCAATACCATCAAATTGATCTTGTAACCAATGTAAAAAAGACCGATATTGCTGTTTTTGATAGAAAACAACGCTTGCGCGTATCTGGTAGCCCAACACATAATCATGTCGATATACCAGTTGCAACATGATGCAACCATCTCCATCTAGAAATCCCGCAATATACGCCTTCTCCTCACTTCTCATACTTGTCTTACCCTCGGTATCACCCAATAAAAACGTTCGGTATTGTATTGGGTTTCACCGATTTTAGTCGATTCTTTCTATCTTTTTCCTCGTTGGGCGATAGAAAGCAGAAGTCTCTGACTTCACTCTTATGTTACGTCATTACTGACGTAGAACGCAATGAGATTTACGTTCTGAACCCAGCTCGCGTACCCTTTTAACCGGCGAACAGCCGGACCCTTGGGACCTTCTCCAGCCCCAGGATAGGATGAGCCGACCATGATTGTCCATTGTTTCCAATGGCATAGACTATACCACCACCCTTCTGTGTGTCAAAAGGGTGTCCAGCGTGTGATAGATGGAAATATTCATCATCTATCTCACCCCGTCGGTGTCGCATCTCGCGACATAATGACGGGGATCAGTCGTTACGGGGTCACCTCAGCTAACTCAAGTTAATCCTGAGCTTGCCGAAGGACTTCCCTCGGTATTACCCTTCCTTCTGGTTCAATAGAAAGAGAGGGCTTCACCGATATGAGCTGAATTATTCAAAAAGGATTACTCCTTTAGGCGACATGATCCCGCCTAGGCGGGACTATCGAGGTGCCAAACCGCCTCGTCGATATGGACTCTCGGAAGCGATCAGCCTGTTATCCCCGGGGTAGCTTTTATCCGTTAAGCCCGGTCCCTCCCACGAGGGATCCGAGGATCACTAACACCGACTTTCGTCCCTGCTCGGCCTGTACGCCTCGCAGTCAAGCTGGCTTGCCGCGTTTGCACGACACGTCCTGGTTTCCATTCAGGATTAGCCAACCTTTGTACGCCTCCGTTACACTTTTGGAGGCAACCTCCCCAGTTAAACTGCCCACCAGACAGTGTTCTCCACCTAGATTTTTATGTAGGCGTAAGTCAGATTTCCTCATTTCGAAGAGTGGTATTCCAGTGATGACCGAAGTCTCCCACCTATGCTCGACAGTCAAAATAAAGTCCTCAGTGTCTAGTTACAGTAAAGCTCCACGGGGTCTTTTTGTCCAAGTGCAAGTAGGCCGCATCTTCACAGCCATTTCAATTTCGCCGGGTAATGGTTCAAGACAGTCACTACGTCGTTCTACCTTTCGTGCGGGTCGGAACTTGCCCGACAAGGAATTTCGCTACCATAGAACAATTATAGTTATTGCTGCCGTTCACCGGAGCTTGAGAAGTCGGCTCTCCCGATTGCTCGGGGTCACCAACCACTCTTAACTTACCGGCACTGGGCAGGTGTCAGCCCCTATACGTTGCCTTTCGGCTTCGCAGAGACCTGTGTTTTAGTTAAACAGTCGCGTAGTGTCATTTACTGTGCCCGCCTTTTACGGCGGAAGGGCATCTCCCAAAGGTTACGCCCAGCTTTTGTTGCCGAGTTCCTTGAACCATTGTCGCCCGCTTGCCTTGGTGGTCTACCACCAGCGCACCTGTGTCGGTTTGCGGTACGGA
>JBBTWJ010000016.1:0-39736 GCA_038062895.1 Patescibacteria group bacterium
TAAAGACAAAATATTTTTTTACCGAAGATGCACAAAATGTATTGACATATTACCAGATTTTATCCCTTACTCGCCCGGGTGAGCTCGTCCAGGCGGACGGAGGAAAAGCCGGCGTAGGCGCCGTTGCCGGTCGCATGAACCACTTCCCATGCAGGTTTTTCGCGCCCCATCATGTAGGCCGGGTGACGGGCGACGTCATCAACCGCCCCAACCAGCTTATCAAACGTCTGCGTCACGATGAGCTCGAGGCGTGGAGGCAGTTTACCCAAAAGTTCTTCCTGCTCTTTGGGCGTCAATTCCGAAAGCGCCTGCAGTCCCCAGAGGGATAGATGGGAAAACTTGGGGGCGAGCATATCCCGAATGGCCGAAACATTACGAAGAAAGAGGTGTTTAAGCTCGGCCCCTGATGCTCCCCGACGGTGCTCGGGAAACCGTTGCCCGATAAGCATGAGCATGGGGACGCTCCCCTCCACCCCGTCAAAAAATGCCTGGTAGGACGTAAGGAGATCGTGCTCCGCGCCTAAAAACGCAATTCCGGCGATCCGGCCTTCCCCGTGGGCGCGGGAAACCAGAGAAGAGAGATGCGTCATCTGATCCCGGCGTTCCTCGGGCTTGCCATTTGCACCAAAATCCCGGTCCCTGCGGATCGTCCAGGTCATATCAAGCTTAGGGAGCCCATCATGACTAGGGAGCAAAGCAAACGCCTGGGAAAACACGGCAAGGGCCTCTTCCGTCGTTTCGTACGGTCCGCCACTCCTCTCCAAATACGCACCAAGAGCAACGGCCACCGAAACACGACCGATCTCCTCTCCTGCCATCTTTGCCCGAAACTGTCCCAGAAGCGAAGCAATCGCCTGGGAATGTTTTTCTACCGGAATCTGACACAACACATCACGGATTTCTTTTGTCACCAAGCGTTCAAATACATTTTGGACGGGAAGCATGCCCAAGACGCGGGCATCCACAGCCAAATGGCTCGAGGGCAGATTATAGGAATCTGCAAGAAGCGCGTCGCGCTTGAGGCTATCGATCCATTGCCGCAAATCATGGCCGGTAAATCCCCCTTCAAACACCGTAAAGGGATCGTCTTTTTTCTCCCGTGTGGCCACTTTGAGAAGTTCGATGCGTTCCCGGTTAATCCGATAATTACGGCGCATGATGTTGATCTCCCCCACGTCGTACCAGGTGTCGGCGAGGCGAAGGAACGGCTCCATCTTTTCCTGAAATTTGATGATAAATTCGCTCGAGACGAACTCATAAAGCGTCTGCGTGGGGACTTCATAAGGATTTTCAGGCTTGACCGGCTTGCCAAACTTGACCTCCATGATCGTCGCATAATACTTGCCAGCCTCCGAAGTGTCCTTGGCCGGACGAAGGACAGGCTTGCCAATAGCATCAATCCGTATCTTTCCGGATTCATCCCGGTCCCACACCTGAACGACCGCATCCACGACAAACGGCGCCTGATGCTCCCAGTAGAGTCCGGAAACCAACCCCGGGATGTTGTCTTCATGGGCGAATGCGGAGAGAAAGTCAGCCGCTTCCAGGAGTCTGGCCCAGGGAGAGGCACCCTCACTAATTTCTCCCTTGAGTTTGGCATCCCACGTCATGTTAAAGTCCGTGCCCCGGATACAGGAGGTGATGAAATTGAGTTCTTCCTCCCCCACCCCACCATGAAGATTAAGCTTGGGAATAAGTTCACGGGCAAAGGAAATCCCGCGGTTGACGTGATCATGGTAGAGTGTCGCTTGTGAAAGATATTGATCATCGCCCGCAACTCGTTTAAGGTAGCCCAGTTCATGAAACATGGCCGCCACCATGACGCCCCGGATGTTTTTTCTCAGTTCGGCAAGCGGAACGCCTGCGGCCATTTGCTCACGCAAAAATCCCGGAAGCATCTGGGAGAGCCCCTCCCAGACGTGCGTGGTGTGAGCGGCATCGTGATAGCGCAGGGTATTGGGATGGAACTGGACGTTGATGCCCGGAATTTTCTCTCCCCGATTCCACATCCCTACCGCCCGCATACACACTTCCACATCCTGCCCGATTGCTCCCAGTTCCTGTTCCGGCAACCCCAGCCGGATGAGCTGATCCGTGAGTTTCGGCCAAAGGACAGCAAATTCCGGAGGAGGCGCTTTGTGGTCGCGGCGGTCGGGATGAGAAAGCATTTCCGCATGCCCGATGCCGTAAAGGAGGGTTTCAGAAGGATGCATACGAGGCTATGATAGCATATCAGAGAACAGAGAACAGAGAACAGAGAACAGAGAACAGAGAACAGAGAACAGAGAGGATAAGTATACGATATCTATACAGGTGAATTACTACTCATGAGTGCAGGAGGAGAAATTCGATGATCGTGAGGATCGCGAAGGTATTGGACAGTAAAAAAATCCAGGCGAATTTCTGATCCAGCGGCAACGGCTCCCACGCTTCCCAAAAGGTATAACGCCAGAGGGTGACGGAAGCGGCTATCGTCTCCTGGGGCATACGGATGAGTTGTTTCATAAAATAAGAAGCGAGAGCCTCATGGCTCTCATTATGGGGATATCATAGAGGAGTAAGCGTGGAGTGTCGATGCATCACGGAGATGCATTGAGGATGAGGAGGTAGATAGTAGCTTAGTTGCTTAGGAGCTTAGTTAGTTAGTTAGGTACTTAGTTGCTTGGTTACTTGGTTGTTTTGTCACTTTGTCACTTTCATATCCTGCTCGATGAGGTGGCGCAGGTAGACGGATTTGGGGAGTTTCTTCGTCTGGGATACTTTATCCAGATATCCGGCAATTTTGGGGGTGATAAAAAAGGTAAACCGGGTATCGGCGTTCCCATGGACGAAATTGATAAAATTATCGATGGTTTCCTCTACATTGCTGAGGGTATACTTTTCGCACACAAGCTTTTCACTGTCATGATAGGCAAAAAGGCTGGGTGGGTCACCAATACTGTAAAGGATAAGGACGGGCTTATTGTATTGAAGGGCCAGAGACACTTCGTAGCCGACCGAGATACTGGGGAAAGAGGTTTCTGCGATCATACAGTCGCAGTGTTGGATCCATCCTTCGAGCTTCTTGTGAAACGCGAGCCGCGCCTCGCGCGTCTGCAAGCCCACCTCACTCTCCGTCGTATTGAGGATGTGATCGGCCTGCACGCTATGCCCTTGAGAGGTGAGATAGCCGATGATGGCCAGATAATTTTTCTGAAAATCCTTTTTGCCCACAAGCGATGCCGTGAAGTAGATGGTCATAGAAGTCTATGATAAAGCATTAGACAATAAAATAAAACAAAACCAACTGTACTCGGGGAAATTACGATTTCGACGATCGATCGCTACTTGACAAACCTACTATATAAACATACTATGGAAGTAAGAAATATTCTTACTTCCATCAAATATTATGGATAATTTGATCGTTAAGCTCTACCAATCACCACAAACGATCCTGACCAATACGGATATCGCCATGATCTGGCAAGAAACAGATCCTATCCATCTCAAATCAAAAATTGCCTATTATGTAAAGCGGGGGGCACTCATCCACCTGACGAGGGGGATATTTGCCAAAAATAAAACGTATTCTTCTAGAGAATTAGCGACAAACATTTATACACCATCCTACATTAGTTTTGAAACGATACTTCGGGATGCAGGTATGATCTTCCAACATTATGATACGATCTTTCTGGCTGGACCATGGTCCAAGACGATACGCCTGGACCATCATACCTTTACGTTTAGAAAACTAAAAAATGCATTGCTATACAATCCTACCGGCACCACGATAACAGACCATTACACCACCGCGAATCCCGAGAGGGCATTTTTGGATATGATCTATTTATTTAGGAACTATTCATTTGATAATCTAAGAGCATTAGATTGGGAAAAATGTTCTGAATATGTTCTGATCTATGCCAATAAGCAAATGATGAAGAGATTCTATCGATATAAAAAACAGTATGCTCCATAAAGAAAAACACCAACTGTTCATGGGACAAATTCTCCGGGATATCTATACCGATACGGCTCTGGCGCCACTGTTGGGACTCAAAGGAGGAACGTGTGCGTATTTTTTCTACGGCCTTCCACGGTTTTCCGTTGATTTGGATTTTGACCTGCTTTCCGAACTGGACACCGGGCGCCAAACGCATATCTTTCACAGAGTCGTGGATATACTGCAACAATATGGAGGCGTAAAAGATAGCTTTATGAAGCGCCATACCCTCTTTGCCCTGCTTTCTTACGGAAAGGAAGATCACAACATAAAAATTGAGATTTCCACGAGAACTCTGGTTGCTGATTATCAAACCTGCTTTGAGATGAAAGACTATCTGGGTATCTCCATGTTTGTGAGTCGAAAAGAATATCTTTTTGCGTCCAAACTCTCCGCCCTCGCCCTACGCCGGGAAACCGCGATGCGGGATATCTATGATATTTATTTTTTCGCAAAAAATAACTGGGATCTACGGAAAGATATCGTAGAGCTGCAGACGAATAAGAGATTCTCACCATATATGACAGAATGCATCACCCTAGTCGAATCTATCAACGATAATCAAATCTTGCAGGGACTGGGAGAATGTATAGACGAAAAAGAAAAAATTTGGGTAAAACGAAATTTGAGAAAAGAGGTAATTTTTTACTTAAAAAATTTCCAGGCAATTTTAAAATAGCCAAACAAAACTCCCGTACGTTCAAAAAAGACAGTGACGGATTACAACCCGAGAAACCCCTTGCGCTTTCTGGAGCATCAATTCCTCTACAACGGAAAAACAACAATTTACTTCGTGGGACAGGACCCTTGACGACGATCGATTTGTTCAACTGCAAGCAGTCATGTATCCCGATGGATTCAGTCCAAGCATACTCACACCGGCTATACTCAACCCCGCTACGCGACCAGACCACTTGCAATTAGCACTGTCGCCATACGATATATGCATAGAGAATGGTGCAATTCCGAAAAAAATTACAGACGTTTGGCAGCTCATTGCTAATTTTGATATTCAATCAAAAACCGTTAGATTCATTGAACCTTAGACTACTTTCTAAATCCTACGGCCGCGAGGATACACCCAGGTTTGACACTCATCGAGATCATATTCCATAAAACCACTCCCCGCTCCTTTGATAAGAGAGATTGAATAATCGTACCATCCGCCCCACACAACACACCGAGTTCCTGATTTTTGATAACCTTGTCTCCCGCATGTACCATCGGCGTCCAAAGGGATGGGAAAGGAGCAGTCGCATACTGCACACGGGACAGAGGTGTCACGGGAAATTTTTGATACTTTAATTTCACCGGATCCATCCCAAGTAAACCCACGATCGACTGAACCACGCGCACGTGATGAGAAATACTTTTAGCATCTCTCCGGCCTAGCTGCCCGGCTTCCACCACCACATACCAACAGCCCTTTCTCGCAAGCAATCCGGCCTTGGCAAACCAGCCCGCTTTTTCTACAAGCACCGTGGGTAGAGGCGATACCGCACAAAGCGTTGTATTGCGCTGGTCAATCTTCTTTACTCCGGTCCGATAAACCCAAAGAAAAGGCACAAGCTCTTCCGTAAGCGATCCGCCATGAAGATCTATCCACGCATCTGCATGACGTGCATACGTACTCACCACCCAATGCATGAGGCGCTCGGACGACGTACCGCGCGCGTGACCTAATCCGACAAGCTTGGGATAGTTCCCATCGATAGGATTGATTGATGTGCCGTTGGTAAACCCCGGAACATTAACAACCGGAATGATAATCAACCGGCCGGAAAAATTTCGTCCCGCATACGCCTTCCGCAGACGATGACAGGCTTCCATGCCCGCGTACTCATCGCCGTCCACCCCGCCCGTGACGAGCATCGTGGGCCCACTCTGTTTCCCAACGATATCAAACACCACCATATCTATGACAGACTTATCGAAATCAAGCCGGATATGCGTGTCTATAGCCATAATACCGACGATGGTATCACTCCTGCTATAATCACGCTATGGATATCGATGAAGACATCACTATAGCGACCTATCTCATCGACTCGTACGCCAAAAAACTCACCTCCTGCGCGCGCACGGACCACGCGCTTGAAAAAGAATATACCGATGCATTAAAAAAAATCGCCATTCTGCGCCGAACAATCCACAACGACCATTCACCGAACCATTGGACCCTCGCTCTGGCATCCTGCCGTACGACGATCCGCACGCTAGCCTTGGAAATCGCAAACTACACGATGGCCCCAAACTGGGAATCTCCATCATATGCCCACTCGCTTCGTCCGCAAGCCGGACGCTTGGCCGGCAAGATAACCGGATCGATCAATGATTACACCCGCGATCAACACCACTACGGATGGAAATACGAGGAACAATTTGCAAAAGAATACATCGATGGCATTGGTAAATTTGCCGTCCATACGTACGCCACTTCAAGCGGTATGGCTGCATTTGCCACGATCCTGGGGTATCTGCGAGGCGAACGGCTCTCTCCATCAGACAAGATCGTGATGGGGGCGCGTTCGTATTTTCAAAATAAAGAGCTGGTCAGCGCCTGGTTTGGTCACAATAAAATTATATGGGTTGATGAGTCCGATCCAACGGCCATCGATGCCATTCTCAAAAAAATCAAACCCAAAGCGGTCATCCTGGATACACTCACCAACGCCGGAAAATCCGTGCGTCTTGATGTGACTGCATTGTATCGATCGATCGCCGCTATGGGGCGGCCATACCCCACGCTCATCCTGGACAACACATGTCTGGCGACGGCATGCCAACCACTGAAAGGTACCACCAAACTCCTTCTGGGAGACATGCGATTAGTCGTGTTTGAGAGCCTCAATAAATATCATGAATTCGGCATGGACCGCGTGACGGCAGGGCTCGTCTGGGGAGTGGGAAGCGACGTCGGGAAGCTTTTCACCTACCGCAAAAACATGGGAACCAATATCCCCGATGCCTCCGTCATCGCCCTCCCTACGCCAAACCGGTGGATGTTTGATCTCCGGCTCCGGCGGCTCCAAAGAAATTGCCAGTATTTAGCCCAGGAACTTGCCGAAGCACTTGGCTCCAAGTCTTCCCGATGGGTTCGCGGGGTATCCTATGCAACCGAATGCACTACATTTGTCCTCGAGTTTCATAAAAACCATGCGTCACTGGGTACGTACAAACGGTTTCTTCACACGCTCCTGGCGCGTGCACGGAAACAATCCGTCCAGATCCTCGCCGGTACGAGCTTCGGCTTGGACCACACCAGGGTCTACCCTGTGGCAGCATACACTCGGGAAGAACCGCCGTTTTTGCGTATTGCGGTGGGGACAGAAGACATGGACACCGTCAAGAAAATCTATGACGTTCTGGTCGACACGTGCTATAATTTCTGACGAATACTTTATTCTTATGTCACACGAAAGCGGCGGAGGCGGAGGAAGCGAAACATTTATCTACACGGAGCTACAAAAGGCTTCAGAGGGAGTGTTGGGCTTTATCGCCAACCTGATCACGGCGTTCGTGAATACGATTTTGGGAACCGGGCATCATTAGCCGCTCACCAACCAACTGCTGCCATTCTCCATCTCACTGGGAGGACCAAAAATGCCTCTATCCCGTAGTCCAATAAATATCCTATGAAACATGATATACTTCTATGTTCAACGATCCATAATAGATAGGAAATATTATGTCAGGCAAACTACCATACGAAATAGAGGCAGGAAGAGAAAGTGAATCCTTATCTATCTATAAGTGTTTGACGTGCGGCACGGTTCACCCGGCAGGCACAAAAGGACCAAGAGACAACTGTGGAGTAGAAATAAAATTTTTAACCTGTACCGTGCAACCCGCACATAACGTCGTTTTTGTAGGTGATTGGAAAGAAGGAGACTCCTGCACCGAAGGCAGGTATAGCGGATGCCAAGGTGTATTAACTGATGTAGGAATTGTAGGCCCATGTCCTGGAAGACTTACCCCTTATTTAGGTACTGATACACCGATTTTTCGTTAAATCTATTCGCGTTCCACGCGTTTGGCTGAATACCACGTTTTGTCATTTATTTTTCCGATCTATAAATGAGTCTTTCACCGTATCCCACAATTGTTCGCCCAAATCTACCTGTACTTCGGCAAGAGTGAGACCGCCAGAGGCAATCCTACGGTGCATTTCGTCAACGAGTGCGCCGTACATCCATTGCACTCCGGACTCTGCCCCCGCTCTCTGGGTAATTGGAGGCACATCATCTCTTATGAGATATCTGAAGGACTCAACGACGGCATTAGAAGGTGATCCATGTATTATCGCAAGAAAATTCTGTCTCTTCGTTTGTTCTCTCTCCCATTCTTCACCGGTCCACTCATCAAGCTTTGCCTGCTCCGCATAACCCTTTATCATTTGCGCTGCAGATGCGTGGATTGGTTCAGATTGTGCCGGTTCTTCGCCCATACAATAGCTCCCTCACACAAACAGCCGATCCCCTATCCGTTTGGCTTCGGCTAGGTAAAAATCGATCATCTTTTGCCGGTCAAACGGCACGAGCATGGTGGGATAGTCGGTGAGATCGACGACTTTAGCCAAGTGTCGCATAAATTCTTCGTCGTCTCGAATACCCGAAAATTTATCGGCAAGCCGCATGCGAACTTGATCCAAATCACAACCGATGACTGGCATAGCAACGTAAAGATCCACAAAATCCCGGAGCTTTGCACGAGAAAGTATCGCTTCTAACTTATTGATCGCGATATCATAAAAACTATCAACGTTGAGCTTGCCAAGCTTCGTCCCGCGTTCAACCGGAGGGAAATCATACTCGTTAAAATCCAATTTCAACCGGTCGCCATCGGAAAAAATCAATGTATACATGAAAAGGCCCGAATAAACACGCTTCTCGTATGATTCATACCCGATAGCAGACTTTGCCTCATCAATGAACGCGTTTATCCGGTGATCCATGACCGGATTTCGGGTAAAAAAATCCAAATCCTCCGAAAGACGGTGTTGGAGATAAACCTCGGATAAGGCGGTGCCACCGGTAAACGTGTACCACCGGATTATTTCGTCACACTGTTGTACGGCATCCACCACTTGAGATTGGTGGGGAGTGAGTATACGGTACCCCATAAAACGTATTCTATCGCCCGACGGGTATACGGTTCAATATCCTCTTTGATCGCGCTCCAAGCCGCCTTAACCTCTTCACGGTCAAGTTTTTCGCCGTCCAGGCCGTAGTTGATGCGTTGCGTGAGCCGCCAGAGCCGGTACTTCTCCGGGTCTTCCTTTTTCATGGCCTCCTCATCGATATGGGACCAATTGTACATAAAATCAAGTATAGCATACGGATTCAACCGCGAGTTTCGAATGCTTTTTGAGGGGTAAGAGTTTTTTTCAGCCGGGAGATACTTGCGGGGTCGTAGATCGAGCAGGTGAGGACTTTTTTGCCTTTTTTCACAAATAACGCGCGCACTTTTTTCACCACTTCTGGCGCGACGAGGTCGGCCTTGGTTAGTAAAATAATTTCCGGCTTCGTCAAAAGCGCGGGGCTAAATGCCTCAAACTCCCCTCGAACCGTATCATACGCCTTCATGGGATCCGGATCCGTAAGGTCGATACAATACATTTAGGGACGGTCCTTTGACTTATTGACAGAACGCTCCAAAAATGACATAGTTTTCTTTATATGCCCAGAGGACCGCGCATATCATACGAGCAGGCCTTCTACCACGTGTACAACCGCGGGGTAGCTAGGCAACCTATTTTCCAAGACGCAAACGACTATCAAAAATTCCTCAAGCGTCTCGTTGAACTCAAGACTAAAAAAGGTTTTGACCATAGCATCTATGCCTATGTCCTCATGCCGAACCATTTTCATCTCCTGATCCAAACTCGCAAAATACCGATATCAAAAATCATGACATCCCTAACAACCAGCTACTCTATGTACTTCAATAAAGTGTATCATCGCGTGGGACCTTTGTTTCAAAACCGCTTCAAAAGCAAACTCTGTGATAAGGACGCATACTTTCTCGGCGCTTCCCGGTACATTCTTCTCAACCCCATAGAAGCCGGACTTGCGAAAAGTTTGGAAGATTATCTCTGGAGCAGCTACCAAGAACTGTTTGGGGAGCTCGATGTTACGATCATTGATCGGGATGAAGTGTCTCGACTCATCGGTACCACACAAAAAGAGAAAGACGGGTATCGATCGTTTCTTTTGGATGGAATCAAGAGTCTCAAAGAGATCAGCAATGATTACACGCTGGATCGAGAGATAGAAGGCTCCCCGCTTTTTCAGTCGCTCTCTCAAAAAAAATACCTACGGAGAAAATATACTGGGCGCTAAACTGCTTCTTTTCTGGACTGTCCTAACAGTCTATCAAAGGACCGTCCCTCATTTTTCGAACGAGTCTTCTCTACGAATGCGTCCTCAACGATCATCGGAATACAAGAAAGGGTATTTTTTATCTGGTCCGGCAGGCCTTCGGCTAAAGAGCTAAGAAAACGAATCAAAAGAGTTCTTTTATACTCAATGCGTCTTTTATTTTTTCAACGAATGTTTTTATTTCACCTAAAGTCGCGGCATCCATTGTACGATTATCAGCTCTCCAGACTATATGAACTAAATGTTGAGTCACCATTCCGATAATTAATGCCCTAAGCCTATTCTGGTCGATACCACCGCTTCCGTCATCTACATAACGAGCTAAAGCCACTTTAAAAACTTCCGGATTTCCTCTCAAATCAGACAATAACTTTCCCGCATCTTGTCCCAAAAAACCTACTTTTGCCGATTCAAAATCCACCGGGAGAACCCCACCCTTATTGTCAATCACGATATTTTTCAAAGCCATATCGCCGTGAGCCAACACGGTTCTCACTTCTCCGCCCATTTCTAATAATCTACCCACCCTACCTCTCATTTCATCAGGTACATACTTTCCTGCCCGTTGAACCAAATCCACCATTGTTTCCGTTACGCTCATCTTTGTCTGAAAGGCATCCATTTCCGTTAATTTCCTTGGCAATAAGCCCAAATCAGCTTCTTCCATTTTTCTAATTTGTTTTATGGCGAGTATCGCATGTTTTTCTTGCCAATCAGCTGCCGCCGCCACTCTCCCCTGATCTGGAGTTATTGCTGCTAACCTTATAAATGCCAACGTCTCACCGTCACCTTGCCCATATTCATGAAACGTCGGACTCGGATAACCCATCTCGTTAAATTCCTTTAAAATTGTTGCTTCATTAGCCAAAGATTTCAGAGAGACAGGGTCTTTAGACACCTGCGTTTTTAGAAAGAAAATCTTTCCTCGTTCATCCATAATAAAACTAGGAAAAAAATTTGTTCCTCTTCTGTTCGTTATCCTATAATCCACCCATTCGTCCAAAGTCGGCAATTTTCCTCCTCCCACTACGTCTCTTATTTGTTCCCACCCCTTTTTTTCCAACAATCTACCGAGCCTTTTTTGAGCATCAGGCAATATTCCTCTCTCTGTTCTGGCAGATTTTATATCGACATCCCTGCGTACAGGAACATAATCAGGAGATCCAAAAAAAGAAGCATCAATCCCAGTTTCACTCATTTTTATTCACCACTTTCTTTTCCTTAACCGGAAAAATTAAAATTCCCTTTTTCAGCATTTCCTCCTGCTCTTCCTCCGTTACGACTCTTTCGTTTCCTGTTAGCCGATCAATTATTTTTATTGGTTTAAAAATTTGTTGTGACATATTTATAGATCATTATTCCACAAACGGATCTTGTATGCGAATGCGTCCTCCCTTGCTATCTCCTATCCCCACATACAACCAAGAGTACCCCTCATCCGACCGCACGAGGCCCCCGCTAAAAAGTATGCTTCCTAAATCACCTTTTTTTGCCTCTACGGCAGGAAACTGTGCGGCTGTGGCAATAATTTTGACATGACTGACGGATTTATCTTTTGGATCAAAGATAAACGTTATGGGGTAGTAGTCTTTTTTACCATCACCATTAAAGCCAGCGATATGACCCAACACCCCAATCTTGCCGTCAGGCAAAAGACAGAGTTGATTTGCTCCTCCCCATTCCTCTTCACCTGATGCGGAGTCAACAAACAATCCGCGGATCAAAGTCCTGGGATCTTTTTGTTGATCAAACCGGGTAAGTGCGCTTTGTAATTCCCCAAGAGATGCTATCTCAACATATCCTATCTGTCCCCTTCCGCCAAACTGACTCCCGGGACCTTGAGGTCTCGTAAAAACTCCAATGCGGCCAGGCTCTAATTGAATCAATCGAATATCTTTCATTTTTTCCGGCCCAATGGCAAAAGGGGCGACCGTATCCCCATGGGGATCTATCAGCTCAGTGTATGAATTCTTATACCGATAAAAAACTGTCCTATATCCCAAGTAAGACGATCCTGCCACCTCATAGATTTGAACCCCGCCAAAGACATGGTCCCCATCAATACGGCCGCAATAGAACGGGTCCTGCAGACCTTTGAAAACAGGTGCCCCTTCCACGGGCGTCCACGTACCGTCTTCCCCTTGTTTAAACAATATAACCGCCGAATTTTTTTCATCTGCTCTCTCCTCCACCCGTGCCCACATATGGAGTTGCCCGTCTATAACGATCGGTGCGGGATTGTACGCCGTGAGATGAATGGTATGTTCTCCCAAATTGAATGAGAGCAACTCCCCTTTGGGCAACCTTTCCGGAGTATTTTTATTATGAAATTCTACAAGAAGATCTCGGTACCCTTTGGGAATTGGGCGTATGGGTTCGACAGGTTGGTCAAGTTCCGGCATATGTTCAACTCAATGCTTTTTTGAGACGAGTGATGCTTACGGGATCATAAATAGAGCAAGTGAGGACTTTTTTGCCTAACGTTTTAAAGAGAGCGCGGGCCTTTTTGACGACACTGAATGCAACGAGGTCGGCTTTGGTCAGAAGGATAATTTCCGGTTTAGTCAGAAGCGCCGGAGAAAATGCCTCAAACTCCCCTCGTACCGTATCATATGACTTCATAGGATCCGGTTCCGTGAGGTCGATACAATGAACGAGCATGATTGTCTTTTCGATGTGCCGCAGGAAATCTATGCCTAAGCCTTTTCCTTGCGATGCTCCTTCAATGAGTCCTGGGATATCCGCAATCGGCCGATCCCCCATCATGCCGATGGTCGGTTCAAGAGTCGTGAAGGGATAGTTGCCCACTTTGGGCGTGGCCTGGGTGAGAACCCCTAGCAGACTGCTTTTGCCGGCGTTGGGCAGGCCCACGAGACCGATCTGGGCAATGAGCCGGAGCTCGAGAAAAAACGTGTGTTGTGCGCCTTCTCCACCTTTTTCCCCAAAGCGTGGCGTTTGATTGGTGGCGGATTTAAACTCCACATTCCCCCGCCCACCCTTCCCGCCTTGGGCGATCAACACTGGAGTCTGGGTATCCGTCATTTCTATGACACTTCCCGTGGCCTGGTCCGTCATACGGGTACCCGGCGGAACCGCAATCGTCAGATGGGGGGCATTGCGGCCAAACATCTTTTTGCCCATACCATCTCCCCCAGCCTGCGCCACGATCTTTTTTTTGTACCGAAACTCCCGCAGATCACCGATATCATGAGAAGCGATGACGTAGATATTGCCGCCATTGCCGCCATTGCCGCCGTCCGGTCCTCCAAAAGCCGTCTGGCCGTTACGGAGGAGGTGTCCCGATCCATCGCCGCCTTTTCCGGCGATGACGGTAAGCATGATGTTATCGACAAGCATACGTGCATTGTAGCATTATCGAAGCGCTTAGAGGGTCACTGCGAGCTTGCCTACGGCTACCTGATGAAGAATGGTAGCAATAAGTGTCTGGTAGGGTAAACCATTCGCCGCGGCCCTGGCTTGAATTGCATCCAGATCCCGGTCATTGACCCGCAAGCTCACCCGACGGTCTTTTCTGATACGTTCCTTTGTGTACGTAGCAGCTTGAGCAAATTTTTCTCGGATGCGCCGGAGTTCGCTCAATGGAACCTCACGAACCTTTCCTGCTTCAATAGCATCATTGATTTCCTTTTCGTAGGAATCCAGACGTTGAGAAAATGGATCTTTCATACGTTCTCCTTTCTTAATTTAAAATATTTCTTTGCGTATTTTCTACTTGGAAACGCTGTTTTGAGAAAGAAAAATTCTTCCTCCTCTACCACCGGAACCACCATACGCATATCCTTTGACCTCTATGACCATCATCATTTGATTCGGATACTTGTTATGATTCGGGTGAGGAAAGGCAGCTAAAATTTTCTTGGATTCAAGCGCATCGATCACTTCTTCAAAAGAAATACCGTGCTGCTTTTTTACCAGTGCGTTTTTTTCACTGCTAAATTCAAAACGCTTCATCAACCATGATGATAATCCATTGTCAGTACAATGTCAACAATGATCAATGGACAAAGCAAGGCATTGATTGTTGAAGTATAATGTCTTGTCATATGGCGCTTGCTGAAATAAAATCCATTCAAATCGCGGGTCCCCTAGAGATAATCCGTAACGAATATGATCCCGCCATACGCGATGCGTGGACCCACGTACAGGAATCGGGAGAAACCCACACCCCGGAAGGCGAACTGGTCGCAGTGTATCTCCTATCCGCGGCAAGTATCCTGCGCAAGCGGATCGCGGACAAAAACTCGTTATTACGCGACGGACTCCTCCAAAACACCGGAGGAGAGGAATACAATCCCCACCGCGCCATTGATGCAGTCAACGGCGAGCTCATCGACCGGATACTCGCCCAATCGGACCTCGCCACTGTACTACTCCACATCGAAGAACGCGACCAATGGGAACGCGTAAAGTGGCAAGACCATTCCAATCAAGCCATCCCTTCCCACGCCCGCGTCATCGTCGTGGACCCCATCGATGGCACAAGCGGACTCTTAATCGGAGAGGCGTGTCAGACCACCGGTATCGTGATCTACGACGGACAGGGAAATTTCCTTGCCGGCGGAGTGATAAGTTTGACAGACGACCGGGTGCTCCTGGTTGAAGCCACCCAGGCTAAACCAACGTCAGAGCAAACGATCGTGTACCGCGCGAGTCAAGAATACGTAATGCCGAAAGCAAAAGAGGTAGACGTCGCCAAACTGCGCGTGGGGACCATCATGCGCCGGATGCCGGAATTATCCCACACTCCCTTGTTTCAAAAACGTCTGGAACCCGAGCATCCCAATCTCGGGGGCAGCGGGGTCCTCCGGCTCATGTCCGGTGACATTGATACCCTGATTGATCCTCGCAAAGGTCAACCCTGGTACGAAGCGGCCGTCTGGGGCACACTGGCCCAGGCGTGTAAACCCTACGGCATCATCGTCACCGGACCCAGGGGGGCGCCGATCGACTTTTGGGAAATCATCAAGGCCAATATTGTAGAAGGGAAAGCCGACCGCATCCCGATGGTGACTTCTGCAAGCCAGGCTATCCACGATGCGGTGCTGGGGAATATTTGATCACTCGCTCCGGTCTCTATTCAATCCGTTTATACCTATATAATACGAGATTCGGCAGAGCATCGTCTGAATTTTGTGATGGGAGTACAACATACACAGGTTCACCAAAAGGAACATCCTTTGAAACTTCCACCGCAGCAAAACGTACGGAACAGGGAAGTAATATTTGGCCCAGATCACGGGGTGAGGAAACCTGCATCTCGATATTCCGTTGATGACCCGTGGTTATCGTAATCGGAAGCTTTTCCCCTTCATCGCTCAACGTCCCTAAATACAGGTGCGTTTGCCCCGTGAGCAATTGTGTCTGTAAGCCGGGAGTCTCGGGTGAATCAGCATATATCTCTATCATATGAATTGAGGCGTCATTATGCCCGAAACAAGGAAACAAAAACTTTATCCGGCGACAGGAAATTCTGGAGGGAGAGGGACAAGATTCACGGCGCAGCCTTTACATTTTCCAACGGGAGTCTGCTGTTGATCACAGGTGTATGTTGTCGGACCGACAGAAGGATAAGGATCTAGTGGATACGGTGCATCAATCGTGACCACTTCCGTTTTACCACGTAAGAGTTCAACACCTCCCATGCAAACAACCGATGATATAATAGTCTGCCCTTCGCCCTCAAGGCCAGCAACATCAACGAGATACATTAAAGACCCATCTAAACGTGCTTGTGCTTCAGTAGAAGCAGCCGCGACTTCATTTTCCGTCATAATTTATTCCTTTCCAACAGGATTATCGCATTCTATCACGATATTCATCCCAGACAAAATCGATACACAAGGACTTCACTAATTTCTTATCCGGATTGTCATTTCAAGCTATTCTAGGACCGTCCCCAAATTTCACAATCTCCGCTCTGTCCCCTAAGCCGTAGGGGACGCCTGGACAGGTATCGACCGCTCTCCCATCTGTTGCCCGCTGAATATATACTGCTTGAAAAGCTCCCGGCGCACGGCCACGAGCAAGTTGATCGACAGAAATATCGCCACGCGCTATGGCATCGGCAAACTGCTGTGCCGGGCATTCCCCGCCCGGACAGCCCGCACAACGTTCAAAATCCATGGGGAGATGATAGCAGAAAAACGGAAGTAGTGGAAAAAAGGCTATGCTGAGGGCATACCCAGACCTTTGAAAATATATTGCTTGATAAGCGTCTGGTAGGGCATATCGAGCTCCCTCGCCTTCTCCTTGAGCTTATTGATCACCGAAACGTAGAGCCGAAGCGTAATCGGCCGGGACGTGAGCTTGAGATTGGGAAACGACCAGTGCTCTGCTTTGGACCAATCAAAATATTTTGACGAATCAGTCCGAAGCCAGAATCTTGCTTCCTCAGCCTCATTCTTAAACGTTGGTGCTCTTTGTACTGTTTTCATATTTATCAAGCTCCTTTCTATGCATTCTTCTTGCTGAAATAATTCGAATCCTACCTTTGCGTATAGTAAAAATGATATAAATGTATCGGTTCAAATTCGATTTTCCAAAAATTGCATAACGTTTTTCGATAGCTGAATGTTTTTCATCTGGTAAAACAACTGAATATTTATCTACAAAAACATATTCCGCCTCATTTGGCGTGACCCCATGTTTCCGATGGCTCTTATCGAGATTTCCCCGATCCCATTCAAAAGCCAGTTCCTCCTCCTGTTTCGTCATTGTATGCTCCCCCCCGTTATATGTACATATCATATATGGACATTTTCCGGTTGTCAAGACGTCGAAGGAACGCCGAATTATATCTATTCTAGCTTCGCAAGGCCAGGCCTTGCGAAGCTAACCAGTTGCATCTATTTATAGAGAATGCTTTGCCCGGACAGCCCGCACAGCGTTCAAATTCCACAGAGGAGATGATAGCAAAAAAAAGAGAAATAAAAAAGAAATGCAATCCACCAACCAAATCAACGCTCTCACGATTATAAATGCCCTACGGGAAGGATAAGATTACCATGACGGTCTGTCAGGAATCCACTTTTGGCCTCTTCACACATCTGGAGATGGGTATCCCATACTGACAATTGTCCCGCATCTGAGGGCTCTCTATACGTCGGAGCGCGACGACAGGAATTTGCATTGACTGAATGAAACGCACAACTACCACAACATTCCGGTGGCTTTCCCGTCACCTGATATTTGTTTACCATTCTCGCTTCTCCCTGCATCTTTCCAACTTCCTCAACACAATCCATTAATCCGATTACCGCATAGACCGCACTCGGACGCACCCGTGCTTCGTCAACGATGAGTGACCCTGGAAACGACTCACCTCCCTGATCAATAATGATATCAATGATATGAAGACGTTCACTCATACCGGAAATTATAGCAGAAAGTGGGGGGGAAAAAGGGCACCGTGACATTTCAATACGAAATACGGAGGCGAAGGGCAAGATCAAATTATTGTATTTAGATACATATATGCTACTATGCTCCAATGTCCAGAGATATTAAGAATGAAAACATTCACTATGCCAGAGAAAGATGAGTATTTAACAAGATATTTTGATGTGATGCATCAGACTACTACTATCAATTTTTCTAGGACTCCTATGTTCCGAGATTCGGTTGGTGCTCATAGTTGCGTGGTCGTCCTGACCTCAAGTGGAATAGTCGGCACCCATTCACATCTGACCGTATCTGACGATCCGAATCTATTTGCCAGAAATTTATCTGAACATACTGGTCCGGCACCTACGATCCTCGTCGGAGGCTGGGGAAAACATAAATATAGTAGATTATTATTTGAAATACTCCAAACCACGCTACCTGAATATGGTTTTACTTTATCGGATCACGATGTATTAGGAGACTCTGTACGACATACAACGTTACTGTACGATCGTGTAGTTATCAATAAACTTTCGATACAAAATAAATCATGGGAAACAAATGAATTATTTTTCTAAATACAACGAATCATGCTCTCGTCCCCATGGCGTATTTGTGGAGGACGCTTGCGGCGAGGGTCTGATACGGCATGCCTTCAGAAATTGCTTTTGTTTTGAGCGCATGGACGGTCGCCGCAGACAAGCGAAGATTAATATTCTTCGTTTTTTCGAGCGTAAATTTGGCGTAGGAACGATAGCGTTCGATTTCTTTTTTGAGCAGCGGCACTACTTCCCATTCTCCAGCCTCTATCCCGCGCTCTATCTCCCGCTCCTCGGCATCTAACTTTAAATTCTTAAATGGGTTTCTGCTGTTCATAGTGCTCCTTTCTCTATATATTGCTTTGTATGTTTACGGCTTGGATAAATCGTTTTGAGAAATAGTTTATCTTCCCCTTCGACAAATGGTATGAGATAGATATAATCATCAATATCGACGATAAATACTCGTTGATTGGGATATCGATCCTGATTTTTATTTCTCAATATAACGATTATCTTGCCATCAACGATAGCATCCATAACCTCTTCAAACGAGATTCCCCGTTCATCCTTTAACCGTTCATTCTTATCCTGATCCCACGCCACAAACTTCATGTCTAACATAGACTATGACAAATGGTATGATTTGTCAATATATCAAGAGATACCTCCCACCCGAGGACACTATCGGTTCTCGAAAGCTGGGCGATTGATCAATGTATCAGGGTCATCTTCTTTCACCGTAAAGCCCCAACGACCTAGCGCGGGCCGCCAATATTTAGGTGCCCTGGCGCTGGGATCAGCAACTAATTCAGTGATACCCTGCAACTGCGCCTCTGCTTTCACCTTGCGCATGATCGCAGAAAATATTTTCTCCTCACGTCTATTCTTTGTGACGAATGCCCCGTCTAGAATCCATATTCCCGTATCATTTGTCGCAAAACAGGTACCCACCGCATTGCCCGCCGTATCCACGGCAACAAAAATGGCATGGGTCCCGGAATCTGGTCCCGTCAAATCCGCAAGCGCTTCTACGGCAAACTTGGGATGATTGACCTGGTCGTCAGCAAAATCCTCAATCCAGAGCGATTCCAACCCTTGGTATACATCGCCCGGTATGAAAAAACCCGATCCTTCGTTCGTGTACACCAGGACCTCTATCATGCATCGGATGATACGAAATGTGGAGCATGGGGACAAGGAGGATCATGCTTATACTCTACTCTGGTTTAATTGTAGCGTAATGATGTGACACCATTCTGAATGATTTCTCTACCAGAACGAGGCTGAAATGTGATAGTTTTTCCAAGAGGCAATTCGACCAGACTGGTAGAACCATCCCGACATGTTCCCACGGATATACCCAATTCCAGCGCTTCAAGTTTGGTATTATCAAAGACAGCAACCCGTTGGTCGTCTATCACAAAAAAATCAACTACTGCGGAACCAAGCCGCGCATGACCACTTTTTCCTGCCCCCACATGCACATCATTACCCCAAAGGCCTTCACCTTTGACACGATTAACTCGAAAGCCAAGATCAAAATCCTTCATAGTTCAAATATATTACCACACTATAGGTTTAAATTCAAAAATAGATATTCGGGACCAACGCACGTTCAATTAGGATATGCACACTGACGGATCAAACATCCGAAGAAGTTCTACTTCCCTCGTGATGATGCGGTACCCATACTGCGTCTCCCAGTATCGACCATCACGCACATCCGCTAACAATGCCGGCGTCAAAATCTTATCCCGAAACTCCACCATATGATGCAGGTTCTGATCAGCAAGTTGCTCGCTCAATAAATCATCAAACTGCATAATAATTTCATTGGGACATGAAGGCGACTCACCCGCAAAAAAAATATCTATATCGGAGCGCCCCGTATCGTAAAACCTTTCTATCATTTCTCCTGCATCGCCATGTGGGCCAAACTTGGGATCAGGGACACGGCCGTACGATCCATAGAGGACGGTACCCCTAAGCCCAAATAGCTGCCAATATCCAACTGGTATATGCTCGTCTTCATATTCATACAGTAAATGTAATATCGTCCCGGTGGTGATATCCAAGAGCCGTATTTGTTCATCTATCGGTAACGGCTCCGGAAGGCGACCATTATGTTTATCCCTCCAATGTCTGGAAAGACTCAATTCTTTAGAATGCATAACCAGATATACTATCTCAATCCGGGCCTCCAGAGCAAGTTAAATGGGAAGACGTCGCGTAAGACTCCCCAATTTAAACATTGGACTAGGGGGAGATAGTCATAAAGAGTTCGTTTTTGATCGGATCATATTCCGCAATGCGGCTGTCGCCTTCATCATATATATATATTGAGGAACGGATAAGAAAGTCAGGGGATATCACGTCAAAACACGAACGAAGCATTTGCCGCATCCCTTTCTCATCGACAAAAGATTCCGGATAGACGGTCATCATGGATATTTTTTGAGTTCCTGCACTGTAAAATGCTTGCGCCTTGATAAAACTCTCTACGGAAATACCCTGCATTGCTAAGGCTTTTTCCAATTCCGGATGATACCGCGCTGCGCAAAAATAAGGAGTCCATTCATCACGGTTCTTGATAAATCCGATAAAGATATACTCCGTATTATGCTCGTGGAGTATGGCAAGATCCCCCAGGTCATCGAGGCGGGTGGTAAATCTCACTGTTACCATTTGTCCCGCTAAAAAATCTAGCTCTGGATCTAACGGTACTTCAATCTCCCGGAGTGACATAGTTTGAGTTGCCGGCAGTCTGTGTTTATCAATAACCGGCTGATGATACACCAAAACCTGGGCTTGAGACTAGAGGAGATAATTCAAAAACGCTTCTTATCCGGAGCGTTTTGACAACATTTTCAAGGACCGTCCCCAAATTTTACTCTTACGCGTGTCCATACCCGTCATCACTAATACTTTGACAAAGTTTTCCAAGTGGACTATCTGGTTCTATGCCATCTGCGTGAGCGCACGCGTTCCCGCGTGCATCTGGAGAATAAATCGTCACACAAATCTGGTCTTCTCTGCCTACTTGCCAAAAGCGAGCAGGGCCACCAGCGCAATCTTCAAATGAATCCACATTCATCAATTCGGGCTCACCAACAACGGATGTTGCTAGTGTGGCTAGATTATTTGCGATATCCGGTGGCAATGGTTTAAAAACGTATTCTGACATACACGAAGTATATAAATGAGTATTTTACCCTATCTGACGGGATATTCCAAGTATCACATTTACTCCAAGCGTTTCGAGACCAGAAAGGAAAAATCAGGAGACTGCTCCCCTCCCCAGCCGCTCGAGGATCCACATGCGGGCGAGGGTCGTGGGACCGATACCGCGGCTGCGGGCCAAAATCGTCAGCTTTTCTTTGACCAAACGCTGGACGCGGATCGAGAGCACTTCTTCCTTCTCCGGCTCCAAAAGCGGCAAACTCATCAACGGAACTTTTCCCAGATCGGACACATCATGTGTATCCCAAAAATCCGCCTCTTCGTCGAGCGTTTTAAATGGTTTAATTGGTTTGGGCTTTGTGGACATATTTCTTCCTTTCTACCGCGCTCATCGTACGCGCAGATACAATATACGGATCTGGTTGCTTAGCGTAGGATACGACGATAGTGATCATTCTACCAGATAACGTCGTCCCAAATATGGCCTCTCGCTTATCATAAGAATCAGATCGTGCAAATTCATTTCCGTACCCCTCTTCGACTTCCGCCTCTGTTACGCTGTGTTTTTTGATGTGTTCTCGATTCCAGTCGTCCCAGACGAGTGGTGGCTTTTTGTATTTCATACACGATTGTATGACAACGTCATACATTTGTCAATAGCTCACATTTGCTCTAACGTCTCTATCCCCAGGAGATACAGGCCGCGGGAGAGGACCTGGGCGGTGGCGGCGGTGAGGGAGAGGCGAAAACTCGCTTGATCGCTTCGCTCGCCTGAATCGCTTGAACCGAGAATGCTGTGTTTTGCGTAAAACGCGTTGAAGGTAGCCGCAAGCTTAAAAAGAAACGTGCACAGTGTGCTGGGAGAGAGATGCTCTGCTGCGTCGGCCACCACGTCGGGGAAAAATGTGAGGAGACGCGCGACGGCGCGCTCTTCGGAATTAAGCTGACAGCTGACAGCTGACAGCTGACAGCCAGGCAGTGGATTTATATTTTTTCCGTTTTGAGATGCTGATAGCTGATAGCTGATAGCTGATAGCTTCTCTGCCTTGCGCAGGACACTCCTGCACCGGGCGTAGGTGTACTGGAGATACGGGCCACTGTCGCCATCGAACGAAACGCTCGTTTCCAGATCAAAAGCGATCTCACTCAAGGTCCCTACCCGAAGGAAGGCGTATTTGACGGCGGCGACGGCAGCTTTCTCGGCGATCTCTGCTTTTTGAGAGGGAGAATATCGATCTTCCATTTTTTGTACACTGGATCCCCGCGTTCGCGGGGATGACTCTGAAGTGTTATCTTTTTCATCACTTGTATCTAGTATGGTATAGATTGATTTCTTTGCTTCATCCAGAAGCCATTCGCCCAGTACCACGTTGCCGGAGCGGGAGCTCATCTTGCCTTGCTTGAGCTTGACCCAACCATAGATGAGGTGGTGCTGGATCCCTGGCTTGACGATCCCCAGGCGTTCCTCGGCTTTAAACGTTACCTGAAAAAAGCTTGCCTGCTCCGGGCCTACCACATGGATCATACGGTCGAGCTTCCCGTGTTCGGTCGACTCCATCGTCGCGAGCTTGAGTTCCTTGCCTTCGTAGGTCGGCAAGCCTTTACTGTTTATAAACACGCGGGTATCGATCCCATACGGCTTGCCGTCAAAAATAACGGCACCGGCGTCTTCCTTCAGCACCCCCTTGAGAACCGCGTCACGGGCCAAATCCACGCCGGCCAAGCACTCACTTTCGAAATAATATCGGTCGTAGCGCGTCCCAACGCGCTTATAGATCGTTTCAAAGTAGTCCAGGCTCCACTGACGCGTCTCTTTCCAGAGCTCGTAGACCGTCGCTGGGTCATGAAGATTCCCGGAATCAGAGCCCCCCGATTCCGGGAATCGGGGAACGAGAGCCAGGTAATCCGTCGTGCCCGGATCGATCCCCTTTTCGCGCGCAAGCCGCTGGGCGGCGGCATAGATGAGGGCGTTGTAGTAGCCTATTTCCTCTTTGGCGGCCGCGTCTTCTTCAAACGCTTTGGAGCCGGCTGCATAGGCTTTGCCGAGGAACTCGACGCGGGCTTTGATAAAATCTGAATTACTTTCTCCACTGGATCCCCGCGTACGCGGGGATGACAACAAACGAACCTCTTCTTTATATGGAGACAGCTTGAGGAGTGCAAACATGCATTTAGCGATATGCATGCCCACGTCACCCTGGTAGTTGACGCGGATGACGTCGTGCCCCTGAGACTCAAGGAGCCGGATGATGGATTCGCCGGTCGTGATGTTGCGCAGGTGGCCTATATGGAAGGCTTTATGGGTATTGGGATGGGCGAACTCGACCATGATACGCTTGGCGCGTGTATCATGTGTCAACGTGTCATGTGTCACGTCCTTTGCCTTGCTTGACGCTTGAGGCTTGACGCTTGACGCTTGGCCCTTCCCAACGCTCTCCCCTAATTTTAGCAGTCGGGTGAGGGAAGTGATAAGACTAGCTTCGGACAAAAAGACGTTGATGAACCCCGGAGGAGCGACTTCTATGCGATCTATAACCGATAGGATATCTAATGAGGCTAATTTATCTGACATCTTCTGACCACGTTTGACTATATTCTGATCCCCCTTCTTCTGGCTGATAGCTGATAGCTGATAGCTGATAGCTTCTTTAACCGATAGTGCGAGATCCATAGGAGACTTTTGTCCTGCGGAGCGGGATCCCGCTTCGCGGGAACTTTTGACTTTCCCGCCTGCAACGCTTTGCGTAGCATTGCGGGCAGGTGACCTTTGACTTGTCGCAACCTTCATGGCGACGTTGGTCGTGTAGTCTCCGTGAGAAGCATCCTCTGACGTTTGCACATCAACAACCACATCCGGGTGGACCAGATCTTTTAGGGCATCCGCAATAAGTATTGCAATCTGATCTTTCATGGCTTGCCTCATCATACCAAAGTTGGGGATGGGGGTCTAGAGAGAAGCAGGAGGATTACCTAATACTATCCCCTCAGATCTCACCCCCTAAAGAGAGGGTGAAGTCCGAGGGGACGTGTAGACGAAAAAGATATACTATTACAGGCCTAACGGAATTGTCAAGTGCGCGTTCAGTTGCTCTTTATCCCCGCAAAGGGAAATAAAACACTTTTTCCATTTTACACCGCCCCATGACATCGCTTGGCAAAGAAGAATTGTCTGTATCGGTAATACCTTCAAATTCCTTAACGGCAATTTTTTCAAGTTGCTCAAAATATCCATCAATCCTATCGTACGCTCCAACCGGACCAGACACATAAATCGTTACCATATCGCCTGTAGTGTGTAACCGCTGTAACAATCTATCCGACTCCTTGCCATAGGCCTGCGCTTCCTCTGGATCAGCGCAAGTACTCTGACTAAGCAAATCGAAATTGCGCTCGTCAAGTGAATCGACAAACACATTCTGAAGTAGGATACCGCAAGTATTCGGATGATCGTCAAAATACCGCATCACTGCACGGCTAAATCCCACCGCTCGCGCTTCGTTCTCATACATATAGTCCTGATGCGGGAGTATAGCAGGTTTTGGGGAGGATACAAGGCTATCAGATAGGCATGATCCGATAGAACAAAAACAATCGCCTACTCATTAGGAAGGAGATTGACCAGGGGTCCTGTGGTGCGGTCTTCGTATAGTACTGTATTTTTGTTAATATACGCATCCACATTACCCGGTACTAACACCCGTATATGAAGAAAATGAGCTCCTTCGGGCGAAATAGAAACCTCAACGAGATCTGTGCCCTGTTGGGGCGTGATGGCGACCAATTCAAACTGCTGAAGCACTTCCCAATCTTTTTCCAACAAAATGACATCATCCGTGAACATGGATACGTGTTCCCCGATGACAACATCCGGATTTGTCCGAAAAATAGGAGTGTTTCTTCTCCTCCACTCTTCCCCTGCATACATCGCTCGACCCTCCGGAAGCGGAGCGACAAGCTCATTTAGCCATGGTTCAATCTGCGATCGGAACCGTTCAAGTGTGTCCGCTGTAGCTCCTTCAAGTGACATAGAACGGGAGTATAGTAGATATTGAGTAAAATGGCAAACTGGGACCGATTTTCAAAATTTGATATACTCGGGAACATGAAAACAGAACACATTGAGTATGGCACCATAGCAATTCTTGGACTTGAGGCTATCGCACAAAAATATTGTGGTCGAACTGAATTTACTGGGTTGGTCTGTCATCGGGGTGAACGAAGAGCGCCCGCTGCAGTAAAACTTCTGATCGCCTCAGGGCATCCTGTGGCCAACAGGCCCAACGTCATTCCGACCCTCAACTATGCGGATTTGACCGATGTTAATTTTGACGTAACCGATGAAGGCATAATCGTACCGAAAAAAATGGATGCGCCATGCAGAAATATCATGGTCTTTCACGATGGATCCGACGAGGAAGAACGATCGCTAAGATGCATTAAAGACCGATTAGACATAGAAGCTAAAGGGGCGGTGGATATTCTGATTTTTGCCTTTATGCGGGATGAAGAAGGCTTACTTTCCATCGGATGAAGAAAATGCCCGATCAAAAAGCACATTCGCTCGTTTTAACGCGATGTCTTTCGCTCTATCTCCCGGTGTACCACTTTTTATCTCACAGGCAACCAATACGCGGTAAGGGCTGCATGATGATCCACTTTCTGCCTCTACTTCTTCTTCTGATTCATCGAGGGTACTCCTGATTAAAAATTGATCTGCATGACACAGACAGAGTCTGCTATTTTCCACCTCATCGAGCGGAGTATTTGGAGGACCTGACAGAGCGACGACTTTCTTATAACATTCCTTACCACTACCACATCCGGCGACGAGAAAATATTGCGTTGACATACTATTGACCATCTAGGCAGGATGGGAGGAGTATAGCAAAAAAGGAAGCTTATCGCGATAGGACGCTTTCATCTCATTTATATATGTGATATTATTGATCCATGAGTCAGTCAAATGGACAGGTGATCATGGTGACATCAACGCCATCATACTGGGGTATACATGACGCGTCGATGGATATACTTGATGTCCATCAATTCGAAGCCTCAAAAGGATGGGTGGACGACCAGAATGTAAACCTTAACGAGCTCTATGAAACGTACGGTGACCAAAAGATGGTTATGGTTTTTGAGCTCAATTACCTCTCACTCACTATCAATACGGAGCAACTCAGTATTCTTCTCGCCGGGGCAGAAACACACCACACGGGCGTCATTGTGATAGAAGATGCAAGCACCACGGAGTGGTCAACATACATCAGGGATAATCTGACAAATGAACCAACCTTACTTGATGCAAATAAGACCCGCGTAAGTGAAATCATCTCAAACATCAATACAATCTTAGAAACTCCTGGCGGCCGCGACCCAGAACGATATTAAAAAGTCTCAATTTTTAGTTGAAACCGTCTCCCACTCCCTTCCATCGCTGACGACCTCGATATCCCCCTCTTTGTCCGTCCGTTTTACCTGTACTCCTCGTGTAGCCAGCGTGTCGAGCGTAACTTCATTGGGGTGTCCGTAGGAGTTTTTGCCCACGGAGATGACCACCAGAGGCTCCGCTATAGGATTATGAGAATTTAGCTTCGCAAGGCCAGGCCTTGCGAAGCTAGTTTTTTGATTGTCGGGGAATAGCCTCATTAGAAAATCCGGACTCATAGCAGTCTTACTCCCATGATGCGGATACTTTAGCACTTCAAGCACGTCGAGTGCCAATCCTAAGGTCTGACGAAGGATTGGCCCTGAGCGAAGTCGAAGGGCCATATCATCTCTCCACTTCGATTCTACATGCGTATCCGCGTCACCGGTGAACAGGGCATCGAAATCACCGTAGCGCAGAGCGAAGACGATGCTGCCGTCGTTGAGATCCATGGATGAAGATCCGAGAACCGAATTTCGCAAGGTACTACCTTGCGAAGCTGCAAGGTAGTACCTTTTGAAAAGAGCGATTTGGTCGGACGAGGGCCACAGGATCGAGAGCGTAGTGGACCCCACGGCGACCAATTCTCCGGTGGTAACAAATTTTTGCTTGACGTTACGGCGCTTAACCACAGCCATAAGCTCCGCGTATCCATCGGACGTATTGGCGATATCGCTTCTGACGAATGCGTCGGTGCTGTAACGATCCAATGCGGCGATCAACCCCTGCATGTGATCTTTTTGCGGATGCGTGAGGAAAACAAGATTGATGTGTCGATCCCAAAACGGCATGTGTCGGCCGAGACAATCGAGGACCTGATTATTAGGCCCGCCGTCCACCAGCATATCCCGTCCGTCGGGGAAGCGAATATATGCCGCGTCTCCCTGGCCCACATCACAAAATACTATATGCAATTTTCCGTCGGGAAGTGAGGTAAAAAATCCAAGAAGCACGATAAGGCCTGTAGTAATACCAACAATCAAGTATCCAATGCGTAATTTAAACATAGTACTATCTCATAGAAAAGACTATATTGCTTACTTTTTCCCTACCCCTCGTGCCTGGGTGATGTCTTTTGATAGGGTCATATTATCGCGTCACAACAAGCTTTTTTACTCTGGATCCCCGCGTTCGCGGGGATGACACCCTAAGTCACCATGTGATGCTCGCCAACGGCAAACGACTCGTGATTTCTACTGCGCGGATGACATAGGTCAACAGGACCCAAGAACCCCACGCGGGGAGCACGCCTAACGGCTGCCACATATATCCGGCAATGGCCGCCGTCCATCCCAATCCCATGAGAAACGGCATCGTCCACCCGATGAGGACGTTGGTCAGGGGTGCCACAAGCGAGATCCTATGGAACGCAAGAACAATGAGCGGTGTCGTGAGGAGCTGGGCGGCCAGCGTGATCCGGAGGTCAGATTCCACAACGCGCCTCAATTGACCTGTAACAACGCGGAAAAACGAAAATAGCGTATCGAAATTGGAAATCCGTAATGGAGAATCGAAAAACGACGTTTGAATCGTACTATCGATCACCTTATTTCGCTTTTCGATAACGATTATCGATTTTCGCGATAACGAATTTCGATTTTCATCATGTATACTTGCTGTCGTACCTCCAAACAAAATGATCCCCAGTGTGGCCAAAACCGAGAGCTGAAATCCGAGGTCAGTGATCCATAGGGGATTAAGCACTAGCATGATGCTGACTGCTAATAGTAGGCTCAAAAGGCTCCAATTTTGTTTACCAAAAATAATGGAGAATAACGTCAAAGAGCCCATGATGACGGCCCGAACTAGGCTTGGTGACGGCCCGACAAACCAAAGAAACAAGCCCAGGACAAGGAGAGTTAGCAGACTCGCTATCCGTCTGCTAACCAGATGCGTGAGAGAGGAGGCGACAAGTCCTGTGACAATCGATATATTTTGTCCGGAAAGCGCGATGATATGAATGGTGCCGGTCGCAATAAATGCATCGGCAAGCGTTCGGCTCAAGCTTGCCCGCGTACCAAATAATATACCAGCCAACAGTCCGGCCTGGGGTTCGGGCAGCAAACGACCCAAGACGGTCGTGAGTGTAGAAACGGTGAAAGGGTCCATGATTTCAAATACCAGACAATAAGCAGTAAACAATAAACAAGTGATGAGACGGCTAAAACGACAATGTATGAGCAATCAACCCAGCAGGCCATTTACGGGCAGTACAGAGGCTCGCGGGAAAGGTACGGGAAGTTCATTCGACAGCTTTTCCTCCCGTACCTCCTGTACTTTTTTTACCTCCCGTACCTTTTTTTAGAGCGTCAGCTGGGCCTTGAGCTTGTCAAACAGCGCCTGACCTATGGCCTTTTTGGCTACCAATTCCTCAAGCGTCGTGTATGGCCGGCCGTCGATGATCTTTTTGGCCGTCGCGGGACCTATGCCATTTAATGCTTCCAAATCGGACTGGGACGCGGCATTCACACTGACAGGGTTCAACCCTGTCACTATATTGTGCGAAGTCTGATCAGTGACAGGGTCTCGCCCTGTCAATATGTTGCGCGACGTCTGGGCATCATCCGTCTTTGGGATATACAATTTCGCTCCGTCGGAAAGTTTGGCAGCGCGATTGACGACTTGAGCAAGACGGTCGACATCAACTTCCGCTGATAACCCACCCCCTGCCGCGATAGCGTCCTCTACCCTGCTGCCTGCGGCCAGGCTATACACGCCGGGCCGGACAACAGCGCCTGCAATATCCACAATCATCGCACTGCCCTGCATGACCCCGGCCATAGACGCTTCTTCATCTGATGAGAACGTAATCGGAGCACTCGTTTGAACGGATTTGATGAGGATAGTGAGAGAAACGATGATAAAAAGAACACTCACCGACCCTAAGATAATCGGCACGTGGTATATTTTCCACACTCGGGCAAGTATGATGGGGATATCTTCTTGGCCCTTCGGATTCATCACAACCAGTAATACCACACGTCCCGACACTTTTAAAGATAGATAAATACTAGCCTCAAAAGGTCTCACCTTTTGAGGCTAAACGACAAAATTGATGATCTTGCCGGGTATGAAGATGACTTTTTTGACGGACTTCCCTTCCAGATGACGTGCGACGCGCTCGCTTGCGCGGGCTTCTTTTTCGACGTCACCTTGGACTTTTGACATTCCCGCCTGCAACGCTTTGCGTAGCATTGCGGGCAGGTGACTTTTGACTACTATAGTGTCCCGCAGCTTGCCATTAACCTGAACCGCGATCTCAACCGTTTCCTCCTCGAGAAACTTCGGGTCATAGACCGGCCAGGGCTGAACATGGATAGATATTGACTTGGTAAATGTATATTGTGATACAGTTTTTGCTTTGGTGTCTCCGTTTTCGTTGGACATTGATGTTTGCCTGCCTGCTGGCAAGGCAGGGTCATTGGTCATTGTGCTTTTCATCCGTTGAAAAAGTTCTTCTGTCATGTATGGCGCAAACGGTGCTAACATTTTCAAAAAATCCCGGATGTCATCCAACCCCATGACTCCCTGCCCGCCATCGCTACGCCGCTCAGGCGTTTGCAGGCGGGCCCCTTCCTCCCCTATAGTGTTAACCAACTCCATCATCGCGGCGATTGCTGTATTGTACCGCCTATGTTCAATATCCTCCCCAACCTTTTTAATGGCTCTATGGAGGGCTTTTTTGACTGTAGCACTCGATACCGGTGAATGCCAAGATGAGTCGGATGGGGCCAATGAGTCTAATGCGTGGTATGTGGAAATATTTTTTATCGCCAGACGCCATACTTTTTGCACCCAACGGCTCATGCCTTCCATGGCACTATCGCGGAAATCACCACCTTGATCGTATGGGCCGGTAAACATGAGATACAGCCGGAGCGCATCGGCGCCATAAAGGCCGATATATTCATCCGGATTGACGACATTACCTTTACTTTTGCTCATCTTAGCGCCATCTTTGATCACAAGCCCGTGCGCATAGAAGGTGCTGAAGGGCTCATCGAAATCTATGTATCCCCAATCATGGAGCGCCATGGTGACAAACCTGCTATACATAAGATGGAGGACGCTGTGCTCGGCGCCGCCGGTATACATATGGACAGGAAGCCAACGCCGCGTGATCTGGGGATCCCAGGGAAACGAACCGTCCGGCGCTTTGGTCGCATGTCTCATTTTTCGGGCAGTCCGATCCTCGCGTTGCGAGGCCCCTTCGGCGGACATCTCAAAATGCGACACGCTCCCCGCGCCTGTCCCGGCATCCCCCTCGTGATAATTTCCGACGCTCGGATAACGTAAAAAGTACCACGAACTATCTAAAAATGTATCAGATACATCTGTTTCCCTTCGTGCTGCGGAACCGCACTGCGGGCAAGCTACATTGTAAAAATCTTTGTGCTTGGCAAGCGGGGCTACCCCATCATCGCCGGGTTTATAGTCGTCAATGCGGGGAAGGACAACCGGCAAATCCGATTCCGGGACAGGATACCAACCGACCGCCCAATGGGCGGAATTATCCAATAACCCAATACTCAAATCATCAAAATGAGACCGCGGGGAGCCAATAAAATTTTGTTCGATTTCACTTTGCGAGCGGGGTTGACGTGATGGATAAGAGAATGCATCTTCCGCGAGGGAAACCGAAATCGAATCTAAATTTTCATTGGCGACCTCAGCGGTCTCACGATGAGTAAACCATGATTGTCCCTTCTGAGCACACGCCTCACAAAAGATCATGGGGATGGGCGGGCCCCAATAACGCTGCCGGGAGATCAACCAATCACGCAGATGATACGTGGTCACGCGCTTCCCCCAGCCTTTTTTTTCCAGATGGTCCATCATCCTATGGATTGCTTCGCTAATCGGCAGTCCATTGAGGAATCCGGAGTTCACCATGATGCCTTCTTCCTCTTGCACCTGTTCTATGCGCGAAATGGGAGAGACATCCCCATCTTTGGCGATAACGACACGTTCAATATCTATATCAAACTGCATCGCAAACTCATAGTCTCTCTTATCATGCCCTGGCACACCAATGACTGCTCCGGTACCAAAATCGGCCAAAACGAAGTCTGAAATGTATAGCGGAAGTTTTTTATCATTTAACCCGTTGACACAGTAAAAACCAGTGAAAACACCAGTCTTTTTCCTACCTTCTGCTGCCCGCTCTTGTGCTGTTTTGCGTAACGATGCATCAATATAATCGTGTATTTGGGCCGTTGTGACAGCATTTACTTGTTTTGTCACTCTTTTAGAGAGACTGCTACCATCCCCACTGCCCAAGAGTTCCCCCACGAATGGATGTTCGGGGGCCAAAACCACAAAAGTGGCCCCAAAATTAGTATCGGGACGAGTAGTAAAACAGGTCACCTCGCTAACCTTCTCACCGCTGTCTGTAACCACCGGATAGGTAATATTAATCCCCTCTTTTTTACCGATCCAGGCCTGTTGAGCGACCTTAACTTTTTTTGCCCAGTCAAGGCTAAATGAGTTTTGCAGCAGTTTTTCCGCATATGCGGTAATTTTGAAGAACCACTGTTCCAGCTGTCTTTTTTCCACTGTTTTCCCGCAACGCTCGCATGAATTGTCAATCACCTGCTCATCGGCAAGCACGGTTTTACAGCCAGGACACCAGTTTACTTCGGCTTTGCCACGATAGCAGAGTCCGTGTTTAAACATTTGGACAAAGAGCCACTGCGTCCAGCGGTAATAATCCGGATCGTACGTCTCCACCGTCCGGGTCCAATCAAACATTGCGCCAATGTTATGCAGTTGGTTATAGTAATTCTTCTCGGTAATCTTCGCATGATCCATAGGATGCCGGCCAATTTTGAGGGCAAAATTTTCGCTGTGAATGCCAAAGCCGTCAAGCCCAATCGGCTCGAACACATCATAACCCGCCATGCGTTTGAACCGACCATAGATATCCGAACCCGTGAATGCGTACATATTCCCTACATGAAGGCCTTCTGCGGAAGGATACGGGAACATCATGAGGTTATAGAAAGGATTATTGGCCGCAGCAAGATCCGGGGTATCAAGCGAAGACTTTTCCCACGCGTCACGCCACTTTTCCTCTACATCTTTATGCTGATATTTTTCTATAGACACCGCATCTTGCTTCATATATAGTGCAAGTATAGCTGGATATGGCTATCGGGTAAAGACAGGAAAAACGGGAGTACGATTCCCGCGAAGGATTGCGATATGAATTTCAAGCCGTTTGCGGTAACTATGAGGCTACGGATAATGATCAAACGAAAATCCGGTATGTCACTTGCCTTTTGCATTGCCAACACATAATAATCGCGTCCGAACCACACATATCCACTAATCCCCTTTCCCAATAATCACGTCACCATGTTCCACGGATAAAAACTAGCTATTTGATAAACTTCGAGCCTATCAATCAATAAAAAAGAAACGTGGCACTTTACAAGGTCGAGTGCCAAATTAAACAAATGGCTACGGACAAAAAAACAAAATGACGCATACGAATACAGTATTTCATTGTAAAAAATGCTATGAGGAATCCTAACGATTATAGGGTTGAAAGAATACAGACTATAAGCCATAATTAATGTTTATCGCTCTCTGACGGCCCGTTGTAATTCCCTCACTGCATCTAGATTTTCCCAAAACTTCGACCCGCTTCGTCATAAATTAGTGAAAACCTTCAAAGTATATCTTTCAATAATTATTGAATATTGATCCTATTTGATAATATAATCGTGGCTAATATTTAATATGCGGGAATTCGTGAAATACACTTATTCGTTTATTGAGGTATTTCTTTCCTTTTCCCGCAACTAGCCTCAAAATTATCAAGTAAATTGCTATCTTGACAGCCGATCGAGCGATACATTTATTATAGATGAATAAAGAATATATTGTATTAACAATACATTATATTCACATTTTCCAAATAATTTTCTGCCCCATATGCAATCCACACAATTTTCCAAATATCAGCCTCTGCTTGAAACAACATTTGAAGAATTCCTTACCCATCAAGGAACCTCACTCGTCACCAGAAAAAACTACCGGATGGATATCCGACAGTTTCTCGCATGGCTGGAAGATGCCATTTCTCCAGCAAAACGATCCCAGATTGACAGTCACCAAACCCTTCTCAAAACTATTTCGGAGGAACTTTTGGAGACCTATAAACGGGATCAATTGCTTACCAAGACGCCCCAGGCCACCATTAACCGCAGACTTTCTACCGTCCGGGCTTTTTTAAAATGCGCGGTCACGCAAGGTTGGCTCACAGAAAATCCAGCAGATGGACTCACGAATATCAAATCAAAAGAACCGACCACAAAAACTCCCATCAAGAGTAACGAGGGTATCCCCGAGCTCCCGTTGCCAACTCCTATCGTCACAGCCGATCATTCTCCAACACAATCGCCGGCTTCATCCGACACGATGATCGTTCCACCATTTAACCCCATACAGGCTGACGCGCCAATTCCAACCGATAAACACAAAGAACCTTTTTACAAAAAACTTCTCCACCCGTACGCCCTCATTGCTTTTGTCATCTTCATCCTTCTCTCCTCGACTATTCTCTTCTCCCAGATAGCAGGCATCCGAAGTGGATCTCAAAGAGATTTACCATCCCAAGCCGCACTCATCTCTACACGCAACAATGCCGCGCTCCCCTCTTCTTCAAAATCCTCATCTGCATCTTCTCAGACAGGCAATGTACTGGGAGCCACAGGAGCCACAGGTCCCAGTGGTCCCACAGGAGCAAGTGGAGAAATAGGCCCCACTGGAGGAAGCGGAGATGCGGGATCCGCAGGAACCACAGGACCAAGTGGTGCCACCGGAGCCCGAGGAGAATACGGGCCAACAGGCTCAACCGGCCCCACAGGAACAGCAGGATCTTCCGGAGCCACGGGAGCATCTGGAAGTGCCGGTCCAACCGGATCAACAGGAACCACCGGATCGACAGGAGCTACCGGACAAGCCGGTCCCACAGGATTCTCTGGTGCTACCGGATCCACGGGTGCCACCGGAGCTAATGGTCCCACAGGGAGTACGGGAGCCTCCGGGGAAGTTGGAGCAACGGGATCGACCGGAACCACGGGAACGAATGGACCAACCGGAGCCACGGGATCCACAGGGACGGGAGGTATCGGACCTACGGGGGTCACCGGAGCCACGGGAGCATCTGGAAGTGCCGGTCCAACCGGATCAACAGGAACCACCGGATCCACCGGAGCTACTGGATCAGCCGGTCCCACGGGATCTACCGGAGCCACGGGAGGCAATGGACCCACGGGATCAACAGGATCCACGGGAGCTGCAGGATCTTCCGGACCGACGGGATATACGGGATCAACAGGATCCACCGGATCAGCAGGTCCCACGGGATCTACCGGATCAACGGGAGCCACGGGAGGCAATGGACCCACGGGATCAACAGGATCCACGGGGGCTAATGGACCGACAGGGTCAACCGGGGGAACCGGAAATGAAGGTCCCACGGGATCAACCGGGACTACGGGAGCAGTGGGAGCTTCCGGACCTACAGGATTTACTGGAAGCACAGGAGCTACCGGCCAAGCTGGGCCATCAGGATCCACAGGGGCCACGGGAGGGATCGGACCCACAGGAAACACTGGGGCTACGGGGAATGCCGGTCCAACAGGATTTACCGGAGCCACAGGGGCAACAGGAGTAAATGGCCCGACAGGATCAACCGGATCCACGGGAGCCGCAGGAGCTTCCGGACCCACCGGCTTCACCGGAGGAACGGGAGCCACGGGACAGGAAGGACCAACGGGATCAACGGGGGCAACCGGAGCCAATGGTCCGACGGGATCAACGGGAAGTACCGGAAGTGCCGGTCCCACGGGATACACCGGAGCCACGGGAGCAACCGGATCCAATGGTCCTACAGGTTACACCGGAGCCACGGGAGCAACCGGATCCAATGGTCCGACGGGATCAACAGGAAGTACCGGAGGAGCAGGTCCCACGGGATCTACAGGAAACACCGGATCCACAGGTGTCAATGGTCCAACCGGATCAACCGGAAGTACGGGATCAGCAGGTCCAACCGGATCCACCGGTGCCACCGGAGGAATAGGGGCATCCGGACCTACGGGAAGCACGGGATCAACCGGAGCTGCCGGTCCCACCGGATATACAGGAAGCACGGGAGCCACGGGATCAGCCGGACCCACCGGATCAACCGGAAATACAGGATCCAATGGACCCACAGGATCAACCGGTTCCACGGGATCTGCAGGTCCCACAGGTTACACCGGAGCCACGGGAGCAACCGGATCCAATGGTCCTACAGGTTACACCGGAGCCACGGGAGCAACCGGAGCCAATGGTCCGACGGGATCAACAGGATCAACCGGATCAGCCGGACCCACAGGTTTCACGGGATCCACCGGAGCCACGGGAGGAAATGGTCCCACAGGATCAACAGGATCAACCGGATCAGCCGGTCCCACGGGGAATACCGGAAGCACGGGATCAACCGGAGCTGCTGGACCCACGGGATATACGGGATCAACGGGATCCACCGGATCCAATGGTCCGACGGGATCAACGGGATCAGCAGGTCCCACGGGATATACCGGAAGCACGGGATCAACCGGAGCTGCTGGACCCACGGGATATACGGGATCAACGGGATCCACCGGATCCAATGGTCCGACGGGATCCACCGGAAATACGGGAGGAGCAGGATCCAATGGTCCTAGTGGTAGTACCGGATCAACCGGATCAGCGGGTCCCACGGGATACACGGGATCAACCGGGGCAACCGGAGCCAATGGACCTACGGGCTCAACCGGAGGAACCGGAAATGCAGGGCCAACCGGATATACAGGATCCACCGGAGCCACCGGTGCTAATGGACCGACAGGATACACCGGAGCCACCGGTGCTAATGGACCGACAGGAACCACGGGAGCCACCGGAGCCACGGGTTCAGCAGGACCCACGGGATATACCGGATCCACAGGAGCCAATGGTCCAACCGGATCAACGGGAGGGACCGGACAGATTGGGGCTAATGGAGAGGTAGTCTTGACGATTGGAAGTAATCTCATCTATCCCTATCCGGTGGTGAATAGAAGTATTGCGTTGGGAAGCAGTTCCTTTGCTCCGACGGATAACCCCAGTACCACCTCCACGGCTTCCGCACTCATTCATCTCAATGGAGATACCGGACTCATATCAGCTCGGGATCTGACCCTGGGCCTCAATGACACCACGGCTACCATTTCGACGACAGATGCCAATGAAGATCTGACCATCAATCCCAATGGGACCGGGGATATCTACTTCCATAGTGCTTCCTACTACATTGATGACACCGGCAATATGGTGGCTGCCATCTTTAAAGATAGTTCTGATACCACCTACTTCCTGGACCCGGCAGCAAGCGGGACGGCACTCAAGATTAATGGGGACATAGAGTTAACTGGTGGAGGAAGTATTGCATCGACAGGAAATGCCGATATCACACTCGATCCTGGTTCAGGAAAGATATGTGTCGGAGCTGCAGGAGTATGCGCTGGCCACTTAGATGCAGGACTTGTCGATCCTCCTTATACGATCAATGGGAAAAAGTATGCAACGTATGTCCCGAGCATGGTGGGGATTAAAGAAGAACTTACAGGATCAATATATACCAGTACCCTTATCCCGGGAGTAGGATACCGAGCAATATTACATTTTCAAGGACAAAGAGAAGGATCGGACCTCTGGTTATTCTCTAAAGTAACGGCACTCAAAAAGAACATCGGACAAATGACGGTCCTCCTCTCCCCTGGTGGGAATACCAGAAGTTGGTATGAGGTAGATCCGGAAGCCATGAAACTTACCATCTTTACCACAAAACCAACGACTGTTTCCTACCGGCTTTCTGCTCCCCGCTTTGACAGTGATCAGTGGCAAAATACCAGGGCCGATGGATCCTCGATCGGATACCTTATCAACGATCCGGATGAGCCTATGACTGCTATGGACTACCAAGGATACATTGATAATGTCTCCCTGACCCTTGTCAAAGAACAAAATAGTCAAAGCGTATCGATCTGGAAACTTAACGATACAATCGGCAATACTATCGAAGAAATCCTCTCTGCATCTCAAGCAACGATTGCCAGTCTTACCGCTGGATCCGCCAACATCCGGGAATTAGTAGCAGGAAGTATTGATGTAGGCAGTCTGACCATTGGAGGGAAGCCATTGGGAGAGTATATCAGGGAAATCATTGAGACAACAGAGAACAGACAACAGAGAACAGAGCTCATAAGTCCTGTTGCCTCTGATAGCGCCGGGATATCCGTGAGACTTGGAGACTCCCAGAGCTTTGGGGTATATACCAAGGAAGGGACTCCGGCAGCAACGTTTGACAGTCTGGGGAATGTTTACATTGAGGGCAACATTACTGCAAGAAGTGCGACGTTTTCGGGAGCGTTATCCGCATCATCCCTCCGAAGCAACGAAGTAACGACGAACCAACTAACTACTCGTGAAGCGAGTATCAGTGGCACCCTGTATGCCGACCGGATTGTGACGAGGTTTGGAGAGATTGGGAGTCTGCAGACATCGACGGTGAGTGCTACGTATATTACTAACAACGTCACCAATGTCACACAAATGGCAGCTTCAGAATCTGGCACGGCTACCGCTTCTGCCATCGCGACCCAGGACCTTTTGGATCTCATAGCACGAGTACGGGATAGTCAATCATCGACTACGCCTCAATTACCAGAACCCGACACGACATCAGTCGCGTTTGACACGACATCAGTCGCGTTTGACACGACCAGCTCGGCACTCCTGGCACTTATCCAGAACCAAACCGCACCACAAGATATTACCGTCAATGTACCCCTCTCTGTCCTTAATACTCTCACGGTTTCAGGGCAACTGCTTGCCAGCGGTCCCCTCATCGTCGGAACTGATGGTATCAGTGCTACTTCTGATACTCTTTATATAGAAAAGCATAAAACTGCAAACTTAGACATCATGGCCGGCACGATCGTCATCAACACCGCGGGCGACGTCATCATCACCGGAAATCTCGCTGTGTCGGGCAATGTATCTATTGGCGGGGTCCTTGGAGTAAACCGTTTATCCCCCACTGATGGAGATCTGACGATAGATCTCACCCGTTATGGTGGGACCGGAACGGAATCATCCGAACTCGTCGACCGATTCGGTCAATTCCTCATCGAACGGGAAGGCAAAGCGGTGGCAGCTATAACCGCTTCCGGATCAGCCCGCTTCGCCGAAGACGTCGAGGCGAGGCGAGGAATATTTAAAAAACTTACGATCGCAGATCTTGCAAGCTCTTCAGCAGAAATTAGCACTCCGAGTGCCGGGACTGCTACCCTTCCTGCCGGATCAACCCAAGTCACTATACCGAACACGCTCGTCACCGAAAAGTCTCTCATATACGTGACGCCAATCTCATCCACGGCTAACCAGGTACTCTATATATATAGGAAGCGTGGTGGCGAGGACTTCACGGTCGCCGTCGATCAGGCGCTGGAAACTGCCGTGACCTTCAACTGGTGGATAATAAACTGACCTTCAATTGCGCGAAGCCCCGCATCAGCGCCCTTCGCGAGCGCGAGGCTGTAAGCCTCCGGCGCGAAGTAAGCTTGGTGCTGGGGGTGGATCATTAATTAAACGAATAATGCTGTCATCCTCGCGCACGCGAGGATCCAGAGCGTAAAACTGTTATTATGTCCTATTTCGTGTACATCCTTACAAACAAACGTGCTTAAGCGCCATTTCGTGTTGATAGATTGAGTTATGAACGCCGCCGCCAACA
>JBBTWJ010000017.1:0-23882 GCA_038062895.1 Patescibacteria group bacterium
GTTGATTTACCGCCATTATTTTAACGGTCAGGTGCCGTTTTTGATACGCTACTACTGCGGGCTCGACCGGATTCGAACCGGCGGTTTTCTCCGTGACAGGGAGATGTGTTAGGCCACTACACTACGAGCCCTTCTGGGACGGAAACCCTTGGTTTCCTTCCCAACGATCCTTCCTTCATTTGTGTCGCGAGCTATTCACCTGCCAAGCCGCACGCTCGCGACGGATTTATATATTGTTTACCCAGCTTGATCCAGAACCTCGATACGCTTCGCATTTTTTGGAGCTCCCGCTAAGCGGGATTTCCAACGCTTTTCTCCTTCGATTTTACTCAGGACTACACTTTCGTTTCGCCTATATTGTGTCACGCGCGTGACGAGTTAATAATCTTTTAGCTAAGCTTGTCCTGCGCTGTAAAGGCATGACCCTTAACTTATAGTGATCTTATCATGGCATTTGTGAGTGGTCAATCATTTTGATAGGATGAAGATGATGAAATACCCGACAAACCTGGAACTTGCACAGTTGCTGCGGAAAATGGCGGCGGCGTATCAGATACTCGGCGAAAATCGCTTCAAAATTATCGCATACGAGCGGGCAGCGGACAGTATCGAGCACCTCACGAGCGAAGCCAAAGACGTGTGGGATGAGGGAAAATTGGCCGAAGTTTCCGGTATTGGTGAGGCGATAGCGAAACATTTAGATGAATTGTATACGACCGGTAAGGTGAACTATTTTGATGAGGTGATGCGCCGTGTGCCGCAGGCGGTGTTCCCGCTACTTTCGGTTCCCGGGATCGGTCCAAAAAAAGCATACAAGTTAGTGACGGAGCTTGCTCTTGATGGTACGGGGGAAAAAGTCATAGAGGAGCTCGCGCAAGCCGCGCGCGCCCACCGGATAGCGACACTTGAAGGATTTGGTGAAAAATCCGAAGAGGATATGGTGGCGGCGATAACAACATACCAAAAAGGTGCAATTAAAGAGAATAGAATGGTGCTGCCTTTGGCCGACAGCATCGCGAAGGAGATTATTGCGCACCTCCAGCAGCTTGGTGCCTCCGTCATAGAGCATATTGATGTGTTGGGCAGCCTCCGGCGCCAAGTGGCAACGATCGGCGATATAGACATCGCGGTGGCGACAAAAAAACCCGAGATTGTTGTTGCTCATTTTGTGACCTATCCCCACCAGAAGCTTATTGAGAAAGGCCCGACGGGGGCTTCGCTTCTTCTCCACAACGGCAGGCAAGTGGATTTGCGCGTCCAGGAACCGGATTCTTACGGCGCGATGCTTCAATACTTCACGGGGTCGAAAAATCACAATATCAAATTACGGTCGCATGCGCTGGAAAAGGGATTGAGTTTGAGTGAATATGGGGTAAAAATAGTCAAAAGTCAAAAGTCCATAAAGTACGATTCTGAAGAAAAATTTTATAAAGCTGTTGGGTTGCCGTGGATAGCGCCGGAGCTACGGGAGGATAAGGGGGAAATAGAAGCTGGCCTTCAGGGAAGATTACCTAAGCTCGTGGAGACCGCAGATATCAAAGGAGACCTCCATATTCATACGAATTACGATTTGTTTTCCTCCCACGATCTTGGTGCGGATCCTTTAGCTGTCTATCTTGATCGCGCTCTCGAGATTGGGTATGACTACATCGGGATCAGTGATCATAATCCCAGCGTCACCAAGCATTCACAAAAACAAATTGTTGAGATCATGAAGCGCCGAAAGGCATATTATGAACACCAATATAGTTCATGGATACAAAATGTATCCAAAAAGAATACAATGGATAATCATCCTAGCCTTTTTATCATGTGTGAAGTAGATATACAGCCAGACGGAACATTAGCGTTACCGAAGGAAGCTTTCGATTATGTCGATGCGGTGATCGTGTCTATCCATTCCAGCTTCTCCCAATCAAAGACAATGACGACCAAACGGGTGCTTGCTGCATTGACCGTTCACCCTAAGGTGCGCATATTTGGTCATCCCACTGGGAGACTCCTCATAAAACGCGAAGGGGTGGAGATGGATTGGAGCGAAGTCTTTGCGGTATGCAAAGAGCGCGAAATCGCTCTGGAGATCAACGCCTATCCAGAACGGTTGGATTTACCCGATAGTATCGTCTATGATGCACGTAAAGCGGATATCAGATTCTGTATCGACACGGATAGTCATGCGGTGAGCCAAATGGATATGATGCGCTATGGTGTGTCGGTTGCGAGACGCGGATGGGCGGAGAAACGTGACATTGTAAATTCGATGGAGTATACTGAATTTAAGAAGTGGATGGTCAATAGCAGATAGCAGATAAAGGAGGATTTTATGATAAATATTGTTTGGATTTTATTAGGAGTCGCAGCCCTCGCTGCAATTTATTTTTGGTCGCTCTACAACGGGCTTGTTTCCCTCAAAACGAATATTGAGGAAGGATGGAGCCAGATTGATGTGCAGCTTAAGCGCCGGGCAGACCTCATTCCCAATTTGGTTGAATCCGTCAAAGGCTATGCCAAGCACGAGAAGACGGTATTTTCCGACGTTACGAAAGCGCGAAGCGCCATGATGGGTGCCAAGTCTTTGGCCGGTAAAGCGCAAGCGAGCGACATGCTTTCGTCTGCTCTGGGCAAACTGATTGCGATAGCGGAAGCGTACCCGCAGCTTAAGGCAAACGAAAATTTTGTACAGCTCCAAAAGGAGCTTTCGGATACGGAGGATAAAGTAGCCTACAGCCGCCAGTATTACAACAATTTGATCCGCGACTATAACGAAAAGATCCGGACGTTCCCTAATACACTTTTCAACGAGTCGCTCGGGTTCCACGAAAAAGAATACTTCCAGGCTCTCGAAGGTGAGAGGAAGAGTGTGAAGGTGAACTTCTCATAACATGTCCATCCACTCCCAGATCCAAGGGAACATCACCAAGACGTACATCATCATGAGCGCGTTTGTGGTCTTTGTGGTACTTGTCGCTTACGTTTTAGGTATATCACTCGGGTACGGGACGAGTTTCATGTGGTTTGCAGTTCTCTTTTCCGTGATTTCGAGTTTTGCAAGTTACTATTGGGGCGACAAGATGGTCTTGGCTATGAGTGGGGCCAAACCTGCCAATAGAAAACAACATTTTGACTTTTATACCGTTGCAGAGAATTTAGCGATCGCCGCCGGGTTACCAAAACCAAAACTTTATGTGATAGACGATACGGCTATGAATGCGTTTGCCACGGGACGCGATCCGAGCCACGCAGTGGTGTGTGCGACGACGGGAATCTTAGCTAAACTGGAACGACGCGAACTGGAGGGTGTGATTGCCCATGAACTCTCTCATATAAAAAACTTCGATACACGGCTTATGGCTGTTGTTGCCGTTTTAGTTGGCACGGTCGCATTCTTGGCTGATATGTTTCTCCGAAATTTGTGGTGGGGCAGAGGGAGAGACCGGGATGATGACCGTGGGGCAGGGCAGATAATGCTCGTCGTAGGAATCGTTCTTGCGATCATCACGCCGATAATTGCAACCCTCATCCAGTTAGCCGTTTCCCGGAGACGCGAGTTTTTGGCTGATGCCTCATCAGCCGATCTTACCCGTTACCCGGAGGGTTTGGCGAGGGCTCTTGAGAAACTTTCCGGTGACAAAGAGGTCCTTGAGGCAGCCACAAACGCCACCGCGCATCTCTATATCACCAATCCATTTAAGGGTAAACAATACGCCGCCTGGTTTTCCGGCCTCTTCAATACCCACCCACCGATAAACGAGCGGATTCGGATATTGCGTTCTCTATAATACAAGCACTATGAAAATACTGTGGATTGTTGTCAGTATTGTTACAGTATTATCTTTCGTCGTATGGAAAATGTTCGATATCAGAGTTGAATATGTCAACTGCGGACGAGAATTTCGATTACCGGGAGGTTGTGATCCTGTTAAAGTATTTTTGTTTAGTAATGTACTTGTGTATCCAATACAATCCGGAGTTCGTATACAATGAATCTACTCTTTTATATAACATGTTTTACGGCTAAGCTTATTGAGCTTGTAATAAAATTTTTTCGTCTCGGAGCTGGTGCCACGTGGCCGGGGGAGGTGGCCATCCGGCTTAATCCTCATATTCTTTCATCGTTTGCATCGCAATTTCGAAAGGGAATCATTCTTGTCGCTGGAACCAACGGCAAGACGACGACCGCTCTCATGATTAAGACGATTCTTGAAGCGCAGGGATTTAGTGTCGTCCATAACGCAAGCGGCGCTAACCTCGAAAACGGCATCGTGTCTGCTCTCATCAATCAGACGGATTGGAAAGGGCATGTATCCGCGGATTGGGGTGTGTTTGAAGTAGATGAAAATTCACTGCCGATAGTCATAAAGTCTATAAAGTCTATAAAGTCAAAAGTCATCATAGTATTGCTGAATTTATTCCGTGATCAGCTGGATCGGTATGGGGAGGTGGATGTGATCGCGGAGAAATGGCAGAAATCGCTTCAATCGCTTGAGTCGCATGATCAGAAGACTCGCAGTAAAAATGAAGTAAAAATTATCGCCAATGCGGATGATCCGCTCATTGTTTCACTGAGTAAAGTCGTAGCGTCAAAGCCAGGCCCCTCCTTCGCTAACGCTACGGCGGGCAGGCTTGAGGCTAACATTACCTATTTTGGGCTAGATGATCCCAGTCAGTTTCAGAAGAATGTGGACCATGCGATGGATTCGACGTTTTGTCCGCGCTGCGGGGCGCGGCTTATCTATAAAGGGTACTACTACTCTCATATTGGTGTTTGGCGATGTGAGAAGTGTAACGCGAAGCGTCCGGCGCTGGATGTTTGGGAGTCGGAGTACCCGTTGCCCGGTTTGTATAATCGATACAATACCCTCGCGGCGGTGGCAGTAGTAAAGACGTTGGACATAAAACGAGCAGCAATAAACCAAGCGTTGAAAAAATTTACACCCCCCTTTGGGAGGCAGGAGGAGTTTGATGTGGATGGCAAAAAGGTGAAAATTTTTCTTTCTAAAAATCCAACCGGATTTAATCAATCGCTTCGTACGGTGCTCGGGCTTGGAGCGAAACATTTATTGTTTGTCCTGAATGATCGGATTCCCGACGGACGGGATGTGAGTTGGATATGGGATGTGGATTTTGAAGTGCTGGCGCAGGATGAGCACGTGATTACCGTTTCCGGGGATCGTACGTATGATTTGGCACTTCGGTTAAAATATGCGGAAATAATTAAAAATTTAAACTTTAAACTTCAAAAGTTTATAGAGCCGGATTTACAACATGCACTAAAACAATCGCTTGAAGAAGTTCCAATCGGTGAAACGCTGTATATCCTCGCTACATATTCGGCTATGCTGGAAGTACGAAAATTGCTGACGGGTAAGAAAATATTATGAAGCATTCCTTAACTATTGCATGGTTGTATCCGGATCTCATGAGTACCTATGGGGATCGGGGGAACGTGATCGTATTGCAAAAGCGATGTGAGTGGCGGGGCATTGACGCGAAAATAGTCCCTATTACTTTAGAAACTCCGCACTCTACACTTTCCACTTGTGACGTAGTTTTTATGGGCGGGGCGCAGGACCGGCAGCAAAAGTTGGCTGGGGAGGATTTTCTCAAGCGCAAAGGTCCGGTGGTGAAAGAAATGGTCGAGAAAGGCATCCCTGCGCTTTTCGTCTGTGCAGCATACCAGTTTGTAGGTCATTATTATCAACCGTACCAAGGGGAAAAGATTCCGGGAGCAGGTATTTTTGATTTGTACACCGTGCATCCCGGAGATCAGGGGAAAAGACTCATCGGAAATGTGGTGGCGGAGCTGAATAGTGACTGGGTGACTGGGTTGATGGGTGGTTCGCCCATCACCATTGTGGGGTTTGAAAATCATGGGGGGAGGACGTATCTTGGGTCCAAGATGAAGCCGTTGGCTCGTGTGATCCGCGGATACGGGAATAACGGGGAAGATGGGTATGAAGGGGCGGTGTATAAAAACGCCATCGGGAGTTATTTCCATGGACCACTATTGCCAAAAAATCCTCATATCGCGGATTGGCTTATCGCTGCCGCACTGAACGTGAAATATGGAGAAAAAATTATCCTTGAGAATCTTGATGATTCTCTCGAGTGGCAAGCACACAATCAGATGATATAATGACCGCTGTATGAGTGATACGTTAACGTCTTCTGATTTAGCGCATATTGCAAAACTCGTCAACCTATCCATTGATGCAGACCAGTATGACCTTTTCTCTTCGCAGCTCACGGCGATATTGGATTTCGTTTCCCGGCTTCAAGAGGTTCCCACAAAAAATATAGCGCCTACGGCGCAGGTGACCGGACTAACCAACGTCTACCGGGATGACGTCGTGGACCAGCCGCGGATTTTGACGCAAAAGGACGCACTAGCAAATGCACATGAAACGCATAACGGTTTTTTTGTCGTACCGGCGGTATTTGAATAACGAATGAAAATGAAAATGGAAATTAAAGCACTTACGATTCAATCGGCACTTGCAGGACTGCGGACGAAGCAGTTTACCGCTGTGGATGTCGTGGGAGCGTGTCTTACTAATGTGAAAAAATTCAATGAAGACTACCAAGCGCTGCTTGCGGTAGTCGATGAAGATGTATTGATGGCCCAGGCGAAAGACATTGATGCAACCGATTACTCACTCCCTCTTTCGGGTATTCCGATCGTTCTCAAGGATTTGTTTACCAGCGATGGAATCAGGACTACGGCTGGTTCAAAAGTACTGGAACAGTATGTGCCTGTCTTTGACGCAACGGTGGTCGCTAAACTGAAAGCTGCCGGGGCGATCATCATAGGAAAAGCCAACCAGGACGCATGGGGCCATGGAAGCAGTGGAGAAAATTCAGACTACACACCGACGAAAAATCCGTATGACCCGAGTCGCGTCCCCGGGGGTTCGAGCTCCGGTTCGGCCGCGGCAGTTGCATTGGGGATGTGTTTGGCGGCAACCGGCACAGATACCGGAAGTTCCGTACGACTCCCGGCTGCATTTTGTAACCTCGTCGGGCTCAAGCCAACGTACGGCCGGGTCTCCCGCTACGGCATCATCGCGATGGCTTCGTCGTTTGACACGATCGGGCATATCACAAAAACGGTCTATGATAATGCGCTCATCTGTGAGATCACGGCGGGGAAAGATGCATACGACGCAACCACCTCGGAGATACCAGTGCCTCAATATACAAATAAGCTTGATATCAAGCTCCAGGGAGTAAAGATTGGCCTACCGAAAGAATATTTTGGGCTCCATGGAATGGATCCCAGGGTAAGCGATGTCACCCGGACCGCCATAAAAAAATTAGAGGACTTGGGAGCACGGATCGTTGATGTATCGCTTCCTCATACATCTGTGGCCATGGCGTGTTATTACATATTAGTTCCTTCGGAAGTAAGCTCCAATCTGGCGCGGTTTGACGGGGTTCGGTTTGGAAACGGACGGGAAACATTTGGAATGGAAGCGAAACGTCGGATGATGATCGGGACGTATGCGCTCTCTTCCGGATACTATGATGCTTACTATAAGACAGCGGCTCAAATCCGGACGCTTATTAAAAAAGATTTTGATGACGTATTTGGTGCTGTTGATGTGCTCGTGGCTCCATCTTCTCCAACGCTTCCCTTTGCTATTGGTCAAAAATCCAATGATCCTGTGGCCATGTATTTGTCGGATATCTTTATGTGTCCGGTTAATATCGCGGGAGTTCCGGCCGTCAACGTGCCGTGCGGATTCGTGGGCGATCTGCCGGTAGGCATGCAAATCATCGGGCCGCAGTTTGGGGAAGAGCGGATCTATCAGATAGCCAGTATCTATGAAAAGGAAACGCAATGGTACAAGAAGACCCCAAAAATATGAACTACGAACCGATTATCGGCATTGAGATTCATGTAGAGCTCGGGACTCTGTCCAAGATGTTTTGTGGGTGCCCTGCAGATCATTTTGGAAAAGAACCAAATACCCAGACCTGTCCGGTATGCTTGGGGCTTCCAGGTGCCCTTCCCGTACCGAATAAAAAAGCGGTCGAATGGACAATGCTTTTAGGGCTTGCCCTCGGATGTACGATAAATAAGGAGAGCAAGTTTGATCGGAAACATTATTTCTATCCGGATTTGCCCAAAGGGTATCAAATAAGCCAATATGATGCACCGCTCGTACGCGATGGCGTACTCAAGTTGAAAGTCAAAAGTCACCTGCCCGCAAATACTACGCATCAAGCGTTGCAGGCGGGAAAGTTAAAAGTCGAAGAAGAAAAATCAATAAGAATACGACGTGTACATCTGGAGGAGGATACCGGGAAGCTGCAGCATGCGGTCATCGATGGAAAGCGCGTGTCGCTTGTCGATTTTAACCGGAGCGGTGTGCCTCTCGTGGAAATCGTCACGGAGCCGGATTTTCGAAGTACAGAGGAAGTCGATATGTTTGCCAAAAAGCTCCAGCAGATCGTCCGGTATCTGGGGATATCCGGGGCTGATATGGAAAAGGGCAGTATGCGCATTGAACCGTCAATTTCATTGCGGAAATCCGAAATTCTAAATCCTAAATCCGAAACAAATTCAAAATTCAAAATTCAAAATTCAAAACTTCCTGATTATCGTGTGGAGATAAAGAACATTAACTCGTTTAAGTTTGCCAGGAATGCAATTACTTATGAAATTGAACGGCAGACGGAGATGCTCGAGCATGGAGATACACCCACGCAACAAACAAGAGGGTATGTGGAGGCAAAAGGGGTAACGGTCCCCCAGCGGGAAAAAGAGGAAGCGCATGATTACCGGTATTTCCCGGAGCCGGATATACCGCCCATGCGTTTTGCGCAAGAGCAAATAGCAAAGAGCAAAGAGCAAATAGGAGAAATGCCGGACGAGAAGAAGGAACGATTTATAAAAGAATACGGGTTGAGCGAGTATGATGCGACGATATTGACTGAAGATAGGTTGAGTGCAGAGTATTTTGAGGATGCAGTCAAATGTCAAAAGTCAAAAGCCCGCCCTCCGGCGAGGCAGGTCAAAAGTCAGGAAGTATCGTCCAAGACGATTGCCAATTGGATTATTAATAAGAAGGTAGATCGAGCAAGCGTGACTCCGACGCAGCTTCTGGATCAGATTATCATAGCGGCGCAGTCTGTATTTGTTTCCGGTGATGAACTGGAATCTATCGTTACCCAAGTTTTAGACGGGAATCCGAAGGCGGCTCGCGAGTATAAAAATGGCAAAGAACCGGCTCTTATGTTTCTGGTGGGACAAGCCATGAGGCTCGCAAAGGGAAAATCTACCGCTGAAGATCTGAGGAAGAAAATAATTGAGTTGATATCGAAATGAACTGCTCCACGATACATCATGGCTGATTTCGTACACCTTCACACGCATAGTGAATATTCCCTCCTCGATGGACTGGGGAAGCTGGATCACCTCATCGAGCGCGCGAAAAGCTTCGGTATGGATTCCCTGGCAATCACGGATCATGGGGCAATGTACGGGAGTTTTAAATTTTATCTCAAGGCGAAAGCTGCCGGCTTAAAGCCCATCATCGGGGTGGAGACCTACGTGGCCCGCCGGAGCCGGTTCGATAAGGAAGCCAAAGTCGATACGGATCCGTATCATTTGGTACTTCTTGCCAAAAATGAGACCGGCTACAAAAATCTGATGGCGTTGGTCACGTATGCACATCTGGAAGGATTTTACTACAAGCCCCGGGTGGACTGGGAACTGCTCGAAAAATATCATGAGGGGCTCATCTGTCTTTCTGCCTGTCTCCAAGGCCAAGTTTCTTTTCTTCTGCGCAATAATCAAGAAGCAGAGGCGGAGGCAGCCGCAAAAAAGTACGCGGAACTTTTTGGCCCGAATCATTATTATATAGAGCTCCAGCGGCATCCGAAGATCCCGGAATGCGACGCAGTCAATGAGAAGCTGGTGAAACTTGCCCGAAAGCTCGCTCTTCCGATCGTCGCGACGAACGATATCCACTATGTCGATCCCGAGGATGCCGAGGCACAAGAAATCCTACTTTGCGTCCAGACCCAGCAGACGATTCTGGATAAAAACCGCAAGATGTCCATGCTGGGTAGCCCGGATTTCTATATGCGGTCGCCGGACGAAATGAAAGAACTCTTTATCCAGTATCCGGAGGCCATCGAAAACACCGTACGGATTGCCGCGATGTGTGACATAAGCCTTTCCGTGGGGAAATGGATACTTCCGGCGTATCCCTTGACGCAAGGGGAGACACCGGAAGCCCATCTTATTACGCTCGTCGAAGAACGCTTACCAGCTCGGTACCCACACATGACTCAAGAAATCCGTGATCGGATTTCCTATGAACTGAATATCATCAATACCCGCGGATACGCGACATATTTTCTCATCGTTGCTGATTTCGTCAACTGGGCGAAGTCCCAAAAAATTGGCGTCGGGCCCGGCCGTGGATCGGCGGCAGGCTCGGTGATTTCCTATGTCCTGGGTATCACCGGTTTGGACCCGTTTTTTTTCAAATTGCCTTTTGAACGGTTCCTCAATCCCTTCCGCCCGTCTCCCCCGGATATCGACCTTGACTTCGCCGACGATCGAAGAGACGAAGTGATCGCATACGTGACAAACCGTTATGGGGCAGATAAGGTAGCCCAGATCATCACATTCGGCACGATGGAAGCCCGTGGCGCAGTACGGGACGGGGGGCGCGCATTGGGTATGCCTTATGCGGGTCCGGATAGGATCTCCAAAATGATACCGGTAGGATACCAGGGCGCCGCTATGACCATAGATAAAGCGATCGCTCAATCGCCTGAACTCTCCCGTGCCTACCAGCTTGAGCCGGAAACGAAACGGCTCTTGGATGTGGCACGCAAGCTAGAAGGGGTGGCCCGTCACGCGTCGGTTCATGCGGCAGGAGTCGTCATCTCTGACAAGCCGATCGTGCAATATACACCACTTCAGAAAGAATCCAAAGGTGAGCGCATCATTACGCAGTACGATATGTATACCGTGGGAGAAGACGGCGTCGGTCTTATGAAAATGGACTTTTTGGGACTACGCAACCTCACGATCCTTTCGCAGGCCATTGCGTTTATCAAAGAGACGCGAGGAGAGGACGTGGATGTTGCCAAGATCCCTTTGGATGACCGGAAAACGTACACCATGCTCGGGCTTGGCGAAACGACCGGCATATTTCAGTTGGAATCCGCCGGTATGCGCCGGTCTATAAAGGATCTTAAACCTTCAAGTATCTTCGACCTCATGGCTATGGTAGCGCTCTACCGCCCTGGACCGATGGCAGTCATTCCGGAGTTTATCAAACGGAAGCATGACCAAGCCCTGGTCACCTATCCTGACCCTCGGCTTAAAGAAGTACTTGCCCAGTCTTACGGTCTTATCTGCTACCAGGATGATGTCCTGTTGACGGCCATTACGCTCGCTGGCTATTCATGGGGAGATGCCGATAAGTTACGGAAAGCCGTCGGTAAAAAGATCCCCACCGAGATGAAAAAGCAGAAGGAGAAATTTATTGAAGGGTGTGTAAAAAACGGTTTAGCGCAAAAAAAGGCAGAAGATATTTTTACCCTGATCGAACCGTTTGCGGGCTATGGATTCAATAAAGCACACGCGGCGTGTTATGCCATGATCGCCTATGAGACCGCCTACCTCAAGGCTAATTTTCCGGTGGAGTATATGACTGCCGTTCTCACGGCCGAGTCCCGCGCCAATACCGGGCCGGTCAGAGATGAAAAGATCAGCACGATAGTCGAAGAGTGCCGCCGTATGGGTTTGCCACTTTTCCCCCCGGATATCAATGCATCGGGGGTGGAGTTTACGATCGAGGCCGCTTCGGCACGCTCCGTGCGGGGAATCCGGTTTGGACTTTCTGCCATCAAAAATGTAGGTACAGCGGCGATCGATAGTATTCTGGCGGCCCGAAATTTGACCGGCGCGTTTAAATCGTTTAGCGATGTGGTTGCCAGGGTCGATACCTCCAAAGTTACCAAAAAGACGTTTGAGTGCCTTATCCAAAGTGGGGCTTTGGATGCTTTTGGCAACCGTGCGCAACTTTTGGCAGTTGTGGGCGATGCCTTGAGCCAGTCCCATAAAGATAAGCGGGCTATAGCGGCAGGTCAAGCGGGCCTTTTTGATAGTGGGGAAGCGTCCGGGGCTTCAGGCGGGAATGTGGCCGATCAGCTCCCTGCCATCGCAGAGATTGGGAAAGAACAACTTCTGGCATTTGAAAAGGAACTTCTCGGATTTTATCTTACCGAGAATCCCCTCACGCGCATGATGGGAAAATTGCGCGATCTTGGAGCCGTATCACCGGCGGATATCACCATAGAGCGTGTGGGGGATAAAATGAAGATCGGCGGTATCGTCAATTCCGTGAAGCGTATCACGACGAAGGCAAGTAATCAGGAGATGGCGTTTGTGAAGCTAAGCGATATGAACGGATCCATAGAAGTCGTGGTGTTCCCGAAAGTGTACGCGCGAACGCTTGATCTGTGGCGTACGGACGCAGTGGTCGTGATTACGGGACGTGTGGATCAAAAAGACGACCGGCTTACGATGCTGGCCGATGAGGTCTTGGGAGTGACATAACGGAATAAAACGCGATCGTTGACGGGAAAAATATTCATTGATACAATATTTATGGCAATACGACACAAGAAACCTGCTCACTCTGACGAGATGGAAGAGTTTGAGCTTACGGTTGCTGGGGATGAAACCAACATAGCGCCCCGTGGGTCGGGACCAAAAAAACGGTTGGACTCTGCAGCCCCGTGGTACTATTTAGGATTTATTGGCGAAATAGGATTTGCTATAGCAGTACCGATTGCGGGGGGTGCACTAGTGGGGGTTCTGGTAGACCGGACATGGTCCACGACTCCGAAGGCAACCCTCGTATTGTTATTCTTAGGTGCCATCGTCTCGTTCGTCAATTTATTTAAAACGGTAGAAACTATCGTGAAAAATAAATCATAATATTTATTCATGCCACATATATCGCTTGCTGCAGAAATAGTGACGAGGATAGCGGGTTTCCCGATTTCCAATGCCCTCATTACGACATGGCTCGTCATGGGGTTGCTTACGGTCATTTCCTATCTCGCGACGCGCAACATGAAGCTCATCCCAACAGCTGGCCAATCGATAGCAGAAATGCTGGTCGGAGGACTGCACGATTTTTTTGCGACGGTCACCGGTAAATACGTGGATCAAGTGTTTCCGTTGGTAGCCTCGTTGTTTCTTTTTATTCTCACGGCCAACTGGGTGGGACTGTTGCCGGGAGTGGGAACGGTGGGTCTTTTTCGGGAGGTGTATGGGGTAGAGGAGTTTACGCCGCTTTTGCGCGGAGCAACTGCGGATCTCAATACAACGCTGGCCCTCGCGCTCTTTACCATGGTTGCGATCCAATACTACGGGTTTAAGACATCAGGGGTTCATTATGGGAAAAGATTTTTTAATATCGGCAACCCGATCTACTTTTTCTTAGGCGTCCTTGAGTTAGTTTCAGAACTCTCAAAGGTGGTTTCTTTCGCATTCCGGCTTTTCGGAAATATATTTGCCGGAGAAGTACTCTTGGCGGTCATGGCATTTCTTATGCCGTTTATCGTTCCGTTGCCGTTTTTGATGATGGAACTGTTTGTCGGATTTATTCAGGCCCTTGTATTTTCTATGCTGACTGCTGTATTTTTATCAGTAGCGGTGGCTCACGGAGAGCACGAGAAACATATGGCGGAGGGGGGTGAGATACATGGATGAAGCATCAATGAAATTACTCATGACGGGACTCACCGTCGCAATTGGAGGCGCTATGCCGGCATTGGCTATCGGGCTTTTGACCTCAAAAGCGATGGAGGCAATTGGTCGAAATCCCGAGGCAGCAGGAGAAGTGCGTACCAGCATGATTTTAGGCGTTGCGTTTGCCGAAGCTATCGCTATTTACGCACTCGTTGCGGGATTGATTATCAAATTTGTCTAGAATGAGCACATGATGAGGATACATGATTAGCACATGATCACGTGCTCATCAAGTTTTTATCATCACGTGCTAATCTCTTTGTATGGAAAAATTAGGTATTGAACCGAGTTTATTACTGGCGCAGGTTATCAATTTCTCTATCATCGTGGTCGTGCTCACGAAGCTTTTGTATGCGCCGATTTTGGCCATGCTTGAGAAACGGAAAAAAGAAATAGAAGAAGGGATTGCAATCGTGGCGAGGCAACGGGAAGATGAAGAGAAGTTTTCGGTACGCAAGGAAAAGCTCATGAATGAAGCCCGAAAGGAAGCCAGAGTGATACTGGAGGAAGCCAAACGCCAAGCAAAAGAGAGCGAACACGACATCATGGTGCTTGCTCACAAAGAGGCGGGTGAAATTGTCGAGAAGGCCAAGCGGGAAGCAGCGGGAGTCCATGATGCCCTGTCCGGTGAGATTCGCCGGGAAGCGGTTATCCTGGCGGGTGCGATGACGAAGAGACTGACTGCCTCGATTCTCTCTCCCGATGATCAGCATAAATTGATAGCCAAGCACCTACAGGATCTGGCGAAAAGTAAAGTACTATGACGAATCTAACAAAAGACGCACGATTTTTTGTGGACGGAGTCACGAAGTATATCCGACGTGGAGGGATGGGTAACACCATGCTCCCAAAGGTGACCGCGGCTCTCAAAAAAATCAGTTCGTCTAGCGGGCAACAAACGGCGGCAATTGTGGAAAGTGCGGTCGGATTAACGTCCAAAGAAAGGGCTGAACTATCCAGATTTTTATCCCGACTCCTTACTCATACGGTGACCATTGAGTGCCGCAGGGAAAAGGCCCTCATTGGAGGGATCCGGGTGACCGTCGGTGATTGGGTTGTCGATACCTCTATAGCGACTCAAATTGCAGCGATGCAGGAGGAGTTGACAAAGTGACAAAACAACAAAGTGACCCCACTTCGTCCCGCTTTGCGGTACTACGAGGGGCAAGCAAAGCAATATGAAACAGAGTGATTTACCAAGACAAATAGCGTCAGAACTTGCCAAAAAGCTTGCCGGCTTTGAGATGGTTACCGATGCAAAACGAGTCGGAACGATCGCACGGGTCGCCGATGGAGTCGTCATGATCCATGGGTTGCCCCAGGCACAATATCTCGAGCTCATCACCTTTCCTCATGGAATCCTAGGGGTCGTCGTAAATCTCGAAGAGGATATGGTCGGAGCTATTGTGTTGGGTGATTATCTTGAGCTGAGTGAAGGCGACCAAGTGCTTAGCACAGGCAAACTCCTTTCCGTGCCGGTGGGTGATGTATTTCTTGGCAGGGTCGTCAATCCCCTCGGTGAGTCGCTGGATGGGAAAGGTACCATCAACGCAAAGAAATCTTATCCAATGGAGAAAGTAGCGCCCGGGGTAACGAAACGTCGTCCGGTTACGACCCCTCTGCAAACCGGTATCAAAGCCATCGATGCCATGATTCCTATTGGCCGGGGACAGCGGGAACTCATCATCGGGGACCGTAATACCGGAAAAACGGCGATTGCGGTAGACGCCATCATCAACCAAAAGAAAGAGGGAGTCATTTGTATATATGTAGCGATCGGACAAAAGACTTCCCGCATCGCACAAGTCGTCGGCGAACTTGCCCGTCATAAGGCCATGGATCATACGGTGGTGATGGCCGCATCGGCGAGCGATCCGGCAGCGTATCAGTATCTGGCCCCGTATGCCGGGTGTGCGATGGCCGAGTACTTTATGGATCAGGGAAAAGATGTGCTGGTGATCTATGATGATTTGAGCAAGCATGCCTGGGCATATCGTCAAATCTCTCTAACTCTCAAGCGCCCCTCGGGCCGCGAAGCATATCCGGGGGATGTATTTTATCTCCACAGCAGGCTTCTTGAGCGTGCGTGCCGGTTAGATGAAGAGTTTGGTGGAGGGTCCATCACCGCTTTGCCCATCATAGAGACACTTGCCGGAGATTTATCTGCCTACATTCCGACCAATGTGATTTCCATCACCGATGGACAAATATTTTTGGAATCGGACCTTTTTTACGCCGGACAACGGCCAGCCGTCAATGTGGGACTTTCTGTATCCCGTGTGGGGGGAGCTGCACAAATAAAAGCGATGAAAAAGGTGGCGGGAAATTTGCGTTTGGATCTGGCTCAATATCGGGATTTAGCCGCGTTTGCCCAGTTTTCATCAGATCTGGACGAAACCACACGGAAGCAAATCGACCGCGGGGCGCGCATGATGGAACTGCTCAAACAAGGGCAGTACATGCCTATGCCGGTTGAACGGCAAGTTGTCATTGTGTGGGCAGGGGTCAATGGACATCTGGATAGTATACCGGTGGCCCAAGTGACGGAATTTGAACATGACTTTTTGGTGTTTATCGAAACCAGCCACCCGAAAGCGTTCCCTGCGATAGCAAAAGAAAAGGCAATTTCACCGGAAGTAGAAAAAATGCTTGTGACTGCGGTGGGGGAGTTTAAAAAGAATTATATCAAATAAGTCAGAAAGTCTATAAAGTTGAAAGTCTATCAAGTAAATAACCTTTAAAGACTTTATAGACCTTATAGACTTTTGACTATTATATGGCAAACATTAGACTCATCAAGCGCCGTATTAAATCCGCAAAGAATATCGCACAAATCACGAAAGCGATGGAGTTAGTTGCGGCTTCTCGTATGCGCAAAGCGCAACAGTCCGCAGTGGCCGGCAAAGCCTACGCACAAAAAATTTATGAAATGGTACTTGATCTGTCTTCCCGCGTGAATGTGGTACATCATCCGCTTCTTACCAAACTAAAAGCGCTCACGGGCTCTCGACTCGTTATCGTCATATCGACGAATAAGGGCCTCTGCGGAGGATTAAATACTAATCTGTTCCGTTTTCTTGGTCGGGAATATCCGGAGTTGGTCCGTCATCGGTATGTGGTATTGGGGAAAAAGGCTGTATTTTTTGTTTCCAGAATGGCGCACGATACGATAACTGCTGATTTTTCTGAAACGATACCCTTTGCGCGGTCCGTGGCTGCGCTGACGGCATTGGTCGCTCATGAATATATCGCCGGGCGCGCTGATGGCGTGGATTTAGTGTATAACGAATTCATTTCCGCGCTCAAACAGCAACCGCGCAAAAAAACCATATTACCCCTCACGATTGAAGGGATTGGAGAAGAAAAGACTCAAGACATAGGACGTAGGACTCAAGATATCCTCATTGAGCCCGATCCGGAGAGCGTGTTTGCCGCCCTCTTGCCGCATTATCTGGAAAATCAGATCCGTGACGCTATCCTGCAGGCGGAGGCAAGTGAACATTCTGCGCGGATGGTTGCCATGCGCAATGCGACCGATAATGCCACGGGGCTCGTCGGAGACCTCACTCTGGCATATAATAAAGCGCGACAGGAGAAAATTACCTATGAAATTACGGATATGGTGACCGCGAGGCTTTCTGTAGTACAGTAATCAAATATGAAAAAGAACGTTGCAACCAAATCCGCGGATAGTATCCATAACGGGAAGATCGTGCAGGTCATTGGCGTCGTCGTGGATGTACAATATTCCGAAGCGTATCTACCCGCTATCTACGAGGCGCTCACTGTGCCAAGTATGGTCGAAGTCGGGGGAACGCTCGTCTTGGAAGTAGCCTCTCAACTCGGGGAACACCGGGTGCGGGCAGTCGCCCTGGGGCCCACTGATGGGCTTCGGCGTGGTGATGTGGTGTTTGCTACAGGAGCTGCGATCAAAGTGCCCGTCGGCAAAAAAACATTGGGCCGCATATTTAACGTGGTCGGAGAGGCCATTGACCGGAAAGGTGCAGTCACCGGGACAAAAATGTATCCCATTCACCGGCCTGCGCCCCCTCTGTCCCAACAAAGCACGAAACAAGAGGTTTTGGAAACCGGTATCAAAGTGGTTGACCTTATCGCTCCTTTTGTAAAGGGTGGCAAGGTCGCTATTTTTGGCGGAGCAGGGGTTGGTAAAACCGTGCTCATCCAGGAGCTTATTCATAACGTCGCGGAAGTGCATGGCGGAGTATCCGTATTTGCGGGGGTAGGCGAAAGGTCCCGTGAAGGAAATGATCTTTGGCGCGAGATGAAGGACTCCGGCGTCATCGATAAGACAGCACTGGTGTTCGGACAGATGAATGAGCCGCCGGGAGCGCGGCTTAGGGTCGCGTTGACCGGGCTCACGATGGCAGAATACTTCCGTGATGAAGAAGGGCAGGACGTGCTGCTCTTCATCGATAACATTTTTCGGTTTGCTCAAGCAGGGAGCGAAGTGTCTGCTCTCTTGGGGCGTATCCCATCGGCGGTCGGGTATCAGCCCACCCTCGCCTCGGAAATGGGTGAATTACAGGAACGTATCACCTCTACCAAAAAAGGATCCGTTACCAGTGTGCAGGCGGTATACGTCCCGGCCGATGACTACACGGATCCGGCTCCTGTGGCAACGTTTGCGCATTTGGACAGCTCGATCTCCCTTGAACGGGCTATTGCCGAGCAGGGACTCTATCCGGCGGTCGATCCATTGGCTTCCAATTCACGGATTTTGGAACCGGGCGTGGTGGGGGACGAACACTATCAAGTGGCCCGGGGTGTGCAAAAAGTGCTCCAGCGGTATAAGGATTTACAGGATATCATCGCGATCCTGGGCATGGAGGAATTGGCAGAGGAGGATAAGTTGATGGTATCGCGTGCCCGGAAAATTCAGCGCTTTCTAACGCAGCCTATGTTCGTCGCCGAAGCGTTCACGGCGCGGGAGGGTAAATATGTGTCGCGGCAGGAGACCGTCCGTGGGTTTAAAGAGATCCTGGATGGAAAGCACGATAGTAAACCGGAACAAGCCTTTTACATGGTAGGAACCATTGATGAGGTTAAATAAATCTACAAATCTACAAATGACAAATCTGCAAATGAATTTCTAAATTTATTCAATGATTCAATCATTAAAACATTAATTTGAATATTTGTAGATTTGTAGATTATGCAATCTTTTTTACTTGATATCGTTACCCCGGAGCGTACAGCCTACAGTGATTCTGTAAACGCTTTGAGCGTGCCCACACCCAACGGAACCATCGGGGTTCTCCCCAAGCACGTCGGGCTATTTAGCGTCCTTGGAGAAGGGGAAATAAAAATAAGTACGGGATCCAAAGATTTGTATTTGGCTATCGGAGGCGGGTTTATGGAGGTGACGAAGGAGAAAGTTTCTATCCTCGTTTCCCGGGCGGTGCATGCTGATGAACTGAACGAAAAGGCGATAACGGAAGCGCAGGCGCAAGCCAGGGAGATCGTGACCAGTAACGTAAAAGGGGAAGAATTGGCCGCCGCTCAAGCAATTTTGCGTCGAAGTGTCTTGGAAATGAAAGTGTTACGACGCAACCGATCGCGATCTACGTCTCCTTTAGGGTCACACTAATATGATCGTTCGTGATTTGATGAGTAAAAAATTGACGGTCGTCAAGCCCGATACCACGCTACGGGATCTATGGAAATCAATATTTTCCCATAGAGTCAACGCCGTGCCGGTCGTGGACGGCAAGGGTAAACTTCTCGGTATCATTTCTAAAGAGGATATGCTCAAACTTCTCTATCCCAATTATGAAGACATGATGGAGGATCTCTTCACGAGTTACGACTTCGATTCTATGGAGGAACGCATTCATGAGCTGAATGTGAAAAAGGCCCGCGATATCATGTGCAAGCGTGTCGTATTTACGCGGGAAGATACCCAAGTCATGCGTGCTTTATCGCGGATGATTGCCCGCCGCTTAAATCAACTTCCGGTGCTTTCCCGGAAAAATGATATGGTGGTGGGTATGGTGACGAAGGGAGATATATTCCGTGCGTTATTTAAAAAGCATTTGCGTTTGACCCCTTGACGAGTAGATCCTTCAGTCGGTAGACTACATTTCCAGGGGCCATCACGATGATACACCTGGAATTTTTTTTAGCACGAGAACGAATTATTATCACTCGTATTGTTTTTTAAAGGAGCCTTCATCGGCTCTTTTTTTTATAGAAAGGGGTAATCATGAATAAGGATTCCTACACAAAAGTTTCTTCGTATGAAGGTCGCATCGGTGAAGTGAAACGTGTGGTACTTCTTTTTTCCGGGGGTTTGGACACGAGTGTCATGCTCAAATGGATCCATGATACGTATAAAGCCGAAGTCATCGCCCTTACTCTCGATTTAGGGCAGCAAGGCGATGATTTGGACGCGATCAAAAAGAAGGCACTTACGTTGGGAGCGACAAAAGCCTATGTCATAGATGCTAAAGATGAGTTTGCGGAGGACTATCTCGCCCCGCTAATTAAAGCAAACGGATCCTACCAGGGGAATTATCATATCTCAACCGTCAGCCGGTACCTTATGGCCAAGTGGTCCGTGGTTGTCGCTTACCGCGAAAAAGCGGATGCGGTGGCTCACGGATGCACGGGTAAAGGCAATGATCAGGTCCGGATCGATGCATCAGTTTTGGCGCTTGATCCCAATATGAAGATCATCGCCCCGGTCCGTGAGTGGGATATGAGCCGGGATGAAGAAATCCTTTATGCACAAAAAAATGGTATCGTGACCCCTGCCCGCCGGGATTTCCCGTACTCGAGTGATGACAACATGTGGGGCGTGACATGGGAAGGTGGAGAAATTGAAGACCCGCAGTATATTCCCAAGATAGAAAAGTTTCAGGTTGCCTCGCGTCTCATCGAAAAAACCCCCCATACTCCCGAGGTCATCCGACTCACGTTTCAAAAAGGTATCCCTGTGGCACTCAACGGGAAACCTATGAAGCTTGCAACAATCATTATGGATCTCAATAAAATTGCCGGCCGTCATGGCGTGGGGGTCGTCCATCATCTGGAAGATCGGCTCATTGGGCTTAAAAATCGCGGCGTCTATGAACTGCCCGGCGGGCACACGATCATAGAAGCGCACCGGAATTTGGAAAAATATGTCTGCACCAGACTCGAAAATGAACTCAAGGAAATGCTCGATACCAAATGGGGGTATTTATGCTATGGTGCTCTTTGGCACGATCCGGTGATGGCGGATATCAATGCATTCAACGATAAAATTAACGAAAAAGTGACCGGAGAAGTGACGGTACGGCTCTTCAAGGGACACGCGACCGTTGTCGCCCTCACCTCACCCTTTGGACTGCATCACGCGTCATTTAACCGCGGGGAGGGGGCAGCGTATAACATACAGGACTCGGCGCCGTTTATAGAGGTCTACGGGATGCAAGCCAGGCTTGCCCAACAGCGGGCGGAAAAAGCCGCTTTTGTGTCCATTGGGAAACTCGAACAAAAAAAGAAGCTATTGCCGTCGGTCAAAAAACTTCAGGAATTAGGCTATCAGCTTTTTGCGACAGACAAAACCCACGCGTTTCTCATGGAGCACGATGTTCCTAATTTGCTCGTGCATAAAATCAGCAACGGCGGCGGAAAGCCCAATCTCAAACAAATATTATCTGAGCGGGGATTTGATCTCATCATTAACATTCCTTCCGGAAGTCGTGAGCAAAAGGAAAATACCGATGGCGCAATTATCCGCAAGCGCGCCGTCGAAACGAAGACCCCGCTTTGCACGCAAGCGGATGTCGCCGACCACTACATTGATAAATTATACAGAGTACGGTTTGGGAAGATATGAAGACCCATTGGCATTTTAAAGATCTCATACTCAAGGATATAAAAAAACACGGCGGATGGGTAAACGCTCACGCTCATGCAGATCGTGCGTTTACCATCAATCCGGATACATTGGATATTTACCAGAAGTATTCTCTTGAAGAGAAATGGGATTTGGTAGACGCGGTCAAGAAGGATGCTTCAATTACGGACTATTATGACAGAATTTGTAAATCCATTGAAGTGCTTTTAGCACAAGGAGTGACGGTATTCGGTTCGTTTATTGATGTGGATCCTGTGTGCGAAGATCGTGCGATTCGGGGAGCGATCAAAGCACGGGAACGATATAAAAAAGATATGACGATACTGTTTGCCAATCAAACGCTGAAAGGTGTTATTGAGCCGCAGGCTCGAAAATGGTTTGATGTTGCGGCGGAAATGGTAGATATCATCGGAGGATTGCCGCGCCGGGATGAACGGGATTACGGCAGAGGTGCAGAACATATGGATATCCTACTTGAGGCCGGCAAGAAATATGGAAAAATGGTCCATGTGCATGTAGACCAATTCAATACTCCGCAGGATAATGAAACCGAATTACTCTGTGATAAGACGATCGAACACGAGATGGAGGGAAGAGTAGTTGCTATCCATGGTATTTCTATCGCGGCGCACCCAAAACCCTATCGAGAAAAGGTGTACCAAAAGATGAAGAAGGCAGGTGTCATGATGATTAGCTGCCCTATTGCATGGATTGATAGCCCTAGAAACGAGATGAGCATGCCTTTTCATAATGCGTTGACGCCCATAGATGAATTAGTGCCGAAAGGCATAACTGTTGCCCTAGGGACAGACAATATTTGTGATTATATGGTGCCGTTTTGTGATGGTGATATGTGGCAGGAATTGTCACTCCTTATGACCGGATGCAGATACCCTAACATTGAAGAGGTTATTAAGATTGCGACCACGAACGGAAGAAAAGTATTGGGACTTACGAAAGGAGCCTAGTATGTCAGATATTTTAGCAACATATTGTGGTGTGTCATTTTCAAATCCTTTGATTTTACCGTCGGGTATCGCACAGGAGATTCCAGCAGATCATCTTCGCGCCATTAGCGCTGGCGCGGGTGGCATTACCACAAAATCTCTTACCATTGAGCCACGTGAAGGTAATCCCTTGCCTCGAGTGGCAAAATATCAGGAAGGATTTTTAAATTCTGTTGGATTACGTGGCCCAGGCATTGAAAAAGGAAAGGGACTTATTAAAGAATTATTGGCAAGTTCTCCGGTGCCGGTACTGGTAAGTGTGTTTGCCACCAACGTGCGCGACTTCGTGCGATTTGCCAGTGAATTATGTCCGCTTGGTCCGCATTTTCTTGAACTCAATTTAAGTTGTCCCAATGTTGAAGACGACATGGGCAAGGCATTAGGGTTGGGTGTGGAATCTGCCTCTGCGGCGGTGGCTGGCGTGAAGAACGTCGCAGGTAAAGTGCCGATTTTGGCCAAACTCTCTCCGAACATTGCCAATATCGCTGCCGTTGCCGTGGCGTGTGAACAGGCGGGAGCGGACGGTATCGTCGCTATCAACACTGTAGGTCCCGGAATGCTGATTGATATAGCGAGAAAAAAACCGATATTGGGCGCGAAACGCGGCGGTATATCCGGTCCTGCGATCCGACCAATTGCTGTGCGATGTGTGTATGACATCTTTGAGGCGGTGAAAATTCCCATTATTGGCATGGGAGGCGTAACCACCTGGCAGGATACAGTTGAGATGATGATGGCTGGCGCAACGCTCGTTGGCGTAGGCTCTGCGGTTTATTTGAAGGGCTACGGTGTGTATGGGGAAATTAAGCAGGGTCTCAATGAATATATGGAGAAGGAGGGCATAAAGCGCATCCAAGAGCTTGTGGGGGCGGCTCATGGGAAGGTTTGATTTTAGTCTCCATCGTGTGGTTTTGGCGGCGGAGCACAGTTTACGCAGTAATAGTCTGAACCAATTGGTTCCCATAAGTGGCTGCCAATTTCATATCTATATTGGGCGATCTCGCTGCAGGTACGACATGCAATTCTATGATCATTTCGTAAATATCCGTGGGCAGAGAAATAGCGATGGACCGGAAATGTTCGACCATATTCATTTCGCAGAAAATATTCATTTGTGAGTGTTTCGTTTGCGTTCATTGAAGTGTTTGATGCATTGTATCGACGTAATGTGCTTAAGCGCCATTTCGTGTTGATAGATTGAGTTATGAACGCCGCCGCCAAC
>JBBTWJ010000018.1:0-19598 GCA_038062895.1 Patescibacteria group bacterium
GTTTTTATCAAGAAAACAAGAGGAAAAACCAACACGAAACTTTACTTAGCTCCAAATAATCCAATAATCCAATAAAAAATATTATGGCAGAAGCAGGCGGACCATCAATAGCAGAAGTACAACCCAAGCCCGCGGGAGTCGTGGAGGAGGTGAAAGGAATACTTCGAGAAAAATTTACCCCGACCGGACGCGCCGAAGTGATGGCACAGAAGCAGATGGATGAGATTCTCAAACAAGTCCCCGAAGAAAAGCGCGTAGAAGCCATGAAGATGCTGGAAGCGCGCCGTCCGGATTTGGTGGCGTCCAATTTGCCGGGAGCAAAGGACAGACTCGTGAAAGAGGCGGTGGTGGGAGCAGCGGCACTTGGCGTACTCGCGGTTGGAGGAGGGGTAGCTATCGCAAAGAGAGAAGCGATCATGGACGCTGCGTTTTCTCTGCGCATACCTAAACCGAACGTTTCGAAACTTGAAGACTCAATTAATAAGGTGAGAGTTGTCGCAATGAGAAAGGCAAATTTTGCTGCATCGATTCGAAGGGCGACTGATCCGGTTAAAGGGTTTATTGAGGAGATGAAGCTTTGGCCATTCAATAAATTAGATGCGAATCCGCGAGAACCCGCCACCCAAGCGGCGGGTCAGTCAGCACGTGTAATTGATGATCAAATCAAAGTGGGAAAATCAGCTGTTCCACCGATAAAATCAATTTAGACAGAGCTTATACGGTTTTGATTTTAGGGATTTTTCGGTGTGATGTTTGTGCGGCATGTGGCGAAGTTTGATGCGCTCTCCCCGAACGTTTGACCTCGATACCTCTTTTTTATTAACAAACTACCAGAATTTATAACGGGAAATTTATGGGAAGGTACCCCACTTCGCCCCCGCTTACGCTAAAGCTACAGCGGGCAAGAAGGCTACGCGGGGCAAGGCGGGAGAGTAGGGGATGAATAGGGAATAGGGGGAAGGAGGAGAAGGTAGGAGAGAAAAAATTTGTGCACTACCGTCCCCGTGGTACAATAGGATCATGAGTGTGTCAGATCGTATCCAATATTGGAAAGTGAGTGCCGCACGGGATCGGAAAACCGCGGAAACGCTGTATAAAAGCGGTGATTATCATTGGAGTTTGTTTTTTTGGCACCTTGTGTTAGAAAAACTTATCAAGGCTATCATTTTGGTCAATCATAAAGAACTGATATATACCCATAATGTGCTGAATCTCGCCCGCCAAGCCGGGCTGGCAATTTCAAGTAAGCAGGAAAAAGAATTAAAGGAAATTACGTCATTTAATCTGGAGGCGCGTTACGACAATGAGAAGTTTTCGTTCTATAAAAAGGCGAAAAAGCAATTCGCCGATCAATGGATAGCCATTTGTCAATCGTATGCCAACGATTGGGAAGGATTGGTATGACGATACAAAGAGCAAAAGCAATTGTTCGAAAATATATAGCCGTAGTAAAAAAACATCATATCCCCGTAAAATCCGTCTATATTTTTGGTTCACAAGTCAAACAGACAGCCCACCCGTGGAGTGATATCGATACGTGTGTCGTTTCCGAAGCGTTTGGGAAAGATCGTCACACTGAACGCGTGGCGCTCATGCATCTGACTGATCGAGAGACGCAGGACATCGAACCGCATCCGTTTCATCCGAAAGATTTGGCAGATAAATACGATCCTCTGGCAGCCGAAATCCGTCGGTACGGTATACAGGTGGTGTAAGCATTCCTAAGGAAAAGTTTGTGGAGTTTGTGGGTAGGCATGTGGGGAAGAGAGAAAATCCTTCCAAGATCGGCTGATTTCGATACCCCTGATACTACCGAATACCTAAAATCCAATACGGGAGACTATGGGAATTTACAGGAATTTATAGGAGGTTAAGGGGGGTTAGGAGAAATTAGGAGGAAGGAGGAGGAAGGGAGGGGGAGAGATTGTTGCTGCCCCGACGGCAATCGTGATAGTGTGGTGGGATGCGAGAGGGGATACGGTTATTGTTTGGGCCCCAACATCCACGCAAAATACCTGCTGCTTTCGCTTTTATATTAGCTACGGGCGCAGTTTTTTCCCTCGGTCTTGTCCCCTGCGACATGGTGGGGTAGAATACTCGTATGATGACATTCAATCCACAACAGATAACAGATCTATGTAAAAAAAACGACATTGCTTTTTTGGGGGTCTTTGGCTCTGCGGCCAGAGGCGATACCCACGGAAGCAGCGATGTTGATCTCCTGGTTCGATACGATAAGTCAAAGGGGCTTTTTGATCATAGCAGGATTGCGCTTGCGTTCGAGTCGCTTTTTGGCAGACGTGTTGATTTAGTGACGGATCGGGCACTCAGTAAGTATATCCGGACGAACGTCTATCGTGATCTGAAGCCGCTCTATGGACGACAAAACTCCTGATGTCTATCTCCATCATATCCTGGATGCCATCGGCCGCATCCAGCGTTATGTGACCGGCGTAGAGAAAGAAGCGTTTCTCGCAGATGATTCCATGGTGGCAGCAGCGGTTGTCCGCGAGTTTGAAATCATCGGTGAGGCGATGGCACAGATAGCAGATGCATACAAGAAGCAGTACGAATCCGTACCGTGGCGGGAAATTATCGACATGAGGAATCGGCTGATCCATGGATACTTTTCCGTGGATTATGAAATCGTCTGGAAGTCGGCCACCGAGGATCTCCCTATCCTCAAGCAGCAGATAGAAGATCTCCTGAAGGGATACGCATAACACCCAATACCGTGCAGGGTGGGATAAAAAAGAGCGTAATGGTAGACCCGCTATTGTCGCCCCGACGGCAATCGTGATAGGGTAGAGGGATGGGAGAGCAGAACGCTTCAGAAAAATTACTTCAGGGTGTTAGACCCAAGAGCCGATTGCAAAAATATGCCAAAACGTGGTGGCATGAGCGCGGTGGCGGCGGTCAAAATTGTCGATAGGATTGTGAAGGGGTGGGCTAGTGCTACAATGCCGATATGAGCTGGAATGTGAAGTTTTTTCAGACGGCAAGAGGAAGATATCCAGTGAAGGACTTCATAGAGGAGCAAGACGAAGCAACGTATGCAAAAGCACTTCAATTGATTCGTCTATTGGGCAACAATGGTCCATATTTGAAGCCACCATATATAAAGAAAATACGGGACAAGTTATATGAGCTTAGGATTACCGGAAAAATTGCGTTAAGGATACTCTATGTCATGGACCATAACGAGTATTATCTGCTGCATGCATTCAAGAAGAAAAGTCAGAAAGCGCCGGAAAGAGAGCTCCAAACAGCAGTTGACAGAATGAAAGAAATAATATAGCATATATGCTATGAAACGAAATCATTTAGATTTTGCCGCTTGGGAAAAGGAATCGTTAAAGAATCCAAAGATTAAGGCTGAATATGATAAGCTGCAACCGGAATTTGCACTGATTCAGGCGATGATAGATGCTCGTGTGCAAAAGCGCGTCACGCAAGAAGAGCTGGCCATAAAGGTCGGTACGAAGCAGTCGGTCATTTCAAGATTGGAAACCGGACGGGGCAATCCTACCGTTGCTTTCCTTAAAAAGCTTGCTGCTGCGTTGAACACGCGGTTGGAAATCCGTTTTACCACTCTATAAACCCCGGATTAGTTTATTGTCTTTATTGTGGTAGAGTAGAGGTATGGGAGAGCAAATACTTCCTCAAAAAGAACTTCATCCAAATTTTCCAGAAACAGGGAAGCCAATTGTCATTTCGGACAAGTCCATAGAAGCTTCGACGAGCGTATCTCAAGCGTTATCCAAAAAGGATATCACTACTGCACAGGCAAACGCACAGACGCTTACCGATTCGATACTACAGGATTTGTCTGTATCTGGTGTGAACATTAAGCCCCGTGAAAAACAAGGGGTTAAGAACAGGATCAACGATATATTTGGGCAAATCGGCACCAATGTCGAACATAAAGTATTTTCTCCTGAAACAGTTAAGGATCTAGAATCATATAAAACCATTCTTGCTTCACTTGAACAAACGTACGATCTTTCGCGTGTATCGCCGGAAATGTATGAAGCCGCGAACGGCATGACACGGAATTCAGTCCTATCAACCCTGAGTATGTATGGATTTAGCGCTCTCATAAGTCCGAGTTATGCTTTAGAGATTGCCCGGTCAGCGGGTACTCTCATTAAGGAAAAATCGTTATGGAAACGTGGGTTTGCGGCAATGAGTATAGGAATGAACGTGTTGCCATATATCTACGTACTTGGCATAATTCCACCAATTCTTTCTTCGGAAAAAATAAGCAAAAAATTTAAACAGAGTATGATGGGCCTCCGGATGAGGATAAACGAACGTGCCGCAAATTCGCTCTATATGCGGGACTTTGAATTTATGCATGATAAACCCGCGGCGGAGATCATGAATATCGTTAACAAAGGAAAGGAAGCCACGATAGATTTGTTCGCGACGACTTATGAGGAAATAATACCGATGATTGCATCTATGGGTGCTACGACGGCAAGCGAATTTATGATGGCACCACCTGCGGGGATTATGAGCATGTTGCGTATCCCCATGCTTGCACAGCATGGAGAGCAGACCATGCAGGGAATGTTGGTCGCACGTGCGGAAGAAACACAAAAAAAAGACCTCATCGATTCCCGAATCCTTTCTGCCCTCCAAAGTCTAGAAGTGGTCAAAACGACCGAAAATATGGCGCATGCAATAACCGAACTAAAAGAGAATATGGCTCGGCGCGATGAGATAGCAACCACTAGGAATGTGCAAGAAGCCGGACGGGAAAAGAGCGCAGAAAGAAGGGAAATGGTATTTTCTTGGGCGATTCCATTTGTTAATGGAGGATGGAATGCATTGATGGAAAAAATAATAAATCCGAAAGCCGGGATGGATGAAATGCTTATGCGAGCCGCACCTCCGTTTGGATTGTCGGCTAGTTTAGAGGGGGTAAGCAGCGCATTTGCACAATTAATAGTGAAAAATTATGTGAATAAGATCCAACCTGCCATTCAGGACATCAAGCGGATGGAGGAGCTCCTCGGGCCATACGATCAGGTGGATACGCCGGAGGGACCCAAGGAAAAGGCGCGGATGGCAGTCGGGGGACTCAATACTTTTGATATTAGCGTCAAGAATTTATCATTTAAAGATATCCTTCATGACGTGTCCCTCGACATCCCACAGGGATCATTTGTGACGATAAAGGGTCCGTCGGGGATCGGGAAGACGACGTTTTTCCGGCACTTGATGGGGCTATACGGGGCCAAGGAAGGCGCGGTGCAGTTCGGCGGAGTCGATTTGCAAAACATTAAAAAGTTCGGAGAGCAGTCGGTGTACAGCAAAATTGCGTATGCCAACCAAAATCCGCAGTTTTTTGAAAATATGACACTGCGGGAGAATCTGCTGCTCTGGACCAAGAAACCCACGACGGATATCGAGATACGACAGACGCTCCATGATCTGCGACTCGACGGACTCATAGACCGGCTGGATTCCAAAGTGAAACATTACTCCGGCGGGGAACTGCGGCGGATCGGGATTGCCCGGGCGCTTCTCAAGGATCCGCGGGTATTATTTTTAGACGAGCCCACCGCAAATCTGGACGCAGAATCGGCAAGCCAGGTCTTGGAGATCATCAAGGGACTGCGGGAGAAGCGTAAGGACATGACGGTGGTCGCCGTGACCCATGATCCAAGTTTTGAGGCGATAGCCGAGCGGATCGTGGACTTTAAGGAGATCAACCGGAAACCGGAGATAGCGGAGAATCAGGTGTTGGTGGGATCCTCTCATTCATTATAGTTTGCTTGCGAGGATTTTTGTTGACCCGCATAGGGAGATGGGGGTATCATACTATACATGAGTAATATCCTCATTCCTCATCATGATGCGGTTAGCGATGCGTTTCGACAATACGGCGTTTCGTATGCCGCGCTGTTTGGGTCAAGGGCATTCGGAGATAATAAGCCGGAGAGTGATTACGATATTGTTGTGGAATTTTCTCCGAATTCTACAACAACACTGTTGGGAATGATCGAGCTTAAACTTCGTCTGAAAGATTTGCTCGGTGCAGAGGTTGACTTGGTCACCAAGCGGAGTATTTCCCCGTATCTGCGTGATAGTATTTTGTCCGCCGTCATACCGCTGTATGGACAGGAAAATTGACACACCGTACCTTTTGCATATCCGCGATGCTATAGCGCTGATTCAGGAGTGGTCGGCGGGCAAGACGATAGAAGATTTTACTCAGGACGAGAAGCTGCAGAGCGCAATCATTCGCCAGTTAGAAATCATCGGCGAAGCTGCCCGCAACGTGAGCGACGAGCGTAAAATAGCGACGCCGGAGATACCATGGCGTCCGATTACGAATACGCGAAATACGCTTATTCACGGATACTTCACCGTTGATGAAAAGAAAGTGTGGGATATGGTTCAGATCGATATTCCAGTATTGCAGAAACATATTGACGCATTACTCGAGAAGCTAGAAAGCGAAGATATTTGAAGCGATTGCGGAGCAAATTGTCGACTTTAAGGAGATAAACCGGAAGCCGGTGGAGCAGGTGTTGGTGGGGAGCGCGGACGCCTCTAATTCTCAAATAATCCAATAATCCAATTATCCAATAATCCAATAAGCCAATAAAATACGACGGAGGATAAGGGAAATTAGGAGGAATTAGGAGAGGGTAGGAGACGATAAGACGATAAGACGATCAGATAGGAAGACGATAAGACCCGCCGACGCCGCAAGTCGCCAAAGCGGCTATGGCGGGCGAAGCGGGAGGATATGGTAAACTCATAGGTAACTATGAGCGAAATGGTTCGTCAAGCTTCTGATGTAGTACAGCAACCTTCGTCACCGGAGAAGCCGCAAAAACTTCAAGAGGCAGGGGGAATAAAACCCGAGATATCTCAGGAATCGCTCGAGGCGTCTAAGGCCGTCGCCGAGGCAATGATGGCGGGAAAAGCCATAGAAGCCAGTCAATCTAATACGCTTCTAGATTCGGTAGCCCGCGATTTGGCAGAACAAGGCATCAGCCTCACCCCTAAAGAAGACAAAGGATGGCGGAAGGCTGCAAAGAATTTCTTTGGTCAGACGTCCCGTGCCGTGCGCGAGCCCGGAGGGATTGACGCCAAAACACAAAACGGATTCTCGGAATTTCTCCAGTGGCTCCCCGAGTATCGGGCGGTCGTCAAGGATGTGTCGGATAAGTATGGATTTAGTACCAACGCCGGACCGAAACTGCGCGTTTGGCAGGGGGCGCTCATTGCCACAGCCGCCATCAACGGCATCGGGCCGCAGTACGTGGCATGGCATTGGGTGAATAGATTGGCAAACAAGGACTTTCAAAAATCCAGGCAGGAAGAGCTGCTGCAACAGCGTGTGCAATTTGATCCTTCAGGAATACCATTGGTGGATACAGGAGTGAAAATGAGTCGAGCTGCTTTGCGACAAGTTGTGCGTGAATCACGCGCGCGAGGGGTTGATCCTGGAAAGACAAATGAACTGAAAAACCCTTATGCAGAAGTACTTCTTCAAGAAAGACTCCCTCTTCTTTTCTCTCTTGCTGCTATTCCCCTCGGGCAATTGCAGGGAAAAGCCCACGAGAAATTCCGCGAGGGAATGGGAGAGGTGAACCGGTCGCTTAACGCCCGCATTTCTGACTCAATCCTCATGCGGGACTTTGAATTTCTTCATGATGCCTCGTCCGGGGAACTCATCAATAAGATAGAGCGGGGACGATGGGCAGTGACGACGCTTATTGCCCATCACCACATTGATATCGTGCCAAGGCTTATCGCTACCGGGGCGTCCGTTGCCTCCCAATTTGCACGGATGGATGTGGTAGGCGGAGCATTAAGTCTCTTGCGTGTTCCTTTTATCCTTTCCGCGGCCAAAGAGCATATCGACGAGTCGATCAAATGGGGGAAGGAAGAAGGAAAAAAACGGGCGGCCATAGAATCGACGATTGTGGGCATCCTGGGATCAGCAGAAGTTGTCAAAACCGATGACGTGGAGGCAGCGGCAAAGGAACTTCGCGATGCATTTGACAACCGTGATGATGTGCTGCGGGGTAAAGAACGGGCTCTCACCGCAAGCGAAAAGGGGCATGTACGCGTCACGCGTGCTTTTGATTATGGAACGCCGGTCGCGAGTGCTCTCTGGAGACTCGTACAAAATGGGGGGACATCAATTTCTGATGAGCCAGCGCAACAGCCGAGGGATACGTTAGCGCAAAAGGCGAAAGGATGGTTTGGAGACAGAAGGGATAACGTCAAACATTCTATTGATAATGTTGCGGCTGTACCAAAGAGGCTCGGAAATATTAAGACGATGGGACCGCCTGACTACATCATCAAAGGCAGTGAGATACTCGAGAGCGCACTTTCCTCTTCGCGCAATCAGGAAATACTCAAAGGAAATATTGCCTCGCTCGTCGGACTTTACACCGGGACCCTCAAAACTGCGGTCGTCGAAGCCAAGAAATTTGAAGAATTTTTAGGATCACAAGAAAGTCTTGACCGGCCCGACGGGCCGAAAGAGGCTGGGCGGGTGGAAGTCGGGAGTCTGCCGAATTTGGATATATCAGTCAAAAACGTATCGTACAAAAATATTCTTCACGATGTTTCTTTGGATATTCCGCAGGGGACATTTTTAACAATAAAAGGCGAGAAGGGGAGCGGGAAGACGACGCTCCTGCGGCACCTTATGGGACTTTACGGCAAAGAAAGCGGGGCAGTGCGCTATGGCGGAGTACCCATAGACGGCATCAGGCAATACGGAGATGAGGCGCTCCAGCGGGTGATCGGGTACGCCAATCAGGAGCCTCATATCCTGCCGCACATGACGATACGCGAAAATCTGCTGCTTTGGTCAAGGAGAAAGATTTCCGACGAGCGGCTCCGGGATACGCTCAATGAGCTGGGGATGGGCAAGTTTACTGATAAACTCGACGAGAAGCACGCACATTTTTCCGGTGGGGAGAAGCGGCTCATTGGGATCGCCCGGGCGCTCATCAAAGATCCGAAGGTGCTGTTTCTCGACGAACCCACGAGTAACCTCGATGTCCAAACGGGCAAACAGGTCATGGAAATCATCCAAGCATTACGGAAGAAACGGCCCGGCATGACGGTCGTGGCCATCACCCACGATCCGGTGTTTGAGACGATTGCTGAGCGGGTGGTGGACTTCTCTGAGCTTAATAAGAAGCCGGAGATAGCGGAGAATCAAGTATTGGTGGGGGAGGGGAAGGCCAATTCTCAAATAATCCAATAATCCAATAATCCAATAAAATACAGGAGGATAAGAGGGATTAGGAGGAAGTAGGAGAAGGTAGACTTTGAGAAAGTCTATAAAGTCTATAAAGTCTATAAAGTCTATAAAGTCGGAACGTCGAATGGTATGAACAAAAGAAGGGCAGAAGCGGTTGGTTTGACAGGACGGCCCATAGTGTGATATAGTCCCCTCAATTATGGCAACAAGTCCGGAACGATCAATTCTTTCTGATGTTTGGCAAGCCCACCAACTCGCCGGCAAAATCCATACGGATGGCGCTAAACCGCTTACCCGACTTGGTGGAGCTGCTGCTATCACCGCAACAGGTGTCGCGTTGGAAATGATTTCCAACGGCAGCACTAAATTAATACAAGAAAAATTCCCATCGATAAAATTTGATACCCTTCCCCGTTTATTTCGAGAATTGCTGGAAGATGGGGTCGTGGGCGTCACGTATGCGATCGCGAATACACAACTCAAAGAGCCACTTCCAAAATTAAAACTCCGACACTTTACGACGTCTACGATAGGATCCGTACTTGTCGTGGGAGCGGAGGGGATAGGGGGAAAACTAGATGCAATGAATACTAAGCGGAGAGCTGATGCATTGAAAAAGGCTGCAAAAGCAGCTAAAGAAATGGCAGCAGCTAGTGCTTCGGTGCAATCATCTCCAGATACCGTAGCGACAGCTGCAGGTGCTGCAGCGGCAGAAGCGCCGACGCCAGACGTCAAAGTTGCTTCATCTTCCGAGGAACCAGCAGCTGGTTCGGCGGAGGCAGCAAAAGTTGTTGAAACAGAAAAAGGAAAATCCCTTCTGGACTATATCAATCCTGTGACGGCGCTGGGGGCAGATGAGGCGCGGATGGCCGTCATGGATTGGTGGAATGCCTATAAAGCCGTAACTTCCGGCACAGAAGATGCCTGGGTGAAAGCCAACAAGTCAAAAGATCCGAAAGAGCCGACGTTGACGAAAGAAACGACGATCATATTCCTTGGTAATGATGCGCAGCTTGCCAGCGCGCTTTCTACGGTTTCCGCAGAACAGGCGACTTCATAAAACCTTCAGAAGAGTAATTCCCAGATGGATTGAATGAGACTGAAGGGTCGAATGGGTCTCATGGGTCAGATGGAAAGCACTATTGACCGGGCGGGGGCTTTGCCGTAGGCTGGTAGTATATGGCAGAAGACAGGGAGAGTCCGCAGCCCAAAGAAAACGTCGTCAAAAATCCTGAAGCACTCAAGGCGGAGGTACGGGAGGGAACTCGTAAGGTGCTTGATTCCTTTATTAACCAGAATCCGGTGGTGCGGGAGCAATCACGCAACATGGATCGCGTGCAAGCAGCGCTACCCGAGGGGCGAGTGAAGGATGCGGTGGGGATGGCGCTCGATTTGACTAAAATTCCAAGGGCGTTGCGATCATTACAATTGGAGTTCGTAAAAAGAGTGATTCCCTTTAGTTCGTTTGTAGGATTTATTCCTGAACAAATTGGGGCTTTAAGTCAAAAAGCTGTTGGATTTGTAGGGGAAAAAATTACTGAGTCAGCCCCGGTGAAGTTTGCCGTGGGTACAGTGGAGGGTGTGATGGATGGGATACTAGGGAAACGTGCGGCGGCTCCTGAAACCCAGCGGGCAACTATCGAGAATTCGCATCAGATTCTCGTCGGGATGGCGAGACCCGAGATGGGAAAGCAAGAACGCAAAAAGATGGCATAGAAATTATCCAATTCTCAAATTATCCAATTATCCAATAATCAAATTATCACTATGGAAGAACAGGGTTCTGAAATGGAGAAGATTGCCGAAACGGAAGCTCTAAAACATGAGATCGGCGAGGCGCGGACGCAGATAGAGCAGGATATGAAGGATCCGGCGCAATCTACCGCCGATGCGGCGGGGGAAGTGGGGATAGTCAAAGAAATGTGGGATGTGATGGGGAAACATGGAAAAACCTTTGGTGAGATAACTTGGAAAAATGTGAAAGCATTTGCGGCTGGGGGGCTGTCTTTGGTGCCGTTGGTGGGAGAGATGGGGACGTTGGCAAAATTTGGGGGTGCAGCAAAAGCAGGAAAAGCATACACGAACGTAAGAGGGTTGGATAATGCTGCAAGGAAAATAGGTGAATCCTCGTGGGTCGTTGAAAGAGCATTACAAAAAGGCAAGCTCGTTGACGCCATTAAAAATATTCCTCAAAATCCTATGCGTTTAGTGGCGAATCCAATTAAATCTGCAAAAGATGTATGGGGCGCACGGAAAGATCTACAAGAAGCAAGGGGTTACACTAACATTGTGAAACAATTAGGAGAAGATAAATTATTGGATGCAACTGATAGACGCGTAGGTGAAGTTGTTACTAAAAAAATGAGTGAGGCGCAAGGGGCATATTCCGGGGCGAAAAAACAATTAGGAAAAGATGTATTGATAAGCGGAGGGCTCCATTTGATGCATAAAATTGATCCGTATCCTGACGTGCCGCAGACTCTCGCGATGGTTGCTGGTCTCGCTGAGTTCGTATTGCCTGGGGCAAATATTGTGCCTGCACTTTGGCAATTTGCGCATAATCAAAATGAATGGGGGATAACAGCGCGTAATCTCGCGCTCGATATGGGGAAAGTGGTGATGAAGCGGTTTGACGGGAAGATAAACGAGGTCAAAAAGCCCGATGTGGTACAGGCGGCGGCAGTGTTTGTTCCGGTGGGACAAGTATGAATAAAAAAATTGCATTGGTGAAGCTTATACGGAATAGTTTTATCCTCCCCAATGAGGATAAGCTTATGTTGTTAGATCGCGTGAACGGCTTGAGCGATGGGGATGTGGAGGAGCTGGGGAAGTTTTTAGCGGCAGAACATGAATTTGTTTTACAAAACGAAACGGGCCTGCGGGCGGATGTAGGAGAGATCATGGAGACACTGAAAAATTGGAAGCCTGAAGATTCGAAAAAAGAAGAGGTGAGGGAACCAGATAAAGTATATATCGGAACCGGGAAGCCGATAGTGTGAGGCTGGAGAAATCTAGCCTGAAAAGGTGAGACCTTTTAAGGCTAAATATATGGGGGAACAATCTATAGGACAATTACCAGTGGTGCAGGAGGCCAGAAAAATGGAGGCGGGGAAGGGGACCGTCATTCCTGATGTGGTGAACATTGGGGATTCGGAGCGGCGCAGGCCGGAAGAGGCGCGGGCTGTGGGGGTGGTGGGGGCGACGATGGAGTTTCTTGGTGACCTGGGGAATGCAAATTTGGCTGCTAAAAAAGAGTTGGGGGAGTTGGCGTCCACAAGAGTCGGGAAGGCATTGGCGGTGGGTGTCGTTGGGGCTGGGCTTGAATCACTATCAACCGTAGCCCTTGGAACAGCACTCAACTTGTTGTTGCCGAAAATGCCGGTTGGTAGCAATCCGGAAAGCATCGCGCGTGTTAAAGATCTCTTTAATAAATCTTTGGTACAAGAAGTCCTTGCCGATAGTGCGGCGTATGTGATGTATCAGAAGGGGAATGAATTTTTGGGAAAGGAATTGCCGAAAATTCCGGCGTCGTATCTCGGTTCATCGGCTATGGTCAATGTGATCGATTGGGCAGCGCGAAGAGGATTACGTCAGCCGGAAAAACAAGCACCGTATGAAGTAAAGGCAATTGAAATAAAGGACGAATCTGGTAAGGTTGTGAGGAGAGAGTATATCTCAAACGAAGCTTCACCTAATACTACGAATGAGAGTGCTGGAATTTTGCCAAAAATTGGTCGTTCGGTGAGCAAGATAGCAGACTTTTCTAACCCAGTCACCCTCTTTGGTGCGGCGCAGGTCGTCGAGGGAGTGTCGGCATATGTACGGGCGGTGGGGGAGATACGAAACGCGAGGAAGGCGGGAGGAGAGAAACAGATTGAGTCATTATTAGAAATTGCCAAGAAGGCAAAGCCGATAGGAGCCGTGAAGCGGGATAAGCAGGAGAGAATATTGGATGCGTTGGAGAAATCGTTTGATGGAAAGTAATCATTACCAAAGCCAGGCTTTCAAAGAGCAAAGCCAGGCTTTGAAGACACTTGAAGACGGGAAGATATGAATATAAAACAGAAAATACAATCGTCTCATTTATTAAGCGATCAGCAGAAAATTAATTTGTTGGTAGAGATAGATGGGTGTAGTGAACAGGAGTTGGCCAAACTTGAGGAGGTCTTGACACGGCATGAGGAAGCGTATCAGACGTTATTGGTCACTTATCAGGAGGCCGTGAACAAAGAGCTTGCCGGGATTCTCTCTGATGACGGGGATACCCCGGCGGTCCGGGAGGCGGTGGAGCAGGTGCGGAGGGGGATGAACACGCTGACAAATTAACGATACAACAAAGTGACAAAGTGACAATACGACGAAGCAACAAAATAACGGGAATTTACGGGAGCTTACCCACCTTCGCTAAAGCTACGGACGGGCAGGCGGGAGAATAAGGGAGCTAAGAGGGGTTAGGAGGAAATAGGAGAATTTAAGAGAAAGTAAGAGTGAGTGATGGAATGAAAGGACTGGATCCCCGCTCTTCGAGTCTGAGCGATAGTTGCCTCAGAGTCGATGACCTTCGCGGGGATGACAGGGGAAACTATGGGGATGACAGTGAGAAATTATGGCATCTTGGTGTCGTCCGTAGCGTTGTAAGAGCCGACCCATTTCTGTCGATTATCGTACACCCTCGGTTCACGGGCTGATGCGTCAATCCTGACCCAGCCGGAATCCATGATGGAAACGCCGAATTGATTGCCTTGCAGGCGGTTGATCGTCTCGATAGCGCTTTCCTGCTTCTCCACGGGAACATTTTCGTGAATAAATTTAATGGCGTTCTCGCGCGTAAGGTCCCGCATCGTGATACCCACCTTCTGCGCATCCTGTTGGCGGAAGTGCTCGGGCTTGATCTGATCGAGGGTGTTGACCATGACCGGTGTGATTTTTGGCCGGTCGGGGAGATGATATTTTTTATGAATAAATTCCCGGAGTGTATTGCCTCCGGTGCGTACTGCCGCGACGTAGCCTTGGCGGACGATATCGTCGGGAACAAGGGCGGCGACTTTGTACTTGAGTTCGGGCGCCTCAAGAAGTGCGCCGCGGATGGCGTTGACCAATAAATTTGTTGCCTCTGCGGCCAGGCCGGTGGAGGCGAGTGCCGCGGAAACGACTGTGTCTGTTTTTTCAAGCACTTGCCGCGTCGCCGTGCCCGCGGGGAGCGCGTTGCGGACTAATTTATATTGATTGATCATCTCGTTGTGCGCGTAGTCGGGGTTAATGAGGCGGTTGCCTTGTTTGCCCACCTCGCGGCGGATTTCGCGCGTCACCGATTGTTGGGCTTCTCTTTTGACGTTGGTCCAGGGGGAGGGGAGTTGAAATGCGCGAATTCTCACTCTCCCTTGTTCATCGCGACCTACAGAGAATTCATTGACGTTTGGATCAGTGATTTCTTTGAGTGCATGCTCTTGTGCGTCAACGGGGACGTTTGCGCGTATCCATGCCTCTGCTTGAGATCGGGATAATTTACCCCTTTCAACAGATAGTGAATATTCCTGCGGCGCGGTGGTAAATTCTCCGATGTTGACATGGCCGTCCGGGGCAACGGATACATTAAACGACCGCGCGTCCGGATGTGCGTCTAGATAGGCAATGGCATCTTGATATTGTGCGCTGAAAGGAGGGATGTATTTATTTAACGTTGTCAGAGCATTCGGCCGATCAAGCCGCATTTCCTGGATCCGCACTCTCGGCCATAACGCGTTTCCATGGTCTTTTAGCCATTTGAGTGTTGGATTTTCTAAATGAGCTTTTTGTGAAAGATTGGGTGATAGTGGGGGCTGGGCCATTTGATCGGCTTTTCGCTTTTCGAGAATTTGTTGATGATGAGCGTTATATTCTACTTCCGTAATCACATTAGCATTTTTCAGCATGAGAAGTTCGGATTCGGTGGCGTGATCTATAACATTTGATCGTTCATCTGGAGCAATTTCTTGTTTCTGTTCTATTGCATCAATGAGGGAAGCAACCTCGCTCTTTTTTACCAGAGGCTCGTCGTAAGGCGTTGCGTTTGCTTCAGCCTCATCGAGTTTTTTGTCAATCCTTTTAATTTCACCAACTAATGCCTTGGCTTGAGCTACAGTGAGCGGTTTGCCTTGCATTTTTAAATCAAGAGGCGTAGGGCCGGGTCTTTCGGAGCTTGAGTCAGTCATATTTGTATTTCAATTCACTAATCCTATACAATACCCATTGTATGACAGAAAAAGGGGATTTACCAATGGTGCAACCGGAGAAGGCGGAGAAGAAGAACGTCGCCCAACGATTTTTTGAACGGTGGAATGTGGAGCTCAAAAAGGTGAGCGACGGGATCAATGCGGCGGATAGGGAGGCGCGGGTGAAGCTGCAGACGGTGAATGCTGATGTGCTAAGAAGAGCTGGACTACGGGAGACTGCCTATGGAGTAGCCCTTACCAGTCTACAGGCGGCGACGGCAGGATTTGGAGCAAGCGTCGGAGGATTGGCAGGTTTTGGGGCAGGACTCGTGAGTGGTGCCAGCATCGGGGCAGTCGGCGGAGCCGCTCTAACGTCGGAATTTGGACCAATTGCATTATTTGGAGGAATGGTAGGACTTGCTTCCGGGGCTTTCGTAGGAGCAGGACTTGGAGCGTTAGCAGGTAATCAAATAGGAGTAGAACTTGCTGGATGGGTTTACCATAAATTTGTGCGAAAGCTTGATCCGGAGTTGCAGCCGTTAGCCAAGGTCGATTGGGTCGTTGGACAGTTTCCTGGCCTGAATCCACCGATCGTGGGCGGGTTACGCAATATGTTTGAAGGATTTTTTGGGTTGGCGGCCAAGAGAGAAGAAAGTCAGCTATCAGCGGTCAGCGCTCAGCTTTCAGCAGTGAAATAAGATAGATGATGAATAAAAGAAGGCTGGATTCCCGCCTTCGCGGGAATGACACATATATGGATACACTCAAGAAAAAGGTACAGGAGACGAAGCTTTTTACCGATCAGGAGAAGGTAGAAATCCTTGCCGATTTTGACGCCATCACGGGGGCTGATCGCGTGAAGCTTGAGGAAATTATCGATGCGTATGACGCGAAATATAAGGCAGCCACAGGGACGTTTAAGAGCCATATCAATGAGGAACTTGATAGCATCGACCAGATGGCCGCGCCTGTAGACAGTGACCGTATCCGCGCTTCTACCGCGAAAATCCGTACGGGACTGAATGATGTCCTCCCGAATTAATCTTCATGACATCCACGGAACTATCAAATTCCAGCGCATCCAATAGTTTGGAGGGAGCCATCATCTCCGGACGGGGACTGACGGCATACGAGCACACGTTAGGCTTTCGTGCGGAGCTCCTCCAGGGTGGGACGGTACTCAACTTCGGGCCGGGGCTCACCCATCTCCAGCAGCAATTGGGGGAGCGGGGGATACCATCCACGATCGTGAATCTGGATATCATCAAAGAACTGTACATCAGTGCGCATGATGTCGTGCGGTATGGGGCAACGTTGACTTTGGATGTATACGCCGGGCTCATGGAAAAATTTGGAAAGGATACGACAAAACTTCGTGCTCTTCAAAAAAGCTTCGTGGGAGTGAAGGATAAAACGTTTGTGCAATATGACGGGCGGAAGATCCCCTTTGCCGACGGATCGTTTGATCAGGTGTTGGCCCTGTGGTCTACCTATCAGATACCGGCCGAACAGCGGGAAACGGTCTTTCGGGAGCTCATGCGGGTGGGGAAACACATCCACATCGGGCCGATTGGCAAGGTAGACTTTGCCATACTGATGCGGCTGGCCCAGATGCAGGGATTTGATGTGGTTGCCTGTATGCCGACGTATGGCAATCAGGTGAAGCGATTGGTGGGCAAAGGAATACAGATACAAACGCCGGCAGATTATGCCGCGTATATGCGCGGTAAGCCTGTGAGTGAGCGGATATCCATGCCACTGATAGACGATCTCACGTTCACCATGCCGGGGATCAATACAAAGGTGCTGCGTCCTGTATTTGGAGGGAGTACAATAATACTGAAGAAAAGGAGTGATGCGACTATGGGAGAAATGACGGGAAATGAAGTGTATGTGGGAGTGGGGAAGCCGGACGGGGGCAAACCGGTTGAACCCTTCGACAGAGCTCAGGATGAAGCACCCCTCGATAAGGCTCGGGGTGAAACACACCCTGTGGTGGGGGCGGTAAAAAAAACAGTTGCGGCGTGGTGGGAGCGGGTAGGGCCGGGAGGGGTGGAGAAGTCGTGGGTGAACGCGCATAAGAACATTCTCAAACATATCGACGGGGAAGATCGGCAAAAGGCGTTTGAGAAGTCGGCGGAAGGATGGAGGAAATTTGGAAAGGCTTTTGGCATCGCCTCGACGGTGGTGGATTTCTCGTTGAGCGGAGTGGGGTTGGTGGTGATGGGGAGGGGATTGGGAAATCCGATTGGAGCAGAAAAAATGGTGACCAAGGCGGCAGCGGCACTGGGGACCGCGATCGATAGTAGTATTCCTACATGGTATCAACGTATCGTGGGAGGATCAACGGAAGATCCTCAAGATCCGCGGAGAAAGTTATTTGGAAGATTAGAGTCGTCAGTTCCGGGTATGATATCGCTGGGGACATTAGCTGCAGGCGGCCCAATGCATGCAACGTGGGGTTTGGCAGCACGCGTGGCGGAATTCTTTGGCACAGTCGGCGCACATGGGGGTAATTATGTCGCTTCCGGAAAAGCTGCAGAACATGCCAGAGCAGTCGGTGGAGCGGTGAATAAGGGCGTGAGTGCGGCGACTAAATATGCCGCCGAGCATCCGGATGAGATACGCAAGACGCTGAAAACCGTCGAAGACATACGGGAACGAAGAATGGAGGATAAACGCAATCAGGAGAGAATCCGTAAGCAAGAAGCGGATGCACAACTTCAGAGAGAATATACGATGTGGATGGATGCTATGGATCCATCCCTGCGCAGCTACTATGAGCAGAATCATCAGTGGCCGCCGCCGATGGCAAAATTTCTGCAGGAGCGGGAGAGCTTCATGAAGGATTTACGCAAGCAACAGGAAGATGGGAAGATGAAATCAAAAGCGAGAGCGTAAGATGATCGAAGTATTGACAGGGGATCCAAGCTCGCTGTAGAATGCGTAAGCCTTTGATGCAGGGCGTGATATTTTTTCCAGGAATTTACCTTCCCGGAAGAAACTTTCCTTTTCATGAGAACAATCAACAATAAACAAACCCAATTTCCGTTCCGGAGACGTTTGCGCGTTGATTAGAGTTTTCTTTCGAAAGGAATACCACCCCGCACGACAGGCGGGGTTTTTGATGCCACGTGATCAGCACATGATAGAAGAACGTGATGAGCACGTGATACGAAGGAGTCGGGTTTACCCTGAAGAAAGTCGAAGGGCCCGAAGTTTACCTGGTTGAACGTCGCATTTGCAATGCGAAGGTAGGCAGTTCGACTCTGCCCGGGTCCACCACTCGCGATGCGAGAATAAGTACCAATATTACCAATAATCCAATAATCAAATAATTGGAAATTGGATAATTTGAGAATTTGATGATTGGTATTTATTCTCGCGTCAAGAACGCGAGTAGCTCATTAACAATAACCATAATGACTTTATTCGACAAGGTGAAATTCCGGGTCGAATAGAAGATTAACAAGTAGTTGCATCGTAAGGGGGAATCCATATGTGGATAACCCTTCAGCCCAAATTTTTAAGTTTCGCAAGAAATTTTTTTACGAGGGTAATAATTTTTATTAGAAAGGGGACAAAAAAACCTTTTGTTCTCTGCAACGCTACAAGCTGACAATGGATGCCTAGGGCGCTCGTGCCGAGGAAGGACGTGCATGGCAGCGATATTCGTCGGGGAGGAGTCATGATCCTGCGATCCGGCGGTTTCCGAATGGAGAAATCCGGCCAACGCAAGTTGGTCAATGCATCGTAAAAGCAGCCGCAAGGCCGTGATAGCGATGTGTGGGGCACCGCGTGAACTGAAACATCTAAGTAACGCGAGGAAAAGAAATCGTAATGAGATTCCGTTAGTAGCGGCGAGCGAACGCGGAAGAGCCTAAACCATGCCGCAAGGTGTGGGGTTGTGGGGCGGGAGATATAGGAGTATTGAGGGTAGGAGAACATCTCGGAATAGGTGGCCAGAGAGAGTGAAAGCCTCGTATCCGAAACTTTCAATACCTTTATCCCGTTCCCAAGTACCGTGGGACACGAAGGTTCTGCGGGAAGCTGGGGGAACCATCCTCCAAGGCTAAATACATGAGTGCACCGATAGTGAACTAGTACCGTGAGGGAAAGGTGAAAAGCACCCCGGAAGGGGAATGAAATAGTACCTG
>JBBTWJ010000019.1:0-3906 GCA_038062895.1 Patescibacteria group bacterium
ACAATAGTGCAATCAGAAGTGACACATTCAGGTGCCAGTTTTGATACGCTGTCCTCACACTAAAACATCCCCATTTGCCTACTCGCATCAACAACTTCCTGTGGATAGGAAAAATCGACAGGGAAGGATTTCGGATTATTCCACTTATCGATGTATTTTAACTGTTTATTGCGCACACCGTAGTCGTAGAGATCCCGCGTAAGTAATACATCCGCCTCACAGTAAAATTTCAACTTCGCAAGTTGCTCCGGATCCTGACTTTTCCAATATTCCACCGCATTCGTACCGACGTCTGTTTTTGTCGTACCTAATGATTGCTCTGCCAGGACTCGCAAACTCAAATTATGCCCAAGCGCATCCCGAACAGCTTGCATGATGTCAAAATGAGGAAGCCGGACGAATGTCGGAGGCGCGTACGGCTTGAGTACCGGCACATCAAACTTCAGACTGTTAAACCCGATGATTCGCTTCGCAGAAGAAAGTGTCGGCCAAAAATCCGCAAGCTCCTGTACCCAAAAACTTTTCATGACCCCGCTTATTTCTCGCTGCAATTCATCGACACTGCGAAGATAGACGGAGACGATGGATACGCCGAGTAGCGCAGGATCACCGCCTTCCACTTCCGAAAAGAGTTTTTTCGTTTCAATATCAAAAATAGCTTCATCAATCATAGCGTTATTCGGTACCGAAAATAAAAGCAGCGAAGTACCCGGCTACTCCTCCACACCCATGGCTCATGGTCCGGTCCTGGATCGCTTCTTTGTGGCCCGTGAGCGACTGATCCCATCCGAATTCAACGATATGCACGCCCGACTGAGGTTGTGCTCCACCAAAGAGCACTTCCGTCAAATACGAAAAATCCCGTTGATCCTGCGCGAATTTCGCAAACCCGGCATGGCCGTCTATTTTGCCAAGAGCCAGCTGTTCGTCCGCACGCTTCTGTGCGATCCCGCAAAGCGTGTCACTCCGGGCTACTTCTCCGATCCCGTGCCCACGACGGTACGTATTGATTGCAGAAAATAGTTCATCATTGGTGCTCATCCGGTCGTCAGGCGGCAACCACATCACGGTCGTATGCTCATCCACCTTTTCCCGACGGAAACCGCTCGTAGGGACAGGTGATGTATTGGGATTTTTCCAAAAATTATTGAGGTCATCACAAGCATTCCGTTGCGTTTGAAAATGAACCCCGTCGGGCCCCACACACTCAATCGTGTCTAATCCCGGATCCCTCGGCTTTGGAGTCGCAGTAGGGGCAGGGGATGGCGTGAGTGTCGGTGTCGGACTATTCGTTGGCGTTTGGGTGGGTGGGACTAAATCACCAAAAGATTTTTGCTCGACCCGTGTTTGTACGGTAGTCGTAGGGCGGGCAACAAAAACATTTGTGATAAAAAGCACCACCGCGATAATCGATAGAATAATTGCAGGCATAGAAATTATTGTAGCGTTTTTGTTATACTCACGCCATCGTCTATGATTTTATCCGATCACGACATCAAAATTGCCATATCGACCAAACGCATCACGATCAACCCCAAGCCGGATCTCGTGACCCAACTCGGATCCTGCTCCGTTGATCTCCGGCTCGGACGACAGTTCCGCATATTTGATCACAGCAAATTTGCCTACATTGATCCAAAAAATACGACGCTGACGGCCACCATGATGAAAGATGTCGTCGTCAAACCCAACGAGCCGTTTATGCTTCAGCCCGGCGATTTTGTACTAGCAACCACCATGGAAACACTTTCCCTTCCTGATGATCTCCTTGCCCGTCTCGAAGGCCGGTCAAGTCTGGGGCGACTGGGCATTGTCGTCCATTCCACGGCATCTGTCTTTGATCCGGGCTGGCGCGGCATGATCGTCATGGAGCTCGGCAACCTCGGGCGTATGCCGGTGGCTCTCTATCCGGGCATGCGTATCTGCGCCCTCACGTTTGAAGAGTTGAGTTCTCCCGCAGATGTGCCGTATTACAAAAAAAAATCAGCCAAATACGTCGGACAAAACAAACCGGAAGCAAGCAAGATATCTCAGGAGAAATGACTTTTTTTATTGGTAGTATTGGATAATTTGTTGATTGGAAATTGGATAATTACACCAAAGGTGTATGGATTGGCCTATTCTTTATAGAAACGTCCTCGCCGTCAAAGACCCCACCAGTCCGGTCGGGGTAGCCATCATGTGGACCGAACGACAGGTGGTGGCGGACATGCTCAAGGATCAGAATTACTGTGCCATCGGCAATCTCTACTCTTCGGCCGGCATCAGCGCCATGATACGGAACATCTATGCCAACCCTCATATCCGCAAGCTCGTCTTGTGGGGCGCCGATCTCTCCCGCAGCGGGCAGGCACTCATCGCGCTCATGCAAAATGGTGTGGACGAGGAGCATTACATCATCGGCGATGAAAAAAAGGGGCAGATTGAAAAAGAAATCGGGAAAGACGCGATCGACCTCTTCCGAAAAAGTGTTGAAGTGGTCAACTTGCGCGGTAAACCAGTATCTGAACTGAAAAGTACGATTACCTCTTTAGGTAACGCTGCGGCTGTACCGTTCTCTGAAGCCAAAATTTTCCCCACCTCCCGCCCCAAGCCCTTCACCTATCCCAGTGAACAGATTGGCTTTCGCATCCACGGACAAACGGTTGCCCAGACGTGGCTCAAAATCCTCCAAAATATCCATCGCTACGGCCGCAATAAAACCACCCGCTACACCCAGGAAAACGAACTCAAGGAGCTTCTCAACGTCATGGCCGTCGTGTATGAGGAAGACCCGGATAAACCGTATCTCCCACATTTCTTCCCCTTTACCCAAAAAGATTTAGATACCTACTACCCGCAGGTTCTTTCGCCCAAGCAAATTCCCGGCATTGCCTATACGTATGGTCAGAGGCTTCGCAATCATGAAGGGGTAGACCAGATTGCCAATATTATCGAACTTATTAAGACGCGTCCCTTCAGCAAAAAAATGATCGCCGTCACCGCCCGCGTCGCCGAAGATTGGAACCAAGTCAATAAAGGCGACACGCCATGCCTTACCCAAGTTGTCTTTTCCATCCAGGACGGCAAGCTGTTTGCCACGACCCATTTCCGCAGCCAGGATATGGTCCACGGGTGGCCGCGTAATGTATTTTCGCTTCGTAAAATGCAAAAGATGATTGCCGACGAAACCGGATATACGATGGGAGCGTTCGTCATGATTACGCATTCGGCTCATATCTATAGTGATGATTACGCATTAGTAGAAAAAATCCTCTCCGAAAATTATGACAAGGAGTTGGGCTACACGAGCCGGCAAATGTTTGAAGAAGACCACCGGGGCAACATCACGATCGAGATTGAGGAAGTGCAGACACCCAATCGCGTTGGCCGTCCTCACAAATATGCCCAATTACCCCAATTACCCAAATCCTACGAAATCGTCGTCAAACTTTACGCCCCCAATGGAGGACTGCTTCTCAAAGAATGGCGGGGAACGACGGCCATGGAAATTTATATCGCTATGGTCAATATCGGAGACTACCTCACCTTACCCAGCCACCTTATATATATAGGAAGCGAACTGCAGCGCGCCGAGTACGCCATCAAGACGGGCCACGTGGATGCATTCAGCCAGGATCCTGCAGCAAATAAAAACTTGTAGTATGACGTATTGTCATGCTGGACTCTGGAGCGCAAAGCGCGATAGAGGATAGCATCTCCAAGGAAACAATTTGCCATCTACATTCTGACTAATAGAAATCACACTGTCCTCTATACTGGAGTCACAAATAATCTCGTTAGAAGAATCCATGAGCACAAAGGAATGAAGATTCCTGGTTTTACTCAAAAGTATCAGGTAACACAACTTGGGCTTAAGTGACAAAATCGTGTTGATGAAATTGAATAGTTAGCTCCTTGTATTGC
>JBBTWJ010000020.1:0-13902 GCA_038062895.1 Patescibacteria group bacterium
TGTTGGCGGCGGCGTTCATAACTCAATCTATCAACACGAAATGGCGCTTAAGCAAAGATTGTAATTGTGGATAAATTTGGGATACGGGAATTATTTTTGCGACGTGTGTCTCGACGAAGCCTTGGCGAGAGGGGACGCCTGGCAATACATTTCATGAAAATTTTCATTGGAGACGCAATGTGCTCGATAATTTTGAGGCTAGCGTTGATAGAATACTAAAGGTGTTCAACATGCTGATAAGCGGCTATGGTGCACAGAGAGATGCTTCGTTATACGAATTTATTCAATACGTGAAGTATTCCCGTACAGCATCGACCCTATCAAACCCCTGTAACCTAGAGTAAATGTCTGTATACATGAAGTTGGCAGTAGGGTCTGGTGAGCGCTATCCGTTAGGAAAGCCAAGCTTTGATCTTCAAAAAGCTTGGCTTTCGGCGTAATGAGTAGAATTTAGGTTAGCACTGGCCGTCCCAGAGCGCCACACTGGGCCATTTATTTCAGGCCTCGCCAGATGCCCCAGGATGGCTTATTTGTGGTGTGAAGCGGGCATCCGTAACCAAAAAATCCCCTTGATGGGGATTTTTTGAATGTCTTTATAAAAAGTCTTATTTCAATTCTACCTTCGCGCCTGCTGTTTCGAGTTTTTTCTTTGCTTCTTCTGCGGTCGCTTTATTGACACCCGTCAATACTTCTTTGGGGGCGGACTCTACGAGAGTCTTGGCTTCCTGAAGTCCGAGCGTCGGGACGAGTTCACGGACTGCTTTAATCGCGCCGATTTTGTTGGCACCTGCCTCGGTCAGCACGACGTTAAAGACCGTTTGCTCTTCCTTCGGTTCGCCTGCGTCGGCTGCTGCCGGAGCTGCTCCCGCTGCTACTGCCACTGGGGCTGCCGAGACGCCGAATTTTTCTTCGAGTGCTTTGACCAAATCGGAAAGTTCCAACACGGTCATTTCCTCGACGGCTTTCATGATTTCATCTTTTGTTAGTTTTGCCATATACAAAATCACCACCTTTTAGAAACACTTAACGAATAAAATGAGTTTAGGACACCTAGTTTGTTTTTTTCTCCTTAACAGCCTGCAATGCCCACACCAATTTATTGATATTCCACGATAGCGCATAATGGAGGCCTTGGATTGGTGCATTGAGCTGTCCGACCAGTCTGCCCAGAAGTACATCGCGGGAGGGGAGTGCAGCAAGCCGCGTCACTTCTGCGTCGGAGAGAACCTGGCTCCCCAGGAGTCCGCCTTTTGTTTTGCCTACGCCTGCTACCTTAAAGTATTTGAGAAGCTCTTTAAGCGGTGCCACCTCGTCTGCGTAGGCGAAGAGGGTAGCGGTCGTATCAGAAAGCATAGAACGCAACGCATCGGCTTTATCCGAGAGGCTGCGGAGTAAAAGTCGATTTTTGGCAACCGTCAAGTCGCTTGTGTGCTTCTTGAGGTTTTTGCGCAGTTCCTCCATCTGTTTGTGCTTGAGGCCGCGGTAGTCTACGAAGACCATCGCTTTGGCGCGGGCGATTTTGTCGGTGAGGTCTGTAATAGTATCAATTTTTCTTTGAGTAGCCATAAAAAAATCTCACTACCGTGAGATTTTGGTTATTTAGTAACGCGAGTTACTTAGTTACTTGGCGATTGACGAAGTAACGAAGTAACCAACTAACTAATTAACGATCAAACCCCTCGGTAGGATTTATAGAGTGATTCAAAAGAGATCCTTCTCCTTCGACTTCGCTTAGGATCAGGACTTCGTTTCACTCAGCCTACGGTCTTTAGGATAAAAAGAGTATAACAGAAGGTCTACGGGTCTGCAACGGGAGGTTTTTGGGATGGAACCAATGGGGAAATTTTACTCTTCTCAATTCCTTTTTCTGCAATATTTTCGAGTAATTTAGTTATATCCCCAGGGTGACGTTGCCCAAGCACTGTTTCTATCTTTCCAATAACTTCTTCAACTTCACCTGCTCGGCGTGCTGTTACCACCTTTTCGTCTGACTGTTGAAGATCCTTCATCGCATTCGTTTCATCTGTGAGACGGAGTTTATCCATTTGAGCTGCTACCTTTATAAGCTCTTGTATTGGTATTTCATCATTAATTGTTTTGTCTGTTGCCATAGATTTGTCTTTACGAGATTTATTTTATTGTAACGGAATAAGAGAAATAATTCAAGTGCAAGGCAATAATAAATTATGACTATTTACTTACCCCGCATCTCGCGGATTCTAGCAAACAGATCATGCATAGGGCGATGGTTGCCCAGGAGGTCGGTAAGTTTAGAGTCATCCGTTATGAGAAATGGCTTCACCATCTCTCCGGTGAAGCTGCCGTGCGTGCCCCAGTAGGGCTCGAAAGATGCCCAGGCGCCACGCCAGTTGCCGCCGAACAGGACGAGGTCGCCGTTGTTGTGGCCCAAGGCGAGGCGGGCAAGCGCTTTTAGGAGGCTATCCGCTTCCGGATCATCGATCGGTTTCCCGCGGGTTGCCTTCACCTTGCCGTTTTCAAATTCTGCGCGATCTCCATTGCGGGCCAGTAGGTAGGTTGTTTTCTCATTTTGTCGCACCATAACCCAACCGATCCCGGGATGGGAGAGTAAGGTGGGGATGAGGGAAGGGAAATCATGTTCAATGGTTTGTTGGTTTGCTTGTGCGGGCAACCAACGCGAAAAATACAGATGGGCGATGCTGCTTGACGGTACGGCGTAGACGGTGTCCTCGGCAGTATTTTCTTTCAGATCATGATCATTGCCGTAGGTGAGCAGGACGTTTGGCCCCTTGTCGCCCAAGCCCCGGCTCATGAGGTGCGGCAGCGTTTCATCCGATATTTTTTCAAAGGGTATGCCTGGGGATTGTCCATGGTCGGAAAGGACGATGAATTTATACGACCGTTCGGCGCCGCGTGCACTGTCGTAGAGTTTTTTGCAGTAGAGATCCATGAGGCGTATGGATTGGAAAACGATCGGATGGCGGATGCCGTGCGTGTGGCTGACTTTATCGACCAATGAAAGATTGATATACATGGCAGGTGTCTTGCGCCAGATATCGATGATGGCGATGGTGGTAGCGAGGTCGCACAAAAATAATCGATTCAGGAGCGTCGAAAATTCCTCCTCAAATACTTTTTTTGATTGCTTAGACAGCGCTTTTAACATCATGGCGACGACGGATCCGGCCAGTACCAGGATGATGTGCCAAAACCGGAACGGGTTGAGTAGTGGAACAAGAAGGATCCGGAAGCTTAATAAACGGTGAAGCCTACTCTTTGTGGCCTTTGCATCGGGGGATATATTGGTCATGGTGGCCCCCCCGGAATAGGCGCCGATGATACATGATCCGCCCTCTATGAGGGGATGGGTGACCCCGGCAAACAACGTCTCTTCGAGTTTTTTTACTTGTCCGCCATGATCTCCTCGGATAAAACGGCCAAGCATGCGGTGAAACCAGGTGTAGCCGGGGATGTTTTCACTTTTTCCATACATGAGTTCAGCAACGATCGCTGTCGTAATGGACGGGACACCGCAGAAGTAGGAATCGAGCGTATAACCGCCGCGATGAGTGAGCCATCGGAGAAAAGGAGCGTCCCCGCGCTTCATGGCTTCCTGAAGGACGTTGTATCCCAAGCCATCGATTTGTACGACGATGATGCCGGGTTGGTCAACCGGGACGGGACTGGGGTGGACGTTGAAGAGCCGCAAGCGAAGCGTGAGTGTGGCTGCCAGGAGATGTCTCCACAATGATCGGATAAAGGACACCATGATGCTATGGTACGGGAGAGGAGCCTAGAGTTGCAACTTGACACCCGGTCCCATGGTGGAAGCGATCGTCACACGGGAAATTTTATTCTGACCGATGGCGGCAAGGATAGCGTTAATATTTTCTATCAATTTTTTGTCTTCGAAGCTTACTTTGCCAATCCCCATATGGATGATCGGGATTCCCGGCTCGGCCTTGAAGTTGACCTGTCCGTGGGAGAGCTCTTTGGCACGTTTTTCCGGATCTGGCGATATGGTGCCGTTTTTGGGGTTGGGCATGAGTCCTTTGGGTCCCAGGACGCGGGCGACCTTGGCGAGTTTGGCCATCATGCTGGGGTGGGCGACCAGTACGTCAAAGTCAATGGTTCCGGATTCAATTTTGGCGAGTAACGCATCATCGGCGATTGCCACTTTTACTTCTTTGCCCGTTCCGTGGGGGAGACTTGCCGATCCGCGGAAGTCGCCTTTGCCCTCGCCTAAACTCATGGGATTGAGATTGACGTGGAGTTCAACCGTCCCATCAAATTTCGTGAGGGACGTCTTTTTGACGAGCCCGATCGCATCGGCAAGGGGATAGAGTTTGGTTTTATCGACCTTCCCTGCAGCTTCCTTGTACTTCTTGGACCGGACGCGCGCCTTTTTTTGTTTCTTTGCTATTTGTTTTTTGCTTTCTTCCGGCGTCTCGCCGGATTCCACTTCCGCGACCAACCGCTTAAATTCCGGGTTGATGTCTCCGCCTTCCACGACCGAGACACGTTCGCCGCCCTTCATCCCCACGCCTTCGACCTTGGCCTTCTTGCTTTTTTTGGTCTGGCGACGGGCATCGGCTCGGCGTTTCTGCTCTTTTTCTGATTCATCGCCCAATGTGGCGACTCGGATTTTACCCATAAATTCAATTGATGAGCACGTGATCATGTGCTTATCATGTTTTTCAATCAAGTGCTAATCTCCTACTTGAATTCCCATGCTCCTTGCTGTCCCTGCTACCACCTTGGCGGCCGCTTCGACATTGTCTGTGTTAAGATCCGCAAGTTTGTCGGTGGCAATTTGAGTGAGTTGTGCTTTCGTCAATTTTCCTGCCACTTCCCGGCCTGCTTTGCCGCCGCCTTTGTCGATGGCGAGCATTTTTTTGATCATGGCAGAAACCGGTGGGAGCTTGGTGATGAAGGAGAACGTGCGGTCCACGTACACCGTGATGACGGCGGGGATGATGTCGCCTTTGAGTTTAGCCGTCTTTTCGTTGTACGCCTTCACAAACTCCATGATCGGCAGTCCGTGCTGTCCCAAAGCCGGTCCCACGGGTGGGGCAGCAGTTGCTTCTCCGGCTTTGAGCTGGAGGGTAATGGTGGTTTTGATCTTTTTGACAGCCATAGTGATGAGATGAGCACCTGATGAAGGCACTTGATGAGCACGTGATCATGTGCTTATCATGTGTTTTTTTGTCATGTGCTCATCAGAGAGCTTGCATGAAACCAAGAAGAATTGAGAGGCAGCAAACTTGAAGATCAAGATTACCGTACGTAGTTACTCTCGAAACCTCTCCCGGTCTCTCCCGCGTTTGACGCGGTAAAAGGAGTATAGCAGGAGGAGTATTTTGGTGCAATAGTGTATAATAGCCCGTCTATGAGTGAAAGACAACAATGTCCAGTGACTGGTGATGCATGTGATAACGAGGCTTGTGGTTTAAAGCCAGGGTGTGATGCGAAGGCAGAAGAGATATTATGGCTTGATCCAGGTGAAATGGAAGAAGCTATTCATGCTGCAGCCACTGAGCTTGGCTTTACAACGGCGGAGGATAAGAAATTATTTGCAGATTTTGTCTACGACAAGGCTCTTGGCGCTGGGGCTTCAGGCAATCTTGGGACAGATGTCCAATCCCCATTTTAAGATATAGAATAAAATAGGTCTTAGAACTTTAGAACTAAAATATAAGCCTGACTTAGGGAGTAATCATTGGTATTCTTTTTATATTATGGGAGATGGACCAGCAAATCCGGAACAAAAATCCACCTCTGGGTTTAAGGGATTTTTTAAATTACGCAGGTCAACAGAACCAGGAGTTAAAGATGCCTGGGTTGGGGAGGTTAATCCGATTGACCCGTTTATTGTAAAAGGTGCCCATGATACAGGGGGGACTATAGTTACCGGTGAAACCAAAGACGATAAAGGAGTAGCAGTTTTTCCAGCTGCTAAAAAATCTGATAAACCTTTAACAAAATCTTCTTCAGGATAAATAACACATTAAATTACGAATCGTTCATCCTCAATTGCTCCCTGCAATCCCAAGCAGGGACTTTGATAGAGTGTGGGTAAATTCATCTCAATCATGGGGTTCTTCAGCGCAAAGCGGACAAGGGTGTTGGGCGTCGAAGTGTTGAGTGATGAGGGGAACACCTTCAATATCACCGTCGTCCATATTTCTATACTATCATGATGATTTACCCAGAGCACGTACAAATGTCATCCATCATAATTCTACACTTCTATGTAGAAGTGTAGAATTATGAATTCATAAGATATACGGGGTCACGGATTTTTGAAAGGCATCTTTTTTGAGTTGATGGAGGAAGTGGATTATGTCGCGTTACTTATCTTTGACAGATTTTTTGTAGAGAGGTTTGAGAGATTCGCGGATGTCGTCATCCCCAGCGGATTTAGAATGCATGCCGCTGATGAGTGAGGTGAGCTGGACTTTTTCTTTCATGGCAAGGCCTGCTGACGCTGCGGTATAGAGAATTTGGGGCAGGCCGTAACCAACCCCGGGAATTTTATGCGGACGGTATGCCTCCCGTCGTTTTGGGAGACGGCTGATGACGTGGGCAAATCCTTGTCCGGCACCATTTATCCATTGGCGTACTTTTACGACCGTGCCAAAGCTGCAATGAAGCTGCTTGATGATGTCTTCTTGTTTCGTGTCTGCCAGAAGCAGCTTTGCGATACGCAACCGTTTGGCGAGATTATATACCTCTTTTTCCGTCAAAAGATCCTGAATGAGTAGGGCAGCAGAAGAGGGATTGTTCACTAAGGAAAACGCATTGATGAGGTCAAACACGAGGTCTTCGAGATCCTTTGCGGATAGCTTCTCAAGCCGTTTTTCCTTGTAGGAAAAATAATTAAACTTTCCCATATTATCATTCTACACTTCTACATAGAAGTGTAGAATTTACTTCCATATTTTGTCAAGTAAGTATGTAGGTATGCGCGAGGTTATGCTGTGTGCAAATATACTTTTTGATGATCAGGACTCGCGTATTGCGGATGACCGAAAAATGGAATGGTATGGGCAGTGTCCCATTTGAGATTGGGATGGACGCCAAATGGGTCAATGACGACTGTACGCTGATCTTTTGCGTAGACAACTTCTAACCAGTAATGTACTGCATGGTGACCTGGACTATAATTTCTTGTCATGGGTGAGGAGAATGGAATATCCTGTGGATATTTATCGATGAGTGCCTCCGCATAATCTTGAATATGAGGCGCTTGGCCGCAATTGCGCGGTAACCACAGTCTCCCGGTGTATTCAAAGAGCGATGATAGAAATATTTTCCATGCATCATGGTGAATATCGTCTATTCTGTCAAATGAGATATATGGCTCAAATTGAGGAAAGGTTAGTCCACGCCCAATATCAGCAGGATCTACGCGTGGATCATTTTCGAAATACCCCGGATGCCGTTCGAGAGAAGTTGTCACACTATTTTAGTTTGATCGGCAAGTTAGAGTTTAGCAACCTGCAGGAAGTCGAGTTCGACGGGTGTCTCACGTCCGAAGATGGAGACGAGGACTTTTACTTTTCCTTTAGCCTCGTCGATATTGTCTATCGTTCCCAAGAAGTCGGCAAACGGGCCATCGACGATCTTGACGGCTTCGCCCACGCTAAATGCGGCTTTGTATTTGGGCGCCTCAAGCGCCATGAATTTCTTGATGGTTTCCACTTCCTTTTCGGAGATTGCTGTGGGCTTATTGCCGGCGCCGACGAATGCCGTCACTCCTTGTGTCGTCCGTACGGCGAGCCAGGATTCGTCATCCAAGATCATGCGCACGATGATGTAGCCGGGAAAGATTTTTTCTTTGATGTCTTCCTTTTTTCCATGGCGGACAACGACCGTGTTACGGGTAGGTACGATGATGTCAAAGATTTTTGCTTCCAACTTCATCGTTTCGATGCGCTGACGCAAGTTCGTCGCGACTTTGTTTTCGTGGCCGGAGTAGGTGTGGACCACATACCACTTCGCATTGGCGGGAGCCACGATTGGCGCGGGTGTTGCTAACACTTCTGAAAGAGCTGCGGTTGGTTGAGTATCCATAATTATCTTCTCAATAACAAAGTCTCTATTCTCAAAAACGTTATGTCTAATATCCCGATGAATGCGCCGACGATCAGTGACAGGGCGATGACGACTGCGGTCAACTTAATAACTTCCGCTCTGGTCGGCCAGGTCACTTTCTTGAGTTCCGTGATCACTTCCCGGATGAATTGCACCGGGTTGGCAATCGCCGGAACCGCAGGTTTGGCAGATGCTTGCATAGATAAGTATATATCCCAGTACCAAGCTTCCTTCGCGTCGGAGGCTTACAGCCTCGCGCCCGCGAAGAGCGCTGTTACGGGATTGATAGTTAGTAAACTCGCGAATCGGAATTCGTTCGTTAACTAACTAATCAAAAACCCCTCCCGGGGTTACCTCACAATCCTATCAAAGTCGTCCGGAAAAGTAAAGATGATGAATGTATGATTATTTGAATGGAAATTTTCCTACACCAGTACAGGTATAGCTCGGATCGCAGTGTTTATAAACAAATTCGCCGTACGAACATTTACCCAATCGATCGATTGGTTCTCCGGATCCGTAATAACTATTTGCTCCGATAATAATAGCATTTTGTTGTGCTTTTAATTCTTCAGGACTCGAACCGGGATACATGCGTTGGACGGAACCGAGCAGTCTATTCGTCCAATATTCCGCTTTTTCCTGCAGCATCTCGACAGCGCGGACGGCGGAGGCTTGCATATCGCATGGATTTGGGGCGTTGTCGGTTCTGGGCCAATCACCGGGCCACCAGTCGGGGCATTGGATATCACCGCATGCTTTGCATCGGTTGGTCCATTGGCCGGTTTCATCTTTCACTGAACCCACCGTGATTTGGTACGGCCCGGCGGCAGAGCATACATTGATCTGGCATGCGCCGGTGAAGTCCGTTTGGGTGCCGGTCTCAATATATTTGATTCCTTCCAGTACACAGGCAGGTATTTTGCCAGATGACGCATTACTGATCGTTTCTTTTGCTGACCCGAGTATAGTAGGATCAAAATTTGAGAGAGTTCCGCCGGTAAGTTCACGGTTAAGCCCGGCGTCATTTTCCGAGAAATTGCAGCTATAGTTGAGGTTGGTCGACTGGAGACTATCGGGGTGCACAGAGCAGTTGGTGAATTCATAATAATCTTGTGTGGACTTGGTCAGCGCCCAATTGACGGGAGTTTTCACCGACTCATGGCTAGACATTACGGTTTGCTCTATGATTTGATTGGATACTTGTCCATGGCGGTTCGCTATTTCAAATGCCTCCGGAACAAGTGTCGCCAATGCGCCGATTGGCTTGCTATTCGGATCCGTGGGGTCATTCGTCAGATTTTTGGAAATTTCCCCGACGTAGGGGATCTTCGTTTTGATCAGGAGATCAAACATGGGACTGGCTTTCAAATTGCAGTTGGTATCAGAGCAGAGCGCACCGATAGTTGGCAGAGAATGAATCCATTTATCTACAAGGTAGAGAGGTAATTTTTCAGGGGGTACTTGATACTCTTCCGGAGTTGTGGCAGCAATTCGTTCTTTCCGTACTTCTCGCGTAGGCGGGGGGAGGTCGCAAGCTTGATTGAGAAGGATTGAGCCCAAGACATTGGGGAATAGTTCATTAAGATGCTCATAGATCTCTTTGACTACCGTGACTTGCGGAGCCCATAATCCGGAGAGCATCACACTTCCCTCTACGGTTTGCGGCAACCCTTCTGCGTCCATAAAAATCCGTTCTTTCAGGGGGAACGCTTGAATATTATTGTTATCTGAGGCAAAACATAAGGTAGATGTACCAGTGAGGGTATATTTATTCGTAATGGGCTGAACCAGATCGATGATGGTATTTGGCGTGAGATACGGTAATGCATTTTTTAGGAGCGGGCCAAGTTTGGAAAAAACGCCCGGGATATCGATCTGGGGTTTGTTAACGGAACTTCCCTCAAATCCCACCGATCCGATGATGGTCGGATTGATAAAAGCTTTTATATTGGAAAGAAAAGATGCGCCGTTTTTTTCGCCGATTTCGGCAAAATCAATCGAATTTGGTAACGCGACGCGGGTGGTGATATCCGGAGGGCCGGTCACTTCGGCGTGGACGGCGTGATAGGGAATAAGAAAAAAGAATCCCATTATTACCATTAGAGAAAGTATGCGTTTCATGGCTATCTTTATACTACCAAATTGACAAAGACAATACAGCATGGATAGAATGGAAGCTATGTCCGCAAAAATTCACAAAGCAGTGATCCCCGCCGCCGGATTTGGTACACGCTTCCTTCCTCAGACGAAGGCGATGCCCAAGGAAATGCTCCCGATCGTTGATAAGCCCGTGATTCAATATGTGGTAGAAGAGTTGGTCGCAAGCGGCATTACCGATATCGTCATCGTGACGGGTTGGCATAAACGATCTATTGAGGATCACTTCGATTATCCCTTCGAGCTTATTAAAATGCTCGAACAGCAAAAGAAAGAGAAGTTACTGGATGAAGTGAAACGGACCGCGGGACTAGCCAACTTCATTTATATCCGGCAAAAGGGGCCCTACGGCAATGGAACGCCGGTCCTGTGTGCCAAGCCCGTGATCGGTAACGAGCCCTTTGTCGCAATCTGGGGCGATGAGTTTATCTATAGCACGCCCCCGCGGGCCAAGCAGTGTATCGAAGTATTTGAAAAATACGGTGATCCGGTCATTTCGGCTGTTCGCGTGCCAAAAGGGGACGTCTCCCGATACGGAATTGTCGATGCGTCCAACATCGAAAAAAATATCTGGCAGATCAAAAAGCTTATTGAAAAACCCGCAATCGAGGAAGCGCCAAGTAATTTGGCAGCCCATGGCTGTTATGTCCTGACGCCGGATATCTTTGACTACCTTGAGGGACTCGCGCCGGGGAAAAGTGATGAAATATGGTTGACGGACGCGATTCAAAAGCTTATGAAAAAACGCCCGGTCTATGCCTGTGAGATCAAAGACGGGAAATATTACGACACCGGCAATAAGCTCGAATACCTCAAGACTGTCGTCGAGTTTGCCTTGCAGCACAAGGACCTCAACGGCGACTTCCGCGACTACCTCAAAAGCCTGAAGTTATAGTTTCCGATAGATCAAAGTCTATCAACGCCTAGCCTCGATACCGGGAATCAAGTAATCAAACTATATCAATAAGACGAGTATTAATCATTCGTGGGCCAATAAGGGTGTGAGTGCTTCAAGATCCGGAATAAAATTTTCTACAAATGCCTGATAGCTGAGTTTGGGTTGTGTCTGAGAAAAGTACGCGAGAATCGTATCCGGTTTTGATAGTGGTTTGGATTCAAATCCAAGGTACTCACGGTACGAGGAGTATGGGTAGGCATGGAGACGATCGAGAAGATTCCGGGAATCCGAAGGATTCCTGGAATCGAAGAGGGATGCGATCGGATTTTTATGGATATACGCGGACAGTTGAAGGAGATATTCGTCTGATATAACGGGTTTTGCCTTAAACCTACTTTGATAGAGCGGACCGATACGCTCGTATTTTGTGTTGAAAAATTTTGCGTGGCCGAGTTGCACCGCATTCATGAATGCGGTGATTGGAAGATCAGAAGTTTGTTGAAGGAGAAAGTGAAAATGATTGGGCATCAAGCAGTAGCAGAGTATAGTGATGGAAAATTTTTGTGCGTTTTCTTTTGTCCGGTGGAGAAATTTTTTGTAGTCACGATCGGATTGGAATATTGACCGTTTTTCCGATCCCCGGTTATACACGTGATAGCATCCGTCGGGAACGAAGACAACACTACGCGCTGGCATATACCATGAATCTACTACGCACGATACCGGGAATCAATAGGTCAAAATATATCATTATCCAGCCACGATACCGGGAATCAAGCTATCAATATATATCATAATCGGCGACTTCCGCGACTACCTCAAAAGCCTGAAGTTGTAATCACGAGTACTCATTTTGTAATAATGCGAGCATTCTATGCTATACTACAGAATAATTACATACCACGACCTGCCTCGTGAATAAAGCATTCCCTATGTTAAATGAAAAGGAAATAATTACAGACCCTCATGTTGCTCGTAAATGTTTTGATAATGCATCATGGGATGCGCCGCTTGATTGGGGAGTAGTCCGTAAGGCTTTTGAAGCTCAATACGCTGATTATCTGGATGGGATGCAGCAAGATGGACCGCAGTGGTGCATCGGCCCTGATGGATCGATGGTCGTCGTACGGAATGTAATACGCGCTGATCAACTCTTTGAAAAAGTTTCGTTTGGGAAGCAAGAATTTGATGTATTGGATGAGGACAGAACACCTATCGGCTGTGTACAGAGGTTACAAAGAGAGGGAGTATTATCTGCAACGACTGGCGAGTTGAAGTTGCTTGAAATTACGTTGTCATTGGGAAGGGCGAATGCGGGCGTGCTATATCAGGCAGGTTTCAAATCTGCGGGAAGAGATTTCTATCGTCAAAATGAAGTTCTTGATCTTGTTGTCAGCATGATGGTCGTGGTCAGCGAGCCGGTGAGTTTAAAAATGTAATCTACCATAGTTATTTTTTCATGTTTTCTGTCCCACGTCGGAATTGTAACGGCGCATGAAGTATGATTCATGAACAACAACGACTTGAGTGGCGCAAGCAGTTGGTAACAGATTCCGATCATGGTGTATGTGGAGATATATATCTCGTCGGGAGTGACGCTGAACCTGATGCGAATAGAGTCGTGACAGAAAGAATTTTACCAATTGCCGATAAGTATAAGATAGGCACATGGCCCCAACTTCCCCAACGAGATTCGCGTGAATCGATGAGAGTTCAGCCACAATATCAGCGGGAAAGAGGACTGACTGCCGAAAATGGTAAAATCGTATTTGACACTGAAATATTTATTGCGACTTCGGATCAATCCACTTCATCAGATTTACATCCGGATGCCGCTTTAGGATACTATACGGTCTTGCGTCGCGCTGCAGAATTTCCACCTGATATGCGTTTATTTAAAACGCATTTAGCTACACCTGCTTGTTCTTTTGGGGCATGGCCAACTACGATGGATCGGGGAGACGTTGAAGAAGTTCAAGGGGAAATATATCCAGCTCTTGTATCCAGCCATATTAAAGCAATTCAAGATGCGTTTCCGGGCGTTACCGTACTAGTGAGCGCTGATGATCCAGCGACGGTTTCAGGAGCATCGACGCTTGCAAGTTTGAAAATGATGGGTTTTAACAAAGCGCCACCAGCGCTTGTGGCGCTGCATAGTTGTGGCGGGCCGGATGTGTTGCCGCTTATGATAAGCGGAATGATTGATCTATTTCATGTCGTATCTCCAGCCCATGACGGTCTATATCGTGGTTTTCCAGAAGCAGTACAAACGCATGTTGACGGATGGGGGCTGTTTGCTTTAGGTGTAGTGCCAAATACTGAAGGGGCTTTATTTGAATTTGCAAAAGGAAAAGATAAGAAATTAGAAAATGTTCAGATTCGTACATCTAGTGATTATGATGACACAGCTGTTTGGTATGATGGTCATATGGAACAGGCTGCTGATGCGATGGTAGGTCATTATGCTTCATTTGTCCGCATGATCGCAGAAGAATCAGATAGGAAGCCAGTGGATGTCGCACGGCATTGCATGGCCGGACCAGAGTGCGGAATGGGAGATACCGTACATAACGGTATGCGTGATGTGGTGTATGGTTTGACACACATGGTTTCCGGTAAAATCCGTGCTCACAATTGGTCGTAAACGAAATGATGAAGGCGCGTAAGTTGCATTTTTTTCTTTGTGGTACTATGCTTGTCGTCGATTAGTAGTCAGTAGCGTATCAAAAACGGCACCTGACCGTTAAAATAATGGCGGTAAATCAACC
>JBBTWJ010000021.1:0-7057 GCA_038062895.1 Patescibacteria group bacterium
CCCTTGAGTATTGGTTGTTTAACACAATGCACAAAATGTATCGTACCGTTTACGACTGACATCAACTGGCTACTTGTTGTCTCTATTTTCCCTGTGATAGGATGATGATTATTCTCTATGAAACGTGGATTTTTTATTACGTTTGAGGGCGGGGAGGGAGCGGGCAAATCGATACAGGCGGAAATTCTTGCCAGCCACCTACGGGAAGAAGGCTATCCTATCGTCGTCACGCGCGAACCCGGCGGCACACGGATCGGCGAGCAAATCCGGGCCATCACCCACAATCAAGAAAATGTTGACATGGAGGCGACGACGGAAGCATACCTCATGGCCGCTGCCCGCGCCCAACACGTCGCCCAAATTATTGAGCCCGCCATCGCATCGGGGAAAATTGTTTTGTGTGATCGGTTTGTCGACAGCAGTATCGCGTATCAAGGGTACGGCCGTAAGTTGGGAGCAGAGGTAATCTCCTCGCTCAACGCCCTTGCCATTAATGGTGCCAAGCCAGATCTCACGCTCCTTCTGTCCGTTTCCCCTGATGTAGGCCAGAAAAGAAGATCCAAATCTGATAAAACAAAAGACAGATTAGACCTCCAACAGCATGACTTCTACTCCCGTGTCCATGACGGATATTTGGCTCTTGCAAAAAATGAAAGCAATCGGTATGTTGTTATAAATGCCGAAGAGTCAATCGTGAATGTCGCTCAAACTATCTGGGACGAAGTACAAAAACGACTGCCCTCCCGCAATGCAAAAACCAGAACCTAAATCGAAGATTACGAAAGGCAAACTCACCGTCATTGCGGGCCCCATGTTTGCCGGTAAGACGACCAAACTCCTCACTCTCTTCGCCGTCCTTTCTAATCTCGGATTTAGCGTGTTAGTTTTTAAAGCTGAGACGAAAAAAATCAACGGCATGGGACACACAAACTCGCATGATGAACGCCCGTTGCCTGTTATTTACGTCAGCATGGATCAACCGGAAAAGATACTGCACTATGTAGGAAAAGACGGTATCCAAAAAGTTATCATTGACGCAGTCCATTTTTTCCCCAAAACGCAAATCCTTTCTATTGTCCGCACGCTACTTGCACAGGGCATAGACGTGTATATTAACGGCGTGATTTTTGACTACCGCAAACAAGAATTTGGTGCGACACGCGCACTTATCAATATTGCCGATGATTTCTTGGAGCTTTATGCCATCTGTGTCCGCTGCGGCAGTAAAGCTCCCTATTCAGAACGGATTTCCGGAGGCACGGAACAGACAGTCGGTACGACGGGTACCAAACGGGCAGAATATATCGCCGTTTGCGCTAACTGTCACCGCGTCTATAAAGGATGATCGACACAATACTGGTTATCGGCAACGGCGGCGCTGGGAAATCGATCATGGTTTGGTATCTGAGTAGTCTATTGATAGAAAATGGATACGACATTCATTACATTTCAGATAGGTTGGGCTTGGAAGAGGCAGTGATGAAAGACACACGATATGCACCAAAACAACAAGATGGATCAAAAGTGGGTAAACGCAGCAAACTTATCTCCGATGGTCCACCGGGACACAAAAAAGTACATGTACTGGATGGCAGCATTCTCAATGAAGTCCATGCCGATATGATTGCACGTATCGCCAGTAAGAAAGAAAAAAAAATTTTTCTTATAGAATATGCGACCGGCCCGGAAATCTCGTTTGGAGCACAAAAACAACCGATCCATCAATCTGCGGATTCTTTGGTGGGGTTGATCAAAAAATATCGCGTGCGAGAACGGCTATTTCTCATAGAAATCCATGTACCGGTGGGCATACGTCAATGGAGACAATCGCACCGTCCGGATGCTATGGCCGATGAGACGTTTCACGCATATTTTGGCGACGGAGGTATCATGACGCCGAAAGCACAATCGTATGTAGGCCATCACTATTATCGGTTAGTCAATGTTGAAGAGGACAACGATGGATATTATAGTGAAGTCCGCCATCTCTATGACACGCGAATTCAACCAAATCTAAAGGCAACAACAGCACTGCACCGCGTCTGAGAGCTGTCATATCATATATAAATTGTTCTATTTACTAAAGGAGGGCACTCTATGAACGTTGAAGAACAACAAAAGCCTACCGGCAAACATCCAAAAGATGGAACACCAGGATATACTGTGGAGGATATGCAAAACGACGCTCGGCTACCAATTTTAAAGGTATCCGGTACTCTCAACACATCGGATGATGAGCCTTTAGATGCCCATATTACAGACGACGAAGTACTCGCAAATGGCGGAGTGGGTAACGCTAGCTAATAAAAAATAAATTTGCCATAGTATCCTGCCCCAAAACTAAATATATAACTCATATCATTCTCATCACCGGGCTGCCCGGAAGCGGAAAATCTGTCGCAAACGATACGCTTATCGAATCTCTTGAACAACAGAAATACCCCGTTGCATTTCGCACCGACAAACAAGCACTTGAGGAAGAAGTACGCAGAGATACGCTTCGATTTGTCGATGATCCAGCGCGGCACCTTCCCAAGGGTGGTATCGAGGGTGACCACTCGCTCCTCCTCAACCCCGACGGCACCGATGGCACGCTCCAGATGGTCTTCAAAGACGGCAATGCTCTCAATAGTGCCCATAAACAACTGCTTCTCGAGATGCTCCAGTTTCTCGTCCGAAAAAAAGAAGGCGATGTGTTCGTCATCGAATGGGCGTATGGCAAGAATGTCGATTATCCCGGAGAAGCATTGACGCACGACGGCCCCCAACTCATTACCTGGCTCAAGGAATACGGACTTCTGGATCACGTGCTCGTGTTGGATGTAGTAGCCAACGAACAGGATCGGATTAAACGCAACAGCAAGCGTCCCGGCCATATCCCTACCGGAGAATTTGCCAAGTATTTTCCGGAAGAAGGGCATTTTACTGCTGATGACATCCGTGCGCTTGGCGACCGTTATATACGTATTGACAATACGGGGACCAGTCCCGAAACCTTTGCACGATTTATGGAACAGATACACACTTCATACGAGTCATTTATCCGACCTGCATTGGAAGAGACTCATTACCGCGAGCACGAATGGCTTTTCTTATCGTATAAAGAGCACGAACTATGACGGACGTCATGTCAGTCACCACCATCTACCTCCTCCGCCACGGGGATTATGAAAATCCGCTCAACATTTTCCATGGCCGCCTCCCAGGATTCCCACTTTCCGCATTGGGCCACGAGCAAGCCAAACGCCTCGGCGAATCGATGGCACACGTTCCTATTGCAGCCGTCTATACGAGTCGTCTGACCCGTACATATCAGACCGCCCAGGCTATTGCCGATGTCCGCAGACTTCCCGTAGAGACCGACGACCGCCTCATGGACCTCGTCACCCCCTTGCAGGGGAAATCTTTGGAATATCTAGAGTCTATCCACTGGAACTTTTATCGTCAGGACTTCATCAAGCAAGGCGGGGAGTTATTAAGTGCAGTTTTCCGGCGCATGGATACATGTATCCGCGAAAAAGTCGCTCTTCACCCTGGCCAGCATATCGCCATCGTTTCCCACGGAGATAGCATCCTGGCGATCAAAATCAAATATCTGGGCGGCACGCTAAGAAGCCGTAAGCCCATGTATCCATACGTCGGTGTTGCGAGCGGGTATATAATACGCATGGACGGCAAAGGAGTAGTATTATCCGTCACCGATTTTCCAAAAAAATGAACCCAAAAATTTCTGCAAAAGCACCGATCATCAGCGGGAAACAGTACCATATTCAATGTCAAAAAGGCGACGTCGCCCCGTTTGTCCTCATCCCCGGCGATCCGGCGCGAGTCGGTAAAATTGCTTCCCTCTGGGATTCTTCCAAAGAAGTTGCCAATCATCGGGAGTATCACACGATGACCGGCAAATTTGCCGAAACACCGATTTCCTGCACAAGTTCCGGCATCGGCGGCCCATCCTTGGCTATTGCCGTGGACGAGCTCTGCCGGATCGGTGCCCATACCTTCATCAGAGTCGGTTCAACCGGGGGCATCCAGAAAGGGCAGGAGATTGGAGACTTAGTGATTTCCACTGGAGCAGTGCGACTAGAAGGGACAAGCAAGGATTTTGTCATACCAGAATATCCGGCGATTGCTCATTACGAAGTCGTCATGGCGCTCATCCAGGCCGCCGAAGAATTGAAAATGAGATATCACGTCGGTATCACCGCCTCGACGGACACGTTTTATACCGGGCAGGGGAGACCCGCATACAATAACTATTTCCCCAGCCACAAAGATCACATCTTCCGCGATATGCAGTCGGCAGGGGTCCAAAATTTTGAAATGGAAGCCGCCACCCTCTTCACCATGGCAAGCCTATTTGGGAAACGCGCCGGCGCCGTCTGTTGCGTTGTCGCCAACCGCGTCACCGATGAGTTTGAGATTAACGACGAGATGCAAAAACGCGCGGGCCTCGTGGCCTCCCGCGCCGTTGCCATTCTCCACGAGTGGGATAAAAAGAAAACGAAACATGCCGCATCATATCTTTATCCCTCACTGTTATCCCGTTAGTACAAATATTTTCCCTGTTGACGAGTATCGACGGCTTCTGATATAAGTAATAAAAGCGCTCAAAGCTTTATTGAGCGTTTTTTGTTTTTTTTCTCAAGCAACGAATGTCTTTTTTCTCTTGGACGTTCACCAAATGAAAAAACAAAAATCAGTCTTATATAATTTTACCCGTCACCCGTCTTTTTGACGGGCTTTTTTATGGTAGCTATCGAAACCAACACCCCGAGAATGGATGTTCTGTACGCAGGAAGCAACCCTGTTCGTCTTAAATTTCTCGAACACGTCGCAGGAGAAGATGCTCACGTGATAGCCTTGGGTGGGGGCATTGAACTCCAGGCTCCCCATCCGCTCTCTGTCGCAAAAAGAAAAATTGAGTTTGCCCAAAAAATACAGGGTGGACCGGAGGATTGCTATGTTGCCTTTGATGCATTGACATTCGTGCCAACAGGCGGTGTAGATGGTCTCATATATGAAGTTCGTGGAAAACCAAAAAACGATGAGGAAATCCAACGATTGTTTTGGGAAATGAAGCATCGTGACCCGCTTCCATATCGCATCCGCGCTGCTTCAGCGCTCGTGTGCGGAGACGTACAAAAAACCGCGTGGCACGATACCTCTATTTCCCTATCTCCACAAGGTTTGTCATGGTTAGCAAGCGACGCTGGGTTAGCCGCCTATGCCGCACACATCAAAGCATTCGGGTACCAATTTAGCCAAACACAGCATCCTTCCGACTTTGCAGCCGGGTTAAATTTAGAAACGCTCCTGGCTACGGGGTGTGTTGAGTCGATCAACGATGTTTGGATAGACCAACAGGGATTTGAGATCGAAATGCAACGCGCTCTCTTTTTAGCGACTGTTGGCGCATCACACCAGGTTCTCGGCCCCTTAACACATACCCCGATGGATCATATCATCACATTTCCCCATCATATGGATCGCCTGGCACTTTTAGAAAAATATATTGGTGCCACCTAAGCCATCCGCTTGCTTCACATGACGTATTTGAGTATGATCGAGTTCATGAAGCAGCAAAATGGTGATACAGAAATTTCCCGTCTCATCAAACTCGAATCTACTCGTCAACGAGACGTTCTTGAGATGATCCCGTCGGAAAACTATGCCTCACCGGCGGTGCGGGAGGCGCTGGGATCTGTACTCACCAATAAGTACTCCGAAGGATATCCACGAAAGCGTTATTATCAGGGAAACCGCTATATCGATGAGATAGAGGAGCTGGCAATTAAGCGCGCCAAGAAACTTTTCGGCGTCCCCCACGTCAATGTCCAACCGTACTCCGGCTCTCCTGCCAACTCCGCAGTCTACATGGCACTTCTGTCGCCAGGGGACACGATCATGGGGCTCAAGCTCACGGCAGGCGGACACTTGACCCACGGCCACCCCGACGTCACGTTTTCCGGCACGTTTTACCGGTCCGTCCAGTACGATGTCGATGAACATGGCTTCATTGATTTGGATTATGTCGCTGCCCTAGCCAAAAAAGAAAAGCCAACCATGATCGTCGTGGGGACGACGGCATATCCAAGGATTTTTGACTGGAAGGCTTGGCGGGGGATTGCAGATAGTGTCGGCGCGTACTTCCTCGCGGATATTTCTCATATCGCGGGCCTGATCGTAGGCGGCGTCCACCCGAGTCCTGCTCCATACGCCGACATTATCATGGCCACCACACATAAAACGCTTCGCGGCCCCCGCGGCGCGCTCCTCATGGTGACAGGGCCAGGCCTTGTCAAAGACCCTGCGATGGGGGACAAAATAGATAAAGCCGTTTTTCCCGGTCTACAGGGGGGGCCTCACGACAATGTTACAGCAGCCATAGCCATAGCCCTTCATGAAGCCACTCAACCATCATTTAAAGTTTACGCCAAGCAAGTCGTCGCCAATGCCAAAGTACTTGCTGATACGCTCTCCGGACAGGGCCTGGCCCTGTCAACCGGTGGCACGGATAATCACTTGATGGTCGTCGATCTGCGGCCACAAGGGGTCATAGGAAATATTGCCGCTGAAGCTCTGGAAGCAGCTGGCATCGTCGTCAATCGAAATAGCGTCCCGCATGACCCGAACCCGCCCTTTTACCCCTCCGGTATCCGTCTTGGCACACCGGCGATCACCACCCGTGGCATGAAGGAAAAAGAAATGCGGCAGATAGGGGAGTGGATTGTTTCAGTTATTAAAGAAGTCTCCCACTACCGCCTGCCGGCAACCAAAGAAGAACGCGGCCCCTTCCTCAAAAAAGTCCGGTCAGAGCTTGCAAATAACAAAAACTTGCATACGATCGCCCAATCCGTTAAACTCCTCTGTAAGAAATTTCCTGTCCTCTAACAATATATGCCAAAATCACCCGAAGACTGTTTTTGTTGGATACGAGGCGAGATAGGAGATCAAACATATCTACATTTTGGCTTAAGTGACAAAATCGTGTTGATGAAATTGGAGCTAAGTAAAGTTTCGTGTTGGTTTTTCCTCTTGTTTTCTTGATAAAAAC
>JBBTWJ010000022.1:0-17734 GCA_038062895.1 Patescibacteria group bacterium
CCCTTGAGTATTGGTTGTTTAACACAATGCACAAAATGTATCGTACCGTTTACGCTCCCTTTATTATCGACTCTTGACCCCAGCCGACCCTCTATGGTATAAACAAAGTTACAATTTAGAAAAAGCGTCCCACGTTGGGTTTCCGGCCCAACGAATCGCTGCAATCGAAATCTCTCATTGAGAAATTAAGGTTGACGGAAGTACGACCGTACAAATAGTTACACGTGTGTCATCCTGAGCGTAGTCGAAGGATAGAGCACGAAAGAGTGATTGAGTTCATTATTTCGTGCACCGTTGAGGTGCATTTTTTGGACCTAATCTAAACCAAGGTGGTACCGCGGGGATTAGCCCTCGCCCTTGATCATCACATATTTTTTGTGGTGGTTGGAGGCGAGGGTTTTACGTGGCAGTTGACGAGTAAATCGAGTCTTACTGCCACGGATGGTGAGGAGCGCAAGCGACGTACCATTTGAGGGGTAAAACAGTTTTTGTCCATCCGCAGGTAAAAAAATTATGAAGAAGGGAGGTGATAGTTTATGGAATTTGCAATTGACAACAAAAGCGAATTAGAAAAAATTACCGATGACGGCTTTTCGCACATTGCCAATAGACTTGGCTATGAAGGGGACGGGTTAATCGCTTGGACTACGAAGGGTGGTGAACTTTCCTACCAAATGGGTGTTTTGGTACGTAAAGGCATACAAGGGGATGAAATGATCGAACAGGAGGCTCAACTTCTTCGTAGAGCAAGGGAATTAATCGAAGATAATAGACGAAAGTATGCATCAGGAACATTCGAGATGGATAGCGGTCCGTAAAAGAGTGATTATATAATGGGGTACGCAAATTCACCTGCGGATGGTATGATAGAAAGGAACACCTATGAAATACTCACAACTTTTTGGTAAAACATCATTTGGAAAAAGCGGCGGATCTCAACTCGTGAGCCATAATTTTCTTACGAAAGGTGGATTCATCGCGGAATCCACAGCAGGCAGGTATTACTTCCTGCCATTGGGATGGCGTGTTCATGAAAAAATAAAAGCTATCATCAAAGAAGAAATGGATGCCGTCGGCGCCCAGGAAATGATCAGTCCGGTGCTTCATCCTATCGAACTCTGGCAGGAGACTAACCGAACTAGTTCGGCAGGGTTTGAACTCATGAGCATCAAAGACAGCCGTGGAGCAGGATTTGCGCTCGGGGGCACGGCGGAAGAAATGTTTGTCGATCTCGTTCGTAAAACCAAATTGAGCTACCGCGATCTACCGTTTAATCTCTATCAGTTTTCCACCAAATTCCGCGATGAACTTCGTGCCCGCGGAGGGCTTCTGCGTGTACGCGAGTTTGTCATGAAAGACGCATATTCTTTTGATGCTGATGAGCAAGCATTTCTCAAATGCTATGAAACCATGGCTTCTGTCTATACCCGTATATTTGAAAGATTAGGACTCAAAACACTCAAGGTAGAAGCAGACAACGGCTATATCGGTGGGGAATACTGTCATGAATTTCAGGTAGAATCTCCCGTCGGAGAAGGCCGTTTTTTTGTATCTCAAGACGGGAAATATGTAGCGCATGAAGATGTCGCGAAGTTTTTACGGGACACAAAAAACGTTGATGAACCGCTCAAGCCCTATCAGGAAGTTGATGCGAAACGCGGAACCACCATGGAAGATGGAGTCAAGCTTCACGGACTTCCTCTTTGGCAACAAATAAAGGACTTCATGGCAGTTGATGAAAAAGGGCGAATGATCCTTGCAGTTATCCGCGGTGACTACGACGTCAATGAAACAAAACTTGCCAAGCTTATCGGTGCCCATCATCTGCGTCACGCTACGGTCGAGGAAATTCACAAGCTCGGCAGCGAACCTGGTTTTATATCACCTGTAGGACTCAAGGGGAAGGTGCTCATCGTCGGCGATAGCTCACTTCGTACGATCAAGAATGCATACGGTGGTGCCAATGCGCTTTACAAAGATGCACTCAATATGAATATTGACCGCGATTATACGCTCGACATTGAAGGTGATATTGCCATGGCACAAGCGGGGTTCCTCACGGAAAACGGAAAAAGTGCGCTTGTAGAAAAACGGGGGATAGAAGTAGGCAATATTTTTCAGCTCGGCCACCACTATACCAACCTTATGAAGGGTGCGGTGTTTATCGATAAAGATGGAAAAGAAAAGCCTTACTATATGGGGTGCTATGGAATTGGTATCGGACGGACAATGGCGACCATAGTCGAAACGCATAATGATGCAAAAGGCATTCTCTGGCCTTCGGCGGTCGCGCCCTACCGCGTCCACCTCATCTCGCTTCCCGGAGGAGAGGGGATGGCACAAAAAGTCTATGATGAACTGAATAAGGTGGGCATCGACGTCCTCTGGGACGATCGCGATGTTTCCGCCGGGGTGAAATTTTCCGACGCCGACCTCATCGGCATTCCCACAAGATTGGTAGTATCGACTAAAACCGGGGATAAGACCGAAGTAAAAATGCGAAACGAATCAACCACCAAACTCCTCGCGCTTAACGAAATCATCCTCAGCCTCAAGGCCGAGCCTTGAGGCTAAAGGTTTCCTCCGCTAATTTCAGCGAGTCGTTCGGGGGTTGATATTCCAAGATATTCTTCGACAAACAAACGATACGTAGTTTTTCCTTGTAAAGGCGAATTTGAAAAATAGTTCCGAATGATCTCGGTATTACAAAGGTTTTCGGATCTCTGCTTCAAATATTCTCCATACGACGACCACGGAAACTTGCCTAATTCTACGCTCAAGGCCGGGCCTTGAGCGTAATCCTGTACTATCTCAATGGGATTGATGTGAATATAACGAGAAACATGAAGCAAATATTCATCCGTATCAATAAGCTTGGCCTTAAATCGTCCCTGAAAGACTGACCCTAGTCGCTCATATTTAATATTGAAATACATCGTATAGGCGGTATGGAGCCGATGGATGAAGCGATCCATGGGCTCCTCTCCATCCTGTCGAAGCAGTAAATGGACATGATTGGGCATTAGGCAATAGGCCAGCAGAGTCACCTCATGCTTGATGAGATATTCGCCCAGACGTTTAAGGTAACGACGATAGTCCCGGGCGTCATAAAAAATCGTCTGTTTATTGTGTCCACGGTTATAGACGTGATAAAAACCTTGAGCCGTAAAAATCGGCGGTCTCGCTGCCATGCACCCATTATGCACTATATTATCCTCACGCTCAAGGCCGGGCCTTGAGGCTAAAAGTCGTCAATAAAATTATGTGTTATACTCATTGTTATACTCATAATATGAAAACCATCGTCGCTCATATCGGACCGGACTTAGATGCAATTACTGCTATTTGGCTCGTGAAGTCCCACTTTCCGGGTTGGGAAGAGGCGATGATTGCTTTCGTCCCGGCAGGAAAAACTCTAAATAACGCGCCCCCGGATGAAAACCCCGAAATCATCCACGTCGACACCGGATTCGGAAAATATGACCATCACCAATCCGACAGCGATACCTGCGCCGCCCAGCTCGTATACCAGGCGATCAAAGAGACTAAAGGCGACGATGCCTCCCTCACCCGCATGATGGCAGTCGTTAACGAAATCGATCATTTCCGCGAAGTATTTTATCCCAATCCGACGTCGGATTTTTGGGATTTTTCGCTCATTACCCAGATCGACGGATGGCGGCTCCTCTATTCGGATAATCCTATTAAAATCGTTTCCCTGGGCATGGAGGCTTTAGATGGTATCTATAAATCGTTTCAAAACAAAATTTGGGCAGAGAGTGAACTTAAGGAAAAAGCAGTCCACTTCGACTCGCCCTGGGGTAAAGCCTTCGGGATTGAAACCACCAATGATGAAGTGGTCCACCTCGGACAAAAAATGGGCTATAACGTCGTCATCCGGCGCGATCCGAAAAAGGGTTACGTCCGCATCAAATCCCTTCCTAAAGATGACATAGACCTTACTACCGTCTATAATACGCTCAAAGAAAAAGACTCTGCGGCAACCTGGTTTCTCCATGCGAGCCGCCATATGATTCTAAATGGAAGTGCCAAAAATCCGGACATGAAGCCAACAACATTATCTCTTAATGAATTAATTGAAATTTTAAAAAAATCATGACACAAGCAGTCATCTCCATCATAAATCCCGACGCAAAGAACCTCATCTTCGGCCAATCGCACTTTATTAAAACGGTCGAAGATATCCACGAGGCGCTCGTGAATGTTGTCCCTGGTATTAAATTTGGATTGGCTTTTTGTGAAGCCTCCGGCCCTCGGCTTATCCGCACGAGTGGTACTCATGAGGCGATGACAACATTGGCGGCAACCAATGCTAAAGCTGTCGGCTGCGGTCATACCTTTTTTATATTTCTTGATAACGCCTTCCCCATCAACATCCTCAACGCCGTCAAAATGGTCCCGGAAGTCCTGCGCATATTCGCCGCCACCGCCAATCCCCTTGAAGTCATCGTTGCTCGTACAAAGCAGGGTAGAGGAGTCCTGGGAGTGGTAGACGGCGGATCGCCCACGGGAGTCGAAAAAGCAGAAGACGTGGCATACCGAAAAGATTTTCTTCGAAAAATCGGATATAAACTTTAAAGGAGGTGTTCTTTTTACTATATGGTATTTGTCAAAGCACAACCAGGAGATACATCGGATTCACTCATCCGCAAGTTTACGAGAAAAGTCCTGACCGAAGGAATCCTTCAGGATCTTAAAAAACGAGAGTTTTACCAAAAACCGGCGGAAGTCAGGAAAGAAAAAAGTCGGGAACTCGCACGCCGCTTACGGCATCCACGACGGACGCACTAATCGACGGCATGACACGTATGCTCCTTGACCAAATCAAGACCAGCATCACTACAGCCCTCAAATCAGGGGAGAGTCGTCGTGTCGACACGCTCCGGTTCCTTGTGGCCGCCGTCCAAAATGTTGCAATCGCCAAATACGGGGCGAAGGGCGTAGAAGGCCTGACCGATGCGGACGTTCTGGACGTTATCAAAAAACAGGCAAAGACGCACAAAGAATCCATCGACGCGTTCACCCAAGCTGGACGCACGGAATTAGCCGCGAAAGAAGCAGAAGAGCTCGCTATTCTTGAGGCATACTTACCCAAACCACTCACGGATGAAGAGATAAAAATACTCCTTGCCCCTGTACTCGTCTCCGGGAAAAAGGACTTCGGCAAACTCATGGGTAAAGCCATGGCAGCCGTCAAAGGCCAAGCCGATGGGGGGGTGGTATCGGCGATACTCAAACAGATGCTATCACCATCATGATCTCAATCCTCTTTCAAACCGAAACTCACTATCCCGTCAACCGTAAAAAAGTCAAAGAGGCGATTACCTCCGTGCTGACCGCGAAAATCAAACACAGCGTCGAAGTGAGTGTCTCCATTGTCGGCGACCGCAGGATGAAGGAACTTAACCGCACCTACCGGAAAATCGACGCTTCCACTGACGTCCTCTCATTCCCACTAAACGATCCGGCGTACACCAAAGGACAGGGATTCATCGATGCACCCGACGGCATTCTCCGATTGGGCGATATCATTATTTCCTACCCGCAAGCAGTGACCACAGCGACCGAAGAAAATAAATTAGTCGACGACGTCATTGTATTTTTGGCACTCCACGGCCTGAATCATCTGCTGGGGATCCACCACGAAGAATAATGAATAAGCCAATAATTGAATAAGAAATAATCGAATCAACAAAACACTCCTATCATTCACTCATCATTTATTCTATTATTTGATTATTCTCTTATTCGTTTATTCATTTATTAATCATGTCTTTTTATCGAATCTATCGCCCCAAAGTTCTGGATGAAATAGATAACGCTGCCGTCCGGCAAACCATCGAGCTCCTCCTTACGAAATCCAAAGAAGAGCTTCCGCATGCCTACCTCCTCACGGGGCCCAAAGGAACCGGCAAAACGACCACTGCCCGCGTCATCGCCAAACTATTCAACTGCGATAAACCGGAAAAAAATAGCTTGCCCAACCAGGTGACAGGCGCGCCCTGCGGCTCATGCGGACAGTGCCAAGCTATTGCAGATGGCAGACATCTGGACGTTATGGAAATCGACGCCGCGAGCAACACGGGAGTCGATAATATCCGCGATCTGCGCGACCGGGTCGCTCTTGCCCCAGCTCAAGCGAAATGGAAAATCTATATCATCGACGAGGTACACATGCTCTCGACCGGTGCATTTAATGCGCTGCTCAAGACGCTCGAGGAGCCCCCCGCGCACGCAATTTTTATTCTGGCCACCACCGATCCGCAAAAAATCCCATCGACGATTATATCCCGATGCCAGCATATTGCGTTTGGCAAAGCGCGAAAAGAAGACCTCATCCATGCGCTTGCCCGCATCGTTGCCCAAGAAAAGATGGATATTGAAGACGATGCTCTCGCCTGCATAGCAAACCACGCAGACGGATCATTCCGGGATGCCGTCAAAAATTTAGAACAAATAAGTTTTCAAAAAGGCACCGTGACGGTCGAGATCGTCCAAAAAACTCTGGGGATATCAGAAGATAACCGGCGGGATTCATTTCTTACCAACGTGTTGAAACACGATGCAAAAGCGGCACTCATAGATATCCAAGCGATAGTCGGACAGGGGATTGATGTTAAATCATTTCTTATTGATTGTCTGACCCAGCTCGAACAACGCCTCATTACGCAAGTTACGACACAGAAGACAAATGCATCCACTTCCCAACTCCGCAGTCTTATCGGACGCCTCACCCAGGCTTACACAGAACTCCGTTCTAGTCCCATCCCGGAACTACCACTGGAGCTGGCGGTCGTCGAATATTGCCAAGATTCAGTGATGGGTGACACGCCAAACATAACGCGTCCGGAAACGGTAACCCATGAACCTTCATTGCTAAAGGCATCATCCGTATCACCAGCCACTTCGCACACGACACCAAAGGCCATCGATGATAATCAGCCAAAAACTTCCTTGGGGTTAGTGACGCTTGAACAGCTCATCGAGCACTGGAAAGACGTCATCGATGAGCTCAAGCCATACAACCACTCGGTTGCCGCCATCTGCCGGTCCACTAGACCAAAGACTGTGGATGATGGTATAGTCACTATAGAAGCCTTTTACCCGTTTCATAAAGAAAAGCTTTCAGAGGTCAAAACCCGGGAGATGATCGCCCTGGTTCTCAAAAAATTATTCGGAGAAAAGGTGAGAGTAGAAGTAGTATTGGGGAAAAAATAAGGAGCCAGGTAGTAGAATTTCGACACGCGGTATTTTCTTTGCCGCAGAAAAGCTGCTTGAAATATAAAAACATTCTGTTTTAGAAAGGAGGCTGGAATTTGGACCGCGCAAGGCAAAGGTCGAAATTTCACTACCTGGTATGATGAATCCATTTAAAGCACTCGGGGACATGAACGCGATGCGCAAGCAAGCCATGGCCATCCAACAGGCATTGGAGAACGAAGAATTTGAGGTGGTCGTCGGGCGCGTACGCGTCGTCATCACGGGCAACCAAAATGTGAAAGTCGTGGAAGTGGACGGCCAGCCCGATGAGGATATGAGGCGCGCCATCAACGACGCCATCAAAAAGAGCCAGCAGGCAGCAGCAGGAAAATTGGCAGAGTTATCCAAACAAATGCAATAATCCGACCAATCCGACCAATTTACCAATCAATGAAAAATTAATGATTCAATAATTGTAAATAATTGTTAATCATTCGTTCATTGCTCCATTAATTGGTCGGATTGGATTATTGGTCTGGATTGAAATATTTCATGAAAGTCATTGTCACTGGTTCTCTAGGCTACGACAATATCATGGACTTTCCGGGTCGCTTCGCCGACCGGATCATGCCGGATAATATCCACAAACTGTCGTTAAGCTTTCTGGTTGACAAGCTTTCCAAACAATTCGGCGGTGTTGCGGGAAACATCGCATACACACTTAATCTCCTTGGGATCAAACCACGCATTGTAGCGTGCGCGGGAAACGATTTCGGACCATACAAAAAACATTTAACCCGCCATCATCTCAACACAACATACATCAAGCAGTTTGCCGACGAATCCTGCAGCTTATACTCTGTCGTCACCGATCAGGACGATAATCAAATCGGCTCCTACTTCGTAGGCGCCATGAAGCATGCAAAAGATTTATCTATCACCACGCCATTGAAAGATTCCGGGAATCGCCGCGATTCCCGGAATCGAACAAATGCGCATTCGTTCGTTATCATCTCTCCCACCGATCCCGCCGCCATGGTCAAGTACGTCAAAGAATGTCGTACCCTCAAGATCCCATATCTCTACGATCCTGCATTCCAAATTGCGACGTTTTCTCCCGAAGAACTCAAAGAGGGGATTACCGGTGCCGCCATCCTCATCGGCAATGATTATGAGATTTCACTTATCGAAAGTCGCCTGGAAATTTCTCACGAAGAACTTCTCACGATGACCCCCATCGTCATCACGACACTGGGAGCCAAAGGGTCGGTCATCGAAACTCGCAAGGAATCCATCCATATCAAGCCCGCCAAACCCAAAAATACGAGCGACCCGACCGGAGCTGGGGACGCCTACCGCGGTGGCTTCCTCGCCGGGTACCTCAGATACGCAAGATTCCCGGAATCAAAGAAGTCCGGATTCCGGGAATCGGTGACAAATGCTGATCAATTACTCGTCTGTGGCCAGATGGGCTCGGTGGCCGCAGTCTACACCGTCGAGACCTACGGCACCCAAACCCACACGTTTACCAAAAAGGAATTTGCGAAGCGCTACGAAGAAAATTTTGGTGCTCATCTCACATTATGACTTTATCGACTTTATCGACATTCTACTCATTATGACTCCCGGCCAAATCATTAAAACATTCAAAAGCAAAAAAGGAAATGATGTCATCATCCGGTATCCCAAATGGGAAGACTTAGATGAAGCGACGACACTTGCAAACGAACTGGTAAAGGAAGAGGCGCATCTCATGCTTTCCGAAAAGCAAACGCACGAAGATGAAGCCAAATGGCTTGCCGAATCGCTAGTGCAGATAGAGCAGGGGAAGAAAATTCAACTCTTCGTCGACGTCAACGACCACTATGCGGGCAACGCCGAAATTCGCGTCCGGGATAAACGACAATCACACGTCGGAGAAATCGGCATTGCATTGGGCAAAGACTTCCGTGATGAAGGTATCGGAGCCGAGCTTCTCACCGCGCTCATCGCGGAAGGAAAAAAGGCAGGTCTCCAACTCCTCATCCTCTACTGTTTCCAAACCAATGAACAAGCCCTCCACCTCTATAAAAAGTTGGGATTTACGCGTTCCGGCATCGTCCCTGGAATCTATGCATATAAAGGCGACTTCGTCGGCGAAGTCACACTCTACCTACCCCTCGTATAGTTTAGCGCTTTACGACAATATCAAATCACTAATTTTTGAAACTATTATAGGGCAAGAATCGTATTAAACTCCGCTTGACACCCCTTATTCATTGCTGTTATACATGAACCTATTCTGTCCAAAGAAAGGATAATTATGAAAAAATCTCTCTCTCATGATGTCGCTAATCTCAAACTTGCCGCCGAAGGCAAAAAGAAAATCGAATGGGCAGGACAAAACAGTCCGGTCCTCAATCTCATTACAGAAGAATTCTCCCGCACGAAGCCGCTGAAGGGCCTGACCATCGGCGCGTGTCTCCATGTGACGAGCGAAACCGCGAACCTCATGTTGGCCTACGTCGCTGGGGGTGCGAAGGTCGTGCTATGCGCCAGTAATCCATTATCCACGCAGGATATGGTTGCCGCATCACTCGTCGTCGACTACGGCATTCCGGTATTTGCTATCCATGGGGAAGATAAAAAAACATATTACCAACATCTCAACAAAGTCCTTGATTTCCACCCCAATCTCACGACCGATGATGGGGCGGATCTCGTATCGTTGCTTCATACGGAGCGCACCAAGCAGCTCGGTGATCTCATCGGGAGTGCTGAGGAAACCACGACCGGCGTCATCCGGCTCAAAGCGATGGCCCATGATAAAGCACTTAAAATTCCGGTCCTTGCCATCAACGAAAGCGATACCAAGCATTTATTTGATAACCGCTATGGCACCGGCCAGTCGACGGTCGACGGCATTATCCGTACGACCAACATTTTACTCGCCGGCAAACGTGTGGTCGTCTGTGGTTATGGCTGGTGCAGCCGAGGAATCGCTTCGCGCATGCGCGGCATGGGGGCTATCGTCACGGTGACGGAAGTCGATGCGGTCAAAGCCCTCGAGGCAGTCATGGACGGATTCACCGTCGATCAGATCGGCCGGGCAGTACGCTATGGCGATATATTTGTCAGCGCAACCGGCGATAAGCAGGTGATCTCACTCGCTCATATGAAACGGATGAAGGACGGAGCGATACTTGCCAACTCCGGACACTTCAACGTCGAGTTTGACTATGATGGTCTCGTGAAAATCGCCAAATCCAGTCGAATCCTCCGAAATAATCTTGAAGAACTTGTCCTTCCTTCGAGAAAACGGCTCTACGCGTTGGGCGAGGGGAGACTTATTAATCTTGCCGGTGCCGAAGGACACCCGGCAGAAGTCATGGATATGAGCTTTGCCAATCAAGCACTGGGTGCCGCCTGGTTTGTGAAAAGGAAGGGCACGCTCCAACCAAAAGTGTATGTCCTCCCGAAGGATGTAGACCAACGCGTTGCCCGTCTCAAGCTCCGTGCTATGGGGATGCGATTTGACCGTTTGACCAAAGTGCAACGGAAGTACCTGCATAGCTGGCAGGAAGGGACATAATCCACGCTTGTCATTCCCGCGCACGCGGGAATCCAGAGTATAATCAATAGTAATGTCATTCCTATCAATCCTATTCACCGTTCTCAACCTGTCCTTCGCCCTTATAATTTTCTTTCTCACCCTGGCTTTCATCACCGGCGCGCCGTTCGTGCGGTCAAACAAGAAGGCAGTCGATGCCATGATCCGACTCGGACGGATAAAAAGGGGAACAAAAGTCTATGATCTGGGATCGGGAGACGGGACGCTCCTGTTTCGCGCTGCAGCTCTCGGCGCCACCGCAGTTGGTCTGGAAATTAACCCATTCCTTGTCCTCTGGACATGGATCAAAAAAATGCTCTCAAAACGCCCTAAAACGGGGTTGGACTCCGCAGATCGCATCACGGTGCACTGGAAAAATTTCTGGAACGCCGACCTCCATGACGCCGACGTCGTCTTTGTTTATCTTCTCCCGTGGCGGATGGAGAAACTTGAATCAATGCTCAAAACCCAATGCAAACCCGGCACCCGCATCATCTCCAACAGCTTCATTTTTCCCAAATTACGAAAAATTGCTGCAGACAAAAAAGCCCATATTTATGTATTCAGTATTTGAACATAAAATTGAACATAAAATTGGGTATTGATCAGCCACGAAAATGTGCTATACTATTAACAATCTTTTCGTTTGCATGAGATCCAACCAACCTCAAAGAGAAGCGTTGCCTTAAACGAATTAAGGAAATTAAGAACCGTTCACAATTGCGATGGAACCTCCCCCAGCTGGCGGATCGCAAGGAAGAACGGTTTTATTGTTTTATGAAACACAACGACAATGACTATCTTAATAACCTGCGCCACTCGTGCAGTCACTTGCTAACTGCGGCTGTTGAAGCGCTATATCCCGATGTGAAACAAACCATCGGGCCGCCCATAGAAAACGGATTCTATCATGACTATGATTTCGGCAGCCTTCCGATATCTGATTCCGATTTTCCGGCGATAGAAGCGAAAATGCATGATATTGCTACATCGTGGACAACGTTTACCGGCCGCGAAGTCCCCGAAGATGCAGCATTGAAACAATTTTCAAATAACGAATACAAACAAGAACTTATCAAAGAATTTTCGGCTCAAGGGCAAAAACTGACTCTTTATACAGCAGGAACTTTTGTAGACCTTTGCCATGGCGGTCACAGCGAACATCCAGATAAAGAACTCAAACACTTCAAGCTTCTTAGCGTTGCCGGTGCTTACTGGCGGGGGAGTGAGAAAAATAAAATGCTGACACGAATCTACGGCACCTGTTTCCCAACCAAGGAAGAACTCGATGCGTACCTTCATCAACTGGAGGAATCAAAAAAGCGTGATCACCGCAAGATCGGACAGGATCTGGATCTCTTTTCTTCCAATCCATTGACGGGACAAGGTCTCATCCTCTGGCACCCAAAGCTTGCCGTCACGCGGGATATTGTGGAGCAATTTTGGAAAAAGGAGCATTACAAACGGGGCTATCAGCTCGTGTATACGCCCCATATAGCCAGTATGGATATGTTTGTGAAAAGCCGCCATCTTTCCAAATATATTAATTCCATGTTTCCGGTCATGTTGCATGAGTATATCGAAGGAGAAAGCGCTCCGGATTACCAAGTGGATGAAGTGCTCAAACCCATGAACTGCCCCAATCATATACAGATTTTCAAACATCGACCGAGGAGTTACCGCGAGTTGCCGCTCCGGATTGGGGAACTCGGAACAGTCTACCGGTACGAACGCGCGGGGGTGCTCCATGGACTGACCAGAGTTCGGGGATTTACCCAGGATGACTCCCACATATTCTGCACATCCGATCAAGTGATTGATGAAGTACGCGGGGTCCTGCAAATAATGAAAGATTTTTACGCTCTCTTCGGCTTTAAAGATTATCAAGCTTATATTGCCACACGACCGGAAAAATATCTTGGGAGCCTGGAAACCTGGGCGCTTGCCGAAGAGTCGCTCAAACAAGCGGCCAAAGCCGAAGGGTTTGACTACAAAATCGATGAAGGGGAAGGCGTATTTTACGGACCAAAAATCGATGTCAAGGTCAAAGACTCCATTGGCCGGGAATGGCAATTAGGGACAGTCCAGTTTGATTTTAACCAACCATCCCAGGCAGAGACCACAGATGAAGATGTCGAGGAGTTTTGGAAGCTCAAGACGTTCAAACACAAATTTAAGACAAAGGATGTCATGGCTAAGTATCTCAAAAAACTCGGTCGGGGATTTAACGTGTCGTATGTCAATGCCGAAGGCAAAGAGGAACAGTGCGTCATGATCCATCGGGTCATTTTTGGCTCCTTGGAGCGCTTTTTTGGCATCCTCATCGAGCACTACGCCGGGGCTTTTCCGGTGTGGTTGGCTCCCGTCCAAATCGCACTTATCCCTATCGCCGAGCGGCACAACGAAGCGGCCCTCAAGGCGCTCCAAACCCTCCGGGACGCAGGACTTCGGGTCGAGCTTGATGACCGCAACGAATCCATGCAAGCCAAGATTCGAAGTAACACATTGCAAAAAGTGCCCTACCTGGCTATAATGGGAGATCGGGAAGTCCAGAGTGGATCGGTGTCCATTCGGACGAGAAGCGGCGAGGATCTCGGGGCCTTAAGCCTCGAGCAATTTGTCCGCAACGTTACTGACGAGATTGAACGCAAACACTAATCGGAAATTTTATCGCCTCAATTACCAAATCGCGGCAGCCGAGGTACGGCTCCTGGATGAGGAGGGGAAACAAATCGGAGTCGTGAGCAAGCTTGAGGCGCTCCAGAAAGCAAAAGAGTTAGGTCTTGACGTGGTGGAGATTGCTCCCAACGCAAAACCGCCGGTCGCCAAGCTCATTGATTACAAAAAGTTTAAGTATCAGGAGGCCAAAAAGGAACGGGAGGGCAGAAAGAGTCAAAAAAATGTGGGGGTCAAAGAAATCAGGCTTCGCCCGTTTATCGGACAGCATGATTTTGATACCCGGGTAGCCCAGGCAAAGGATTTTCTGTCGGAAGGCAATCAGGTGAAATTGACGCTCGCATTTAAAGGCCGCGAGGTCACGAGAAAAGAGTTTGGATTTGCCGTCGTCAAGCGCTTTATCGAGTCACTTGAGGCCATCAAAGTCGTCCGTGAGCCCAAATCACTCGGAAGATACATTGAAGCCATGATCGTGAATGATAAAAAGGGAGCCGTATGAAAATGAAGACGAAAAAAATCGCTACGAAGCGATTCAGAATTACCAAAAACGGCAAGGTCATGCACCGGGTACAAGGGGCCCGGCATATCCGACGCACAAAAAATAAATCCCACCAGCGCCGCCAGGATCGACCGGCGCAGATCCTGACCACGCGTTTTGCCCGCGTCATCAGGCAGTTCTTGAGCACGTAAATGGTTGGTTGATTAATTTGTTACTTTGTTAATTTGTTATTTTGTCAATTTGTCATTATGCGAGTTACACGAGGAGTTACCAGTCACGCAAAACATAAAAAGCTCATGGCAGCCAATTCCGGCTACCGGATGACCAAACGCCGCCTGGTCAGAGTCGCCAAACAAGCCTACCTGCATGCCGGTGAATACGCTTTTGCCGGACGCAAAAACAGGAAACGCGATATCCGGGCTCTCTGGATCACAAGGATTTCCGAAGCCGTCAAACTCCAGGGTCTTTCCTACAGCTCGTTTATCTTCCAACTCAAACAAGCCAATGTCACTCTGGACCGAAAAATTCTTGCTAACTTGGTCGTGGAGAATCCGGACATATTCACCCATATCGTTGACAACGTCAAATCCGTTCATTAAAATACAACAACCATGACGACCCAAACATATTTTACTTTTTACTTTTTTACCTCGCGACAGCGGGGAGCTTTGGGTGAAGTAACAAAATAACAAATTCACAATTAACAAACCCAAGAGCCCCGCAAGATGCGGGGTTTTTTAATGGTTGGTTAGCGAGTAAATGCATATTTACACGAGCTTACCAACCATTAATCCACCTTACGTCGCAGCATGAGCCGCGCTACGAATAGTAGGTAAGGCGAATGCTAAGACGAGGTGGAATTATACAAAAGGAGGTGATTATTATGGCAGGCAATTACAACGAAATAGAATCACTCATCTTAAAAAGAGTTATGGAAGGATTGGCTGAAAGAAAAGACCCAACATTGCTCTATACAAATGCGGAGGGAGAATTGACGCAAGCAATCAAAAATCTTGAATCCAACGGTGCCGGATCGCGAGTTAGTCCGACTCGAAATCTGGACAACTGCATGCGATCACAAGGATTAGGTGCAGTAGTTGAACATACCGGAGGCCCAGCTGCAGATTAGGTACCGTGATTGCGTTATTATCTGTCCTTGCACCGAAAGCAGTGGAATACGTACAATAAAGTCATTCTATGACCAATCTTATCTACATGACCGATAGTTACTTGCACGAGCTTGACGCTCGGGTCGTGTCGTGTGTGAAAAAAGGAAACGGGTGGGAGATAGTCCTTGACCAAACGATCTTCTACCCGCAGGGCGGAGGGCAACCATCGGATAAAGGAACCATAAAGGGAAAGCGGGGCACCGCGACCGTCAAGCACGTCAAGATGCTTGGCGATGTGGTCATCCACGAATGTGCCTTGGATGGAATCATCGGGGAAGGGGAATCCGTGAACTGCGTTATTGATTGGAACTTGCGCTACCACAACATGCGCATCCACAGCGCCGGTCACGTGGTGCATGAGGCGGTACGACTTGTGGCGCCATACCTTGAACCTATTAAAGGAGAACATGGAAAAACTTCGTATATCGAATACAAAGGATCTCTATCGATTGATAAAAAAATCCTTATCGAAGCGCAAACCAACGATCTTGTCCGACAAAATCTAGCAATGAAAACCGAATTCGTGACTCTGGACGAACTTCAAAAAAGAGCCTCTTACGTTCCCGAACATCTTCCCAAACATAAACCACTGCGTATTCTTTCCGTCGGCAACTATCCACCCATTCCCGACGGCGGAACGCAGGTCAAAACGACCAGCGAAATTGGCGAAATCATCATTTCTTCCGTAGATAACACAGATGACCACGTCAGAGTATGCTATGAAATAGCACCAATAGAAACATATGAGCACGATACCGGCCAGTCCACCAACACAACTATATCAACAGCTAGGCACGATACCGGGAATCAAGGCATCAAAGTGGATCAACAAATGAATGCTCCACAATTTATCGGCCTCCTCTTGGATACCCAACGTGATGCCAAAGAAATAATTACTACCTCCGATAAATCAGCCGAAGAACTTCGGATGCTCCTGCTTAGCCCGAAGAGTGAACTGGGAAAACTCACCAAGCAGATCCGTCAGGTGCCGGCTGCCGACCGCGGCAACGTCGGCGTGGTCGTCAATGAAGTAAAACAATCCATAGAACGAGCGTTACAGAAAAAGTCATCAGTCGTCAGTCATCAGTCGTCAGCCAATCCAGATTGGGTTGATGTGACAGTCCCCGGAATCAGGCCGCCCCAAGGGCATCTCCACATCGTTACTCAAGCAATCATGGAAATTACGCGGATTTTTGAGCGTATCGGCTTCACTCGCGTCCGCCATCCGGAGGTTGATTGGGATTACTACGCATTCGAGGCGCTCAACATGCCGCCGCACCACCCGGCCCGCGACGAATGGGAAACATTTTTCATCGATTATCCCGGTTCTTCTCGTCATTCCCGCGAAGGCGGGAATCCATCTAAAACAAATAACCGGATACCCGATCAAGCTCGCCTCGCTGTCGCTTCGGCGAAGCGGGTCGGGGATGACAAATACAAACAAATCGTGCTTACCCCCCACACAAGCAACGGCCAGGTGCGCGAGATGGAGAAGGGGCATCTCCCTATCCGCATGATTAACATCGCCAAATGTTATCGTCGCCAATCCGACGTCTCCCACGTCCCGATGTTTCATCAGTTTGAAGGACTCTATGTCGATAAAAATGTCTCCATCGGAGACCTCAAAGGTGTCTTTGATTTCTTCGTAAAAAACTTCTACGGCCCGGACCGGGTGACGAGGCTTCGACCGTTTCACTTTCAGTTCACCGAACCGTCATTTGAAGTAGATATCAACTGCGGCATTTGTCTGGGCACCGGCAAATTGAAAAACGGTGAACCATGCAGACTTTGCAAATCGGGATGGCTTGAACTCGGCGGATCCGGCATGATACACCCAAATGTGTTAAGAGCTGGTGGCGTTGATCCGAACGTCTATAACGGTTTTGCCTTCGGATGGGGGGTAGAGCGAACCTACATGATGAAGTCCGGCACGCAACTCGACGATGTCCGGTTGCTTTACAATAATGATATTCGATTTCTTGAACAATTTTAAAATTATTATGCGGGAACTATATAGCTTGAATCAGCCTATTATGTGCGATCAGGATGGAGATCCTGCTGAATTTTTTTTGATAACCGAACATTTAGAATTTGGCAAAGTAAGGAGTTTCCAAATAAAAGCTGTATGTAAGGAAGTATGCGACGAATGGGCATCGCGCGCAGAAGCAAATGGACTCACTGTACATATTCATAATATTGCTGACGCTGTTGAAGTATTTAAATTCTTACAAGAAAACAATTCAAAAGAAATAGATAAATTCGATCAATCATTTTCTGCAAAGGAATGACGATGAACATACTCATACCAGACTCTTGGCTACGTGATTATTTAGAAACGAAGGCTACTCCCAAACAAATCAAGGAGTATCTCTCCCTCTGCGGCCCGTCGGTTGAACGCATTCATGAGGAAAGCGGTGAACCCATCTATGACGTGGAGATCACGACGAACCGTCCGGACGCTATGTCCGTCGTGGGCGTTGCACGCGAAGCCGCAGCCATCCTCCCTCGCTTCGGTATTGCAGCAAAATTAAAAAATGATCCTTACCAACTAAGACTCAAGACTCAAGACTTAAGACTTAA
>JBBTWJ010000023.1:0-21163 GCA_038062895.1 Patescibacteria group bacterium
ACAATAGTGCAATCAGAAGTGACACATTCAGGTGCCAGTTTTGATACGCTGTCACCAAAAACAGCATTCTATATGGATAGTTTTGACGGTATTTTCAAGGACCGTCCCTAAAAATCGGAAGTTCCCGTAGCTCAATGGATAGAGCAGAGGTTTCCTAAACCTCCGATGTAGGTTCGATTCCTATCGGGGACGCAAAGGGTGGGATATTAACTATGCCATTATCTGAAGAGGAAAGAAGCCACATAGGCCAGGAAATTCAGAGTGAGTATGTTGCTGCGCTAAAGGAAGCACAGGTCTATGATATCGCCCTAAAATATCTTGGTTCTCTCGGTGCTATTGAGAATTGCTTGCATCATCCTGACGAGGAGGAAGCAAAACGTCTTGTGGGTGAGTGTATTATTATCGCCAGGAAGAAAAGTGTCTCAGATGACATCATTCGGACCGTGTTAACACTTTCACTTCAAGCATATCAAACGGGTTGTGATCAAGGGCTGTATGATTTGCATACATTTGATGAAAGCGAATTGCTTGGAGCATCTCACGATAGCGGGTAGATATTGGCAAAACGACATTTGAATGATTTTATGGATGGTTGCGAACGGTGGTTTGGAGCTCTTTTTTGTGGGAATGTAGGCAAAGGCATGTGTCCGTTTGCCGTCAACGAAGCACTCAACGAGGGAAATGTTGAAGATCGGGACAAATTCGTGGAGGTATTGCGCGGGAGGGATTATGATTTTGTTTTAAGAGTGTTTGTCATCCATTCTATCGACCGTCTGACCGATCCGGAGGTACTCCAACGAATTCCCACTAGCTATAGAGAGTGTATCGCGCGGGACGCGATTGCGGGTGCAGCATGGCAGGTGCTTTGTGAAATGAATGAGTCGACAGAGGAGGTTAATCTCGATGAATTGGCAAGAATTTCGTTTGAAAGGCCCTTTGAGGATGAAAAGTAGACTTACCGTAAATTCACCGTGTAGAGATTGGGTAGGGTGGAGGCGCCGGGATTGAGGTTTGTCAAAATCACGAGCCGGCTGCCGCTGGGCCAGGGGGCCAGAAACGAGCCGTCAAACGGCCCCGAGTAAAGCGTCGTCCAATTCGTTCGGTCGTACTCCATGACGTCGATTTTCCCATTCCCCGTGAGCAAAAGGTGGCGGGAGGTCGGAAACCAGGCCAGACCGTTTGGCGCGATGGAATATCCAATATCTCCCGCGAAGCGGGATCCCGCTTCGCGGGACAATAATCCAATAGAAGGCGGGCCGGGCCGGGAAGATTTGGGGGAAGGCGTCGGAGTAGGGAGCAGGCTTTTTACTTCTTTATCACTCAATAATAAATAATTTTTATCTTCTTTACTGTCGTACACATAGAGATTGCCGGGCGTTATGGTGCGGGTTTCTTCGGTCGGATTGGTGCCGATCATGGGCGGTACGATGACTTGGGGGATCGTGGCGGCGGCAGTTGCCTCGTAGAGGAGTTTGGATTCATCCGGGCTAAAGGAAATGATGCTGGTCGAACTGGTCGCTACGTCGATGAATGACGCTTTAAATGCGGCAAGTTTTTGAAGATTGCGTAAGTCCGTTTCCTTTTTCCAGTCGGCGAGCCGTGTGGCGAGGGTTAGCGGAGAGAGGGCTACGATGCGCGTCGTGTCGGCTAAGTCGTATGATGTGGCTATAGAACGGTCTGAAAGTATTATTTCCGTATCATTTGGGTTCCAGAGTAAAGTGACATTCGGGGTAAAGTTTCCTTCCGCTATGAATTTTGGGTCGCGATTCCTGCCCAACGGCCGGTCGGAAAGCTCGAGTGTATAAAGTCCTGGTTTTTTATTGCCGTCGCGGGTTGCGTCGGCCGGTACTACAAAGGCAATCTTACCGCCATCCGGAGAGAGCGTGGGTACGAGAAGACCGCTCGTGGTGATGGGTGAGAGACTGGGATTGGTCGGGAACAGATAGGCGTCTGCCCGGGTGACGACTTCCCCTTGAACGCGGACCTTTTTTTCCCATCCGATGTAGCCTTCTTTGATGATGCGCACCGTGTACCAGTCAGGGGAAATAGCAAAAGAGTTGTTGGTCGCGGTTTTGAGCTTGGTGTCGACTAAGACTTGCGCGCCGACGGGGTCACTGGTCGCGGAAATGATGCCGGTCGCGTTTATCTGGGTGGGTTTATTGACGTTGATTCGGTATCCGCGGCCATAGCCGATGAGTATAGCAGAAGCACTCAAAATAAGACTTACTGTTAACAATGGGATCAAAATTGATCTAGTTTTTTGCCATGTCATACCAGGTAGTGAAATTTCGACCTTTGCCTTTCGCTGGCGAAATCTCGATATCCTTTCTTTTCGATATCACTACAAAACAATACCAGGCAATCTTCCTTCAGGCAAAGATACAGCGTGTCGAAATTCTACTACCTGGCATAGGGGATATTAGACTCTAGTATACGCCAAAATATGCTAGAATGCGATGGCGAGATCAACACGTGATAGAAGGACATGATGAGCACGTGATGATTATTTTTCATGTGTTCATCACGTTTTTCCATCATGTGCTCATCTGATAAAGATTGTAAACCATGTTCACTAAACGAATTGGAATAGACTTGGGGACAGCGAACTCTTTAGTGTGGCTCGCGGGTGAAGGTGTGGTACTCAACGAGCCCACGGTGGTGGCCGTCACGGTGGATGATAACCGCGTCGTGGCGGTAGGCAATGAGGCCAAAGAGATGCTCGGACGGACTCCGGGCAATATCGTGGCGACCCGGCCCATGCGCGACGGGGTGATTGCCGATTACGTCATCACGGAGGCCATGCTTTCCTACTTTATCGATCGTACTGTGGGCAGGCACCGGCTGTTTAAGCCGGAAGTGATGATCTGTGTGCCCACGGGCGTCACCCAGGTCGAGCGTCGGGCGGTCCTGGACGCCACCTTGTCCGCCGGCGCAAAAGTAGCCTACCTTATCGAGGAGCCACTCGCCGCAGCAATAGGCGCCAAAATCCCCATAGCCCAGGCCTCCGGAAATATGATCGTGGACATCGGTGGCGGGAGCACGGAGGTGGCCGTCATTTCTTTAGGCGGCGTGGTCGTGCATAAGTCTGCGCGGGTCGCCGGTAACAAAATAGACGAGGCGATTACGAATTTTGTGAAGAAAAAGTTTAATCTGATTATCGGGGAACGGATGGCCGAGACGATTAAAGTGACGATCGGAGATGCGATGGGGGGAGAAAGAGAGGAAGAGGGGGAGAGAGGAAGAGGGGGAGAGAGAAAAAAAGAGAATACCCTTCCCGTCGTCCCATCGTCCAATCCTCTCATCTCCTCTATCGAAGTCCGTGGCCGGGATCTCTACTCGGGGTTGCCGCGCATGATTGAGCTGACGCGGGCAGAGGTCACCGAAGCGATCATGCCGGTCCTTCTCCAGATCGTGGCTGCGGTCAAATCGGCTCTCGAGGAAACGCCGCCGGAGCTAGCTGCGGACATTATCGATAAAGGGATTGTTATGGCGGGCGGGACCTCGACCTTGCGCAATATGGATAAGCTCATGACCCAGATGACGGGAGTGCCCTGCCACGTGGCCGAAGACGCGCTGCTTTGTGTCGTGCGCGGCACGGGGGTGGCCTTGGAAAACATAGAGCTGTATAAGAGGAGCATAAGTAGACGATAGAAAAGTACGGGAAGTATGAAAAGTACGGGAGGTACGGGAGGAAGACCTATAGAGGTATTATTTGGATAACATAGGGCTTGCGCGGGAATTATTACGGGCAAAAAGAAGATGCCTTATAGGAATCAGTCATCAGCTTTCAGTCGTCCGTCGTCAGTGGAAAATAGGTACGAAAAATTGTGTTCACTTTTTGTTTTTCTCTGATACATGACACCTGACACATGACACAAAATATCAAACTATGGGATTAAAATCAGAAAAAATACTCGGAATTTCGGTAACTACGAACTCGAGAGAAGAAATCCTAGAGTATTTGAAAAAGTATCTTAATTCCGATAGAAAAACCCATCCCTCGTCACGTATCTCTCATCACGACGCTTTAGTGATCGTCACGCCCAATCCCGAGCAGGTCGTTCTGGCGCAAGAGGATACACACTTTGCTCAATTATTAAATGAGGCTGATGTGGCGCTCCCGGATGGCATCGGACTCGTCGGGGCAATGCGGTTTCTCGATCAGCTATCAGCTATCAGCTATCAGCTATCAGCATTGAAACGCATACCGGGTGTCGAGTTTATGGAGGAGCTGGTAGCGTTGGCTGCCAAACGGGGCTATCCAATAGGTCTTATTGGCGGTCGGGTCGGAGTAGCAGTCGAGGCCCTGGAGTGCTTACAGCGAAAGTATCCGAGTTTGAACGGGTGGGGCCAGGAGCTGGGGGAGATCCAAATTGAATCTACAAATCTACAAATCTACAAATCTACAAATGAGAATAGAATGATGCAACAAGCCGGAGAAGTAATTACTAGCCAATATTTTTCTGAATTCGCAAGGAGGATTCAAGATAGTGGCACGCGTATCGTTTTCGTAGGGCTCGGCGCACCGAAGCAGGAGTACTTTATCGCGCGCTTGGCGCGCGAATGTCAAATGTCAAACGTCAAATGTCAAATGGTGCTGATGAGTGTCGGCGGCAGCTTTGACCTCATCGCCGGCCGCACGCGTCGAGCGCCCTTTTTTGTCCGGTCAATGGGTTTGGAGTGGCTCTGGCGGCTAGCCATACAACCTTGGCGGTTTCGTAGACAACTACGATTACTCCAATTTCTGTGGTTGGTGTGTATCCACGGGAGAGATTGAGCCCTGGCCTGCCCGCAATGCTACGCGTATAGCGTTGCAGGCGGGCGCTTTCGTCGTCAGTTTGCCCTCCTCAAATTCCTCTGGTTGGTGGTTTGCAGAAAATTAGCCTCAAAAGGTCTCACCTTTTGAGGCTGGGAAAAAACTAGCTTCGTAAGGCTCAGAATAGCTTCGCTTTCTGAGTAAACCCCTTGCGAAGCTAAGAAATTTCTTCGAAATCGCCTTCTATAATGGGAGGATCCGCATTAGCACTTATTTTTAAGAGTTCAGAGGTGATTTCGTCCGGATATTCCAATAAAATTCTTGCACATTCTCCTTCAATGCAGATGATTTGACCATAGAGAAACCAGAAGATTGCGCGTCCGAAGTGTGAGTCATGTGTCTGTATTCGTCTGTGTGATGGGGTAACGCCACGTGGATGATCCTGGCCGGAAGCAAACATTTCTGATGGGCCGATAACGCGACCTTCATGTACAACATATACTGGATTGTGTATGGGTCCTTGCCCCGCAATGGTAAAGACACATTTCTTATCCGGATCAAGTATGATTTGACGGAAAATCGTGGGAGGTTCCTTAGGATTGAGATAATCAACTCTTTCAGTTCTATGTTGCATAGTGGTAAGGATTTTCCTTCTATAAATACTTTTTGTCAAGTATGGACGGGATATTGAGTGAAGATGTACAGGAAGTGACAGGGCCCGGGCCCTGTCATATGTTGGCTGGCGGAGGCAACTTGCCCTCCTCAAATTTTTGTGGATGGTGGTTTGCAGAAAATTAGCCTCAAAAGGTCTCACCTTTTGAGGCTAGATTATTGGTTGGATGGTCGTTTGGGTTTACGCGGGATCGGAGCTTGGAGTGGTGGCAACCTCGGGTGATGCAAATAACGCAGTGATATCACATTGGCGAATAGCATTTTCTGCTTCTTCGATAGTACCCTCATTGGCAAGAAAACCTTTAACAAGTCCTTTTCGAAGCGCATCTTTTACTGGATTTACATATGACTTCGACATACTACGGCCAGCTTGGATATCGCTCAACACTTGAATACTAGTCATTTCACCGTTTGTATAGGTCGGGTCGAGGGATGATGGTAGATTTATCCATTTTATTGCCAACTTCTCTCCGAGATTACTGGGGTTTAACCATTCTGATATAGGCATGTTGTCCGCTATTCTCTCTCTCAACACGTTTTGTCAAGTATGGACGGGGAAAAGCAAAAGTTGGGTTTTACTCTTTGAAAAATCCGGCGTTTACGAGAAAATGAAAGCCGGGGATAAGCGCAGCGAGATTTGCAATTTTAGACAACAGGTTCAATGCTGAGGATAGAAATCGTTTGACCGGCGGATAATTTATATTTATTTGTTAAGTCTGCTGAAAGCAATAAGGAATCATCTTCAACGCGTGGGCCTAATGGATGATATTGAATTGGAATTTCGACAGTTATCGGTTCATCTTTCGGGTTTCGGTATTCTACGACAGCTTGATAATTTTGACTATCAAGATCAGTATGTGGCCTGATATTATGTAGTCCTGCAATAATCCAAGCCTGTGTTTGATGGGAGATAGTCAATCCCGAAAACTTAGTTGGTTTCGTTCGGGGAACTAGTTGTGCATCAAGCGCTACGTCTTTCGGATCGAGGCTGCGTTTTTTGAGAAATGTCGCGATTTGATCATCCATGGGGATGCCGCATTGTTCAAAAGGCAGGACTGCTTCCACAATTTGAGCAAGGGGGATGTGTGTTTGTTGACTGTTGTAATATTCTGCAAATGCATCATTCTTTTCACCCATGCCTTGATCGTAGTGTGTGTGTGTGAATGTCAATTGTCGTTTTAGGGGTACGATAGGGATTCGATTCTGGTATAGACAAAGGTGGGGCGGGGGTGGTATGACGGAGAGATATATTTCCTGCCAGAAAGCATGTCTTAATGGAACATCCCAGACCCCCAGGTAGTCTCGGTGAACAAGTCTCAAATTCGTATTTGGTAGAAAGACTCAAAAGAGATCTCCGCGTGCAGGAACCAGATCTCCTACAAGCGGAACTCAAACGGCTTTTCCGAGAGCAATTGCGAGATACTCCCGTTGAACCGAGTGACTATATGCGGATGTTACTTGAGAGTTTGGACGACCGCGATATTACTCCCGAACTATTCCGCCACGCGCTTGACATGGCCCAATACGCACCGACAAGCGCCAATGACGCTTTACGCGCTGAAGATTATGATGATTCCTCCTGACTCCTAGTAGAGCAGGGAGGCTCTCGTGTATAATCCTGGGTAATGCGGATTCTGTATCTTCAGACATTCCCTTTTTGGGGTTCGGGGTCGGGGACCTATGCCCGCCATCTGGCGTCGGTCGTGGGACGGACGCATAAAGTGGCAATACTGGCACCTGATGACCGGCCGATTGATAAAGCCAAGCTCTATACCGTTCATCTCCCGTTTCCCGTCGCATTCACCGGACATCCCGAATGGCCGGACTGTAAACTCTATACCCAGCTTTCCAACATAGAAGTTTCCCAAGTATATAAGACCTTTTTGGACGCGACGATTGCGGCAGTCGAGGACTTTCATCCGGATATCATCCACGTCCACCACGCGTTTCCCCTGACGTGGGCGGCGGCATTTGTGAAGGACATGTATGGCATCAACTTCATTACCACCATTCATGGGTCGGAACTGCCCACGATTGAGAAGGACCGGAGGTATGGGCGGGCCACGTATTACGCGATGTACCGGACGAAACGTATCATTCCCAACAGCGGCTACACGCGCGATTGGTTTTTGCGGGTGTTCCATGGGTATTTTCACGAGAAATGCCGTGTGATCCCGGGTGGGGTGGACATCGGGAAATTTGTCTACAGCGAGTCGGGCGCCAAGCAAGTGGACAATGAACTGGGTCTCCACGGCAAGCCCGTCGTCTTATTTGCCGGGAAAATTACGAAATATAAAGGCGTGGAGTTTCTCATCAATGCCGCCAAACGGATTCACGGAGAGGTCGTCATCCTGGGAGATGGACCAGAGCTTGCTAAACTCAAACTGAAAGCCCAAAGCCTGGGGCTGACGAACGTCCACTGGGTGGGTCACCTGGGAGCGGGCGTCAAAAAGCTCGTGCCGTATTACTCGCGTGCGGATGTCTTTGTCGCGCCCTCCGTCTGGGACGAGCCGCTCGGGCTCGTGATTCTTGAGGCCATGGCGTGCAATACCCCTGTGGTCGTGACGCGCAAAGGCGGCATTCCTTTGGCCGTCAAAGAGGGGGTTAACGGTCTCTTTATCCGTGCGCGAAACAGCGAGGAGATCGTCGAGAAGGTAAATAAATTACTCGATAATGAGTCGTTGCGCCTCAAAATGGGCGTGAATGCACGGCGTATTGCAGAGGAGAGATTTTCCTGGGAGATCATCGGGAGGAAATTTGAACTCCTCTATATGCGATACGGAAAGAAGAATGGTACACTGAAGTCATGAAGATCCTCATCTTGGGATCCGTTGCTCTTCCTGTTCCACCACCATTTCAGGGAGGAACCGAGCGGGTGGCCTATGCGCAGGCGATCGGTTTATCCAAAAAAGGTCATGAGGTGACGATGATCGCCGCGAAGGGGTCGCTTCCTTCTGATCGTTATCGGTTGGTCCAGATCGGTGGTGGTGATACGGTGGCTGGCGCTTCACACCAACAAATTCCAAACAACAATCAAGAGATAGTCGAATCTTCCCGTAAGCTCCGTAGCGAAATGGCGTATCTGACAGAAGTTCTCGGTTGGATGGACGAGCACGCAGGAGATTTTGACGTCGTCATCAATAACATGCGCGGGGGGGAAGTTCTGTTTCATCTCCTTGCTAAAAAACTGAAGAAACGATACGTCAACGTCATGCACCTGCCGATGTTTGCCTCGCTTGCTGCTCTTTGTGATCAGTACAAGACGCCACTTATAAGCATCAGTAATGCCCAACGGACGTCGTTTGCTCACCTGAATTATATGGGTACCGTGTATAACGGAGTCGACCTCATGGATTTTCCCTATGCATCAACAAACGGCGAGTATCTCCTGATGATGGGATCGATAACGCCGCACAAAAATCAGGCATGCGGGATCGCGGTTGCCAAAGCGGTCGGAATGAAGCTCATCATCGCCGGTAAAATCGGCGACCCGGCCTATTACGCCCGGGAAATTGCGCCACACATCGATGGAACCACTGTGGTTCATTTCGGAGAAATCGGGATGAACGAGAAGGTGGAACTTTATAAAAACGCGCGGGCGCTTCTCTTCCCGGTTTTATGGGAAGAGCCGTTTGGGCTTGTGATGATTGAGGCGATGGCATGTGGGACGCCGGTTGTGGCGTATCGCCGGGGGGCGATACCAGAAGTCATCGTGGATGGATCGACCGGATTTATCGTTGATACGCCGGATCAAATCATCGATGCGGTGAAAAAAGTAAGTCAGATAGACCGATCGGTTTGCCGGCGCCATGTTGAGGAACATTTTACCAATGAAAAAATGATCGAGACACTGGATACTATTGTGCAATCGTTATGACCGAATCAATATTCGTTGGACTAGGTGAAAGTACACCCACGACCGAGGTGGTGCATAAGCATTTTGATGCGGTGATCGCCTGCGGGATGGGACCGGTCGAACTGAAAACATCCCGGGATCCCAATCGCAATCCCGTGCCGGCTAATGTGTTTAATTTTTTTAACGCGGTGGCGACGAAAATATTGGTCTCAAAAGGTTGGGCCGGTGAGGGAATTTTAAGCGGCACGCAAAGCCGGAAAACCGCGCGTGAAGGGGTGCGTCCCGATGTGGCCCTAGAGGAGCTTGCGCGAAGCGAGGGATCAATTCTCGAACATATTTTTCGCCAAACCCGTCCAAAAAATACACTAAAAGACGCAGTGGGTGCAGCAGTCAACTTGGCAACGATAGAGGACCAGGCGAAGACGACGTTTGGAAATATATTAGAAGGGCTCAATCTATTGGATGCCAAAGATTCCAAAGGACACTTTGACGGAAGTTTTGGTGTCGTATCAAGTGAGTTTCACGGTCCAAGAATTGCAGAAATGTGCAAAGCGTTTGGACTCGTGAACGGAAGATTTATTTCCGCAGAAGGAGTGCTTGCATCCGCTGGGTATACAGGAGGGGCTCGTGGATTTGGACCGACGTATGATGCGTTTAATGCCGGAGCGTATCCGGGGCAACCGGCGGGACTGCAAAATTTACAGGATAATCCGGCCTACGTGACGCGCGATGTGGCGGTGATTACGTCGTCCCGTCGATTTTATGAGGTAGCCAGTGCACTACGGGATTATTATACGAACCGACCAGAACCGGTGGCACTTCCGGAGTGTTTTGCCCAGTTGCCTCAATCGTTTGATCCGGCGTTTGATTATGAAAGTCTGAAGCAAAAATTTGCTGCCATTTCGTTTACAAAGCATGGAGTTGTGGGAGATGCCGACCAGGCAGTAGCAACATATAAAGCCAATGCGCAAGGATTTACAAAAGAAGTACAACAACTGCTTACAAGTTTATGAAAATTGGACTACTCGCCCCATCGATCTATATGTCTCCTACTCGCTTTGGCGATATGATTTTTGCACCCAGAGACCTCGCGGTTTGGTTGGCTGACGGGCTCGTCGAGCGAGGGCATGACGTTTTTTTCTTTACGGCGCCGGACGTGCCGACGAAGGCGACGATTGTCGCGGGAGATATGGGGCTTATGGAAGACATGCAGGAAGACAAGCTTGCCTCTGCGGGTGGCGAGCGGATGAAGTGGGCTTCCTTTTATACACGCAAGCGTAATTATGAGCTGGACTTGACCCAACGCGCCTATGCGATGGCAGACGCGGGAAAATTGGACATCATCCATTCATATCACGATACGCTTGCACATTTTTTTGACGAGCTGACTGGGTTTCCTACGGTGTATACACTCCACGATCCGCTACCAAACCCAGGGACGTTGCCCTACTGGTTGCTTGCCAAGTTTGCCCATCACCGATATGTATCCATAAGCGATGCATTCCGTAAACAGGGAAATCTTTTATTACATTTTGTGGATACGGTCTATCACGGCGTGCCCGCAGTGTCTGATGGAGTGAAGGAGACAGCGCGAAGAGATTATCTTGCGTTCATGGGACGTATGGTGCCGGAGAAGGGAATATCAGACGCGATTGCTGTTGGGGAACAAACAGGCATTGCTTTGCATATTGCGACATCTGATCGGGGAGAGAATACGCATTCTGCATTTTATGAGAAAGACGTTGCGCCGCGGTTGAGTCCGGGGAAATCAGAATTAGTTGGTTTTATGGATGTAAATAAAAAGAATAGCTTTTTAGAGAGAGCCACCGCCTTTCTTTTCCCTATCCACTGGGAAGAGCCCTTTGGGATGGTTATGATTGAGGCGATGGCCTGCGGGACACCGGTCGTGGCCTACAATCGGGGGTCAGTGCCGGAGATTGTGAAGGACGGGGTGACGGGATTCATCGTCGATGACGACGATAAAAATACTACCAATATTACCAATAAGGCAAATACTACCAATACTACCAATAAAGACGGCAAGTGGATCATAAAAAAGCGGGGGGTAGAGGGGCTGGTCGAAGCCGTCAAACGCATCGGAGAAATCGACCGCGCCGCCTGCAGGCGTCATGTTGAAGAAAACTTTACGGTTGAAAAGATGGTGGAAGGGTACGAAAAAGTCTATCAAAAAGTCCTCGGTATTTAGCCTCAAAAGGTGAGACCTTTTGAGGCTATTGTCTTTTTATTATTTTTCGTGCATACTGAATCCATGCCTGCCAAAAATGTTATCAAATCTTTCGTATCTGACGGGGTATATCACGTCTACAACAGGGGAGTAAACAAAGCAGATATTTTTTTTGATGAACAGGATTATCGTGTGTTCCTTTCATATATCGCAACAGCGTTAAGCCCAAAAGATGAGAAAAAACTTCGGGCCGCGGTGTCTGATGAATCTCTTTCATATAAAGATCGTGAAATAGCCGCGAGAGAACTTCGATTAAAAAATTTTACCGGTAAGATTGATCTTTTGGCCTATTGTCTGATGCCGAATCATTTTCATTTTCTTCTCAAGCAAAAAGGGGAGACGGATATGAGTGAATTTGTCCAAGCCCTGATGACCCGGTTTACGATGTATGAGAATAGACGGCATAAACGCGTAGGATCAGTACTTCAAGGAGCATATAAGGCTGTGTTGATTTTGAATGACGCCCAACTTCTGCATGTATCCCGATATATTCATCGTAATCCTTTTAGCCTCAAAAGGTCTCACCTTTTGAGGCTAGATTTAGATAAACGATCACATGTGTTACGATCACAACCGTCATCGTACCCAAATTATCTTGGTGAAATTCATCAGGAATGGGTGAAGCCAAAAACAATTCTTTCCTATTTTTCAAATGCGAAAACCGGTATGCAGTCATACAAAGAGTTTGTCGAGATGCAAGATTATGATTTTGAGGTTGAAAGTATTGGGTATATTGCAAACGCAGAAATTGATGAAGATTAGCCTCAAAAGGTCTCACCTTTTGAGGCTAGATTTATGAAAGTCTTATTTGTCACCAGTGAAGTGGCCACCGTCTATAAACTCGGGGGCTTGGGGGATGTGAGTTATGCCCTGCCCGCGGCGCTCAAACGGCTCGGCGTGGATATCCAGATTGCCCTGCCGTTTTATGCGCGGATTAGCCCAAACCGATTCGGTGGCGGCAGGACACCCCGAAATAAGCACAAAGGGGGGCTTAAGTGTATTGGACCGCTCGCGGTCTCCTGGGATGGCCGGCGCGAGCTCGTGTTTGTGTTCGTTGCCCGGCTGGGGGATACGAACGTTCCTCTTCTGCTTTTTCGTCATCCCATGTTGGACGAGTATAAGGGATCGAAGGACATCGACAGCCCCACGCGGTTTGCGTTTTTTTGTCAGACGGTGGCGACCTATGCTATGGTCGAGGCGATCCGCGGCGAGAGCTTTGACATCATCCACTGTAACGATTGGCATACGTCTCTTCTTCCACTTCTGTTAGGTGAGTCGCCGAAAGTGTTTTTCCGCAACGGGCACGGGTTCCCGTCTCTCTTGCCAAAAGAGACGCTTGCCGCCACTGCAATCCGATCGGTACTCACGATCCACAATCCCGTGTATCACGGCATCGTCAGCACGAAGATCATTAAAAAAATTGCGCTGGACAGTCGGCAGTTTCATGTACTCCGTGATGGAAAAGTGCCATACGTTAATCTGTTACGCGAGGGCTTGGAATACGCGGACATCATCACGACGGTTTCCCCGACCTTTGCCAAAGAAATGTTTTCGCACAATTACGGCCCGCACGTCACGGGAATTCTCAAAAAGCGGAAAGATCGACTCGTGGGCATCCTCAACGGATTGGATCCGGAGCTTTGGGATCCTAAAAAAGACGCTAATCTTCTACAAAATTACAGCATCAAAGATGTTGTAACAGTAAAGAGAGCATTGAAAACACATTTACGACAAAGTATTCGTTTGCCGGAGGTTGATGTGCCGGTTTTTGGCTTTGTAGGGCGATTGGATAAATATCAGAAAGGGGTGGATATATTGCTCGCGGGAGTAGAAAAACTTTTGAAAAAACGGAGCGTTCAACTCATCATGCTGGGTACCGGGGCGCCGTCGGTCGTTCGGATGATTGAAGAAATGGCAGTGAAATATCCGGATTTTTTTGCCTTCATTCACACCTTTGACGAGCGCTTGGCACGGAGAATTTATGCCGGAAGTGACGTCCTCCTCGTGCCGAGTAAATATGAACCCTGCGGGTTAACGCAGATGATTGCCATGCGTTATGGCACAATACCGCTTGTGCGAAAGACCGGTGGACTTGCCGACACAGTGGAGAACGGCAAAACTGGATTCGTATTTGAAAAGTATCAGGCGAGTGCCCTCGTTGCCGCCATGGAGCGCTCCATTGCAGTCTGGCAGGATACGAAGCATTGGCAACAGATGGTCAAAACTGTGATGCGGCAGGACTTTTCTTGGAAACGGAGTGCCCGGGAGTACCTCGGGGTATATAATATACTTTTGAATGCCTCGTAACGTCTCTTATTTGAAGTACGATTTGAGCGCGTGAATTACCCGATCTTGATCTTCATCGGTAAGTCCCGGATAGAGAGGCAGCGAGAGGACGGTGTTACACGCCGCTTCGGCCACGGGGAAACTTCCTTTTTTGTATCCTAAATTTTTATACGCCGGCATGAGATGGATCGGGACGGGGTAGTGTATGGCGGTGCCTAGCCCACGTTTTTGTAAATATTTTTGTATCGCATTGCGCCTACTGTGCCGTATGACGTAGAGATGATACACAGATTTAGCCTCAAAAGGTGAGACCTTTTGAGGCTGGGAAGGGAGGATGAGAGCGAGCGGCTTGAGACCCTCATCATACCGCCGGGCAAGGCGTTGGCGTTCCCTTATCCATTGTTTGATATATTTCAGTTTGACTTGTAGGATGGCGGCCTGGAGTTCATCTAACCGTGAATTTATTCCACCTTCGATTTTGGCGACATAGCTGCCTTCGGTGCCATACATGCGCAGCATTCGTATCCGTTTTGCGAGAGCAGGATTATTGGTCGTGATCATGCCCCCGTCTCCGTATGCTCCGATGATTTTCGTCGGGTAAAATGAAAATGTCGCAATATCACCCATAAACCCAACTTTTGCTGTTTGTTGTTTGTTATCTGCTGTCTTTCTTTCATACTCTGCTCCCGTGGCCTGCGCACAATCTTCCAGAACAAACAATTTTTTCTTCCGGGCAATCGCCATGATCGCATCCATATCCGCGGCTTGTCCATAGAGGTGGACGGGAATAATACAACGCGTGTATTTCGTTATTCGTGATTCGAGTTTCGACGGATCCATAAGGAGTGTATCGGGGGTGACGTCAACGAGTTTCGGTGTGGCGCCGACGGCTACGATTGCTGCGACCGTGGGGATAGCCGTATTGGCGGCAGTGATGACTTCATCGCCCTTTCCTATGTCCAACGTCCTAAGTCCAATGCTGATGGCATCTGTCCCATTTCCCACGCCAATGCCGTATCGGCAGCCGATGAAGTTGGCAAAAGATTTCTCAAATGCAGCCACTTCCGGGCCCAAGATGAGCGTGCCGGAAGAGAGGACGCGGGAGATAGCCGTATGCACTTCGCTCCCAATTTTCTCGTATTCGGGCACGGGATTCCAAAAGGTGATGGATTTCATGATTGGAAACGATTATAATCGTTTTATGGTTAACTTTCACGAACACAAACTTTGGCAAGAAAGCTACGTGGCCCTCATGGATCTCCATGAGGCGCTTGATGATGGTGAATTCGGGTCTCATGATGAAGAGATTGTGGAAGAGCTTCTCGCAGCATCCCAGATGGTCGCGGCAACCATTGCGGACAGTCTGACCCGTCAGGACCGACGGGTTGGCCGGGATCTCATGACCAAAGCCGTGGGAGAGGTCGCTATGACCCGCACGCACCTGGCGGTTGCCTGGGGTCGGGGACTTATGGATGATGAAACCTTCCGGGGGCTGGATGATCAATACGCCAAGCTTTCCGAATCGCTCCAAAATTTCCGGTAGTCTGTTTTCCCTCTTGACCTCGCCTATCTTTTCCTCGTATCGTATAGAGCATGATCGACGTCACTCCCGCGATTTTTACCGACGATGAAACCGCTCTCGCTCAACAGGCGGGGACACTCGTTTCCCATTCTCCATGGATACAATTGGATCTTTCCGATGGGACGATGGTGCCAACTCTTACGCTGATGGATATGGAGAAGCTCAAAGCCGTCATCGCTTCTCATCCTGAAACATCCTTTGAAGCGCACTTGATGGTGGACAATCCCGTGAAGTACCTTAAGCCACTCGTGGACGCAGGATTTAAACGGATCATTGCTCAAGTCGAGTGCAGCGATCCCCGGCAGTTTCTTGAGGAAGCCCAGATAGAAAGTATTGAGGTTGGGTTGGCTCTGGATGGGGCAAGTGAACTGGATATCATCGAGCCATATTTGGAAACGGTGGATTTCGTCGTGGTCATGACGATAGAAGCCGGGGTTTCCGACGGGCCGTTTTTGTCGGAGTCCCTTGAGAAGATGAAAGCCATTCGTCATCATTATCCGGATTTATCGATTGTGGCGGAGGGGAATATTGACGAGCATAACGCGTCGCTCCTCTCCGACGTGGGCGTCTCACGGCTGGTCATTTCCGCCGATACGCTTCTGAAAGATCCCGGAAGTATTGCTGCGACCCTTGAAGCACTGCAGGGGAAATAAATTTGAGAAAAATCATACTTCGTGGTAAAATACTCCGTATGGCCGCAGCAAAACCACCTTATAAAGCACAAAAGTTACATAACTTGAAAGTTGCATTTGATGCCAGAGATGCCCGTATTGAGGCAGAAATGGATAGTTTTTCCAGCTTGGAAGAGCTAGCTTGTCGTGCGTCAGATGATTCTACAGAACAGGTTGCTTTGAATGATGTAGAAATTGAAAAAATGAAAAATTATTTAAAATCTTTACCAGAGGATCAACAGTCTGTGATTGGCGCAGTTTTTTTTGAAGATATTTCTCTCCAGTCGTGGGCAGAAGCTAATGGAGTAGCTCGAAATACTGCTGAAAATAGAATGAATAGAGGGCTGCGTACACTTAGGAGTTCACTGGGGCATCGCGAAAGAGAATAATTTAGTTTATTCCTGTTATTATCTCCACAGCTCTGGATGTCCCGATCCGGTGCACACCGGCTTCCAAAAAGGCGTTCACTTCTTTAAGAGTATCGATGCCTCCTGCGACTTTGATCCTAATGGGAGCGTTTCCGACGGCTTCTTTGACGAGCCTTACATCATTGAGGCTTGCGCCGCGTTTGCCCATCCCAGAGCAAATCTTCACAAAGTCTGCTCCGGAGGCCAGGATCGCCTCCGCTGCGCGTTTGATCAAGAATTCCCCACGGTCTTTTTCATCTGTTGATGCTGTTGTTTCATCCATGAGAAACAGCCCCGTTTCAATGATAAATTTGACAACGATATCCACTCGTGCCCCGCGCGCCGCGTCTGTGATCGCCTTGAGTTCATCTCGATACTGTCCGAAACCAGTCTCGGTCAGAAGGAGCCCGTTGTTGGGCACGATATCCAGCTCGTCGGCCCCAAGCCGGACGGCCTCGCGGGCCGCAAACATTTTCATCTCGAGGGTATCCTGTCCCAACGGGAAAGAGAAGGCGGTCCCGACTTTTGCTCTGTCCCCAAGCTCTATTCGTGCTAGATCGATATAACAGGGATTGACAAATCCTCCGTTGAAGCCGTAGGTGAGGACATTGGCACAGAGTGCCTTCACATCCTCTGGTGTGGCGTCTGGATGATGATTGGCTAGATCGAGGTGTGGAGCGATTGAATGTTGTGCATTCATAGAAGTAAGAGTAGTATATCATAAAATTGGCATTGGATTATCGGATGGTGAGGTGCATATATGCTCACGCTTAAAGAGTCCATTGAAGCACATCAGAAGCTAGACAGAGTGGCCAATCGCATGACCGCAGCAGAATACGTAAGATGTCAACAGCAGGAGGCCATTAGTGCTGATTCAGTGGATCGAGTACAATCAGAGATTCGCGAAGAGGTAGAAGCAGCTGCATTTGGCGCAGGAGTCACCGTTGAAGAATATCGAAGGATTCTTGATACGCATGGGACTTTAGGTGTTCAAATAATAGAAGCTCTGACATTGGGGCATGCTGCCACAGAGGAAGAGGCAATTCAATATCTCTATCATAGAGAACCAACGATATAGATTATTGAGATGGTGTTACCAAACCAGTGGAGCATCTGGGGGCTTCAATGCTTGAGCGATCGATTCTGATGCGCGAATGGATACCGTTCGATGGGGATCGGCACTCAGAAAAGAAGCAATTTCTATCAATGTGGTAGTTTCTGCGTGTTTAACCTCAGTCAAGTCAAGAATGATTTCTCCTTTGATACCTGCAGCCCAAATTTTTTCGTTCGCATCTAATATATTGGATGTACGTGCATAACCGGCACCTCCATGCTCGGGGAAAAATTTAATGACAGTTTGCCCTACTTCGGTATTTTCTATCGTAAAGTTTGCCATAGGTCGAAAGTTTGAAAAATTTAGAGTAATATTAGCACACATCATGCAAAATGCAACGTTTCATCATATCTTCGTGGCGGGCACGTTTGACGGACTGCACGCAGGACACCGGACATTACTTACCGAGGCATTTCGGGTGGGGGAGCGGGTTACCATAGGGCTGACGAGTGATGCGTTTGTCCGCAGGTTTAAATCTCACATCCCAAGCACCCCTTCGGAAAGACTCAGGGCAGGCAAATTTCAAACAAATCCCAAGCACCAAATTCTAAATACTATCAAGAGTTACAAAGTGAGACTAGATCAACTTACGCTATGGTTGCGTAAACAGAGTTATTTCGATCGCGCAATCATCATCCCCATCTCCGATCCCTTTGAACCGGCTGCATCAATGATCGATCTGGACGCCCTCATCGTCACCAAAGAGAACCGCAAGACCGGAGAGCGTATCAACGATCTGCGACGGGGTTGGACCCTGTCACCGCTCGTCCTCATCGAAGTGCCGATGGTGCCGGCGGAGGATGGGAAGGCAATTTCCTCGACGAGACTGCGAAGCGGAGAGATTGATCCCGATGGGAGATTGATCATGCCGGAGTCAATGCGGTCAGCATTGGGCAAGCCATTAGGGACGGTCCTTAAAGGGGCTGTCATAACAGCCTCAATCGCAAGGAGTTTTCAACATACCGTCATCACCGTCGGGGACATGGCGACGAAGACGGTTTTGGATGTAGGAGTAGTGCCTCGGCTGGCTATTATCGACGGCAAAGTAGGGAGGAAACCGTTTCACGAAGTGCTTGATTTATTTCAGCCTCAAAAGGTCTCACCTTTTAAGGCTAAATTTGTGAAAAGCGGTCCGGGGTTTATCAGTCGGGAAGCAATTGAAGCAGTACAATCAATAATGGACGTAAAGGAAAGATCAGTAGGTAGTTTAGCTTCCGATACCGGGAATCAAACGATCAAAATGCATCATGTAATAATTATCGATGGAGAAGAAGACCTTCTCGTGCTTCCGGTCATTGAGCATGCTCCACTCGGAAGCGTGCTTTATTACGGTCAACCCGGGGAGGGATTAGTAGAAGTGAAGATTACGAAGTCTATAAAAGAACAGGTACTTGCACTTCTTACTAGATTTCTCTCATAATGGATATTGGTAGTATTGTCCCGATGTTGTTTCCGATTTTCATCGGAAATACAACATCGTGGATCCCGCTTCGCGGGAGATTATTTGATGATTGGTAGTATTGTTGAGATATGGCCAAATACGTCCCTGATGTCAAAACGCAGCGGTGGGTCGTGATCGCGCCGAGCAGAACAAAGCGTCCCGCCGACGTCCCGCAGGACGGGACTAGGGCGGGCAAGCCCGATGATGCAGCACCCGTTAAATCCCATGCCTGTCCATTTTGTCTGGGTAACGAGAGCCTCACTCCGCCGGAAGTGTACCGGATTGGTGAGGGGGCCAAGGATGGGCCGGGATGGCAGGTCCGGGTGGTTCCCAATAAGTTCCCCATCACCGATATTCATGAAGTCATCATCCATAGTACCGATGATGTCAAAGATATCGAAGATCTCCCACTGGAACAGGTTACCCGAATCATGACGACCTATCGCGACCGGTATTGCTTTTATAAAGAAAGCGGACACGTCCTCATTTTTTGTAATCATGGCCTGCATGCCGGAGCAAGTCTCATGCATCCGCATAGCCAGCTCGTGGTGGTGCCCAGGCAAATTAATCTCGATACGCTTTCCCGTGAGCCGCTTGCCAATGTGGTAGAAGAGAATACGTATTTTCGTACCTATTGCCCGGATTTTTCCCAGTGGCCGTATGAAGTATGGATTGCGCCCAAAGGTGTTGGTACGAAGTTTTGTGACCTCACGGATGATGAATTGCCGGATTTAGCCCACGTCCTCCAGAAGGCGCTGCAGCGGGTAAAAGCGGTGTATGACGATCCCACGTCCGTCATTCATCATGGGGAGATGCCCTTCGGCTACAATTTTTATATTTATCACGGGATCAATTGGTATATCCGTATCATCCCGCGTTTCATCCATCGCGCGGGGTTTGAGTTGGGGACAGGACTGAACGTCAACGTCGTTGACCCCAGTGATGCAGCGGACAGATTGAAAGCGGTTATTGGTTAGTTCGTTACTTTGTTACTTGGTAAAACAAGAGACATGGACCAAACACAAAGGTTTAAATTTGAAGATTTACGTGTTTACCAAGATTCACTTGTATTTATAACATTCGTCTTTAGTCTTACGAAATCATGGGCGACACCATATAGGTATACGTTGGCAGATCAACTCCAGAGAGCTGCGTTATCAATAGCGTTAAATATTGCCGAGGGGACGAGTCGAACGACAAAAGATTTTGCGCATTTTTTGTCTATTTCCAGAGGTTCCTGCTATGAGTGTGTCGCTATTTTGACTATTGCTCGAAATGAAAAGTTGATTACAGGAGAGCAATATGACATGGCGTATGAAACATTGCAGAAGCTCGCTCGAACAATTAGTTCATTGAAACGAAGTATTACTTCTATTCGTACTTCTTCGAAGTAACTAAGTAATCAACTAACGAATAACTCTATTATAACGACCCTTTTTGTTGTAGCCCTAAGAGCCACATGACGGCTTCTTTTTTGTATCTGCGGTCGCCGCGGGAGTTGATGCGGATTGCTGGCAACTTGCCGCGTTTGCCCCATCGTTTGATGGTAAGAGGGGAGACACGCAGTATCTTTGCTACTTCACGGACGGTTAATAATTCTGGCCATTCATCACCGAGAGACATAGGAGTTAGTTCGTTAGTTGGTTACTTCGTTATTGAGAAATAAAAACTAACGGCCTTTCTGGACAGTATCGATATCATGCACAACAGTACACCTGGGGTCAAACAAAGTCAAGAGGGATCAAATGTATGCAACCAGAAAGATATAGAAAAGATGCAGAATAATTTGAAATATCCTATAATATACAAATGAGTGTAGAGGAACGTGATTCAGATTATTTAGTTGAAATTCAAAGAAATCGCTATTGGGGGGCGTGCGGTGCGTGCGGAGAGGATCTTGCAATATATATTGTTCCGGATCCAGGCGAAGGAGTACCAATCCGATCGCAAGGTATATTTTATTGTCATGGGAGGGAAGGATTAAAACGGAAGAATATTTACACCATGATTCTTCGTTGTACCGGTTGCCATAAAATAGTCGGACCGGGAGATTCGTTTATGTTAGAACAATAAGATTGTAGGCTTAAGTGACAAAATCGTGTTGATGAAATTGAATAGTTAGCTCCTTGTATT
>JBBTWJ010000024.1:0-37618 GCA_038062895.1 Patescibacteria group bacterium
AGGTTGATTTACCGCCATTATTTTAACGGTCAGGTGCCGTTTTTGATACGCTACTCTTCTAAAGTAGCCCCAACCAGATTCGAACTGGTGTAAACGGGCTGAAAACCCGTTGTCCTAACCGCTAGACGATGGGGCCTTTATCTCTCCGTTGCGAAAGCGCCTAAAGTACTGGGAAAAACCCACTGTCCTAGGCCGCTAGACGAACGGGGCTTAATTACTAAGTAATTGTATCAAAAAATAGTGAGATTAGGAAATAAATTTGCGTGGTCACGTTGATAACACGGTACTATACGATTCATCCGCATTAACCTTTTCTGCTTCCTCTTTGGTGTATGGCGCAAAAAAGACAATGATCACGCCATCCGGATCCCGGATGACGAATTCGAGTTTCCCCCAATGATAATGCCGTACTCCCACAATAGGCTCAATTCCTGCTTTTTTGCATACCGCCAACATGTCAGAGATCGAATCCACACCGATAAAAAGTGAGATTTTTGATGAGGTAACGGATTCCTGAAACACTTCCGGTTTGACGCCCCGGTGTCCGTCGGCAATTTCCAGTATTGTCTCACCAAGTTGGAAAGCCGCACCGTTATACCGCTCCTTGACCTCATGATCCGGTCCATACGAATTCACTTTTTTAAATCCTAGCGATTCATAGAATGTAAGCGACTTCTTAAAGTCTTTGACTTTGATATGAATATTGACAGAGGACATGGCCATACATAATATATGTAGATTATCCAGCTCATTGTATCATCCGGAGCGTTTAAAGCAATTCATTTTGCCCCCTGATATATTTTCCCAAAGTATGGTATAGTACGGGTACTGAAAGGAGACAAAAACTATGCAAGGTACAGTCAAAACTAAAACAGATAGAGGATTTGGTTTTATTAGCCGAGATGGCGAAGTAAAAGACCTTTTCTTTCATTCTAAGGATTTGGTTGGTGTTACCTATGACGAGCTTCAAGTTGGAGACGTCGTAACATTTACCGTTGAAGATGGTCCTAAAGGCCAAAGTGCAAAGAATGTAAAAAAGGTATAACTTTTTTTGATTCAAAAACACGTAAAAAAGTCCCACACTATGTGGGACTTTTTTTATCGTAATTATAGATTCTAATGTAGAAAAAAATGATATTGTTATGCAAAATGTGACCACCGCGTATCCAGTCTCAAATCATTTGATATTGGCGCATTCCATAAGCGTAATGCTTGGAGAGCAAGCAGGACAGAATCTTCATCTGGTGCGTAGTGTCCGCTTTCATTATCAATCGCAACTATAATGTTATGTTGGATGTTCATCATGCCTGCCGCAATTACTTCTTTACCATGAACCAATTCAGGGTGATGCATTTGGCTTGTTGGCCTGGGATGCTCAGAAAATCTTACCTCTCCATCGGGCGTTACTGTATATATATATATATGAACCATCAGGTAGTATTCGCGGCCAACCTCGTCCTTTATTAAGCACCCAACGTCTCTCTCCTGTATCGGGATATGGTAATTCGTTAGGTTCGTATGTATGTGCTGATTTTAATCGATAAAATATAACTTCAGGTTTTATTGACGTAATCGCTGCATTTTACCTGAAAATATTATTTTTTCCAACAAACTCTGCACCGAGCTTCAAAGGTAGCATCGGCGAGGTTGGCGATGAATGCCGGATCCGGCTCCAAGGCATTGGCTTTGGTTTTCACGGCTCCGATTCTCTTGTGATAGACAGCTTCAGCACCACAAAGCATACAAATAGAGGAAAGCTTAGTCACTTTATCGGCCATCGCCATGAGGGCGGGGACCGGGGTGAAGGGCTGGCGGTCAAACGTGAGGGCAAGTCCCGTGACGATGACTTGTTTGCCTTGGGCCAGGAGTGTCTCTACCACGTCTATGAGCGCTTCTCCCATATGCTGTGCTTCATCGATACCTACGATATCCGTGTCTTTTTTTACCAATGGAAGGATATCTTTGGCTTTGGAGACCATGTCGCTGTCAAAGGTGAGGCCGGCATGGGAGTAGAGCTTTTTATCCCGCCCGTAGCGCAAATCGATATCCGGCTTGAACACCTGGACGTTCTTTTTACCGATCGTTGCCCGTTTGACCTGCCGGATGAGTTCTTCCGTCTTGCCACAGTACATAGGACCGGCGATGACTTCCAGATATCCGTTCTTCTTTTTCACCTCTTCATTGTATAGATATTTATCGCCGGTTCAAGTGGGAATGTTTTAACATATTGACCAAGCACGTGCTTGCCTGATTTGTCATTTTTTTGAGGTGTTTTGATTTGGTAGTTATCAGTTGACAGGTGCATCATTCGGGTATATTTTGGATATATACCTTTATGCCAGGTAGTATATTTTCGATATTTTTTAAAATGAAAAACTTTACTGTTGTCCAACCATGCCTTAATAATGATGCAAAATACGGTTATCTATTTTTATACGTCATCGTATAAATCGAAAATTCACTACCTGGTATGGCAGAAACGATAGATGAGCGTGTTTCGGTAAATCTTTTATTTAATCATCTCAAGCGGTCGGCCGCCCCGACGTCTCTCTATTGGCGGGGCCGGCGGTATACGATCACGAATGTAGGGTTGCATCACACCACGCGGGAAGGCAGGACACTTCTCCATATTTTTTCCGTGACGGATGGGACCACCGCCTTCAAATTGGAGCTTAATGCAGAAACGCTCTCGTGGAGATTGCTGGAGACAGAAAGTTAGTTGGTTATTTGGTTACTTGGTTACTTGGTTATTTGGAGAAAACGTAAAGTGGTACTAAGTAACAAATTAACGAAGTAACTAATAACATATATGTTTTCTTCTTCACTTCCCACGCTCATGCACGTCGACCTTAACTCGTGCTTCGCGACCATCGAGCAGCAGGCCAATCCGCTGCTTCGCGGCAAACCAATCGCAGTAGCCGCATACACGACTGGGCGTGGTTGTATCCTGGCGGCATCGGTAGAGGCCAAGCGTTTTGGCATCAAAACCGGCATGCGAGTGAATGAAGGCAAAGCACTCTATCCACATCTCGTGGTATTGTCACCGGATCCGGAAAAGTACCGGTGGGTCAATCATAAACTCCGGACACTTCTTTCTTCGTATACGCCATATCTCTCTGTTGAATCTATTGATGAAATGGTGATGGATTTATGCGGCGCTCCGGCATTAGAGCGTTACATCAAAGAATTGACAGTGCCTCGCCCTGTAAAAAAACAGGGAGAGGCCCCTACAAACCAATGCGTTAATGCTATGGTTTCTATCGGCAAAGATATCAAACAACGGATTAAAAAGGAAATTTGTGAGTGGCTCACGGTCTCCATCGGCATCGCGCCGAATCGATACTTGGCAAAGGTAGCCTCGGGACTTCATAAACCCGATGGAATGGATGTCATTCTCCAAGAGAATATTGAAGTGATCTTTACAGGACTCGAGCTTGAGGATCTCTGCGGCATCAAAGAAGGCAACGCAACGAGACTACGGATTGCTGGAATAAATACACCGGTTGAGTTTTCCCGAGCTTCGGCGAACGCTCTTGTTGCGGCATTGCATAGCAAGATAGGCTGGAGTTGGTGGCAACGACTCCACGGGTATGAGGATGGAGTGAGGTATAAGTCTTTTAACGAAGCCGAGGAGCCCCAGAAGACGTACGGCCAGTCATTTGCATTTCCCATATTTCGTCTCTCTACGGATCCGGAAGTTACCAAGATTATGACTCAGCTCATCGTAAAGATGGGCAGAAGGCTTCGGGCAGCGGGATTTGTGGCTTGCGGCATAAGCGTATCGCTTCTGTTTGATGACTATTCCCACTGGATAAAAAATACGCGCAGGCACTATCCGTTGTTTGCGGACTGTGATTTTTTAAAGGAATCAAGAGAGCTCCTCATCCGGGCTCCTGCCAAGCCCGTACGGATTCTTGCGGTAACCAGCTTTCTTCTGACCCCGCGTGGTACGGGGCAGATGGAATTATGGAATACGGATGAAAAGAAACGGAATATTACTGATGCGATAGATACAATCGCCGACCGGTGGGGAGAGTTTACGGTGACACCGGGCCGTATGCTTGGGATGGCACAAAAAGTTCAAGATAGGATTGCGTTTGGAAAAGTGAAGGAGCTGCAACAACATTGACTATTGACTATTGACGGGTGAGACTGTACTGCGTTATGGTACATATACAATTTAATATATCCAGAGTGACGGCCCCACTTCGCGAAACGCTTCGCGGGGTAAAGAAGAACTCACTTCATTAGCCGTCCAGCAACCGATCCGCCAGCCGGCGGACACGGTGCTCCCATGAGCCCCCGCCATAAGCGGGGAATGATAGGCCCCATAGGGAAACAAAAACTCTCCTTAGGGAGAGTTTTTTCGTATTGGATTGTGGTTTTTATGAAAGGAGTACTATGAAAACTTTTTTTACGTCCGAATCGGTGGCTTCGGGTCATCCGGATAAAATTTGCGACCAGATATCTGATGCGATTGTGGATGCAGCACTGACGGTCGATCCTACGTCGCGCGTGGCCATAGAAACATTGGTGACGACCAATCGCGTGGTGTTGGCGGGAGAAGTTACGTGTCCGAAGCGTTTGCCCTACGAATCGATCGCACGGGAGGTCATCCGTTCTTTGGGATATACCGACGGAATCTATAATTTTTCCCATCGTTCACCCATGTCCATTTACATCCATGAGCAATCGCCGGATATCGCCGTGGGCGTGGATACCGGCGGCGCGGGGGACCAAGGGATGATGTTTGGCTATGCTTGCCGCGAGACGCCGGAGCTTATGCCACTACCGATTATCCTTGCTCATCGATTGGTCGAGAGGATGGATGAGGCACGTGAGAAAAAAATCATGCCGTTTTTGCGCCCGGATGGGAAAAGCGAAGTGAAGGTCGCTTATGATAACGGGAAAGCAGTGAGCGTCGATCAGGTGGTGATCGCCGTACCGCATGATCCAAAGGTATCGGCTCAAGAAGTGAAACGGCAACTGATCCACAATGTGATCAAACCCGTCCTGAAACAGTATGGATTTAAGATTCCCAAGGAAAAGGACATCATTGTCAACGGTACCGGTAAATGGGAAATCGGTGGTCCCGCATCCGATACCGGGGTCACGGGGAGGAAAATCATCGTCGATACGTACGGTGCGTATGCGCGTCACGGCGGTGGTTGCTTCTCGGGCAAGGATCCCACGAAAGTTGATCGGAGTGCAGCCTACGCGTGCCGGTACATCGCCAAAAATATCGTGGCGGCGGGACTAGCGGACCGGGCCGAGGTTCGGGTAGCGTACGTGATCGGCCACCGCGAGCCGATCGCCAAATCCGTTGAGTGCTTTGGGACGGAGAAAAAATCCATAAAGGCAGTTGAGCAATTTGCCTGGAAACTTTTGGATTTATCGGTTCCAGGAATTATCGATGGTCTATCATTGCGCCAGCCGATCTATCAGAAGACCGCCCGCTATGGGCATTTCGGTCGGGATGGATTTCCGTGGGAAGCTATAATAAAAAGCTAAGCTTTTTTGAAGCTCAAAGCTTAGCTTTGAATTTGAATTTGAATTCACGTGATACAATTGCCTCATGACTGACTATCGGCCGCTTGCAGAAATTCTGCGTCCGAAGACGCTTGATGAGGTCGTTGGACAGGAGCACTTAGTGGGGGAGACCGGCATTATCCGAAAAATGCTGGGGAGCACATTTCTTCCCTCGATGATCTTCTGGGGACCACCCGGATCAGGGAAAACGAGCCTTGCCTATCTTCTGGCCACCCTGACTGATGCGCATTTTGAGGCTAAATCAGCAGTCACATCTTCCCTTGCGGAAGTTCGCACTATCATCAAAGATGCCAAAGACCGTCTGGATACGACGGGCAAGCGGACCGTATTTTTCCTCGATGAAATTCACCGGTTTAATAAAGCGCAACAAGATGCGCTTCTGCCGCACGCAGAACACGGAACGGTCATTTTCATCGGTGCGACGACCGAAAACCCCTCATTTGAAGTCATCTCGCCGCTTCTTTCGCGTTGCCGCGTGTTGGTTCTCAAATCACTCTCGGATGGCGATTTAAATACGATTATCGATCGGGGAATCAAGTATCTTAAAAGGAAAATCGCTGATGATGCCCGTACCTTTCTTAAAGAAGTGGCCAATGGAGATGCCCGAGCGCTGTTGACCATACTGGAAATTGCGTCACGGTTGACGGAAGAAGAAAATACCCGAAACAAGCCAGGCACGATACCGGGAATCAAGCAATCAAACAGTATCAGTGTTTCTGATATTGAGGAAGCGGCGCAAAAGAAGATGCTGCAGTACGATCAATCCGGTGAGGAGCACTACAACACGATCAGCGCGTTCATTAAATCCATGCGGGCAAGCGATGTGGATGCGGCCCTGTATTATTTAGCGCGTATGGTGGCAGCCGGCGAGGATCCGCTCTTTATTGCACGGCGGATGGTCATTTTTGCATCGGAAGATGTTGGTCTTGCCCAGCCCACTGCTTTAGTCGTCGCTAATGCTGTCTTTGATGGGTGTCATAAAGTAGGATATCCGGAAGCGCAGATATTACTGGCGCACGGCGTCTGTTACTTAGCGCAGGCTAAGAAAGACCGAAGCGCCTATGATGCATTTTTTGCGGCCCTTGCCGACGTCAAACAATACGGAAATTTGCCCATTCCGCTTATGATCCGTAACGCTCCGACCAAGCTCATGAAAGATCTGGACTATGGGAAGGGCTACCAAAAGTACACGACCGAGAGTCTATTGCCGGAGAAGATAAAGGGAAAAGTTTATTTTAAAGTAAATCCAAAATCCTAATATCTAAATTCTAAATAATATCAAAATCCAAATATCAAATATACAAAACAGTTTTATATTTTTGAACTTTGGAATTTGTTTAGAATTTAGGATTTAGTGCTTAGAATTTAGTGATCGGAGGTGAGTTGTATGGATATTCAAATCGGCAAGGTGACGCATTATTATGACAAAATTTCCGTCGCCGTTATCACGGTCATGAACCAACCGCTCAAAGTTGGGGATACGGTGAAAATTTCCGGGCATGATAATGAATTTATACAAACGATACAATCACTCCAAATGGAACATAATCAGATGACCAGCGTGCCCGTCGGCGAGACGTGCGGAGTGCGGGTGGATCAGTCGGTCAAGTCTGGCGACGTGCTATACTTGGTTACCTCATGAAAGAAGCAGTTTCCGCGGGTGGGGTCATCGTTTGCCCCATCCTAAATAGGTGGTACGTCCTGATACTTCGGGATATGAATGGGACATGGACGTTTCCCAAAGGTCTCATCGAAAAAGGAGAAACGCCAGAAGAGGCCGCGACAAGAGAAATTCATGAAGAAGTCGGTATCAACGGTCTTACATTTCTGGCCCCGCTCCACTCTATTCACTATTTCTATAAGCGTAACGGTGTCGTCAAAAAAAACGTGCACTACTTTATCTTTCAATCAAAAATCTGTACCAAACCACAGGTACAAAAGGAAGAAGGAATCAGCGAAGCCCGATGGGTAACGATCGATCAAGCGATCCGCCTCATTGGATATCGGGAAACGAATGTCCGATTGTTAGAGGAGACGAGGGAGTTGTTAGAGGCTTAGTAGCTTAGTAGCTTAGTAACTTAGTAGCTTAGTAGCTTAGATGGTTAATAATTATCTATGGAAGTAGAAAACGCCCCGGATATCAATACCATCATGCGTCAGATTCTCAAGCGTACGCCTTTTGATCATGTAAAGGGCGATCAGATTACGTGCATGCGAAGTACGGGTGCCACGAGCCGGGCATACGCCCGCATCTGGAGTTTCCCCAAGATCTGGCAGAAAGCACTTTCTCACCCACCCCATTATGTTATTGAAGTTCTTGCTCATCATTTTGATAAACTGCCTGATGACGATAAGATCCGCACGATCATCCATGAGCTCATGCATATTCCGAAGAATTTCTCCGGAGCGCTCGTCCCGCACCATGGTAGGTATCATCGGATAGACCGGAGGACAGTAGAGAAGTTGTTTCAGATATACAACTCAAATCCCAATGACCAAGCACCCCTACGGAAAGACTCAGCGCAGGCAAGCACTAAACAAACGAAGAAAGGAACAAAAAATAGAATCCGTAATTTTTTGAATTTTTAAATTAGTTTTTTGTTATCTGCTATCTGTTGTCTAAAATCTATGCTCATTCTACTCCACGGCGATCACATTGTTTCCTCCCGAGCCGATCTCACGCGGCTTATTGCGGAAGCCAAAAGTCACGGCAAAGAGATGAGACAGTTGGATGGCAACACGATCGATGCGCCCGGTCTAACGCAGGCGTTGGAATCCACCTCATTATTTGGAGGTATGGTGTTTGTGGTCATTGAAGGATTGCTCACAAAACTTGGGAAAAAAGAGAAGCAAGCGATTCAGCTTACGGATATCATCAAACGGTCAGGAGAAACCGGCGATATCATCCTCTGGGAAGGCAAAGAAATTGGGAAAATCCTGACAGGATTATTGGGATCAAAGGTTTCCGTGCAACTGTTTAAAACTCCCGTCATCATATTCAAACTCCTCGATGGCATTGTTCCGGGACGTGCGGTCACGCTCCTTCCATTACTTCAGGAAGCGTTGTCTATTGATGCGGCAGAACTCATTTTTACTCTTCTCGTTCGGCGCGTGCGCCAGCTTATTCAGCTGCGTGACGGCGTGACGCCGGAGGGACTCCAGGGTTGGCAGGCCAGCCGTTTGACAAGCCAAGCCACGTCCTTTACCATGGATAAACTTCTCTCTATGGAGTCTAAGCTTCTCCACATCGACATCTCCTTAAAAACCGGCTCCTCGCCGTTTCCCCTCGCACAACAGATAGAATTATTTTTTGTGGATTTATAAGTATTAGTATTATTATGATGTATGTTACAAGTTGCGGTCGCTGCTTATAACATACAGGTTTATACGATTAAAGGAGGGGATTTCATATGGATGTATCTATTCCTGATCATGTATTTCGCGGATACGACCTTCGGGGACTCGTGGGGAGCGAACTCAACGAAGAAACGGTTGCGCTTTTGGGGAAAGGTTACGCGACGTGGCTTCTGGAACGGCGGATTTATGACTGTGTGTTAGGTTTTGATTGCAGGCTTACCGGGCCCACATTTCGTGATGTGATGGTGCGAGAATTAACTCAAGCGGGAATCACGGTTTTTGATATCGGCATGACGTTGTCACAGATTGCTTACTTTGCCGGATACTTTTTTCGCACCCGCGGGATGGTGATGATCACGGCGTCCCACAATCCCAAGGAATATAACGGATTCAAATTTGGTACCGGGTATTCGGAAACCATGCTGACGGATGAGGTGATTGCCCTTAGGGATCTCGTCAAATCCGGGAAATTTAAGACACGGTTACCACGAGGCAAGCACATAACGCAGGATATTAAGAATGATTATGTCGACGACCTCATGCGTCGCGTGGATACTATTCGGAAATTTAAAGTCGTTGTGGACTCCTGTGCGGCTACGACGGGAATTTTCCTCCCCGATATTTTGCGCCGAGTGGGATGCACCGTCATCGAGCAAAACACGACGCCGGACGGCAATTTCCCAGTAGGGACTCCTGATCCCACGGAACGCGAAGTGCAGGAGCGGCTTGCCAAACGGGTCATTGCAGAGAAGGCGGATCTGGGATTTACGTACGACGCGGATGGCGACCGGATCGGAGTTGTTGATGATCAAGGAAATCTCATCTGGAACGATACGCTCGTTTCTCTTTTCGCCAAAGATGTTTTGGAGTCATTGCCGGGTTCAAAAATTGTCTACAACGCGCTTTGTTCCAAGCAAGTGGATGATGTAGTTGCGTCTTCAGGTGGTATACCGGTTATGTGGTTAACCGGACATTCGTTTATTAAAGCCAAGGTACGCGACGAACGCGCACCTTTTGGTGGAGAGTTAAGCGGACATTTCTACTTCGTCGATAATTTTTATGGTCATGATGACGGGGCAATAGCATCTCTCCGGCTTCTGGCGTATTTGACCCGTATTAAAAAAACATTGAGAGAGGCAATAAACGAGCTTCCAAAATATATCTCGAGCCCCGAAATAAAGGTAGGTTGTCCTGATGCGGTCAAGTTTGATCTGGTGAGTAAGAAAATTGGGGATGATATCAAAAAACTCTATCCTGATGCCCGTTACACCGAGATTGACGGCGTGCGCATGGACACGACGGATGAAATGCTCATCGTCCGCGCTTCGCAAAACGGTCCCTATTTGACCGTTAAGTTTGAAGCAAAGGTGCAAGGGCAATATGATCTCCTGCGCCGCCAGGTTGGAGAGATTCTCCGCCGCTATAGTGAAGTAGATTTCACGAAAGGTGTGAACACAGACTCATTGAAATGAGCGCTACATTTTATAAACAATTGCAAAAAGATGTGGAACATGTAGCCGTATCGGCAGGTAAACTTCTTACGCGTTATCAAAAAAACGCAAAAATCGTCGTACAAAAAGATATTGGGGATTTCGCGACGACTGCGGATATTGCATCGGAAACACTCATTACAGATTTTATCCGTCATAAATATCCCGGGCATAGCTTATTAGCCGAAGAGGGGGGACTCACTGATAACCATTCGGATTACGTTTGGATCATCGATCCGCTTGATGGTACGAAGGAATATGCCAGAGGAGTGAAGGAATATAACTGTCTCATCGCTATAGAGCACAATAAAAATCTTATTGTAGGCGTTATCCAGCGGAATGGCTTAGATGAGTTGTATTCAGCGGCTCGATCCCAAGGCGCAAAGAAGGATGGAAAAACTATACACGTTTCTTCGGTGAGCGACATAAAACTATCCCATGTTGGGTATCATCTTCCCGTCGGTTTACCGCCATTTGAGCGTTCTAAGGTAGAAAAACATTTCTCTTTACTCAAAGATTTAACGTTTGCCTGTTATAGATTGCGGCCAAGTTGGGACGATGCGAAGTCACTCGGCTATGTAGCGAGCGGAATTTTGGAGGCACATATTATTTCAGCAGAATTATCCAATAAATGGCATGATGTGGCAGCTGGATTACTCTTGGTGGAGGAGGCCGGCGGGCAGGTTACGCATTTAGATGGGGGAGCCCTCTCCCCGCACGACATGAGCCGCGGGTTTTTAGCATCTAATGGTCTCCTCCATGATGAACTTTTGGAAATTATCAGAAAGGAACTTTTATGACGAACCAGTGGGATACCTACGCTGATCTCTATGACAAAGGCATTGGATCTCAAGGAGATACCTTGCACACCAAACTCATTGATCCCCTTATCTTTCAATTTCTGGGCGATAAGAAATACGACTCAATCTTGGACGCCGGATGTGGAAACGGATATTTGTTGAGAAAATTTGCCGACCAAGCGCGGTCTCTTGTTGGTATTGATGCATCGAAAAAATTATTAGCCGCCGCAACGCATAATACTTCCGGTTTACCCAATGTTTCGACGGTCTTGGGTGATCTAGGGCAAAACTTACCATTTGATTCCCTTTCCTTTGATGTGGTGATTGCTAATATGACTCTGCAATATTTGCCTGCATTGGAGCAATTTGCTCTTGAATCAGCCCGCGTATTGAAAAAACACGGCATTCTCATTGTTGTCATTGATCATCCCGCACACGCGCTGTTTCTTCGGGCTCAAGAGTTAGTCGGAAAAAAGAACAGTAAATTTCTCACCTCTGCAAGCTATTTCTTATCCGGAAAACGGTCTAAGAAGTCCCTATGGGATAAAGCGATACTTGAGTATTATCATCGTCCAATGGAATCCTATATCAATCCCTTCACAAAATTTCTCCAACTTGATAGGATGATAGAACTCTCCCAAGACAGTGAGTCGCCGAGAATATTAGGTTTGAGGTGGAAAAAAGTTTAATTGGAGGAAATTATGGCCAATCTTGATGATTTTGCAGCGATTAAAGCTCTTGATCAGGAAAATGTTCTTGGCTCTATAGAACAAGTGGGATTACAATGCCAGCAGGCGTGGGAAGATATTGCCCGTATTGAATTTCCTCGATCCTACTACAAAGCACAGAATATTGTCTTTGCGGGTATGGGCGGGTCATCACTTGGTGCCTATGTCATTAAGTCGCTGTTTTTTGACAGTCTGACGCTCCCTTTTGAGATCGTCAACGGGTATCATCTTCCGCCGTATGTCAATGAGAATACGTTGGTTATTATTTGCAGCTATTCCGGTACGACCGAAGAAGCAATTTGCGCCGCACGAGAAGCAGTCACGAAAAAATCTCTCCTAACCGGTATTGCGGTGGGCAAAGAACTTGGTAGTGTACTTCTGGGTGCAAAAGTTCCTTGTTATATTTTTACCCCTACGTATAATCCGTCCAACCAACCGAGGTTAGGGACCGGGTACACGGCGTACAGCCAGTTTGCCATTTTGTCTAAACTTGGGTTTATATCCGTGACGAATGCCGACACAAAAGATGTTGTAGCCATCGCCGAAACCGGCATTAAGAAATACGGACTTGTTGTTCCTATAGCCTCCAATCCTGCCAAGCAGCAAGCACTTGCCTGGTTTGAAAAAATTCCAGTGATAGTTTCTGCGGAGTTTTTAGCGCAGGTGGGTAGAGTCATTCGCAATCAATTTAACGAATGTGCCAAGTCGTTTGCAGCCTATCATGATATACCGGAATTAAATCACCATCTCATGGAAGCACTTACGTATCCGAAAAGCAATCAAGATCTCCTGACGTTTTTCATGCTGAATTCTTCCTTGTATAGCCCGTCAATTCAGAAACGATACGCCATTACGAAGGAAGTCATACAAAAACAAGGGATGAAAGTGTCTGAATTTATGCCACAATCTAAAACACGCATCAGTCAGGCGTTTGAGTGCATCCAATTCGGGGCGTATGTCAACTATTATATGTCTATGCTGTATGATGTTAATCCCAGTAAAATCCCCTGGGTGGATTACTTTAAAGAACAGCTTGCGAAAACTTCTTAATTTCTTCATACTAATTCTATGCCACCGAAATTTGTTGTTTGGTTTAATGAAGTAGACAAAGAGGACATCCCGCTTGTGGGTGGGAAGGGCGCCAATCTGGGTGAGATGACCAAGGCAGGATTTCCTGTTCCCAATGGTTTTATCGTCACATCTGCCGCATATAAACATTTTCTTGATGTGACGCATCTTCGTTCAAAAATTGAAACTGCACTTCACAATCTCAATGTGAGCGACAGTAAAGCACTTGATCACGTCTCCAAAACCGTCCGCGAGCTCATCACCGGGTCCGAATTCCCCCGGGAAATCGCCAATGAAGTCATTACGGCGTATTTCAAGCTAGACGAGGGATTGGTGAAGCATGCGCTGGTCGCCGTCCGTTCGTCTGCGACCGCCGAAGACCTTCCCGGCGCATCCTTTGCCGGTCAACAGGAGACATTTCTCAACGTGTATGGAGAAGCCAACCTCATCGAAAAGATAAAAGAAGCGTGGGCTTCTTTGTTTACATCTCGCGCCATCTTTTACCGTGCGACGAATAAATTTGATCATTTCAGGGTCTCGATAGCCATCCCGGTACAGCGGATGATTGAGTCGGCCTCCTCAGGCATTATGTTTACGATCGATCCGGTGACCAATGACAAGACGAAAATCGTTATTGAAGCGATCCACGGCTTGGGCGAGATGATCGTACAGGGAGCAGTAACACCGGATCACTATGAAGTGGATAAAGCAACGTTCACGATTAAAATGAAAACCGTCAAAACGCAGGAAAAAAAGATGGTCAAAAAGGGCAATGGCAATGAAATAAGAATTATCAGCAAGAAAGATGGCTCGAAACAGAAAATCAGCGATGCGCAGATAGTGGCACTTGCCAAAATCGCCAAGAAGCTCGAAGAGCATTATTTCTTTCCGCAGGATAGTGAATGGGCAATAGAGAAAGATAAGATCTATATTGTGCAAACGAGGCCTGTGACGACCCTTCGCTCCGATGAGCGAGGCTCAGGGCAAGCGACAAAAGGGGTTTACCCTGAAGCAGCTGTGCTGCTGAAGGGGGATCCTGCCAGCCCAGGTATGGCCAGCGGTCCGGTAAAAATTCTTTCTTCACCAAAAGAGATTCACAAAGTCATGACGGGGGATGTGTTAGTCGCTGAGATGACTAACCCCGATTATGTACCGGCGATGCGCAAGGCTGTTGCAATATTGACCGAACGCGGCGGACGTACAAGTCACGCGGCAATTGTCTCCCGTGAACTTGGGATCCCGGCCGTTGTCGGCGCTAAAGGCGCGAAAAAATTGCTGAAAGATGGAATGGTTATTACCGTAAACGGAAGTACGGGTGAAGTATTTAAAGGAGCGGTAAAGTCAAATATTACTAATACTACAAATACGACCAATACCACCAATGAAAAATATTCAAAAATCAAAACAGCGACGAAAGTGTACGTCAATCTTGCTGAACCTGCGCGCGCCAAAGAGGTCTCGAAGTTGAATGTCGACGGTGTTGGTCTTCTTCGTGCGGAGTTTATGATGGCCGGAATCGGCACGCATCCAAAAAAGTTTATTGAAGATAAGAAACAGTCCTTATTTGTTTCGCAAATGGCGGATGGCATGGGTCAAATTTGCGAAGCGTTTGCTCCCAGGCCAGTCATCTACAGGGCGTCAGACTTCAGGACTAATGAATTTAGAAATCTCAAAGGTGGTAAGGCGTATGAACCCGCAGAGGATAATCCTATGCTCGGATTTCGTGGAGCTGCCCGGTATATCGCTGATCCAAGAGTTTTCGAATTAGAACTTGAAGCGATAAAAGTCGTGAGAAACAAGCGGGGGCTTAAGAATTTACATCTTATGATTCCCTTTGTCCGGTCTCCCAAGGAGATGCTGGAAGTGAAACAGATTGTTGCTGCGAATGGTCTTACCCGTTCGTCCAACTTCAAATTATGGATGATGGTCGAAATACCGACCAATGTCATCCTCATAGACGATTATCTTGATATCGGATTGGATGGGATTTCATTTGGCTCCAACGACCTCACCATGCTTATCCTGGGGACGGATCGGGATAATAGCGAAGTGGCCCATGACTTCCGGGAAACAGATCCGGCCGTCATGTGGGCGTTTGAGCGGGTGATACGGGCGTGTGTCAAACGAGGGGTCACAACGTCGATGTGCGGACAAGCACCTTCTGATTACCCCGATCTCGTCGAGAAGTTAGTGGGGTGGGGAGCGACAAGCGTTTCGGTAAACGTGGATAGTATTGATAACGTGCGGCGGACGATCGCCGATGCGGAACAGAAAAGAGTTACAAAATGAGTACAAAAATTTATACCATCATTGCCCGGGAGATATTGGATTCTCGGGGAAATCCCACGATCGAAACCATGGTGATTCTCGAAAGCGGATACCGGGGTATCGTGGCGGTACCCGCCGGCACGTCGCTTGGGAAATATGAAGCGAAGGAACTCCGAGATGGCGATGGCGCTCGCTATTATGGCATGGGTGTATTGAAAGCAGTCAACATGGTGAACACGACCATCGTATCCAAACTCCGGGGCATGGATGTCCTTGATCAGCAAAGCATTGACCAGGCCATGCTTGCGCTTGATGGCACGCTGGATAAATCAAAGCTGGGTGCCAATAGCATCTTAAGCGTTTCCCTAGCTGTTGCTGCCGCCTCCGCCGCAGCGGCGCGCGTACCACTCTACCGTTACCTCAATACCCTGCTCAATCCGTTGGTTCCCACAGAGCTCGTCAAAATTCCCACGCCAACGGTGAATGTCATCAATGGCGGAAAGCATGGTGCCGGAAATTTGGATTTCCAGGAGTTCCAAGTCATACCGGCGAGCAACCACCGCTACAGCGACGCGTTGCGGCTTGCCGTAGAGGTATATCAAAAGCTCAAAGGAATTCTCCAATACCGTAACACCTCCACAGCTGTGGGTTACGAAGGAGGTTTTGCCCCGAACTTGTACACCAATCTTGACGCTATGGAGCTTCTTCAGGAAGCGGTGCGTGCCACGCCGTACCGCTTCGGCGTCGATGTCTTTTTTGGTCTGGATGTGGCTGCGAGCCACTTTAAGACGGATCGCGGCTACCAAATTAGAGACAAGGAGGCTCCCATGAGCCCCAAGGACTTTGTCGCGTATTTAGCCGACCTTCACAAAAAATATCGGCTCCTCATCCTCGAGGATGCCCTCGATGAAGATGATTGGGCTGGCTGGACAGATCTTACGGCGAAATTTGGCCACGAACTCATGATTGTCGGTGATGATCTGTTGGCAACCAACCCAAAACGCCTGGAAAAGGCTATCCATGACAAAGCGTGCACGGCGATCCTCCTCAAGCCCAACCAAGTCGGTACACTCACAGAATTTTTGCAGGTTGTGGCGATGGCAAAGAAAAATAACATTCAAACGATCGTGTCTCACCGCAGCGGCGAAACCAATGATTCTTTTATAGCGGACTTGGGGGTAGCGGTACAAGCTGATTACGTCAAATTCGGTGGACCGACACGGGGGGAGCGGGTGGCGAAATACAATAGATTGTTGCAGATTGAGGCCGAATTGTTTGCAAATTCCAAATCCTAATTTCTAAATCCTAAACAATATCAAAATCCAAATATCAAATACTCAAAACGTTTTGAATTTGGGATTTAGATCATTTGGATTTGTTTAGAATTTAGGATTTTGAGCTTAGGATTTATGATGAAGCCTGTCGTCCTCATCGTCCTGGATGGTTGGGGTTTGGCCCCGCCCGGGCCCGGTAACGCCATAAGTCTTGCCAAGCTCGAAACGATGCCGTTTCTCTGGCATACCTATCCCCACACGGAGTTGGCCGCCAGTGGAGAAGCCGTAGGACTTCCTTATGGTGAGGATGGTAATACAGAGACCGGACACATAAATATCGGCGCCGGACGGACTGTTTATCAAGATCTCCCCAGGATCACAATGGCCATCAAAGACGGCAGCTTCTTCACCAACGACGCATTTTTGGCGAGTCTGGCACACGCACACACCAATAATTCTAATATTCATCTATTGGGGGTCGTATCCGACGCTGGTGTGCACGCGAGTCGCGAGCATTTATACGCCCTTCTTGAACTCATTAGGAAACAAGGAATCACCGAGCATGTTTATATCCACGTATTCACCGACGGAAGAGATGCAACCCCTACATCCGGTGAACGGTTTGTAAGTGAGCTTGAAGCGCATCTTACCGCAGTCGGTGTGGGAAAAATCGCTTCCGTGATCGGTCGCTACTACGCCATGGATCGCGATCGTCGTTGGGAGCGAACACAAAAAGCGTACCGCTGTCTCACGCAAACGGATGGAGGTCTTATCGCCGCATCGGCAGGAGCGGCAATCCGCTCTTCGTATGCCAATCATGTGACTGATGAATTCATAGAACCGACGATCATCACTGATTCATCCGGGGCCCCACTGCCGCGCATTCGTGATAATGACGCCGTGATAAGCTTCAATTTCCGTATCGACCGCCCGAGGCAGCTCACGCGGGCGTTGGCCCTCCCGGATTTTGAGACGGCTCAGGCGGCAGTGGTGTTTGATCCCTATGCGGTCAAATATTATCACCGGCACGTAGTAAATGTCGTCGATCGTTCTCGTCCGTTTATTCGGGAAGTTGTCGTCAAGAATTTATTTGTTGTGACGATGACGCGATATGAACCGAATTTACCGGTCAGCGTCGCGTTCCCTCCACAGAAAGTTTTTGCGCCGCTGGGAAGCATCCTATCAGAGTATAAGGTGCGGCAGCTGCGAGTCGCAGAAACGGAAAAAGAACGTTTCGTCACCTACTACTTCAATGGCATGCGGGAGGATCCTTACGCAGGGGAAGACCGGGTTATCATCCCGTCGGTCAACGTGGCAACCTACGACCTCAAGCCGGAGATGGCGGCTCTCGAACTCACGGATCAAGTTTTGCATCGCATTGCAATCGGTGTCTATGGATTCATCCTGATCAATATTGCCAATCCGGATATGGTCGCCCACACGGGCAATATCTCCGCTTCAATCAAGGCATGTGAAATAACGGACTCCTGTGTGGGCTCGATTGTAAAGGCAGTACTTGCCCAAGACGGTGCTTGCATCATCACCGCGGACCATGGTAACGTGGAAGAGATGCTCGGGGTGGATGGAAGTATGGATACCGAGCATTCAACATGTAGCGTTCCGTTCATTATGGTTCAATCATCGCTTCAAGGATATCCACATGCGCTACCCAAAGGCAAATTGGGCGATATAGCCCCCACTATCCTTTCTCACATGCATCTCGCTATACCACCGGAAATGACCGGAAAAAATTTAATGGCCGATTTTTCGATTTAATCGTCATTCCCACGAAAGTGGGAATCCAGAGCTTAAATATGTTTTATTCACTGGATCCCCGCATGCGCGGGGATGACAAGAAAGGAAATCTATGAAAACCACGCTCTCGATCATCAAAGCTGATACCGGTTCTATCGGAGGGCATAATCGTCCGAGCGAGGCGATGCTCGCCAAAGCGGTGAGCGAAGTCGAATCAGCCAAAGCAAAGGGTTTGTTAACGGACGCCCGCGTGACGTTCACCGGCGATGATATCGCCCTTCTCATGGTGCACAGCAAAGGAGCGGATAATCCGGATATTCACAAGCTCGCGTGGGATACGTTTGTGGCGACGACCGCCATAGCCAAATCCCAAGGTCTTTATGGAGCAGGGCAGGATCTTCTGAAAGATGCCTTCTCCGGAAACGTCCGGGGCATGGGTCCGGGATCGGCGGAAATTGAGCTTGAGGAACGTCCGGCAGAGCCCTTTATCGTATTTGCCGCGGATAAGTGCGGGCCGGGCGTGTTTAACTACCCGTTATTTGAAGGATTTGCCAACCCATACCACAATGCGGGACTTCTGTTGGCACCGGAAATGCGGGAAGGATTCACCTTCACGATCATGGATGTGAACAATGTGGATGCGGATCGCGTCATCACGCTTAAAGTCCCTTCGGATTATTATGACATCTGTACGCTCCTTCGTGACCCGAATCATTATGTGATCGAGAGCGTTACGGAGAATGCGTCGGGGCTGCAAGCTGCGGCTTCGTCCACGAGCAGGCTGCATAATATTTCCGGCAAATACGTGGGCAAAGACGATCCTGTTGCCATTGTCCGGAGCCAAAAGACGTTCCCTTCCACAGGTGAAATTCTCTCACCGTGGGCGCTTGCGCACTTTACACTCGGAGATAACCGGGGGAGCCATCATGTGGCCGTGATGCCCGTCAAGCAAAATAGCATCATTTCCTTCTTTGACGGCCCGACGATTGTGTCGGCTGCCGGGTACTGCGTCCATGAAGGAAAACTCACGGAAGCCGTGGATCTGTTTGATCAGCCGTTCTGGGATCTGATCCGTACGAAAGCGTCGGAAAAGACACTTTCCATACGTGCGCAAGGATTTTATGGACCTGCCATGGCAGGCATGGATGAACTCGAGTACACAGGGGTGGTTGAGAATTTGAAACGATTGGGTGAGAAATTTACTATTCGCAAAAAGTAGAGAATCGTTTATCGAAATTGGAAATTCGTAATAGATGATCGAAAGCCGATACTCGATGATCACAAATCCGATTCTCGAATTCCGACTTTCGACAACGACTATCGATTCTCTTTACAACGAATTTCGAATATCTTAGCAAGTCTAATGAAAATAGATATCTTCAAAAAGCACATCGACCCGAAGAATCCACCTAATCTTCATGACTATGATGAGGTGTACGGAGCGTTTGACTGGAAGCTCGCTAAGCGTGAGCTGGATTGGTTTGACGGCACGAAGCTCAATGCTGCCTATAATGCCGTAGACCGGCACACCCAGACCTGGAGAAAAAATAAAATCGCTCTCTATTGGGAGGATGAAGACGGGACGACGAAACAGTTTACCTTTGAACAACTCTCCCTTTTGTCCAACAAGATGGGCAATATCCTCAAGGATTTCGGTGTGAATCGAGGAGCAAGAGTGTTCATTTTTCTTCCCCGAGTACCGGAGTTGTACATTAGTTTCCTTGGAGTCCTTAAAATCGGCGCAATTGCCGGTACGCTCTTTAGCGCCTTTCAGGAGCAGGCGCTTGCTGACCGGCTGGGCAACAGCGATGCGGAAGTGGTCATCACTAATACTGAACTGAAAAAGCGGATCGATAAAGTCCGAAAAAAGCTTCCGGCCCTCAAGCATATCATCACGGTGGATAGCGAAGACTTTGCCAAATCTTTGGAACACGCGAGTGACGAGCTTCATATCGCACACATGGATCCGGACGAATATGCCTTCATGCTCTACACGAGTGGTACGACCGGTAAACCCAAAGGCGTGGTCCACGTGCACCGCGCGATCTTACAGGAGCACATGACGGCGAAGTATGTCCTGGATCTGCGGGACGACGACACGTATTGGTGCACGGCTGATCCGGGGTGGGTCACCGGTATCGCCTATGAAATACTCGGCAGCTGGTCGTGTGGCGTGTCGGCAGTCGTTTTTGCCGGACGGTTTGATCCTAAACGGTGGTATCAACTCTTAGAGAAATATAAGGTCACGGTCTGGTACACGGCCCCCACGGCAATACGCATGCTGATGGCTGCAGGCAGTAGTCTTGTAAAAGAATTTGATCTCTCTTCTCTTCGTCACATGTGCTCGGTGGGCGAGCCCCTTAATCCCGAAGCCATCACGTGGGCTATCAAAACATTTGATAAACCATTTCATGACACCTGGTGGCAGACGGAAACAGGAGCCATAAGCATCGCTAATTTTCCAATCATGGATATAAAAATTGGCTCTATGGGTAAGCCTGTACCGGGAATTCATGCCGCAATCGTCGATGATCGTGGCCGGGAATGTAAACCGAATGAAGAGGGTAATATCGCCATCAAACCCCCGTGGCCGTCCATGATGCACACGATTTGGAGAAGGCCGCAGAAATACAAAAGTTATTTTCTTTCTACCGATTCCCGGAATCAAAGAAATTCAGATTCCGGGAATCAGAAATGGTATATTTCCGGCGATCGCGGTATGAAGGATGAAGATGGGTACTTCTGGTTCATTGGGAGGGCTGATGATGTCATTAAGACCGCCGGAGAGAGGGTTGGCCCATTTGAAGTGGAATCGGCGCTTGTCTCCCATCCCGGGGTCGTTGAGGCCGGAGTCATCGGCAAGCCGGACGCCATGCGGGGAGAGATTATTAAGGCGTTTGTAGTGCTTTCGGAGAGTCAAAAGTCAAAAGTCGAAAGTCAAAAGTCTGCAGATGAGTTTAAAGAAGAACTATCGCAGTATGTCAAAAAGCATCTGGCTGGACATGCGTACCCGCGTGAGATAGAATTCATCGATAAGTTACCCAAGACCCGTTCCGGCAAGATCATGCGCCGTATTTTGAAGGCCAAAGAAATGGGCTTGCCGATAGGGGATACGTCAACGTTAGAAGAATATTAAATGATCAATTAATCGGCGAATTTGTTCTATTGTTTTTGTCCGGGAAAATCGCATTTTTTAAGAAACACAATGGTGGATCGGAGGTTGACATAGCAATATTATTAGGATAATATTTACTAAGTAAAAGTGATGGGCATATCTATGAGTTTAGAAAAAAAAACAGTAATTAGAGAAAATACTTCATTAGCAGAGTCTAGTGAGCTAGTATATGAGGATCAATTTACCGATTGTCCCCAGGCTTATCTTCATGCCAATCTTATTAATCAAGCCAATGATGAGGCAGTGAAGGACGTTGCTACATTACCGACTGGAAATAGAATAGGTACTGGAATATGTGGTCACCATGCCGTAGTAAACTATGATAATTTCGTAATAACAAATCGTTTGATTGTGGAAAATAGAAGAAGCACATCGTGATAACTTCAAGTAATGGAGATGATGGCAATGAACTATACCGGTGAATAAAAGAGGAGCCGTCCCGATCAAGGACCCAGCAGCTTTGGGATTGTTTTTTTATTAATTTTTTTACCTATTGATCAGAAGAACAAATTCGCCAATTGGTTTGACAAATTTTTTCAGCCCCTCAGACGTCTTTCCTCTCCATACTTCTTCATGAACTTTGGTAAGTTCGCGGGTAACAATGATTTCCTTATCACCAAATACTTCTTTCATATCCTCTAACGTCTGCAATAACTTATGTGGGGCGCAGTAGAAAATACATGTGTAGCCTTGCAAGGTACTTCCTTGCGTGCCTGCAAGGAAGTACAGTAAAAAGCATTTAGCTGGACACGCCTACCCGCGTGAGGTACAATTCATCGACAAGTTACCCAAAACCCGTTCCGGCAAAATCATGCGCCGGATTCTTAAAGCCAAAGAAATGGGCCTGCCGATAGGAGATACAAGCACACTGGAAGAATATTAAATGATCACAGAAGTTCCTGATCCATTTATCGGCGATCCCCTCATTGAACATGGGAAAGCGAAGGTAGATATTGTTCTCTATTCAGTACATGTAGGTTGTCCTCAAGGTAATATCGCTCGTATTGAACAGACGATGTCCGCTCGAGATTATAATGGAGTGTCAGTGCATCTTGAAGCAGCCAATTTTTTTACAGGAGACGAGATCCCATCAATGCAAACATGTCCTACTTGTGGTACGGAGAACGGATTGATATATCTAGGCTCTGATAAAATATGATTTTCATTTCGGTATATTATTGCTCGTGCTAATCGAGCCACCTGTCCATGTTGACCCTGGCATGGTTGTTATTCCCATATTCCACGATAGGTGCAAGCAGGAGAACAGGAAAATTATTTTTGCGGATATGTTAGCGTTTATTCACCGCCAGGAAATCGCAATTGGTGTCGTGCAAAACCTTAAGGCTAACGAGCGATTGACACGGGATCCGGAAGCAGAAATTTAAGCCGTATGAAAAAGTACCACAAATTCACCCTGCGGATTTGAGAAATAGTCCTGTGCTTTAGATATTTTACCCCTCCATACTTCTTCATGAACCTTCGTCAGTTCCCGTGCGATGACCAGGTCAATATCTCCGAATACCCCTTTCATATCGTCAAGGGTTTGCTGGAGCTTATGGGGAGCGCAATAGAAGATGATGGTTGGAGATCCTATTGCTTCGCTCCAGGATGACGATAACGATCGGAAGAGCTTGATTCGGTGAGATTGCTTTTCTGGCGGGTAACCGAGGAAGAAAAAATTATTGGTCGGCAATCCGGAAACGGATAGGGCAGCGATGGCGGCCGTAGATCCTGGGATGCTAACGACCTGGATACCGCGCTTGACCGCTTCACGGACGAGATTATACCCGGGGTCGGAGATAAGGGGCGTTCCTGCGTCACTAACGAGAGCCACTAATTTACCTTCCTCTAATTTATGAATGAGTAAGGGAGTTTGAGACTGTTCGTGGTTGTCGTCATAGCGAATTAGTTGGGGATTCATATCATCATGTTCTTTTTTACTTTGGATTCCCGCGTTCGCGGGAATGACAGACAGAAAACGTTTCTTAATTTCCTGAAGAAGTAAGCCAGTGCGTCTCGTATCTTCGCAGGCGATGAAATCAACAGAAAAAAGGGTATTGATCGCACGGATGGTGATATCCTCGAGGTTGCCAATCGGTGTTGCGACGATATAGAGTATTCCCATTACTCGCATTATAGCATTGAGTTTGAGCCGTAATATTGATAGGATAAGCTTCTTATGGATATGTTCGCCGCGTTGATAGACTTCGTATTGCATTTAGATACTCATCTCACGGAGTTTACCAACCAATATGGCCTCTTCACCTACGTCGTATTGTTTCTGACGGTATTTGCCGAAACCGGTTTTGTGGTGACTCCGTTTCTCCCCGGGGACTCACTCCTTTTTGCCGCCGGAGCGATTGCAGCTCTTGGATCATTGAATATTTGGGTGGTGACATTTCTGCTTATGCTCGCCGCCATTGCAGGGGATACGGTCAATTACTGGATTGGGCATTATTTCGGTCAAAAAATTGTCAATAATCCACACATTCCGTTTATCAATCAGGAACATATTGACAAAACGGAGCAATTTTTCAAAAAACACGGAGGAAAAACGGTCATTATGGCACGGTTTGTGCCTATCGTTCGGACATTTGCGCCATTTGTAGCCGGAATAGGGGCCATGAATTATCAGAAGTTTATTCTCTACAACGTGATTGGGGGAGTGATTTGGGTGACACTCTTCACGCTTGCCGGTTTTTTCTTTGGAAATATGACCTTTATAAAAGAAAACTTCCACTATGCCATCGTCGCGATCGTTATTCTCTCGGTGATTCCCATGGTCTACGAGTATATTCAGCACAAACGTCATCCCGACGTGCCCGGGGTATCGACGAAGAAGTTACAAAAGCTCGTCAATTGACCGCAAATTTACGGATGAGTCCCACACATCGGCCCTGGATCTTGACGTGCGTCGCAAAAATGGGAGACATCTGTGCGTTGGCTGGCATGAGTTTGATTTTATCTTTTTCAAAAAATATCCGTTTCAGTGTCGCAAGGCCATTTGGTAACAGCGCAACCACAATATCCCCATTTTTAGCATCCTGTTGATGTTGGATGACGACGAAGTCTCCGTCGAGAATGCCGTCTTCAATCATGGAGTTGCCTTTGACCTGCAGGATATAATGAGGTTTGCCGGCAGATATCATGGCCGGGGCGACCGAGACATAATAATTCGGGTCCGTATACGGTTCCAAAGGACTTCCAGCCGCAATAAATCCGAGTACAGGTAATTCAATCGCTCCCTCATTGCCGGAAGCCTGTGAGCGATAGGTATCTTTGATGATTTCCAGGCCCCGTGCCGTACCGTCGAGTTTTTTGATAAAACCTTTGATCCGCAGCCGGTCAATATGCTCGTGGACGGTGGCGGGTGAACTGATGCCCATGGCGTCCCCAATTTCCTTGAGGGTTGGAGCGAAACCATAGCGCTGCATAAATTGCGTGATAAAATCAAGAAGTTGGCGTTCTTTGAGATAAAGTATTGCTGGCATACCAGGTAGTAGAAACTCGATCTGTTTTGACTATGCAAAACAGAATTTATTTCATTAATAAATAATACTATTGATGTCCAGGAGACTACTTTCTATTCGTTTGCAGGCGAATATCGAGTTTTCACTACCTGGCATGTGTATTATACTTTTACATAATATACCCGAACTGTCAAGAGTGTTTATATGACACAAACCCTATCATGTTTCAACTAAAAACCGAGTATAGCCCAAGCGGTGACCAGCCGCAGGCTATCGAAAAACTGGTTGCAAATATCAAATCTGGAGTACAGGAACAAGTGCTTCTGGGGGTAACGGGGAGCGGAAAGACATTCACCATGGCCAAGGTTATCGAGAGGGTTCAGCGTCCGACGCTCGTCATCTCGCACAATAAGACCTTGGCTGCACAACTCTATCAGGAGTTCCGGGATTATTTTCCCAACAATGCGGTTTCGTATTTCGTTTCGTATTACGATTATTATCAGCCGGAAGCGTACATACCGCAGACGGATACGTATATTGAGAAGGAAACACAGATTAACGAAGAGATAGACAAACTGCGCTTAGCGGCCACAGCTAATCTCCTCACGCGCCCGGATAGCATCGTGATTGCCTCCGTCTCCTGCATCTACAACATCGGCAGTCCCAAAGAGTATGGACACTTTGTCTTGGAGCTGGCCCCTGGGGTGAAGGTCAGCCGGGAAAGTATTCTTCAGAGGCTCGTACAGCTGCAGTACGAACGGAATAATTATGGATTCCACCGCGGTACATTCCGCGTACGGGGCGACACGATTGATCTTTTTCCGGCGTATGACGATATGGGTCTGCGGATGATTCTCAAAGCGGACAAAGTAGACCAATTAGTCAAATTTGATCCACTTACCGGGCAAACACAAGAGGTATTACCCGCGGTGATGATATACCCAGCCAAGCACTACATGACCGATCCCCGGACCTACAAAGACGTTTTTCCTAAAATAAAAGCGGATTTGACGAAACAAGTCGCCCATTTTAAGGCACAAGGAAAGCTCCTGGAGGCTAATCGGCTGGAGCAGCGGGTCACGTATGATCTCGAGATGATCCAGGAATTGGGCTACGTCAACGGCATTGAAAATTACTCTCGTTATTTTGACGGAAGAAATCCCGGCGATCCACCCTACACTCTGCTGGATTATTTTGACGAGGCCACCCATCAAAGCCAGGCTTTGGGCCCCTTAAAGCCTGGCTTTGAGTTTTCAAAAAATTGGCTCCTATTCCTCGATGAGAGTCACATGACGGTCCCGCAGATCCGCGGTATGTATAACGGGGACCGATCGCGCAAACAAACGCTTATCGACTTTGGATTCAGACTTCCCGCTTCGATAGACAACCGTCCGCTCCGGTTTGAAGAATTTGCGCGCCGGATGCCCCAGACCGTCTATGTATCAGCCACACCGGATGAATGGGAGATTGGGCGAGCAAACCACGTTGTGGAGCAACTTGTGCGGCCTACGGGACTCGTAGATCCCATCGTTACGGTCCGGCCGACGACTGGGCAAATTGAAGATTTACTCAAAGAAATCAAGATTCGCGCTACCCGGAAAGAACGGGTACTCGTCACCACGCTTACAAAACGCATGGCAGAGGACCTTTCTGACTTTTTGGAAAAGGAAGGAATTAACGTGCATTATCTCCATGCCGACGTCCTGACCCTAGAACGGAGTGACATATTGGATGATCTCCGGCGCGGGACCTATGATGTGGTCGTTGGCATCAATCTATTACGGGAGGGGTTGGATTTACCGGAAGTATCACTGGTGGCCATACTGGATGCCGATAAGGAAGGATTTTTGCGCAGCCGGACGAGTCTGATTCAAACCATGGGAAGAGCCTCGCGGCATCTGTCCGGATCGGTGATCCTGTACGCGGACCGTATAACGGATTCCATGAAAACTGCTATGGATGAAGTAGATCGCCGCAGGCATGTGCAACTTGCGTTCAACAAATCAAAAGGTATCACGCCGATAAGTATCCGCAAGCCCATCCGCGACCGGCTCGTAGAAAAGGCGGTCGAAGAAGAATCCAAACCTCTCATTGCCCTAGCTGCCCAAGCAGAGCTGGACCGCATGACCCCGCAGGATAAAAAGAAATTGATCATTTCGCTCACCAAAGCGATGCGGCAGGCCAGTCGCGACCTGGATTTTGAAACCGCCGCGCGTCTGCGGGATACGATTGAAGAGATAGTAAAAAAAGGAAATTAGGATTGAAACAATTCGGCATCCCCTATCTCGTCGCTAATCGTTGAAAATAGTGTTGGGTGAGAAGGAAGCAAGGTAATTACTGTTTCAAACAGGATACATGTTGCTGTTCGACACGATTTTATTTGAAGTTCCCGTCGGCGATAAGACTCCATACTGCTTTCTTCAACGAAAATATTATCAGGTGTTACAAGCCGTAGCGTCGTGGTTCCAAAAAAGACAAGTCTATTATCTTCGTCATGGTAAACAATTTCTGCTCCATCGTGACAACCAAATTGAGAAATCTTTTCAGGTATCTCTAATTCAAAAAGTTCAAGTCCAGCGGCATCAGCCACATTTTGATGATATTGTTCCGGACCAATTGCTAAATCGTTAGACATGCGTACGAATTTTTGAGTAGTTCTTCTCCCTATAATTTCTCGAGATAAATAATCTGCGACCGATTGTGTCTGTTCGAAATTTAATAATTCTGCCATAGGGTCCGCAGTATAGTATAAAAGTAGTCTGAAATTCAACAAGTTTAAGAGTCGGTTGATACTATCATGATATACTGTGTGTGCCACGGTGTGATCGGTGGTCATTTTTGCTATGGACAAGTTGATTATCAAAGGCGCCAGACAACATAATCTCAAGAATATCAACCTTGAGCTTCCGAAAAATAAGCTCATCGTGTTTACCGGGCTTTCCGGTTCAGGAAAAAGTTCGCTTGCCTTTGATACGATCTATGCCGAAGGACAAAGGCGATATGTGGAATCGCTTTCTTCTTACGCCCGACAATTTTTGGGCATCATGGATAAACCGGATGTGGATAGTATCGTCGGATTATCTCCCGCTATCTCCATTGATCAAAAGTCCACGTCCCATAATCCGCGTTCTACGGTAGGTACCGTCACGGAGATTTATGACTATCTCCGCCTCCTCTACGCCCGCATCGGTCGCCCGCATTGTCCCAATTGCGGCCGAGCGGTCGCCAAACTGGATAAATCGCAGATTGTCACCATGATGTTTGAGGCGGCTGCGGTCGCCATGGCCAATGAAGGGATGAAATTATATAAATGCGCGATCCTCGCGCCCGTTGTACGGGACCGGAAAGGGGAATTTACCGGACTTATGGACAATATCCGTGCCAAAGGATACCGGACGATCCGGGTCGATGGCCATTTTTTCGGAATAGATGAAGATATCAGCCTCATAAAAACAAATAAACACACGATCGATGTGGTCATCGATAAACTGACCATTGATCGGGATACACTCACCTTTTTTAAAAGGTACTACCTTGCAGCTTCGCAAGGTAGTACCTTGCAAATGCCAGATGTAGCGATCCGTTCGCGCATCGCTGACGCCGTCGAACAGGCGCTCACACTTTCGCAAGGATTCGTGGTGACAGCGGAAATTAAGGATAAAGGCTTTGACCTGCCCGATAAACCGAAGGAAACCCACGATACGCTCTATAGTGAGGCATTCAGTTGTGCGGTATGCGGCATATCCATACCGGAGATAGAGCCCCGGTCGTTTTCCTTTAACTCCCCTCATGGAGCCTGTGCTACCTGCACGGGACTCGGAAAAATAGTAACGGTGGACCCGGACCGGGTCATCAATCCGATGTTATCCATCTCGGAAGGGGGAATCCTGCCGTTTGCAAAAATGTTTTTCCATGATACCTGGTTCTCGCGAATCGTGACGACTATTACCCAGGAACACGGAATTGATATGCGCGCTCCCTTGAGCAAGCTGACGCCGTCTCAACGAGAGGTGTTGCTCTATGGCACCGGAGACCGGGTATATCTCGTCCATGGCAAAAACCGCTTTGGAGAAGAAACAACCATTTCCGAACGTTTTCCCGGAATGGTCAATGAACTCAAGCGTCGGTTCAGCGAGTCCCAATCAGACTTTGTCCGGGAAGAAATACAAAAGTATATGCGTGAGGAAGTCTGTGGGGTTTGTCTCGGCACGAGACTAAAGAAAGAAGCGCTCACCGTGACGGTGAACGACCGGTCCATAGCCGAAGTCACGGCCCTGTCCATAGAGGCCTGTCACACGTGGATCATGGATTTTGAAAAAGTGATCACCTCACCCGCCGATCGCACGATCGCCACCCCGATCCTAAAAGAAATCCGGGCCCGTTTGCAGTTTCTCCTGGCGGTCGGTTTGGAATACCTTAGCTTGTCGCGGACCGCAACGACCCTCTCTGGAGGAGAAGCACAACGAATCCGTCTCGCTTCACAAATCGGATCCGGACTTTCCGGAGTGTTGTACGTCCTGGATGAACCCTCCATTGGACTCCACCAACGGGATAACGACAAACTTATTGGGACGCTCAAGAAGCTTCGCGATTTAGGCAACACCGTGATTGTGGTCGAGCATGATCGCGAAACGATGGAGCAGTCCGATTGGCTGGTAGACTTCGGACCCGGGGCTGGGCAGCACGGAGGGGCGATTGTGGCCGAAGGAGTAGTAGAGGCGGTAAAACACAATAAACACTCTCTCACCGCGCAATATTTGACCGGCAAACGGACGATCAAACGGGAATCTCCTCCTAAGGCTTTGGGCGCAAGAAGCGGAGCATTGCGTATCATCGCTGCCCGTCAAAATAATTTACAGCAGGTCGACGTGTCCTTTCCCTTGGGGAAATTCATCTGTGTCACCGGCGTGTCCGGAAGTGGGAAATCCAGCCTGATCGTGGAGACGCTCTATCCCGCTCTGGTTAACCACTTCAACCCGCTTAGTCGGCTGGAGGTCGGAGCATATACCAAGCTGGATGGACTGGAGTTAGTCGATAAAGCAATTCTCATCGATCAATCACCCATTGGGCGGACTCCGAGAAGTAATCCTGCCACCTATACCGGTGCGTTTACCTATATCCGCGATTTGTTCGCATCCCTATCCGAATCGCGTCTGCGCGGTTGGGGACCCGGAAGGTTTTCGTTTAACGTGTCCGCCAAAGGCTCCTCCGGCTCGGCAGGAAAAGGAGGCCGCTGTGAAGCGTGCGAAGGCGAAGGTCAGAAGAAAATCGAAATGCAGTTTCTCTCCGACGTCTACGTCACGTGTGAAGTGTGCCATGGGACACGCTATAATCCGGAGACCCTAGAAGTGTCATTTCATGGCAAATCCATTGCCGACGTACTGGCCATGACGGTCGCGGAGGCACGGGAAGTTTTTGCCCATCATCCCGCACTCGTCACGAAGTTTCAAACGATTATCGATGTAGGCCTTTCCTATATCAAACTGGGACAGCCAGCACCGACATTATCCGGCGGGGAAGCCCAACGGGTAAAATTGGCAAGCGAACTCTCCCGGAGAGCTACCGGCAAAACGATCTATATCCTGGATGAACCGACCACTGGGCTCCATTTTGATGATTTGCAGAAGTTGCTCACGGTCCTGCACCGCTTAACCCAAACCGGCAACACCGTCATCGTCATCGAGCATAATCTGGATATCATCAAAAATGCCGATTGGATCATCGATCTGGGGCCGGAGGGAGGAGATGCCGGGGGCAAGATTATCGCGGAAGGCACACCCCAGTATGTAGCCGCCAATAAAGAATCCTACACAGGACAATTCCTCAAAAAAATAATAGAATAAACGAATAAGAGAGTAATGAAATAATAGAATGGAAAATTATTCACTCCTCCGGGCATTCATGTATTGGATTATTGGATTATTGGTTTATTTGTTTATTCCGCTTTCCCAAACGGGGGCGGTGGGTGAGTTTACGGCCAACTACGACGTTTCCTATGCCATTGCCCCTTCCGGAGTCACGATCGTCACGCAATCGGTAAGTCTCGTAAACCATCAAACGAACCTGTATCCCAAGCAGTACACCATTCTTTTAGATACCCTAAATGTCCGAAACATCATTGCCCATGATGATGGGGGCACCATCACGCCTACGATCACCCAGGATGGGGGAAAAACAGAAATTCTTCTTTCGTTTAATAAACAGATCGTCGGACTGGGAAAACAGACCCAATTCACGCTCCGGTATGAAAACTTGGATATCGCCCAAAAAAACGGCAGCATCTGGGAAGTCAACATCCCGGGCATTACCGATGACGCAGATCTGGGAACCTACAACGTGAATGTTCAGACGCCCCCAACGTTTGGGCCCACGAGCTATCTCAAACCGTTGCCCGCCGACGGGAAACGCTGGAATCGGGATCAGATGATCCAGGGAGGAATAAGTGCTGCCTATGGGGATAAACAGTACGCCAAACTCACGCTCCGGTACTATCTGGAAAATAAAGGGCTAGCCTCTGGTGTACAGGAAATTGCACTCCCCCCGGACAGCGCATTTCAGCGTGTTTCTATAGATTCCCTTAGCCCCAAGCCCGAAGAAGTCATCAAAGATGACGACGGCAACTGGCTCGCCCGCTATGCCCTGAAACCCGGCCAAAAATTATCCATAGAAGCCGGGGTCACCGTTATGTTGAGCCTCCCATCCCTCACGGCCAGCATTGCCACGGCATCCGGCAAACAGTGGGAGGAGAACGAGCTTTCTGACTACCGTAAATCGCTCCCCTTTTGGGAGTCTGATGACGCAAGTATTAAGGCTCTCGCTGTCCAATACACGAACCCGAAGGACATCTACGACTATATCGTGCGCACTCTCACCTATGATCATGAACGGGTAAAGACAACGCCTAAACGCAAAGGAGCAATCGCGGCGCTAAAAACCCCGCAGTCCTCCATCTGCATGGAATTTACTGATCTTTTCATCGCTATCGCCCGTGCGGCAGGAATTCCAGCCAGGGAAGTAGTAGGATACGCGCACACCACTAATCCCAAACGCCAGCCGGTCTCTCTCGTGTCAGACATCCTCCATGCATGGCCGGAGTATTATGATCAGGAGAGAGGTCTATGGATACCCGTCGACCCAACATGGGGAAACACCACCGGGGGAGTTGACTATTTTTCCCAACTTGATTTTAACCACATTGTCTTTGCCATCCATGGGAAATCCAGTTCCCTACCACTACCTGCTGGATTTTACCGTGAGAACGGCAAAGAGGGTAAAGACGTCACGGTCCAGTTCCTGGAGTCTCCCGGCACTCCTCCCATTGTTACCCTTATACCCAGAATCAATTTTCCCACAGTGGTCACCGCGGGGTTTCGTGCATACGGAGAAGCGACCGTGGAAAACACAAGCGGCGTGGAAGCGACGAATATCGCTATACGGCTGGAAACGAGTCCGTTTTCCTATATCATCTCCAAAGAATCGCAAAGCATCGCCCCGTACAGTAAGGTCGTCATCCCAATCAATGTTGCCATACCCACCTCGATAACGAGGAGCCTCGGGGCGATCACCATGACCGCCGGGGGTCGCTCGGTGGCACACTCGTTTGATATACAGCCCATTTCTTGGCTTTATCTCTCTCTTTCCGGTATGATCGGAAGCACGGGAATTTTATTATGGATTATTATCACGCGTCCGTTCTCCAAAAGAAAACACAAAAAATAAAACCGGGCCGTCTCGCGTTGAGCGCTCTCACCACACGTCCGGGAGTCTATCTGTACTACGACGAAACGGGAGCGGTCATTTACGTCGGGAAGTCCAAAAATCTCAAAAACCGCATACGACAATATTTTTCCCATGCGGACGCGGTGGGCGAAAAAACCAAACGTTTGGTTTCTCAAATCGATTCACTCCAAACGATCCCGACGGACAGCGAATTTGATGCCCTGCTTCTGGAGGCCAAACTTATCCGTACCTATCTGCCGAAGTACAACGCAATAGCCAAAGATGACAAAAGCCCGCTCTATATCGCCATCACGTTTGACCAAGTGTTGCCGAACATTTTATTCACCCGAAAAACCACGATAGACTCATGGGATACCATCTCCCAACGCCGATTTATAGCCGGCCCGTTTCAATCCAGTAGGATAGCCCGGCGTCTCCTGCAGTCCGTCCGGCGTATCTCCCCGTACTGTACGCAAAAGCGTCGTGACGGCAGTCCTTGCTTTTATACCCATATCGGGCTTTGCAACCCCTGCCCGAGTCTCATACAGAACATGCCGGATGGGATCGAAAAAAAGAAACTCGTACAACGATACCGGACCAATCTTCGGCGCATAGCGCTCGTATTATCCGGTCAAACCGGCAAAGTACGCCGGGAGCTTGAGGAGTCTATGCGCGGGTATGCCGATCACTTGAACTACGAAAAAGCAGGAGAAATCAAACAACAACTTGATGTTTTGGATATGCTCCTGACGCATGTGTACGACCCAAATCTCTATACGGACAGGACCAGCGAGCCCAACCGGGTCTATCAGGAGAGACTGGCACAACTTTCTGAAATGTTAACTCGTGCCGGGTTGTCCGTGCGCGTGCTTCACCGGATTGAATGCATCGACATCTCCACGATACAAGGAGACTGGTCGACGGGATCGCTCGTCGTATTTACGGAGGGCCTACCCGATACGCAGGAATATCGGCGGTTTCGTATAAAGTCCGACGGAAGGCCCAATGATGTGGGCATGATGGCCCAAGTCATAACACGCAGATTTGCGCATCTGGAGTGGCCGTTCCCGGACCTACTCATCGTGGACGGGGGAAAACCGCAAGTGGTGGCCGCAGTAAAGGCTTTAGCCATCATCCCCAACGGAGCTGAAGGATCTCTTTCCACAAGAATTCCCATCATCGGTCTGGCAAAGCGGTATGAAGAAATTGTAATTCCTGATCATCATACGTTTACGGTTATCCGTCTGGCTCCGGCAAGTCAGGCGCTCCAACTCATCCAACATATCCGTGATGAGGCACACCGGTTTGCCAAACGATACCATATCACGCTTCGGGGCAAACACGCGCATCCGGCTTTTTTGCAATGAAGACTCAAGTTTGTTACGATTAACCCATCTTATGAAGAGATTTCTGCGCACCGTGGTCTACTACGTCTTCGTCCTTTGGCTGACCAGCACGCTCATCACGAGTCTCTCTATCTCCGGAAATGTGTGGGGTATGCTTTCCGCCGGTTTTATGCTCACCCTCATGATGATCGTCCTCAAACCGCTCTTATCCCTCATTTTCCTTCCTATTAATATATTAACGCTGGGACTGTTGGGCTGGCTCGTCAATGTGGTTGTTTTGTACTTGTGGACCATATTCGTTCCCAATGTGGCCATCAACCCTTGGGTATTTCCCGGGATAGCGGTGGAAGGATTTGTCGTGCCGGAGGCTACCGTAAGCTTGCCATGGACGCTCGTCGTCGTTTCCCTCGTGATTACGTTTATCGTCACGGCTTTAGAAAAATTAGGGGATGAGTAGGTTCCATATGCCAAACAAAACACGCGTTCCTAAAGTAGTCTGCATCGGTGGTGGTACGGGTACCTTTGTGGCGCTCAAAGGCCTCAAAGAATATCCTGTGGATCTCACCGCTATCGTCACGATGGCAGACAGCGGGGGAAGCAATAAGCGCATCCGCGACGAGTTCGGCCTCCTTCCCACGAGCGACATCCGCCAATGCTTTGTGGCACTTTCCGATGAAAACGGCGGAGCCGGACTTATGCGGAAACTCTTTATGTACCGGTTTGAAAAAGGTCAGGGTATAGCAGGAATGACGTTTGGAAATCTCTTTATGGCGGCTCTTGCGGATATTTTAGGTTCACAGGAAGAAGCGATACGACAAACCCGCAAAGTGCTTCGGATAAAAGGAAAAGTCATACCCGTCTCCTATACGGATACCAATCTCTCCGCACGCTATGCAGATGGGACAGTGGTGAAAGAAGAGCATCTGATTGATGAACCCGAACATGATGGCATGGTGCCTATTGAGGAAGTTTTCCTTTCCCCCCGCGCCCAAGCGACGCCGGATGCCATCGAGGCAATCGGACGGGCTGATCTTATCGTTTTAGGACCAGGGGATTTGTACACGAGCCTCATACCTAATTTACTCGTGGACGGCATACCCCAAGCACTCGCCCAAACCAAGGCGACTATCGTCTATATCCTCAATCTTATGACCAAATATGGGCAAACGTACCAATACACCGCCGGAGATCACCTGAAAGCCCTTGAGCGCTATATCGGTAAGAGTGTGGACATCGTTCTGGTCAATGCCGCGGGCATACCCAAGCGGGCTCTGGATGTGTATGCCAAGTCCCACGAAGTGCCGGTCAAGGATAATCTCATTGAGGGCAAACCCTACCGGCTCTATCGGGCAGACATGGTGGGAAACACGGTGATAGGGAAGTCGAAGAGTGATGCATTGGTGCGCAGCCTTATACGGCACGACAGTGTCAAACTCGGGGCGGCCATCATGCACATGCTGACTTGATCCGGCACGTCATTTACCCTAAACTATACTCATGAAAACAATACTTCTGGCAGTCCACATGCTTGTGACGATGGGGCTTATCGCACTCATCCTGCTGCAATCCAGCCAAGGAGGATTAGGGAGCGCCTTCGGCGGGTCAGAAGGGTATCGCACCAAACGGGGGGCAGAGCGCGTGGTCCTGATCGGAACGATAGTTTTTGCAGTCCTTTTTCTCATCACATCCGTGACGACTTTTCTCGCACAGTAACGTACTGCTTCCGATGTCCGTATGATTTTTCATAAAAGCAGGTATCTCATTCTGGTTACGCGTGAACTATCAAAAAAATACACCTTTCCTCTTCTTATCGGATTTTTCCTGGGTCTTTTTGGCATGATCGGTTTCCGGCAAATCGCACCGAAATTGCTCAATCAGATAGCCGCACCCACTATACACGTGGGGTTAGTGGGAGATGTCACACCGGCTACCCTTCCCTTATCCATCCAAACACTCATCAGTAGCGGTCTCACCCGACTGGGCCCGGATGGATCTCCGGAACCCGATCTTGCCACGAAGTGGGAAGCAACCGATGCCGGTCGCACGTATGTATTTACGATCGCCGAAAATACCCTTTGGCACGGCGGCGGACACGTGCAGGCCCGTGACATCAATTACAATATCCGTGATGTGACGTTTTCTGTTAACTCCCCCTACTCACTTCGTGCCACGCTGAAAGAACCATTTGCGCCGTTTCTCACCTTGGTATCCAAACCTATTCTTCAAGTAGGTCTTAAGGGAATGGGTAACTACCGCGTGGGCTCCATACGGCTCAAAGGAGAGACGGTTCAATCTCTCCGCCTTGAGCCCATCGCCGACCGTCTGGCTCCGGCACGGGAATACCGGTTCTATCGTACGGAAGCGATGGCGACCCTCGCGTTCCACCTGGGGGATGTGGATGTATTAGAAGATATGTCCGCGTCCGACGCATTTTCATCCTGGAAAAATTCCTCTGTCAGCGCTCACCCGCGCTACGACCGGGTGGTGGCGTTATATTTCAATACAAAGGACCCGATGTTGGGGGATAAAAGCTTCCGTCAAGCTTTGGGGTTTGCGGTTCCGCCGCTGTCAAACGCGGCACCAGCCGCGTCTGACGGGGCTGGCTCGTTTGACGTGCCGGATTTGGGTTTCGAGCGGGCATATTCTCCAATACCCAAAACATCCTGGGGCTATACGGACAGTATAAAGAAATACGAGTATGATCCCGCCACCACTAAGAAGCTTATGACCAGCGCCAAGATGGCTTCTGAATCTGCTAATTTGACTATCACGACTTTTTCACAATACGTGGACGTCGCCCAAAAAATTGCTACCTCCTGGACGAACCTGGGAGTACCGACTACCGTCCAGGTCGTCAATACGATCGGACAATTCCAGGTGCTTCTTTCTGCCCAAGCCATCCCGCCGGATCCGGACCAATATCCGCTCTGGCATAGCACCCAGGCCTCGACGAATTTGACCGGATATCTCAATGTCAAAATCGATAAATTACTGGAAGACGGACGAAAGGAGCTCGATACGGAGAAGCGCAAAAAAATCTACTACGATTTTGCCAAGCGTTTAGTCGAGGATGCCCCGGCCCTGTTCCTTTACTACCCCACGACATATACAGTCACACGAAGAAAATAGATCTACTTCTCATCCTAGTCAATAACTTCAATAATCTCAGTGGCAAGCGCTGAGCTTGCCGAAGTGCTGGGGGACTAGGATTCGAACCTAGATTAACGGATTCAAAGTCCGTCGTCCTACCATTGGACGATCCCCCAAAGATCATGACGTAAAGATTTTTTTCAACAATTTTCTACCTGATTTACCTTTTAAGTATACTTCACGATTTCTTGCTTCCAACCAAGTTTTGAACTTCTCCGTATATATTACTTCCCAAGGCAAGTATCTTTTTGTATAAAAATGTTTTCCGGAGTTATGTTCTTTTAATCTTCTCACCATGTCTTCTGTCGCACCAACATAGCTCTTTTTCGCGGTTTCACTTTTAAGAACATATACGGTAAACATATCCGTCGTCCTATCCGCCTCGGCTCGCAAACTCGCCGAAGCGAGACGGGTCCGCCTCGGCTCGCAAACTCGCCGAAGCGAGACGGGTCCGCCTCGGCTCGCAAA
>JBBTWJ010000024.1:37718-59165 GCA_038062895.1 Patescibacteria group bacterium
CTCGCCGAAGCGAGACGGGCCATTGGACGATCCCCCAAAGATATTATTTTTTGAGCGGCGGACGGGAATTGAACCCGCTACATCTTCCTTGGCAAGGAAGCATTCTACCGATGAATTACCGCCGCGACGTAAGAAATTTTTAAAGAAAATTTCAACGTCGCTGGAGCGTTGAAATTTCGGTCAAAAATTTCTTACGCTCCGCACATAAGAACAAATTCTTAAAAATCTCCTAATTTTACTTGGTGCCGAGACTAGGAGTTGCACCCAGATAACCTGTTTTTCAGACAGGCGCCTTGACTACCTTGGCTATCTCGGCGTAAAAAATAGTGGATCCGAGAGGGATCGAACCTCTGACATTTGCGATGTAAACGCAACGCTCTACCAACTGAGCTACGGATCCCTATTTTTTTGTGCCACGTAATAAATCGACGATTTAAACGTGGCAACAACGTTGGTTCTGCAAAACAGAATCTTTCGTTGTGCGGACGAGAGGAATTGAACCTCCACCCCTTACGGGATACGCACCTCAAGCGTACGCGTATACCAGTTCCGCCACGTCCGCGACAATACTGTATTGTACCGTGTTTACCTATTAATTTCTATGGAGTGCCGATGGGGAGACTCGAACTCCCACGACTTGTTTAAGGTCACTAGCTCCTGAAGCTAGCGTGTATACCAGTTTCACCACATCGGCATTATGGGAATTATATCATCAGTGCATGGAGTTGCGCACAATCTGAAGCACGAAGTCATCAAGTGTCATCCCATGCGCTTGGATACTGGCCGTCATAGCATCGCGGGGATTCGGGTCAAATCCGGCGTTTGCATTGGCTTCCAGGAAATACCACTGATGCACTTTAGGATTATACCGCAGGTCAAAGCGGGCATAATCCCGAAGTCCAAGCGCGTAAAATGCCCGGATCGCATCTTTCCGGATGCTGCCATCGATATCGTTACGAAGCTCCTTGGGTGGCGAGATGAAGTGACAATTTTTGTAGACCGCTAAATTTTTGCTCCATTTCTCATCAAACCCATAAATATTCCATTTATTTTTTACTTTGCCGCGAAAGGCAATTTCCGCAATCGGCAATGCATACGTTTTTGACGGCGTCTCCAGGACGGTCACCTGGAGCTCCTTGCCCGCGATGAACTCCTCGGCCAATATCGTCTGATTGTGCTTACGACGAAGGGTTTTGACAATTTCTTTAAACTTTTCGTACGTCGTGGCGATCGAACTGTCGGTGATGCCGATACTGCAATGTTCAAATGCGGGCTTGAGGATCACCGGAAATTTACCGGGGACGAGATTCCTGCTCAAACGTTCATCCATGCGGATGATCGTATAGCGCGGCGTCGGTAAACTATTTTTCAGGAATACTTTTTTCGTCTTTAACTTATTATTGGTAGTCTGTATCGCTTGAAACGACGAGCCGGAATAAGGGATCTTGAGCCGTCCCAGGACCCGGGCTATTTCAAGCTCCATCTTCTTGCTGTCCACGAGGTTAAAGACAAAATCCGCTTTCAATTTTTTGAGGGCCGAGAGATCATCCGGCTCTACTTTGATGACCTGTACGGCGTACCCCCGTTTGTGAAAAAGTCGGCGCATGTATTGGACGATGTCATCGGTTTGATTATCCACAAGCGCATGCTCCGCGCTAAAGTATTCATCCTTCATATTCTCGGGGACATAGTGATAGAGGATGGCCACGGTAAATTTTTTCTTTTTTGTGATGCGTTTTATCTTTTTCATGAGCCTATTGTAGTTAGGCAGATATAATACCACTTGTCAACATTTGACCTCAATTTTGCTATAATAGAATTTGAAATTCATTATACAAATGAATTTTTATACGAAGGCGGCACGTCGAACGTGCCAGCCGCGTTTGACGCGGCGGGTGTAGCTCAATGGTAGAGCGCCAGTTTTCCAAACTGGTGACGAGGGTTCGATTCCCTTCACCCGCTCACGAGTCAAACTCGCTTGCGAGATTGACGAGTGGCAAGTCAGACTTGCCCGTTATCTGTATAAAAATACATAGAAACGTATGACGTTTCAACGGTTAAGTTTTACGTCTATACACTCTTTAGTCTGAAAGATAAGAAATTCTACACCGGCTTCACCACTGATCTTCGCAATAGACTTTCCCAGCATGCGCGTGGTGAAGTGAGATCAACCGCAAATCGAAGACCGCTCAAGCTAGTGCATTATGATTATTTTATCAACGAAGAAGATGCGAGAGCCAGAGAAGTTTTTCTAAAAAGTGGATTTGGGAGAGATCAACTCAAGCAAGCGTTAAAAAGAACATTACAAAATCTGATTTAGCCTTGAAATCCACTTTTAGCCTGGCCCGCTTCGCCAAGGCGTCAGCGAGGCGAGGAGCTACAGCGTGGCGAGTTCTACCCAGGTTTTTCCATTTTTCGGAGTTAGCCTGGAAGCAAGAGATACTGGTGACCGGAGCCGGACCTATTTAATAACCAAAACCCACATCATCATTATCCGATAGAAAAACGTCTTCTTCAGAATCTGCTTGCGTTTCTTTTTGTTTGCTTTGATTGTAGTACTCGAATGCTTTAGCAATCGTGGTCTCTATTTCCTCTGCAACTCCATCCTTAATAGTGTATTGAAATTGTCCAATAGCATTACCTTGTCTTTCCAAATTTTGTAATTGTGAATATTCCGCTGCGAGCGGATAAACTCCTGGACTTTGCATAAAAGGGCTATAGGTATTCTCAAGCACTTTCCATTGACCATAATCACCACTATCACTTTCGTTAATACATAGCACAAAGCAAGTTCCCTCATTAGGCCTAGCAGCAACTCTAAAATTAACCTCCACATATGCCACTATTGATTGGCCTTTAAGCTTTATCGTACCGATGTAAGGGTTAATGCTGAATCTCAATAAATCAGTTTTATCCCAAATGAGAGTATAGTTAATGTCATTTCCTTTACTCAAAAACAGTTTGTTTTCAGGAACTGCCTGACTAAACTACCACGGGCTTACGCCGCGTGGGTTTAACTTAATTCAAGCAAAGCTTGTCCAGAATCCTCTTTGCCTTGATTTTGAATATACTTCTTGATTGCCGTTTCGTTGACCCCAACCGTAGAAACGAAGTAGCCATCGCTCCATACCCCATCCGTACCGTAGTACAGTTCTTTCAGGAAAGGGAATTTTTGCTTCAGTTCCCGTGATGTATTTGTTTTCATAATGCGTATGGCACTACTCACCGCCATCTTCGGTGGAATTGAAACCAGCAGATGGATATGATCCTTATCCTGATTGACGGTTTCACAGACGATCTCCGGATACCATTTTCTCACCTCTGCTAGTTTCAATTCCAAGTATACAAAAATTCCCTTATTGATCCATGCTCGGCGGTATTTCGTGGTCACCACAATATGGTACTCACAAAAATACGTCGCATGTGCTTGTTTACGAAACTGCATCCCCTCTAGTATCCCACCAAGAGGATTCTGGAGCTAGCTCCATCCCTGGGCTTACGCCCTCGAGGGATTTAAGCTTGGATGATTAAAACTTTCAACTGATTGCTCAAGAAGGCCAATAAATTCGCTGATCTTTACTTTATTCATTTTTGTTCTCTCAATTTCTTGGTCATGGCGCTTTTGTTGAGCTGCTTCCTCCTGAGTCTTTTTGATATGAAGTTGTTGTGCTAAGGTGGCAGCGTTTTGTAATGAAGATGATAGTGGAACTCCTGTCGGTTCACGATCTAGCTCTTGGAGAATTTCATCAGCTGATTGATAACGGCTGCTAGCAGACTGCATCATCATTTTATAGATGATGCCATCTAGTTTTGTAGATATTTGTGGGTTTACCGATCTTGCACGAGGGCGATCTCCGTATTTGTGTAAGTTTTCTAGCTCAATGACGTCTGCAGAAGAAAATGGTAGCTGTAAGGTTACAAGTTCATAAAAAACTATCCCCAACGAATATATGTCTGTAGCTGGTATCATTTTCCCTAAGGACCAACTTTCTGGAGCCATATAAATGTAAGTCCCCCAGCCTTTATATGTTCTTGTCCTAGTTGCTTGATCAATGTGTTTGGCAAGTCCAAAATCTGAAAGTTTTAAGACATCACCAACAAATAACATATTTTCTGGTTTTATATCTCTGTGCAATGCAGACTGGTGAACTGTTTGTAATCCCAGCAGTGTTTGTTTAAATATGTCCAAAAGCATCAATTCTTGAAGTAACTCTTTTTTTTGCTTTTGCTCATCAATCAACTTTCGGAGGTTGCCATTATCGGCAAATTGCATAACTAAATAATAATCGCCGGTGTCGTCAGCAGGTTTTGCAAACTCAAAAGACTCTATTACATGGTCTGATTTTAAAGTCAAAGCATGTTCAGCTTCTCGTTCCCAGTCAACATATGCACTATTATCCTGCCCAAGTTGTCGCTGGAATACTTTGACTGCAACAATTCTATTGTTAGTCTTATCTTTTGCCTTATATACTTCACCAAAACCACCGCTGCCAATACGCTCAACGATTTCATATTGTTGTTTATTGTTTTTTCCATCAAGAAAATTATTCATATTTTATAGAAGCGACCCCTGTGGCTAAGACGGATCACAATGTGCCATCAGTTCCCTAAAAGTAAGGTACCTTCACCCCGTCAGAGGCGGGCAGGCACAGAGATCATTCGGTGAGCAAAGTATACCAAATTTTGTTAATATTTAATTATGCCAAATAAGAGAGTCATTCTATTTCAAGGCAAACAAATTCGTAGGCATTGGGACGGGGAAAGAGAGTTATGGTATTTCTCAGTGATTGATGTTATTGGCGCACTAACTGGTAGTTCAATCCCTAGAAGATATTGGAGTGATCTAAAAATTAAACTACAACATGAAGGTAGTGAGGTGTACGAGAAAATCGTACAACTGAAAATGCAAGCTTCAGATGGAAAGTACTACCAAACTGATGCAGCTGACACTGAGGTAATGCTTCGGATTATTCAGTCTGTCCCTTCTCCTAAGGCAGAGCCATTCAAGCTTTGGTTGGCTCGCGTAGGTTATGAACGGCCTAGAGGTTTGAAATTACTGAAAGAAAAATAAAACTATTTGTAGCTTTTGAAACTCGAAATATCCATAATATACTTATGGTATGAGTCTACTTGAACAATTCTTTATAATTAGTTTACTTGTCCAAATGGCACATTCTATCGAGGAACTCTCGACTGGCTTGTGAATATCGTAGGTATGCAACTGAATCATCTCACAGAAGAAGAACGTCACGTAATAGAAGGCAAAGGGACGGAACCGCCGTATACAGGGGAGTACGATGATTTTTATGAAGCCGGTACCTTTATCTGTCGCAGATGCAATGCACCTCTTTTTTCCTCTCAAATTAAGTTTGACGCAGGTTGCGGCTGGCCAGCATTTGATGCGTTTATAGCGGGTAGTGTCAATGAAGTCCCAGACCCAGACGGCGAGCGGACAGAAATTGAATGTGCTGCTTGCCATGCGCACTTAGGACACGTCTTCATCGGTGAGAAATTTACAAAAACGGACGCCCGTCACTGTGTCAACTCGCTCTCTCTACAATTTGTGCCGCAAGGAGAAAAGTAATCCATAGCGCGCGAAAAATTTGATGTCGTTGTATAATTACTGTTGGGCCCCCATAGCTCAACGGATAGAGCACCTCTCTTCTAAAGAGGCGATGAAGGTTCGATTCCCTCTGGGGGCGCCACGTAAAAAATTGATTCGCAATTTTAACGTGGCTGTCGAGTTAATTTTTAATGATTATCTTATCCCCTATTGATATCCCGTATTTATCTGCCGCCCCGGCGTTTAGTTCTAACACTTTATCGACCGGTTTGAGTGGATGATAGATCGGGAGCTGGTTGAACGGTTTATCGGACGCGGGTGCTTGTTTGGTAATATCCACGATCGTACGGTCATCGATCCAGAGAATATCGATCGGAAAACGCATATCACGCATCCAAAAAGGATATCGCGCCTTGATGTCATACACAAAGAGCATTCCCCGATTCGGAGCGAGTGAATCCCTATGTCCCAATCCCACTTCTTTTTCCTTGGGGGTGATGGCTACATCCACGACGAACTTCACGTCTCGGATGGTGACGGTCGTTTGAAGCGGGTGCTTGGTGTAGAACCACAAGGAAAAGATGGCAATCGCACTGACAATCAGGATGATAACAAATTCTTTCATTTGTCGGGGACGGGAGGCTCGAACTCCCGACCTCACGGTCCCAAACCGTGCGCTCTACCAACTGAGCTAGTCCCCGTAGTGAATAATCCAATAAACAAATTATCCAATAATCCAATTATCCAATAAAAGTTCACTGCAAGCAAATCCAATGAAGTGTTTAGGAAGGATTCCAAAGGCAAGTGGAGAGATTTACTACGTCGAGCTGTGTGAACGTGACTCCTTCCAATTCTAGTCTACGGCGCTGTTCATCGGGTCCGCCGAAGGCGTAGCCGGGTGCGAGCCTGCCGCCCTTGAAAACGACACGATGACAGGGAGTAATGAGGCCGTCGGGATTAGCGTGAAGCGCTTGTCCCACGCGGCGCGCGTCTTTGGTATCTAAAATATCTGCGATCAGGCCGTACGTGGCGACTTTGCCTATGGGAATTCGTCCAACGATTTCGTAGACTCTCTGGAAGAAATTTTTTGTCATGTGTGCCGCGGGAGAGACTCGAACTCTCACATCCTAGTCGGATAAGGGCTCTTAAGGCCCTCGTGTATACCATTTCACCACCGCGGCTCTTGGAAAATCATCCTCCTTGTCTCCAATTCAACGTCCCTATTATATAGTCTTTTTGTTCATAGTGTATACTACAGCCATGAAGCGCGTTCTATCGCTATTTCTCCTCAACCTGATTGTTTGGTTTACTCCAGCATCCGCCTATGCGATCTATGATCCTACAACCGTTGCGAACAATAAGTATGGCATACTTGTGGTCGATACCAATGATATCCCAGAACTGCCGGCGCTCCTCAACAGTACCGGAGGGGATTGGGGGTACGTCACACTCGTCATTCCGGGGGGCGACCGCGATCACAATAAATGGCAAAAGATTTTTGATCAATTACGCCGACTTCACCTCATCCCCATCCTGCGTTTAGCGACACACGTCCAAGGATCAAGTTGGATGAAACCAAGCGAAAGCGATATACGGGAGTGGGTTCAATTTTTATCCGGACTCAATTGGCCGATAGAAAACAGGTATATCGTCATCTTTAATGAGCCGAATCATGCAAAAGAATGGGGAAATACCATTGATCCCGAAGGATACGCAAAAATTTTAGTCACCTTTGCCAAGGAACTAAAAGCTTCTTCAGAAGATTTTTTTATCCTACCAGCTGGCCTGGATGCTTCAGCCGCATCGGATGGCCAATCTCTTGATGAAGTTGAGTTTCTCACACGCATGAAGCAAGCCGAGCCTTCAGTTTTCGAATTCCTTGATGGCTGGACCTCTCATGCGTATCCCAATCCAGGGTTTTCCGGTTCCCCAGCTGCTTCGGGGCGACGATCACTGCGAGCTTACCAATGGGAGCTTGGTATACTGCGTTCTTTGGGAGTTACAAAAAATTTTCCGGTTTTTATCACGGAAACCGGCTGGTTACATAGTCAAGGTAAATTTACCAATCCAAAGCTTTTGTCACCGGAGTCTGTTGGCGAAAATATCCGGTATGCGGCTTCGTCTGTCTGGAATGATCCGATCATCGCCGCAGTCACCCCATTCATTTTTAATTATCAGGATACTCTTTTTGACCATTTTTCCTGGCGCCAGTTCGGGTCTGATTCCTACTATCCACATTATTATACCTATCAAAGTATCCCGAAAATCAAGGGTATGCCAAGGCAGAAGCAATCGTATCAAACAGACGATAGTTTTTTCCCAAAGACGCTTATCACAGACTCTACGTATACATTTTCTGTATCTATCACAAATGCCGGGCAGGGTATCCTTGACCCAAGAGACGGCTATACACTCCAATTACGCGACAAAACCACCTCCTTTTCTGTCATAGTGGATCCTTTGCCATTTTTGGAACCCGGAGAGAAGAGTATTATCCGTTTTCATCTCCAAACGCCCAAGAAATTAGGGCTATATCCTCTTGCGATGGTTCTTATGCATAATACGCAAGAGACGACTCTTGCCGAACAGAGCATTAATATTGTTTCCCCGCCAACCCTCGATGTGCACACGCAACTTGGATGGCGTACGACGAGTGATGCAAATGACGTGCAAATACTCATCTATGATAACGATATGCTCTTACAAAAAATTCCACAGTTGAAAATGAAAATGGGACAAGTACTCGTTGGTGATTTGACCAATATTATTCCGGGAAACGAATACCGGATTGTTCTATTGGTTCCTCAATATCTACCGAGGCAATATATTGGCGTGCTGGGGGGTACGCTCACGAGCATTACCCTCAAACGTCTCTTGCCGTTTGATATTAATGAAGATGGAGCGTTTACCATCGCGGATTTAGTTGCACTCATCGGTTTTTCCCCGAAATCAATTTTTTCTTTGTTTTTCGGTCCTTAACTTCCGCCAACAGGTAAAACCAAACGTGACAGTCTAAACGAACATTGATATACTACAATTTGTTGGTGACCGTAGCACAATGGTAGTGCACCAGCTTGTGGAGCTGGCTGTTGCGGGTTCGAATCCCGTCGGTCACCCATAGAACGATGGGATGAGAAGTTTACCCTGAGCGATGGTGAGCGAAGTCGAACCAGAGTCGAATGGGAATCCCGTCGGCCACCCCAATTAATACAAATATTTGATTCAACAATTCTTACATGTGATTCATTGGACCACTTGTGATAAGAGAAATATATTTATCTTTTCGCAATTCATCAATGATATGAGGGTCTTCATACTTAGAAAAATGCCTACGACCGGCACTGAGAAATATCCGCTTATCAGGAAACTGTTCCCGAGCATCCTGAAAGGAATGAATTAATGATGGATTGCGTTGTTTGATAATAATATCCTCCTCTTGTTGGTTCAAACTGGATGATTCTTTTCTTAATTGACTAATCTGATCCTTGTCATCTTGATAATGCAATTTGCTAATTTTTTTCAATATTTCATTTCGATCCGCCCTGAAACGCCAAATTTTATTGACGAGAACCATGTCGTCCCAGCCAAAAATCTTTACTCTATCCGTAAATTGATAGTCTCTTATTTCTTCAACGGGCGGAGCTTCACCTCGGGCAACTCTCTCTACCAACACAATATCACCACCATTAGCATACAAATTAACAAATTTTCCTACCATGAGTTTCGCCGATTCGTTATGTACTTCACCTAGGCATAATATTTTTGCCTCAGTAATTGAACAATTACCACTGTTTACGCAAAACTCATATATTCCTGAAAATGCTGAAAGTTGTTCAAGTCCTATTTTAGATAATCCTTCTGTTGACATATAATTACTCTTCTACTCGATTTGAATACATAAGTTTTCCTAAGTTAATTCACTAAAAAATTCAATTAACGATTCATAATATCGTACCAAATGGGAATCCCGTCGGTCACCCCAAGCTTTTTAGCTTTAAGTAACTCAATCAAACTATTCTAATCCAAAACGGGACGTGAACTACTTGTTAAAATTAAACAAGTTCTTCCTTCCTCAACTCCATGATATACGTGGGATCAGGCTCATTAGGAATTTGTACTGTTTTTACATATTTAAACCCTGCTTTTTCGTATGCCTTAATTGCTCTGGTGTTATTTGGTTCCGGGCCGATGATACAGGTATTTATACCATTATTTGCAAAAACAATTTCTTTAAGAAACTTTTTTATCATCATGTTTCCTAATTTTTGACCCATAAATGAAGTGTCCCCTATAAATAAATCTATACTTGCAGTGTTGTCATCATACCCTACATGGTTTCCAAACTCGGGCCAATCATTCACTTTATATGTTTGCATATAGGCAACTGCTTTTTTACCATATAAAACCATATAACAATCCGTTGGTTTTTCTCCTTTTATTTTAGGAGCATAACGTTTAGTAATTGCTTCCCGTGTATTTTCTTTGTCTTTGTCATACCATTCATGCACATGAGGTTCATTAAGCCATTTATGCATGAGGTATAAACCCGCTAGTTGGAGTCTTTCAAAGGAAATAAATTCCGGATTAAGCATGAGTATATTGTATCATTTGCGGTCTATACAATCGTAAATGCGGATCTTAAAAATACCAACTTTCGTGGTTGCAATGTACTATAATAAGTCCTTACATCGTTCGAGTAGTCTACCCACAGAACGATGGGATGAGAAGTTTACCCTGAGCGATGGTGAGCGAAGTCGAACTAGAGTCGAATGGGAATCCCGTCGGTCACCCATTCGACAGGCTCAGGGTTTACGACCCAAGATAGTATGGAGTGGTACGTGTATATTCTTCTTTGCGATGAGAAAACTTTTTATGTGGGTTTAACCTCCAATTTAAACGAAAGACTGCATTCTCATAATTCTAAATATAATATCGGTACGAAAAAGTTTTCTCATATTGAGTTGGTCTATTCTGAAAAACATCCCGATAGGAAATCTGCTGAATTTCGTGAAAAACAACTCAAACGCTGGACACACGCAAAGAAGAAAGCATTAATTGAAGGAAATATCGAATTATTGAAACAGCTGAGTAAATCCTGAGCGTGTTAATTTATCGACGGGTTAATGGTGAGCAAAGTCGAACCATCCCGTCGGTCACCCAAAATGACAAATATTCTCACCGTGAAAAATTTTGTGTTTATTTTCATAGGTTTGGGATTAAGTGTAGCATCCATGATGCTGCCCAAACAGTTTTCATCTTCCAATCCAATCCCCACGACTCCACCTACGCCCACTGTTACGCCAGAACCCACACGAAGACCAACACTTCCGCCTACTCCAACGAAAAATCCCACACTTACGCCTCATCCCACGACTACTCCTCTCTCTATACCAATCTCTACCTCCCAGCAAATTAATGAGTATATTGACCGATTTTCGTCCCAATATGGGATAGATCCAAATGTACTAAGGCACACTGCTCTTTGCGAATCCGGATTTCATCCGGGAGCGACAAACGGCCCCTATGTAGGACTATTTCAGTTTGATGCCACGACATGGAAAACGTTTAGAAATTTGATGGGGGAGGACACGAATATTGACCTTCGGGAAAACGCAGAGGAAGCAGTCCAGACAGCAGCTTATGTCTATTCGATTCATGCCTCCCGCATCTGGCCACATTGTGTACCAAAAGGATGATCTCCCACAGGAGCTACGCGGGGTGAACATAATTGTAAGTTAGATAAATATTTATGCTGATGAAGGTATAGAACCAAAAATTTGACAGAAATCTATATACCCGGAGATTGTTAAACATAATAGCCAGGAGCACCGGTGAAAATAGAATAAGAAGGAAGAAACGAAATTGATAGGGAGTAAGTCCAAAATTGACCCCGAACCAGTACTGAATTACGTAAAGTCCGACAAAAATCAGGAGGGGAAAAATACCAAAATTCACCTTTTTCATCTGCTCAACCAAAAACCGTGCGCTAAAAAGAGACAGAAAAGGAAAAAGGGGAATGATGTACCAGCCCATTTCACCATTTTGCGTGAGAGCTGACAGCAAGAGAAGAAAATACAAAGATGCGGGAACAATAAGAAACTTATTCTCCTTATAGGAAAGAAATGATGCAAAAAAAGCAAAGAATCCCAAAAAATACCACCCATCATTATAATATTTATTGACAATAATAGGATGAAAAAGAATATACAAAAGTGTATCGGGACCTATCGTTCTATCTGATTGCACACGAAGAATTTTCCAAAAAAGTTCTGCATCGAAATAGGTACCATAGCCAATATAAAGACCAATAAATAAGCCAAGAGTAATGATCAAAAGAAAAGTATATCTTAACCGCACTCGCTCGGATATAAAAAAATAGACAAGAGTCAAAAAACAAACAATTCCTAATTCCTTCGTCCAAAAAGTAAGACCGGCCAAGCTCCCAACCAGGATTGTCTTGGTGACCGTCATTTTTTTATAAAAGTTTATGAACGCATATATAGCAGCAAGAAAAAGTGGAGTTATAAGATTTTCCGCTAGGACAACGCGGCCATGAATCACGAAAATAGTTGTGGTTGAATATATGAGAAGTGCCCACATCGCCGTCTTATAGTCGAAGAGCTTGAATCCAATTAAAAAAACAAGAAAAGCAGAAAGTGTGGATAAAATTATCGGAACGATTCGTATGGTCTTCAGTTGAATTTTTTCAAATGTATTTTCTCCGAAAGCCATCGCCCAAGCTCCTACAACAATCCCGTTTAACGGCGTGTGATCAAAATAGGGAGACACGATAGGAAAATAAAGATTATCAATCGTCAAATGTTGGACATTTCTATATACGGGAAACGAAGACCATGATATAGGTATTCCCTTCGTCAACAGGCTCACTCCCTGAAACGAATAGGAATATTCGTCGCTGGTGGCTCCCCGTTGAGGATACTGGGAATAATTATGAAATTTTAACAAGAACCCCAGAAGCAGCACCAAAATAAGCGCACCAAGTTTGATGGTATTCACATTGATAGTTATAGTAAGTACAAATACCATTGTCAATGCAATCAATAGCGGTATAATTGGCTCGTTCGTCTAAATCTATCTAACTCAAAGATCATATGGGTAGCACTGAAATATCAGATATATATAGGAGGACCGTGCTAGAAACACCATGCGTAAATTCCGCATTTGAATTACAAGAAACTCAATTTCCGGATGCAACAATCATTTGGGTTCATCCACTCCTCCATGCATATGTTTTACTTTCGAACGAAGAGGTCATAAATATTTCCGGTCCGGACTTCAATTGTCCTCCATTAACTGGGAAAGAATTATCAAACTTATTAGCAAACGATCAGGCTCTTGTGCTGCATTCCCGGGATACTGCTGTTCCCAGTATTCTAGAAAAGTTCATAGCCTAAAGTGACTCGTGCTATACTACATAAATGGACTTATCACCAACAGTAGAAGCGCTTCTCACAGAATTTGAACGGCCGGCAAGCATCCCAAAGGAAAACGCCCGACTGGATGTAAGCCGGACGGTGTCGCTCCTAGCCGTCCTCTATGAAAAGGCCAGAAACGCGGTAGAATTTCGCGCCGATCACCTCATACGGAGAGCCGCCATTGAACGCATTCTCAAGCGCCGCATTATGCTGGACGGTGGGGGACACAATGTCGCCGAACAGCTCATCGTCGAGCTCCTCTGGGCGCGCTATATCGATTCCTCCCTCATAGACAATGAAAAAGTTGCCACCATCCAAGAGGTCGTAGATCGATATCTCGCGCTCAAACACCACAGCTCATCAAACAGTGTACCCTGGGACACGCTCGTGGGACTTGCCTCCTCGGAAATAGAAGAAACGATCGTTTCGGCCAGAAAGCGTATCGCCCTTACCAACTTTTTCTACCAGGCCATCCGGCCAAAAGTTGCCCTCGTGGATGTGGATCCGGAGTATGCCAACATGCTTATCTATATCGCAGTAGAACGTGCTTATGCCCAAAGCGACGACGCATTCGTCACGTATCACCTTCTTCGGGTGATTTATCCGGATTGGTTTACGGCTCACGCACCCAACACCGGCGCACAGTATGAACGGCTTCTTTCCACGGTACAATTAATTTCAAAAAGCTTCCGGGACCCTGCAGGCGATCGCCTGTTCCGCTATGTCCGAAGTCATACGCCACCATATCTGCTTCTGCGTGATTTCTTCATGGAAGTAGGGCCCAAAGCACGAAATATCATCGAAGATCAAGAACAGTTTGAACAAAAACTTGCCGAAATCGCCAGCCGCCGGTATCACGAAATAGCGGGTAAAGTGAGAAGGGCCGTGGTCCGAAGCTTCATCTATATTTTTCTCACCAAGATGGTATTTGCCTTGGCCCTGGAAGCCCCGTATGACCTCTACGTTGCCAAAAAAATCGCCTACATCCCGCTGGGCATCAATACCTTATTCCCTCCTGTGCTGCTTTTTCTCGTCGCGGGATTTTTTTCCGTACCGGGAGCAGACAACACGCGGCGGCTTATCGATTCGGTCAAAACCATACTCTTCCGCTTTGATAGCCTGAAAAATCAACCCAATCCCTTCATCGGTAAGCCGCCCGAGAAACGTCCCCTTCTGACGGCCATATTCTCCGTTTTTTACCTCACGACCTACGCCATCACCTTTGGGCTCATCCATTGGGGACTCCGGGCGCTTCACTTCAGCATCGCAAGTGAAACCATATTTCTCTTCTTTATCGCACTGATCACTTTTTTTGCCTACCGTATCCGGCTATCCGCCAAAGAATACGAGATGGTGGATCAACAGGGAATTTTGGAGCCTCTCGTTGACTTTTTCTTCCTCCCAATTTTACGCGCCGGTCACATCCTTTCGCGGGAAATTGCCAAGATTAACATCTTCATCTTTCTCTTTGACTTTGTTTTGGAAGCCCCGCTCAAAGTCATCTTCGAGGTGGCAGAGGAATGGATCCGCTTTATAAGGATCAAGAAGGATGAGATTATCTAATCTGTAAAAGTGGTAATGTGTTTAAGTGATCGGAAAGAGTAGAAAATTTATTAGATTGACCTTCTGCCCAATAGGGTATTTGTACCGCCGCATCCGTGATTAAAACTAAAATTTTCTCTGGCGACATCGTCGTTTCCCCAAAATCGTCACTTAATTTAACTCTACCATTCTCGGTAGAAGTAGTCGCTTCCAACCTGTATTGCCTATCACATTTCCAACGCTCCTTTCCCTGACTTAACCGTATATCAAAAGTTCGCCTGTCTCCTTCCTCGTCAAGAGTTACATTTAAATGCAATATATCTTCACTCGCATTGCTAGGACGTAACGTTGCGTCAAACTGACGGTAGGTCTCCGGTTTCTGTGCAAAGGATACTTTATCAGCGTTTTCTTGCAGCAGGTGAACCACACCCTGAAAAATGAACAATCTTGGATCGGCCCTGCTTATTTCAGATTCCCTATCAAAACTGTCACCCATATAGTTTAGATTATATCGTATTTTTTGTGAGCGCAGGAGGATTCGAACCTCCAACCACCCCGCTTGGCGGGGTGCTCTATCGTTGAGCCCCGTTTTTGTTGTGAGCCGCCCGAGAGTCGAACTCGGAACCGTTACCTTAAGAGGGTACTGCTCTGCCAGTTGAGCTAGCGGCCCAAAATTAATTGTTTCGCCCACCATATCTTTCTGTTCGACTTTTCAGTTCTATTCGAACACGTCTCACAGAGCGATTATGGGTGGGCATTGTCATTTCTAACCTCTCCTCAATAAATCGGATCGATAAGAAATGTCAATGCGCGCCCAGCAGGAATCGAACCCGCATAAATAGTTCCGAAGACTATTGCTCTATCCGTTGAGCTATGGGCGCAAATCTACGTGTCCACACGCAAAAAGATTATAACACGGACGGCTAAACTTGACACTCCAGGCTCCTTGTGGGAGCATGATAGCTATGAAGAGAAAGTTCTTCTTGACGGTCGTTTGGTTTCCCCTGACATTTGTGTTACTCCTCCTTAATTTGACGCTACTCCGGTCGCTCTACGTGACCCCATCTCAAATTCAGGCCAGCGCATCCCTCTATACTCCACCACGGAATATCACCGCAGCAGCCGGTACGGCACAGATTCTGGGAGCGTCCGTTATAGCGGGAGACGCCCGGGAAATGCTTCTCGAAGCGTTTCTGAACAAACACGCGTCCCCGATGACCCCATATTCCGGACTCATCGTGCGGGAAGCAGACGCCAAAGGCATTGACTTCCGCCTGGTGGTGTCTATCGCCATGTGCGAGTCCAATTTAGGGAAAAAGATGCCCAAAAAAGACGAATTTAATGCCTGGGGTATAGCGGTTTACACCGGGCAAAACCAAGGAAAAGCCTTTGATAGCTGGCCGCATGCCATCAGTTGGGTTTCTCAATACATCAAAACGAAGTACTATGACCGCGGAATCACCGACCTCAAATCTATTGGCGCTATCTGGGCGCCACCTTCCGTAGCAAACGGCGATTCGTGGAGCACTTGTGTAGATAAATTTCAAACCTCTATTCTCTAATCCCAGCCTCGTTGAGACAGTTTGTTTACCCTATAATACTTGACAAAAGGATAATTATAGGGTATACTTCTCGATTAGATCCTAAGGTAGGCCATCCAAATGTCTGCTTTAGGATTTTTAGTAGGTAGTTGGTTTCTAAGGCATCCGAAGAAAGCTTACTACCGACTACCCCGAAGTCATGCTCTTGCGACGCGAGGCTGCAAGCCTCGGGAGTAAGTAAATGTACTTCTGGGGTCAGACGGGAATCAAGACAGACTGAATTCTCGTTTGCGGTGGATGACCTCAACTCCTCCCTCTTATTTCTCCTCGATCCGCCACTCCGGCGGACCGGTGTGAGGTAAGATTATGAAAAATTTAATTACACTCATCTCGACTACTATCCTCTTATTGGCTTTACAGTGGGCTAACCCGACTGTTGTGCTGGCCCAGGAACTTGAAGCTGGATCAGCCGCGCAACTTCGGTTTGGACAAATACTACGGGATGAGCGTATTGATCGCCTCCGTGCCTATCTTGCCATGCATAACTCTCCGCTAGTGGAAGAAAGTGGACACTTCATCGCGGAAGCGGACCGTCTTGGTCTGGACTGGAAGCTCGTCGCCGCCATAGCAGGAACGGAATCCACATTCGGGAAGCGTGTGCCTTCCGGCTCGTATAACGCGTGGGGATGGGGGATACCGACCGGCGCGCAGTCAGGCATCGCATTTAACAGTTGGAAGAAGGGGATTACGACCGTGTCCGAAGGGCTCAAATACCGCTATGTCAACCGCGGGGCAGTCTCTGTCGAACAAATTGGCCGGATCTATGCTGCCAGCCCCCGATGGGCCGGTAACGTACGCTTTTTCTTACATGCTATTGAGACGTTTGATCCTGTCGACCCTTCGCTCCTGGCAGTTGCCCTGTAAGGGAGATATAATCAAACTATGCCAGGGTGCTGAAATCGGTAGACAGGCACGCTTTAGGAGCGTGTGTCGTAAGACATGGGAGTTCGATTCTCCCCCCTGGCACAATAATAGGAGGTTTCCCGCGAAGCGGGATTACATCACACTAATGCTCGAAGACTCGCAAAGTGTGATGTGAACAAGTCCTCTCTGCGGCACAATGGAGGTTTCCCGCGAAGCGGGATCCACGATGCTGTAATTTCGATTCTATCGAAAACAGCATCGGGACGAGTCCTCTCCCCGGCACACACACCACAGTCAAACATGGTAGCAACGCGTGACGTTGCACTTGCACGATCGTTCTTCCCAATGCTACGATAGTTGTGGCATGAAATTCCTGCATTACTGCTTGCTCCTCCTCCTTCCCGTACTTCTCGTACCTTTCGTACTTCTCGTACCTCTTGCGAGTGCCTCCTCCCCCCAAGCCTACCAGGACTACCTCTATCAATTTGATCTCTACCGCCGAACATACAGTGACTTCACGATTGCCAAAAATGAATATGAAAAGTTTAAAAGCCTGACCAGTCAAACCACGGCTCTAAAAAATACCACTGCTATGCTCTCCCAACGCGATGGGCTTTTACGCGCGTATTTGCTGCTTCTGAACGAAAAAATTAACGAAAACCAAGGGTTCCAGGAGTCTCGGAAAATCGAGCTACGAGCTCTGGTAAATGCGGAAATCGCATTCTTGGATGCTCATAAGGGCCGCGCGGGCTCCATAAGCTCGCTAGAGGATGCCACCGCTATGTCCCAAGAGCTTGAATCTCATTACCGGGTACTACAAACCATTCTTCGCCAGACGATTATCAATATATCCCTCGGAGATCTGTCCGCACTCACGCGTCAATTTGATACCGCGCTTAGCCAATCCAAGGAATTGGTAACGGCATCCCGGAGCACATTCGCCCCGCAAAAACAGGCCACTATTGATCGCTGGCTCTTACAGATTCAAAACGTACGCCAACTGTATCAACAAAAAATTGTAGAGATAGAGATCAAGAATAATAAGCTGAATGAACTTAGCTTAGACGGGCTGGACGGGGCGTTTCGGGGGATCAAGGGGGATCTGGGGCAAGCCAAAAAGTATCTAACTGACGGGCGCGGATTCCTGGGAGAACTGATCGAGGCACTCCGGTATCAAAACTAAATCAATTATGGATAATACGAGTCCACTATTCCCAGACACCCCAACCCCGACGGGAGATTCGGAAACGGCTGCCGTTCTCCCGCCCTCCCCGCCGATCGAAACTATTACATCGATCAAACGGCCTCTTCCTCGCCTTTGGATCATCGCCATAGGAGTCATTGGTGCGGGACTTATCACCGTACTCATCGTCAATACAATCATAAACAAGCCCCCCGTCCCCATATCCGAGGTTCCGCAAGCGCCCACACCGACTCCTACACCGGTCCGTATCCTTTCCGCTATCGCCACACAAAGCGCGTTTAGCATTCTCAATCAAACCCATGCGTCACTCTCGGCCGGACTTACGGCAACCAATTTGGACGATCCCATCTTGTCCCCTCCAGTATTGGAGCTTCCTTTAGGGTTTAAGCCGTGAGCATACTTCCCAGACCTTGCGAACTTTTCGTACCTTCCGGCGTTCCGGTTCGTGTGGTAAAATCCCTAGTACTATGATCACGAGTATCGAAAGGCAAACCAACGGGACCGTCACCCTCACCATCACCATTCCGTGGACCAACGTAGTCGAGGCGAAAGAGGCTGTCATTCTGGAGCTTCTCAAAACGGTTGAACTTCCTGGATTTCGCAAAGGCAAAGCTCCTCGCGAATCCGCGGAAAAGAAATTAGATACCTCCAAAATCTATGAAGAAGTTATCCAAAAACTCCTTCCGGACGCCTACAGCAATGCAGTGCGCCAGCACAATCTCCACCCCGTGGTACTGCCCAAAATCGAAATCGTAGAGGCCAAAGAAGAGAGTGACTGGATCGTACGCGCCCATACCGCCGAGAAGCCGGAAGTTGTGCTCGGCGACTATAAAAAAAGCATCAGGGAAGCCAAATCCGCTAAGCGGAATAAAATCTGGACGCCCAGCGAAGCCGCTCAAGCGCCTAAACCCGAAGAGGAGGAAAAGGCCAAACAGATGACGGTCGGCGAACTGCTCGAGGCGCTCTTTTCTGTGATAACCTGCAAAGTTCCCGACATACTCATCGAAAATGAGGCGAATCGGGGATTATCCGACCTTATTGACCAAACGAAAAAATTAGGTCTCACGGTCGATCAGTACCTTTCCTCCACAGGGCGCAGCGCCGAAAGCATGCGAAAAGAATACGCAGATAACGCCCGCAGGACCCTGACTCTTGAATTTGCGCTGGAGGCAATCGCGGATAAAGAGAGCATATTTATCTCCGACGATGACATCGAAAAAGCGATAAAAACAGCCAAAAACGAAGAAGAACGTGCGTCGCTCACGCAACAGCGCTACTACCTGGCATCTATCCTCCGACGCCAGAAAACTCTTGACTTTTTAAGCGCAGTATAATACATAGTAGATTGTACTCTTTCCCGCCCTATAGTATAATTGGCCATTATGCAACCATTGCAGCCTAATTTAACCAGCATGCCCAAGAAACAATCCACGCAGATCAACAACAGCGTGCTGGAGTCCTTACGGGACCTGGGGGCAGGCGTGGGCAATAGCGTGGCCAAGGATGTCTTGAGTGGGGTCGCCAACGATGCTCTTACCTCACTATTCGGCCAACCGACCGGCGGTGATTTCAAACGGCCACAACCCACGGTCGAGGCCTACCCGGAACGACAACCAATGCGTCCGAGCATGAGGCGTCCGGAGGTGTATCAACCTATGATTGCCGTTCATCGGGAGGAAGTTGGAATCAAAGAGAAGTTAGACACCATTCGGGGAGAACTGAAAAATCTTGCGGCCTCCATCAAACAGTTTAATAGTCAGATAGAGCGTGCGATCGAGGATATACCCGCCCATCCGGGTATCTACCACGTCAACTTTCTGGAACGGCTCCGTGGCATCATCATGGCAATGCGTGAGAATATCGACGACAGTGGATCATGGCTCGCTCTCTGTTCTGGCCGTAAACAAAAAAAGAAATACTGGGGAATGTACAAAAAACATGGGACAACCTTCGGACTCTCTTCAGAGCGCAACGTCTCCACACAAGCCGGGTAGTGAAAATTCGACTGCTTGCTCCAGGCAAGCAATGCGAAGTGACACTTCGTATCGAATTTCTACTACGCGGCAGGCCGGGTAGTGAAAATTCGACTGCTTGCTCCAGGCAAGCAATGCGAAGTGACACTTCGTATCGAATTTCTACTACGCGGCAGGCCGGGTAGAGCACGAACTTCCTAGCCATTTCCATACCTCGTAAAACAGACTATAATCATGGTCACTAGGGTTTATCCCAACAGGCTTGCGTAGCTCAGCTGGCTAGAGCGTTCGATTCACATTCGAAAGGTCCCTGGTTCGAGTCCAGGCGCGAGCACCCATTGCTCTATTTGATTAGTGTACTATGCGTCCAAACATCGCCCGCATCAAGGGCTTAGGCTATATTCTTTGGCATACACGGCATCATGCGTATCACCTGCTTATTGGTCTTATCTGGGCGTGGATTCTACGGGAAGTCTGGCAGGAATTTCAATTTCGATGGATTATTCTCTCCCTCTTTGCCTCGGAACTGCCTGATGTCGATCATTTACTGTATTTCCTAACGTATGGGAAACGCGATCCGTACTCCAAGCTGGTCAAATCCTTATTTGCCAGCCATCAGTGGCGCCTCCTCTGGTATACGATCGATAAAGGCCATAAATACAATACCAACCTTGCGACCCATAACTACTTTACCATCATCGTCTTATCCGGATTGTCTCTGGTCGCATTTATCTTCGACCACCAATCCTCCGTTATTTTCCTGGGCGCTATGGCACTCCATTATGTATTTGATATTGTCGACGATCTGTTGATCTTAGGATCGGTCAACCCGAATTGGAAACGGTTAGGCAGAGGGAGTAAATGACGGGGCTTCCGACGGGCAGAAGAATGTGAGTTAAAATTTTGTATCAGATTCTTCTCGTTTGTTCAATGAATTTTCTAGCATCCTATGAATCCGTTCCCATCCGCGAGTAGTTTTGAGATATTTTTCCGATTCTAATGCGTCTTTTTGTGAGACGAATGCTTGATAGTGAATAGGTTTAAAAGGTATTCTCCCTTTTGTAGCAAAATTTTCTCCATTGTTATGTTTTTTTTGTTCTGTTTTTAAGATCATTTGTGTATCCGATATAGAGTCCGTTGTCTTTAAGGCTTTGAAGAATATAAACGTAATACATAAAAAGTGGCACGCCACAAGCGTGTGAACCGCTTGTGACAGCGTATCAAAACTGGCACCTGAATGTGTCACTTCTGATTGCACTATTGT
>JBBTWJ010000025.1:0-4575 GCA_038062895.1 Patescibacteria group bacterium
AGACAAAATATTTTTTTACCGAAGATGCACAAAATGTATTGACATATTACCCCAGTTGATGTCAGTGAAGGGGTCGGTCGTATCAGTGTGGCGGGGTCCAGCCTCAAGGCCGGGCCTTGAGGCTGCAGCATGGAGACATGTGAGGCTAGTGGAAGTAATGGTGATGATAGAACGTGGGAATTCTGGCTGGCTTTTTGAAGGGCCTAGGCACAAGGCCCGGCCTTGAGGCTAGATGTTGATGGGGAGTGATATGTTTATGTGCTGCTTTATAGACTGGTGGATGGTGTCGATAGGGAGACTTGCGTCCAGGCGGATGTGAGGGAGGGTTTGAAGGACTTCCTGATACGACGCGCGTTTTTGGGCAAGATGCTCAAGGGTTTCGAACTTTCCGAGTGGCTCCCCCGTCTTCTCGTGGCGCTTGGTGATGCGTGCCATTGCGTCTTCCGGCGAGAGGTCAAAGAAAAAAAGATAATCGGGGGGTGGTTCAAAACGGGCAAATTCGTCGGTGACCCATGCGCGTTCTTCGGGAGTCTTAGCTTGATAGACGAGGGCGCTTAACGAATTGCGCAGACTAATGACCCACTCCCCTTTGGCAAGCGTGGGTGTGATAATCTGGCGGACGCGGTCAGACCGATCTGCTAAAAGAAAATATACTTCCGTGATGTGATCGATTGAACGGGATTTGCGCCATGCGGCCAATAGATTTTTGCAATCCAATGAGGGGTGGAAGAGGATGTGCGGGACGATTCCTTGCGTGATCAAATAATCACGGAGGAGTTTGGCCTGGGTTTCCTTCCCTGTGCCGCTGATGCCTTCTAGTACGATGAGTTTACCTGTGTTGATCATAGTAAATACTGTTGCAGATCATAGGTCGTTGGGATCGTGATATCGGCGTGCTTTCCGGGTTTGTCGGACCACACGAGGCAGGTGTGCATACCGAGGGCTTGGGCGGGGGCAAGGTCGACGAGATCGCGGTCGCCGATCATGAGATGTTGATTTGGGGCAAGCTTCGTGTAGTCAAGGATGTATTGAAATCCATCGGGGCTGGGCTTTGTTTTTCCGACGACTTCGCTCGTGACATAAAGCTCAAAGGTCTCCGGGGGAATCCCCAACACGGGTAGCGTTTCTTTGTGTTTGGCGATGATCCCATTGCCAAACATGATGTGGCGGTAGTTTTTGAGTTTGGAAAATAGTTCGATAAGCTTTTCATCCTTCGCGACAAAGTTTCTGCGGTCAAACAGGTTTTCCATTTCCAGCGCTGCTTGTGAGGTCGTGATGCCCGCGAGGTTTCCAATGGTTTGTGTGGCGCTGGGATAGACAACTTTATATACTTTTTGAAATTCTTCTTCTGATTGTTCCCGCGTCCAGCTCTTATGATTCATTAAGACTTTAAATTCCGCCTCGCGTACCGCATTAAAGAACCCTTGGTTCGGTTTAAACAGTGTTCCATCAAAATCCCAGACTAACACCTTAATTCCGGTCAACGTATTCATAGCACTATTGTATTCTTTTTTTCACTTGATCGAGTAGTTGTTGTTGCGCGAGTTTACTGCGGACTATATTGAGGCCATCGGTTTCGATCGTCAACACGGGGATGGATTTGCCTGCCTGCCGGCGAGGCAGGTTTTCCGAAAGCCATTTGTGGTTGAGCATGTCCAGAAGTTCAAGGTAGCTTGATGGAATTTTTTGTTCGTATCCCCTGCCCCTGGATCCGATGCGCTGGGAGAGAACAGGCACACCGGTTTCAAGAAAAATGATAAGGTTTGGTTTAGGGAAATACGGCTCGAATGAGTTATAGATTTTTAGATACAGTTTCCACTCGGCGTCATCGATGTTACCCAGGACATGCTGGGCTTTGGCGTAGGAGAAGGCGTCTTGTTGGATGGGAGTGTCCTGGACGACGTTATGCTTTTCCAGAAGTTTAGGGGTCGCCAGCATTTGGTTGATTTTTTCCATCAGGAAAAAGGTTTGTGAATGAAATGCCCAGCGCTTCATATCCTGGTAAAAGCGTGGCAGAAACGCATTTTCTCCGAAGTTTTCTTCCAAAAGTTGGAATTTGAATTCTTTTGCAAGGAGCCGTGCAACGGTCGTCTTTCCGCTACCCATGGTGCCCATGACGGAGAGATAGAGATGAGGTTTCACGATGAAGGTTGTACCATATTTTTTGGAGAAAAGATATCTCTCAACTGAAGGAGGATTCTTTTGATTGTCTTCCCCAATAGTCTGTCATATATTCTAAATATTGATCGTGTGATATGGGATATGTTTCCAGCGCATCGGGGTCGCCTGTATGAATGCTAAAGCTTCCATCCCGATTATGGGTAACGCTCGCGCGACAATCTCTCAATTTGTCCCATACCGGCATTCCGGGTACTGTCTCCACAAATGGGTCCATTTATTATATAACACTCCTTTCTTTGCTCTGCGTCAAGGTTAGTTTGACACATCGATATAAACACGATAGGCTTGAATTCTCCAAAGGAGACCATTATGTGTGGAATTTTTGCTGTTATTAATGACCGTAATCATCACGCGGCGCAGACGACGCTTGAGGGACTCAAGAAACTTGAGTACCGTGGATATGACAGCTGGGGGGTGGCGGTGGTACCCACCGTAAGTCTAAAGTCTAAAGTCTCCGCCAAAGGCGGACCAGCCTCTAGCCGGAAAAGTCAAAAGTGGGGAACTCAAATTGTTGTTAAGAAAAAGATTGGAAAGATTGGGGAGGCCACGGTTGATGACATGCCTCATGGGGACATTGCCATTGGCCACACCCGGTGGGCGACGCATGGCGGCGTGACGGATGAGAATGCGCATCCGCATTTGGATTGCACCGGCCGGTTCGTCGTTATTCATAACGGGATCGTCGAGAATTATCAGGAACTCAAACAATCTCTCCTCAAGAAAAAACACACCTTCCGGTCCCAAACGGATACGGAAGTGATCGCGCACCTCGTGGAGGATCAGGCGAAGAGGGAACCCATTGATCGGGCGGTATTTCATGTGTTTGGACAACTCATCGGTTCTAATGCGATTGGTGTCTTGGACGGACAAACCGGTACGATTATTGCCTGCCGAAACGGTTCGCCATTGGTCGCCGGAGTCGGCAATGGACAATATTTTTTGGCGTCGGACGTCACGCCGTTTCTCCCGTTTACCCAAGATGTGCAGTTTCTCGCTGACGGCGAGGGAGTCGTCATCACACCCTCCGGAGTGAAGCTTTTTGATATCGAAACCGGAAAAGAAAAGAAACTGTCGCTCACGCGTTTGGATTGGAAACTCGAGGATGCGCAAAAAGCAGGATATCCCCACTTTACCCTCAAAGAAATCATGGAGCAGGTCGTGACGATACCAAAGACAGCGATTACAAATCGGACGGAGATGGAAACGATCGCCCGGCGTGTGCAGCAAAGTTCGCGCGTAACGGTACTCGGCTGCGGGACAGCGGCCTACTGTGCGCTTGCCAGTCAATACTTTTTTGCGCAGATCGGGCGAGAAGCAAAAGCGTATGGCGCATATGAGTACCTGCCGTTTGCAGATTTTGCAGATGACAAAATGGTCGTGTTTGCTATCTCTCAAAGCGGTGAGACCGCCGATACGTTGATTGCCGCGCGTGCAGCCAAAAAGAATGGTGCTTGGCTTGTCGCAGTCGTCAATTCACGGGGTTCAACCCTGGAGCGCATGGCGGATGTCGTCCTCCCCGTCGGTGCGGGGCCGGAAATATCCGTCGTATCGACCAAAGCGTTTACATCGCAGCTTGCCACGATGTATCTGGTCAGCCGGATGTGCGCGGGGAAGTATGATGAAGCGGTCGGCGAGGTGAAGACGTTGGGCGAATTCCTCGGAAGTTGGCAAACGAAGAAGCTGTTAGACGAGGTTTTGGATTTGGCCAAACTCCTCATGCAGCAGGAGGATATGTACGTGATTGGCAAACATATTTCTTATCCGACGGCTCTCGAGTTTGCCCTCAAGATAAAAGAGGCGAGCTACATCCATTCGGAACCATTTGCGGCCGGGGAACTGAAACACGGCGTGATCACCCTTATCCAAAAAGGGACGCCGTGTTTTGCCATATGCGCCAATGATGAGACGAAGCTTGAGCTTCTCTCGAGCGCCGCGCAACTCAAAGCCCGGGGAGGGAAGATCATCGGCGTCGCGCCTTTTACTTCGCCGGAATTTGACGTTCATATAGAGACCCCGGATGCCGGGCCGCTCACGATTATCCCTAACGTGATTGTCGGACAACTGCTTGGTTATTACTTAGGGATCGGTCGTGGTACTGATCCGGACAAACCGAGGAATCTAGCCAAAAGTGTGACGGTGAAGTGACGTCGTAATCGACGTCATCCTGGAGGAGCGTTAGCGACGATAGGATCTCAAAGGATATCTGGATACAGATCTCTCCATATAAAATTAAAGGTGGTAATCATTGCAATCTTTTTTCTTCTGACTAAATTCTTTATTTGTTTTTCTCGTTTAATCGCGTTTTCGGAATCAAGGTAAAGTTCGTAGTAAACAAGTTGTGTGCTTAAGCGCCATTTCGTGTTGATAGATTGAGTTATGAACGCCGCCGCCAAC
>JBBTWJ010000026.1:0-21235 GCA_038062895.1 Patescibacteria group bacterium
AAAGACAAAATATTTTTTTACCGAAGATGCACAAAATGTATTGACATATTACCGATTTACCACTTTGGCCGGAGAGTGTACCGCTTAGTCCGGGTGCCGCCGGATTTGAGAGTTGCCGTAATAGTGAGTGCTGCATTTTTTATGGTGTAATGCGGCGTGCATACCCCCTTGCTGCAGGTGCCGAAGTAAAGATCGCGGCTATCGGTCGTGCTACTTGGAGTGATTGCACCACCCACGCCTTGAGATTGGCCGCTCCCGGTATAGTTTAAGAGATAAGAAATCCGGCTGACTTTATCGAGGTTAAAAAATGATACGACGACGCTACGGGAAGCAGATGACAGTTTTGCACTGGAATAAGAGGCGCCCGATACCACTGTTTTGGATGTTGCCGGAGTCACTTTTTGGACTCGAGGTTTGGCGGCTTGTACCGGGGGGACCAGCAGTAATACCGCGATAACGATGCTCAAAAACAAAAAACGACGGGTATTGTTCATACTATAAAGAGTATAGCATACTAAGCGCTTGTGAAATTTAACGATCTCGGTAATAATACGAGATAGTGAAAAAATACGGGAGACCGATCATTATTGGTTTGATAATCGGCGGTATCTTGAGCGCTGGCTATCTTTTCTGGTGGGGGAAAAGCCAATCAGCCGGCCCAGCAGGGTCTCAAGAGTCTCTGTCTCCTCCCGCGCCGACACCGGCACAACTCCTCGCGTGGAACGATCCGAACGGTTTTTCTTTCCAGTATCCGGAAGGATTAGTCGTTAATAAGCATGATGAGGACAAAGAAAATTATTCGCACGTGGAGTTTACCAGTCCCGATCACCCAGGAAGACTCATCGTTTGGGGGAAGGATCCGGGCCGCGGCGTGACGGATGCAGCGAGTTGGGTAAGCCAAGAAAAGAGATTCATAGGCGCAAGCTTACTGGACACGACACTCGGTGGTCAACAGGCCAAGAAGGTCATGGTTGACGGGGTCACGCGTGTGCTCGTCGTTGGCGCGCTCTACGATGGTATCGTATGGTCTGTGGAAGCCGCGCTTGAAGATGCGGATTTCTGGACTGGTGTCCACACAACCATCATAAATTCATTTGCCTTTATACCAGTGAAGGAGCCGGGATCTTCCGCGACTTCTGAGCCTGCTCCCGCCGTGGACGACGTGGTAGTGGATGAGGAAGAAGTGGTGGAATGAGGGGAAATGTGCTATACTCGTCGGTGTCCTGGGAACAAAGCTAGCGACCAAATAACGCTCCTTAGGCGTTCATGCGTCCTCTTCAAGACCTAAGGAGAAAGGAAATCCAAATATGGCTACCAATTTATTTGTTGGGAATCTTCCGTATACCATGGACAGCGATGGTCTTGGGCAGTTATTTGCACAAGCCGGAACTGTTACGTCTGCCAAAGTGATCTCGGATAAGTATTCCGGTAAGTCACGAGGTTTCGGGTTTGTCGAAATGGCAACCGACGAAGAGACGAAGAAAGCTATTGAAATGCTCAATGGTAAAGACGTCGAAGGACGTGCACTAGTTGTGAACGAAGCACGACCACGGGAAGAGCGACCACGAAGATAAGCAGCACGAGTAACGAAAAACCAGGAACCCCGGTGCGCCGGGGTTTTTGGTGGTGAGAAACATGCGTATTTGCTATCATTACGCCATCTATGTTTCAAAGTCCTACCTATGGAAATTTAGAATTACCCCAAGTGCGTGAGCGGATTCTTGCGTTTCTTGCCGGGGATCCTGACAGTAAGTATCAGTTGGTCGTCGGAACGGATTCTCAGCCGCATAACGGCGCAGGGGTAGATTTTGTCACGACGATTGTCGTCCACCGCATTGGGCGTGGCGGTATCTATTTTTGGAAGCGGATCGTCATCAAAAAAAAGTATGTGCTTCGGCAGCGGATGTATGAGGAGGCGACGATGTCATTGGAAATGGCGGAAACGGTCGTTGCCCTGCTTCATAAAGACGGGGTGACCAAATACGATGTGGAAATACACGTGGATATCGGACAGTTTGGCAAGACCCGCGAGATGATCACCGAGATCGTCGGCATGGTCCGGGGCTCTGGGTATGCGGTGAAGATTAAACCAGAAAGCTATGCCGCAAGCAAAGTGGCGGACCGGTATACGTAACAATAATCCAATTATCCAATAGTCAAATACTACCCGCCTCGCCAAAGCCTCAGCGAGGCGAGCCAATACTACCAATGAATATCTTCGACTAAAAATCCAGGATTGATTTTTTTCTTTGATTGATTGAACGGAGAATTTTAGGTGTTTGTTCTCCGAATTGGGTGAGGAGGATCATGGCAGCGATGATATATGGCTTATATCCGGCCTGGGTATAGGTTTGTTTTTTATACGCTTCAAAGACCGATTCCTCCACCTCCCCTTCTTTGCAACTCACTCCACTGATATCTGCAGGGAGGCAGTGCATATAAAGCGCTTTTCCACTCTTCGTTTGTTTCATAATTTTTTCGCTGCACGTCCAATTTTTGTGTTTGGCGTTTTGGACAAGTGCAGTTTTTTCCAATGCTGCCAACCCTTTTTCGTCGTTATCTTTCAGGAGTTTTGTGCGTTGCTCCATGACGGCGTAGGAAGCCCAGGATTTGGGATAGACGATATCCGCGCCGACAAACGCTTCCTGCATATTGTCCATGATCCGGAACGAAGCGTTTGCTTTTTTGGTTTCCCGTTTGGCATAGGATTCTATTTCAGGAATCAGAGAATACCCTTTGGGATAGGCGAGGGTTACGTTGACACCAAAACGCGGAAGAAGAGCGATGATGCCTTGCGGCACGGACAACGGTTTTCCGTACGAAGGGGAGTATGCCCAGCTCATCGTCAGGTTTTTGCCACGGAGTTTATCCAACCCGCCAAAATAATTGGCAAGATGCAGAAGATCAGATAATGATTGCGTCGGATGGTCCTCATCGCACTGGAGATTGATGACGCTCGGACGCTGGTCTAATACACCATTTTTGAATCCCCACTCAGCGGCATGGGCAACGTCTTTCATATATTTATGGCCGACGCCAAGAAATATATCGTCACGGATACCAATTACACGAGTGAGAAATGAGAGCATATTGACGGTTTCCATCACCGTTTCTCCATGGGCGATCTGCGACTTTTTTTCATCTAAGTCCTCAATTTCCAGACCCAGTAAATTTGTAGCCGCGGAGTAGCTGTATTTTGTTCGGGTGGATTTATCGCGGAAGATGGAAACTGCGAGACCGGAGGCAAATACGTTCGGCGAAATTCCTTTTGCGTGCCAATCGCGTAGGGTTTGGGCCGTGGCGAGCGTTGCGTTGAGGTGATCCACAGATTTGTCCCAGGTCCGCAGAAAGTCGTGACCGTAGCCGGATAGATCGAATTTTTTAATAATGTTTATAGAATTTACCATGATTTAATGAGCGCAGAATAGATATCTACAGCATCGTCAACTTTTTGTAATTGTACGTACTCATCGGGTTTATGTATAGTATCTTTTTGGCCGGGTCCAAACGTAACGGCACTGATGCCTGTGGTAGTGAATGCGCAAATGTCATTTGATGCGGGTGAGACGGATACCTGTGCGCCGAGAACAAGGTTTTGGAGCAATGTGACGATAGGAGAATCCGGAGAAGTAAACCCAAAGGAAGCGGGGTTTCCGAGGTGAGCAATGGTAACGTCTTTCCCTAACGTTTTTTGTAAGAGCGGGATGATCTGCGCGTGAAGTTTGGGAGTGGTTCTCACATCCCACGTCGAGGCGCAAGTAGAAGGTACAGCGTTGGGAGACGAAGCATCCGTTTGAATGCCGGTTAAACAAAACGATGGACTGCCGAGCACCGGATCGGTATATGTTTTACATAACGATGTTGCTAGCGATGCGATTTTTTTGATCACATCTATATGTTCCATAACGGCATGCGTTTTGATATGTTGCGGTTGTGATCCATGGCCGGCATCACCATGCGTCGTAATCTGTAAAAACATATTTCCCCTGTGTCCAATCTCTATGGTTTGGAGGTTCGTAGGTTCGCCGATAATTGCTGCCACTTTTTGGTATTTCCGAGCGTGATTTTTTTGAAAATATTGTACAAACGATTGGCTTCCTGATCCGTCCGTTTCTTCGCCGGTCACAAAAACAATAAACACATCCAAGGGTGGGGGAGACCTTTGGAGTTCTTGTGCCATCAGCAAGAACGACGCGATCGCGGCCTTATCATCGCTTGCGCCCAAGCCATACAGTTTTCCGTTTTTTATGACACCGGCACCTCTTCCCGTCGGAGGAACGTTCCAGAGGTTTTCTGCCCCCGGGGCGACTGTGTCCATGTGCGCATTAAAGATTAAGGCTTTGTTTGCATGCCTGACAAAGGGAATAAGGACATTGCCGTTTTGTAGTTCGGCTTGTATACCGTGGGAGTGGGTCCACTGCATGATGAATGCGGCCAATGCGTGTTCCTGGCCGGAATAGGACGGAATACTCACGAGTTGAGCAAGTACCGTTTGTGTGCTCATAGTGTTTTCTCCTGAATGATACGTTGCGCGATAGTCTCAGTTTTTGATTTTGCTTTGCTCGTCATTTGTTTTTGGGTCGATACCCATTTGTTTACGTCGTTGGTTAGTGTTTGTCCGCGTGCAAGAGATATCGCCATTGTCTCTTTTGCGCTTCCGCCGATATGCATGCGTTTTCCAAGAGCCTTTTGTGGGTCCATTGCTTCTTTAAGTTGTGCATTTGTCACGTCAAGATCAACTCCCAGAGCAGACGCTTTTTTTATAATGTCCTGGGCAGAAATGTCAGATAGAAGTTGTTTGTGTTCTATCGCTTCATCCACAATTTGACCCACCACTTTATAGACAAGCCTGTAGCCCACACCGGATTTTTGAGATATTGCATCGGCTACATCCGTCGTCATCGAGTAGTTTGCGGTAACCAATTCCATCATTCTTTTTTTGTTGACCGTCAGGCTCGCGATGACAGAGGCAAGTGTTCCAACCATGGACAATGTTTTTGATAATCCCAAATCAATATATTCTTTCACTTCCCGGCTGTCCCGGTTATATCCCATGGGCAACCCGGATAGAATGTTGCTAACAATAGATGTGAATCCTATAAGTTGGGGTGCTGTTGCGCGTACGAGTTCCAACGCATCGGGATTTTTCTTTTGCGCCATGACGGATGAGCCGGTGATCGGATGCATACGCTGAGCGACCTCGTCTCCGAGTCCAATCATCCCGTACTCATAGGACGTAAACAGTAGGAGATCCTGGGCGAGTTTGCTCGCCACCAGGCAGATGTCCCGCATGCCGGTCAGAATCCCTAGCTGCACAAAGCCTCTGGACGATATGACATCCTGCGGTATTTCCCATATGGTAGGGAACCCAAGAAGGTCCGCGGTATAGACGCGGTCAAGAGGCCAGCTCGTTCCATACGACTCACATGCTCCCAATGGACAAAGATTATACGCTTCATACTGGTCGGTAATGGTTTTGATGGCTCTGGTAAATCCATTGAGATATGCAAGAGCCCACTGGCCAAAACTTGTTGCCTTGGCCGGTTGCATGTGCGTGTAACCGGGCATGACGGTACCCGTATGATCTTTTGCAAGCGATATGAGCGCGGCAAGAAGTGGTTGCATTTTTTCAAGAAGTCCGATGACTCTGTCCCGGAGGTACAACTGTTCGGTGGCCATCACTTGATCATTCCTGCTTCTTCCGGTGTGGACGCTGTATCCGGCTTCTCCTGCTTTTTGTACGATTGCGGCTTCAAGAGATAGCTGCGCTCCTTTGGCGGGATCGATTGCAAACATTTTTTCCAAGACCTCATTGTTTATATCAGCAAGTGCGGTGAGAATTAGTTTCACGTATTCTTTTTTGATGATGTCCTGTTTATAAAGCATCAGGACATGCGCTGTCGTACCCCAGATATCGTACGGCACCATCTGAAGGTCCAGAGACAATTGTTTTTCCGACACGATAAATTCCGCCGTTTTGAGCGTCGGCTTTTTATAGATAGGATCCGTTTTCTGTTTCATAGGTTGCCTCCCAATAATGTTTGGAGTATCGCCATTTGCGCCCACATTCTATTTTCTGCCTCGTCCAAAATTATTGAATTTTTTCCATCGAGCACTTCGTCGGTCACCTCGACGTTTCTTCTGACGGGCAAGCAGTGCATAAAGAACGCGTTAGGGGACAGTGACATTTTTTCTTTCGTCACGATCCAGTGTTTCAGTGTGTCTCTCACTATTTTTTCTTCTGACCAATGGCCATAGTGTTTGAGTGCTCCCCAGCTTTTGGCGCAAACCACTTCGCTTCCCTTTATGGCTTCATCCATAGAATGACTGAAGGCAAGCGTGCCACCACTCTGTTTGGCTCTGAGGGCCATGGCTTTCATTATTTGAGGATCCAATTCCCATCCCGGTGGATGGGCGACGACAACGTTCATGCCAAGATCGCAGGCGGCCAGTATTTGGGAATTGGGAGTCGCCATAGGGAGCGCTTTCGGATGATAAGCCCACGTCAGCACATACTTTTTTCCTTTGGGGTTTCCCAGTTTTTCCGTGATCGTCATAGCATCCCCCAAGCCCTGGCACGGATGGTAGACGTTGGATTCCATGTTGATGATAGGGACGCGAGCATAGTTCATAAAACTTTTCATGATGGTGTCTTTTTTTAATGTTTCCCAATTGGGCACCGTCACACTTTCCGATGATGTTGTAATGAGTTCGCTTGCCCGAATGGCAAGCCCGTCGCAGTAGCGGGAGAGTACGCCGGCAGCGTCTTTGATATGTTCTATCGTGCCTTTATCCATCACCGCCCCTTCTTCGTATTCAAATGTGTAACTTTCTTTGATTGGTACGTCTATGGCACATCCGCCAAGTTTTTGCATGGCGACCATAAATGAAACTCTGGTTCTCAAGGACGGGTTAAAAAAGAGCATGCCAAGCGTTTTGCCGGTGAGAGATTTTTGGACAGCCCCCTTTTTCATAGTGAGCGCGAGATCCGCGAGCTTCCGTATTTCGGATGGCGGAAAATCTAACGATGAATAGAAATGTTTTATGTGTTTGTTCATACGCGTACCCCTTTCATTTTTTCTTCAAGAATGGCGATGGTTTTGGGGATCGCGTATTGATTGCTCTCGGCCGGTATCCCGAAATGATGTTCTACAAAGTCCACACCTACCTGGCTGTTGACCACCGGTCCCGTAAACACATCGATCGGAATTCCGTATTCTTTCATTTTTTGTTGGGCTCCCCAGGCGGACACAAGATCGTTGGCTGCAACGACGGTCATCACAATATGTTTTTTGAACGAGGGGTGAGTGATAATAGACGCCACGTTATATTCTCCGATGATGCCGTCTCCAAATTCGGCAAGGATGAGGTCGGGATTTGTCTTGTTTATTTCCGTTATCATGCCACAGGCCGCCCCGATGGCGTCACCGGGAGTTCCGCACGTGGACGGGAGCCCGGCATCGACAAAATCCATAACCGTACTTATGCCTGCATCCTTCATCTTGAACGGATCCTGCATGAATGCAACTCCGGTTAGTTTTGCTCCTGCGATAGTGAGATCCTTGTCGTGAAAATAGTCGGCAAGTTTACAGATGAGCGATGTTTTGCCGGAGTCCATACAGGTTGCCAGAACGGCAACAATTGGCGCGCTTTTTTCGACTTCGTTTTTCCATGGAATGCCGAAATTTTTCATGTTGATTGTTTTTCCATCGTTGACAAGTGATCCAAGCACCTTGACTTTCATGGGTAGCCCCCAGCGTTCATTGACGCCGATTATTTCTCCCACGAGGCCGCTTTCGCAAAGCCAATACAATTCATCCCCGGGCTTGAGCGTCTGCGGTACGTCGCCGGCAAATTCTTTGAGCGCCCTTCTTTTCCCCAGTACCGCCGGCACGACGTCACCCTTCACGAGTTTGCCGAGTCTGCCCGTGGCAAATTCCAGAACATTGTTTTTTCCAGCGTCGTCGAGCGCTTCCACGAGAATAATGAGTCCCTCTTGGGGCACTATCAAACTTCCGACCTGTACCTCGTCGGACAACGGAACATTTTTGACTATCGATGGTATTTTATTAAATTTCATGGTTGATTTATTGGTTGAATAAAAGTCATTGGTATTATTTGTGCCTTTGCCCACGCCTCTTCTTCTGTCGCCGGCACCATAGACTGAATTTGGGTGCTTGACAATTGCGCTTGTTGATCGCTTTCGGCATCCCCGTATTTGATAAACGCCTTTGCCAAAGAAACATCACCGATCTTCTTTAACTCTCCTCCCATTGAAGATTGCGTACCCTCAAGTGGTGGGCAATCCTTTAAGAGGGTGAAATAAACTTTTATGCTAGATTCTTTATCATTCATATTGATCTCCTAATTGTTTTGCCTTTCCTGCCAGTACTCCCTGTAATCCGTAAATCTTGCTGAATCCCGCTGCTTCTGAGCCGGTCCAAAGCAGATTTTGTTCGCCGTAGGTGGCAACCTTTTTATCCATAAGTGAATACGGACTTTGGACGCCGATGACGATACTATTCCCTTTGTGAAGTTTCACTTTTACGTCGCCCGTGACCACCTGTTGACTGCTGTCGATTAACGCCTCAATATCGCGTGCGACGGGATCGAAATACAACCCTTCGTGGATAAAGTTTCCGTATGCTTCCGATACCATGTCTTTCCAAAATGATTGCCACTTGGTTAAAATGAGCTTTTCGAGTTCCTTGTGGGCTTTGATGAGTATGAGCGAGGCCGGCGCCTCAAAGACCACTCTTCCCTTGATGCCGAGTATCGTATTTCCCAGATGCATGCCTTTGCCCACGCCATGTTTCGCTCCGAGTTTGTCTAAGAAATTCATTATTTTTATTCCATCTGCGGGCTTCCCGTTTACGGCGGTCGGTAAACCCTTTTGAAAAGAGATAATTATTTCTTCGCCGTTTTTTGGTGCGCTCTCGATGTCCACGACCGTTGGATACACGTCGTCCGGCGGGAGTTCCCAGGAATTTTTTGTTTCTTTGCCGCCGATTGTCGTGCCGAGCATGCCCTTATTCACTGAGTAATCCTTGGAGGACATTTCAACAGGAATCCCGTGCTTTTCTAAAAACGCGACCTCTTCATCTCTAGTAATTCCGAGTTCCCTGATGGGGGTAACTATTTCGAGCTCCGGGGCAAGCGTATGGATAGCCACATCAAATCTTACCTGGTCATTGCCCGCGCCCGTCGAGCCGTGAGCGACCGCACCGGCTCCAATTTGTTTGGCAATATCGACCACTTTCGCCGCTTGTAAGATCCTCTCCGGACCTGCGCATAACGGATACACACCGCCACGCAGCAGATTAGCTTTGATCACGTAGGAGACAATTTGGTGGTAGAGATCCGGTTTTCCGTCGATCACGAAATGTTTGGTAACGCCCAACTCCTTCGCTCTGTTTTTGATTTTTTTCATTTCCCCGCGGGTAAATCCTCCGGTGTCGACGGTCGCAGCATATACCTCGTACCCTTTCTCCTTGAGATAGGGCACGCAGAATGATGTATCGAGTCCTCCTGAAAATGCTAAAACAATTTTTTTCATAATTTCTCCTTAGATATTTTCCACAAAAAAATCCCCTTGTGCCGCTTATCCAAACCATGGATAAAAGACACAAAGGGACGTATGTGACGTGGTGCCACCCTTATTCCGAAACGCTACAAAAATTCTTCCGTATCAGCCCCTCGACTTCGCTCGGGACTTTGCCTTGACGGAAGAGCGCGTTTCGCTCATTGAAATGGAATCTACTTTCACTTCGGCTAGCTCAGTGCAAGCCTTCGGATTTCTTCGATTCCTGGCTCGGGAGTTCGATGAGGTTGGAGCGTTTCGCTTAATAACCTCAATTCTCCTTCATCGCCATATTGAATTGTAATGGGTAGTATAGCACAGATTTCGCCGGTGTCAAATTTTTTTATCATTTTTTTCAATCATCTCCTCGACTTTTCTTTTCGCTTCCTCGAGAAGCGCTTTTGACTTTTTGCGCGCCTCGTGAGATCGGCGAACCAAGTCTGCGATTTTTTGTTGAATCTCGAGAGATAAATCTGGAATCCACATATTTTCTATATCCTCGTCTGTGATAGTCGGATAAGAGGTGCCTGTGGTTGGTCTTTCAAGTTGTAACTTGCCCACGATTGACCTAAAAACTACTTGCAAGTATTCCCTCGTAGGATAATCTACGTTATAAACAGAAAAAGCACCGCTTGCTATGAAATTGTCAGAAAATTCTTGTGGAATTATTGCTATTGCACCTCTCGTTGGCCGGACTTTCGAAATAATTAACTCACCGCCACTCAAGCCAATCTTTGCGTTAGCAGGAAGCTCTTTGCCTACTATTTTGTTAAAAGTTATTTCACCATTGCTTACGTTAACGTCACTTATTTCAATGTAGTTATATTCGGTATCAGGTGTGTGTTTACCTGTATTTTTTATCCTTTTAGCCATCTCTGACATTCTTTTCTTTTTTCCAATCTTATCAATTATCCATTGATATTTCGGTTGGAAGTAGTCGGCATCCATGCGCTCTGCATTTTTCACTTCCGAAAGATACACCTCAAATGCCAAATCATTAGAGATTTGATAGACTATAAGTCCCAATTCTTGTAAAAGTAAATTTTCGGCATTCTGATAAAGTTTTTTACTCTCTAGCTGTTTTTCGTATGCAATTTTGATCATGTTCGCAATTTGGTTTTCCTTATCATCGCCAAACCGGAGAATTCGCAATGTTGACATGTCTTTCAAAATAACCCCAGTTTGTACTGCACCGCCCGTCAGGCGTTGCAATTGAAATTGGCCGTATGTACTTGCGAGAAAAGCAGATAAATACCACGGGTCAATGTTTTTCGGATGGAGAATTGCAATTTTGCAACTACCGGTAAGTTTATCGAAGTTATCTGCCACGACGCTGACTAAACCTATTGTCCCTACAATGGAAACCAGTACATCTCCTTGAAAAACATGAGAGCGTTTTAGTTTGAGGTATGTTTCTTCCGGGATATACATGGGGTCTGTATCAGATAGAAAGAAATCCTGTAAGTCTTTTCCTCTTAAGTATCGAACACCAGAATCTGCAAATTGTTCGCTGATAGTCAGATGATTGCCGTCAGTCACGCGACAAACGTCCGAAATCGCCACCTGTGATAATTTGTTGAGTTGTGTGGAGTAATCTAAATATTCCGGCTGATAATATTCGGCGTCCAGCCGCTGCCCACTTTCAAGTTGAGTTTTTTGAATGATTGAACAATGAATCATTTTACTAATAAAACAGTGAAATAGTGGATATAATAATTGCCAAAAGTGCCAGAAAAATTGTTGTTCTAATATGGCTTTCATTAATATTCTGAAGCAAATTATTTGCCGACCCCGTCATGATGTTACGACCTTCAATTAAAAACTGAGTTTCAATTTGCCACAATTGCTTAGAGTTTAAGTTCGGAGATGGAGTAAGAGCAAGTGCTTTTAAAAAAGCGTGTATCAATTTATCAACTAAATAAACTTCATCATCTAATTGTTGCAACAAATTTCTTGATTTTAGTAGTTTGATGTAACCGTATTTATTAAGTTTTTCTATATGGTTTCTAATAAGAGACAATATATCAAAAAGTATCGTTACAGTGATCAGATAATCAAACGATCCTTCTATTTTTACTACTTTATAAATATTTTTTTCTTGTTTAATTTTTAACACCCCGGAATCAATTAACGGTTTTAGTGCCGCAGATAAATCTTCTATTAAGTTTTTTTTCATTTTATCTCCAATAATTGAAGTTTTGTTTTTTTGCAAACACAATGAAATGATCTGCTATTTCGTCAAGGTCGTGATTGAGGACTTTGTGACCTTTTCCGTCAATCATAAAATTGCCATTTGTATCTTTTTTAAATACATATTCCCCGGAGTTGTCCTTTCCGGATTTTTTGGATACTGCCATAAAAATAGGGTAGTCGCCTGGTATATCGCCACCCCATTTTTGGAGAAATAAGACGGATGTTTTTGTGCCGGTATGGGGCTTAAACGTATTTACCTGAAGGCCAACTACCGCCAGAATTCGTGCTTTCTCAAATAGCCACTGGCGGATGTATTGCATGTTCGTGTTATTGAGTACTCCCTGCGGCAACACGATGGCGATCCGTCCGCCTGGGGCAACCATATCAAGCGTCCGTTCGATAAACAAGATGTGGCGTTCGACCGTATTGACCAGTTTCCCTTTCTTCTGCCCAAAGAAATACTGCCGCAGGAGCCCCCTATCTTTTATCTCTCCGGCAAACGGCGGATTGGTGAGAAGCACATCAAACCCGAAATAGTGAAAGGTTTTCCTGTTTTCGGCGTTGTCCGTTTCGCTGCCCAGATTTAATAGTCGCGATTGAAGCTTTGACCGTGCATCCAATAGATTAGCGCTTTCTCCGTGCCACTCACGCGGATCAAGAGAATTAAGTTTGAACATGTGGGATCGGCCATCTCCTGCAACAAGCATGAGCGCTTTGGATACTTTGGATATTTCTTCGGCAAAGTCTATGCCCCACAGGTATTCATGAGCATATTCCTTTCCTGCTTCTTCCAAGCCGTTAAGGTAGCGGCTTTTCACCCAGTTCATCGTCTGGATGAGAAACCCGCCGGATCCTGCCGCAGGGTCTATGACGTATTCATCCTTCCGGGGGTTGAGCATTTTCACTGCCATTGCGATGACGTGGCGCGGCGTGAAGTATTGTCCTTTTTTGCCTTTGGCAACTTCCGGAATGAGATATTCAAACGCTTCGTCAACTATCGCCAGATCCGAGCCAAATAGCCGGGTCTTTTCAAGTTCTCCGACGACGACGGATAGGTGTTCGGGAGAAAGATTAATGTTTTCCTGTTCAAAAAAGGTTCCCGGCCACTTTTTCATGGCCTGTTTGAAAAGATCGTTGATCACGGCATATGTTTTGGCAGGGTCTTTGTATTTACGGAAATACACCTCGTTATCTTGCCTGGTTATCCGTGCCTCATTTTCATCGTAAAGCTTGGCATATATGAGTTTGAATACCTCGATGAATACATCGACGCCCGCATTGGCAAGCACCAATTCCTCCATGGATTCAATCACGCCCTTCAAGTCTGAAGATTTTTCGGTGTATTCAAACAGAGTCTTTTTTTCCTCCAAAAGGTCGTCAATCGTTTTATCTGCCGCTGGCAGGTCAGGGAGCGTATCGTCAAACTCTTTCGGATATGGTCGGTACAAAATAATGCGTTTATTGCCGTTTGACCAGAGGCCAATTTCCGCGCCTTCGGCCGAAAGATAACTTTTCAGCTGCTCGATACCCTTTTTTTCAGTTGGGCTTTTTACTTCGACGATAATATAGGGTGTAATCTTGTCCGGCTTATACACGACGATGTCCGCGGCTTTGGCATGAATTTCCCTGCCGAAATGGATGCTTTTTTCGGTTTCGATACGATCAAACGGATATTTATAGTCATGGTGTAATTTATAGAGCCACAATTGCCGAACGATTTCCTCCGGGCGGGATTTCTGTTTTTTTTCATCGAATACAAATCGCGCGTTACCGGATTTAAGATCACGGAGGTAGTACATGCCTTGACCATCCTCAAAGATATAGAGAACTTGTGACGCTTTGATGTGTTCAAATTCCTTAAACCCGTAGACAACGGTAGGGTCCTGAAATATTTTTCCTAATACTTTTTCCGCAACGTTGGGCTTGATGGTCGGCATAGGACTCCTTCCTAATGTAATTGTACCCATGTATCTTTTGTCATTTTTGAAATCACTTTCCCTTTCAGCTCCACACCGTCATGAAACGGAACGATGGGATAGGAGGGATTTTCCGGTTTGAGATACATATACGGTGGCTTATCTTGGGTAACGAAGCGTTTGATGGTAAACGCACCGTTGACGCTTGCAAGTACGATCCAACCGGGTGAAAATTCTTTTTCACCTTTCACAAGCACCATATCCCCATCATCAATTCCTGCATTAATCATGGAATCGCCTTTAATTTTAAGAAGAAACACTTCACCGGAAAGCATATCTGCTTCAGAAGATACTGATTTCCACCCTCCATGGAGTTCAATAGGCTCAAGCGGCACGCCGGCAGTGGTTGTCCCGACGAAAGGAACCATTGGATGCCGTTCTAAAAGCTTATAGCCAAGTGGGAGTATCGCCATACCACGCGCGGCTGCCTCGCTGCGCTTAATGAATGCTTTTGTCTCTAATTTATTGAGTAAATCAACAACGGATTGATTGGAGGACACATGGAGCGCTTCCCGCATTTCTTCAAAGGTCGGCGGATAGCCGGACTTTTTGATGTAGCGGTAGATAATAGAGAGGAGATCTTTCTGACGTTTCGTTATTGAGGTATTCATGATAGCACCAGAATACCCGACTAAATGTTCTGGGTCAACTGGAAACTTTTATATCAAAAGATGTCATGTTATCACATGCTTGTCAGAGGTAGGGCGGTGTACTATGATGATTCGATAGAAACAAGTTGCCCTCCTGGCCTTTCTTCTCGCCTTACCCCGCCAACCGGCGGGCGCGGCGGCAAGAGCGGCCTTAGGCGGGTCTAAGAAACACTAAACTCATTTCATTCGTTAAGTGTTTCTAAGAGGTGGTGAATACATAATGAATAACAAATTAGTAGTAGGATTAGTCGTTCTTTTGGTTGGGGTCGGTGCGGGGTGGTATTTCCTGAAAGGGAATTCTGCGTATCCGGACATGACGAAGAAAGATACAAGTGTTGTCACCACGGAAACTCCGGCGGTTGAACCAACCCTTTCATTAGGATCAGACGAATCGACGACTGGCTCAACGGGAGAGGCAACGGAGAAGGGTGGAGCGGCAAAAGCTAGTGCCACGGTTTCGTATGATGCGCAAGGATTTACGCCAAAAAGTGTCACCGTCAAGGTGGGGAGCACCGTTTCATGGGTGAACAAAGGAACTGGCGGAATGTGGGTGGCATCAGCCCTGCATCCGACACACCAACTCTTGCCGGGATTTGACCAGCTGAAAAGTGTCGGCAATGGGGGAGTGTATGAATACCAATTCGTCAAGGTCGGTACATGGAAGTACCATAATCATGTAAACGCGTCAGACTTCGGGACTGTGGTCGTTACGGAGTAGGCGTTGGGCTTTCGCTTGGACGGGGCGTTGGGAGTGGAGCACACTGGCCGCTTGTCGGTTGGGTACCGAGGAGAAAGTACTCCGGGCGGCCATAGTAGCAGGGAATGCTAACAACCCCATCAGGTCGAGGGAGTATTTCATCTGGTCGGTCCTTGAGGATTTCCATCATGATGTCGTGCCATATGGGAGCCGCTCCTGTGACACCGGAGGCGAGGAAAGGATCCATGGGCGCGTTATTGTTGTTCCCTACCCAGACCGTGGTCACAAAGTCCGGCGTGTAACCGACCGTCCAGTTATCCCGCTTATCGTTGCTTGTCCCTGTTTTGACCGATACGGTTTTTCCCGGGATGACGAGTAAAGAATTCGGACCGAAGGCATTGATTCTCGCATTGTTATCACTCAAGATGTTTCCCAGGATCCACGCAACTTCCGGTTTGACGGCGTTATCGTGTGCGTTGGGCCGGTTACGCTCAAAAATTTTACCGGTATAATCGCTCACTTCTGTGATAGGGAGTAAATCCATTTTGGTACCCCCATTGGCAAGCGTGCCAAAAACTGTCGCCATATCAAGCATCGTTACTTCGCCGCCGCCTAAGGTGAGCGCTAACCCATAACGGTTTTCGTCGACCCATGAGGTGATACCCATGGCCCGTCCTTTGTCTATCACAGCCCCGACGCCGATACTGGCAATGGTTCGAACGGCCGGGATGTTATAGGAGTTGCCAAGCGCGTATCGCAGTGGCACAAAGCCGTGGAATTTGCTGTCGTAGTTAACCGGCGTATACGCCGGTCCCCCGATCTGCGGATAGGAAACCGGACTGTCGTCGAGGATCGAGGCTGCGGTAAGTCCTTTTTCCATGGCGGCAGCATAGGTGACGACTTTAATGGATGATCCGGGTTGGCGCAGTGCTACCGTGACATTGACGTTTCCTTCGCGGGTTGAGTCAAAATAATCACGGCTTCCCACCATAGCCAGAATTTCCCCTGTCTTAGGGTTGGTGACCAGAGCGGCACCATTTCCAACCCGAAGTGAAGTGAGTTGAGTAACCTGCTTGTTTACGATTTCCTCCGCTCGCTCTTGTATGGGAAGATCAAGCGATGTTTTGATGCGAAGTCCTCCTCGTTCCACGAGCCTTGGGCCGTAACGTCGCTCGAGAAGTTCTTTGACATACATGACAAAGTGCGGTGCGCGGATGCCGATTCGGGCGCGCGCAAAATGGATTTCTTGTGAGAGAGCTTCCCGGGCTTGGGCTTCGGAAATATAGCGGTCTTCGACCATGCGCCGGAGCACTTCTCCCTGTCGAGAAAACGCGCGATCGACATGAGTACCAAAAGGAGAATATTCAGTTGGCGCTGCCGGAAGACCCGCAAGAAGTGCGGCTTCCGCAAGTGTGAGGTTCTTGGCGGATTTACCAAAGTATGTTTGTGCTGCTGATTCGACGCCCCAAGCGGTCCCACCATAGGGGACTTGATTCAAATACATTTCCAAAATTTGATTTTTGGTAAATAGTCGTTCGGCCCAGAAGGCCAGGAGGATTTCCTTAACCTTTCTTGATATGGACACCTCCGGTGTCAGGAGGGCTGACTTGATAAGCTGTTGAGTGATCGTGGATCCTCCCTGGACGCGGCCCCGGAGCATCGTTTCGCGCGCGGCCCGGATCATACCGCTTAAGGAAAACCCCTGGTGCGTATAGAAGTTTTTGTCTTCAATGGCAATGGTCGCCTGTATGACGTGCTTTGGGATCTCCGAAAGCGGGAGCGGGGTCCGGTTTTGATCGGCATATATTTCATAAAGAAGCGCGCCGTTGCGGTCAAAGACTTTGGTCGTCACATCAATATCACGGACGGTAAGAAGCGTGGGATTAGGAAGTGCCCGGAGCCAAAGGTATGCAACGAGGGGTATGGCAACAAAAAGGATGGTCATCATAGATCCCAAGAAAAAGGCGATCACCGGATGAAGATGAACTTGGCGGAGAAGATTCACATGATTTAATACGGTTTGACGCGGCCAGAGCCACGTTTGACGTGGAGTCCGCTCTCGACGAGTGAGGGATTTGGTGGATGTTGTTTTTCGTTGTACCCATTGTCGGAATAAAAATTGCCGGACACTAAAGCCCACTCGTAAACGCATCCATGAGTTGCTAAGCGTTGTTTTTACTGACCGGGACCCGGTCCAAAGTTTTTTATAGGATATGAAAAAAGCTTTAATAATCCATAAAAAACTTACCCGTGTTGCATCGCCAAGAGCCATGAGAAAATAGGGAATATACAAAAGAAATACGACCGGACGGGGCGTTGTTGAGGCGATCGTTTTCTTTTTTTTGGTTCGTGACTGCATAATGGAAGCTTTATACCATAGACTATGGGCCCAAAACAAGGAGGGAAATCAACACATTTGTTTATTTAATGATTACCGCCCTCCCCTCCGTGTGCGGGCAGTCCACGCAATACGTCGATATCTCATCGGAAACTACTTGGTGTTCCTGCATCTCGACGTTTTCTGTTTGGTTAGGAAAAGCCAAATCGCCGGTTCCTTTATCGATGAGTACCTGCCGTTTTATATTTTCACGTTGTGTAGGCACTGTACCCTTTATGAAATATTCAAAGCGCGTTGCACATCCTTTATCGTCTGCGTCGGGACCTGCCTCGCCGGCAGGCGGGTTGGGTGGTAAAAGCCCCGTAATGACGCAAATTTGGGCTCCCGCGATGCCGTCCGGTTGTTTCGGCCATACATCCGGTTTGCCAAGAAGCGCTTTTTTCATAATCTTATTCCAGATGGGAGCGGCACCGGTGACACCGGATACCAAGGCAGGGTTCATCCGTGAATTGTCATTGTTGCCCACCCACGTGGCAACGAGCACTTGTGGTGTAAACCCTATCGTCCAATTGTCCCGTAAGTCATCCGTGGTGCCGGTTTTGACCGATACGGCGTGATCCGGGATAAACAGGCTGGATCGGGGTCCAAACGCATCCTGTCGGGCGTTATTATCCAGGAGCATGTGAGATATAAGAAAAGCAGTTTCGGCGCTCACGACGCGTGGACCCTGAAGAAGGAGTTGAGAGGGGATTTCTTTCTGAAGATTAGGATCTTTATGTTCAAACAATATGGACCCGTTTTTATCAATGACTTTGAGGATCGAAACTAAATTTTTCCGTATTCCGCCGTTGGCAAATACGCTAAACGCTTCTGCCATATCCGTCATGCGCACCTCGCCCCCGCCGAGAGTGAGAGAGAGGCCGTAGCGGTTCGCATCGATGAGTGTGTCCAAGCCAAAGGCACTGGCAGAGGCCACCATATCGCGGACAGAATTAAGATACAACATTTTGACGGCCGGGATATTATAGGAATTGCCTAACGCGAGCCGTAGCTGAACGGGACCGCGGAATTTCCCGTCATAGTTTTTGGGGCAGTAGTTGGGTTGGTCGAAGTTTTTGAAACACGTCGGGATATCCAAAAACATCGTCGCCGGAGTGACAATATGTTTTTCGATACCTATGGCATAGTTGATGGGCTTGATAGATGAACCGGGTTGCCGGAGGGCAGTCGTTACGTTAAAGTTGCCCGAGGGGGAGGCAAAATAGTCGGTAGATCCTACCATTGCAAGAATTTCTCCAGTGGCGGGCTTCGTGACTAAAGTGGCTCCGTTGGTGACATTGAGTCGGGCGATATCTTTCACCTCGGCAGCGACTGTGGCCTGCGCGTATTCCTGGAGTGGAAAATCCAAGGTTGTCGTCACTTTCAAGCCCCCGCGTTCGACAACTGCTTCACCAAAACGGTCCACGAGTTCTTGTTTGACGTACATGACAAAGTGGGGAGCTTTGATGTTGGGAGCGTTTTTAAATGTCAGCTCTTCGGAAAAGGCCATATCAGCTTCTCCCTGCGTGATATAGCGGTCCTCGACCATTCTGCGAAGTACTTCTTTTTGACGGGCTTTTGCATATTCCGGGTGGGCACCAAATGGTGAGTAGAGTGTGGGCGCCTGGGGAAGACCGGCAAGAAGTGCCGCCTGGGCAAGGGTCAGTTCGCCTGCAGATTTACCGAAATATTTTTCTGATGCTGTCTCGATGCCCCACGCAGTGCCGCCATAGGGGACTTGGTTGAGGTACATCTCGAGGATTTTGTTTTTGGGGTAGATGATTTCCACCCAGAAAGCGAGAATGATTTCTTTGATTTTGCGGATGACGGTGCGCTCGGGAGAAAGGAGCGCAGACTTGACGAGCTGTTGGGTGATCGTTGAACCCCCTTGGAGTTTATTGCGGGTGACCGTGGCGACTGTAGCTCGGATCATGCCACCGATAGGACTGATCCCTCCGTGTTTATAGAAGTCTTTGTCTTCTATGGCGATGGTTGCCTGCTGAAGATATTTGGGGATTTTTGTGAGCGCAATCGGCGATCGGTTTTGATCGGCGAATATGTCGTAGAGCAATTGTCCGTTTCTGTCGTACACTTTGGTCGCTACCGGCACGTCATAATTCCCTAACTTTGTCGGAGAGGGGAGATCTTTAAGAATGATAAGATAGGACAGTAGGACGATCCCGATAGGTAACAGCCAAAAGAGATATTTGGCAAAACGATGCAGTTTTCGTTTCGGCGGCAGAAGTTTAGGTTGCCGGGTATCTTTGGTCATAGATCTATTATAAACGACCAAACCATGTATGGTAAGGTACTGTAATGTATGATAGGCTACAATAAGAAAGGACAGTTCATTATGTATACACTCCCGAATCTTCCTTATTCATATAACGCACTCGAACCGTATATTGATGAGCGGACGATGCAGATCCACCACGATAAGCACCACGCAGCATATGTCAAAAATTTAAATGATGCGTTAGCGAATCTTCCACAATACAACAATACAACAATACAACAATTGATGACTGGGCTGGATCAAGTGCCGGAAGAAGTTCGGATGAAAGCCAGAAATAACGGCGGCGGACACTACAATCATTCCCTTTTTTGGACCGTAATGGCGCCCAACTCCAGCGGAGAATTGAGAGCGCCGAGCGAACGGTTTACTACCGTAATTGACGCTGCATTTGGAAGCCTTGAAAAATTACAGGAGCAGTTTAGTGCGGCTGCTATGGGCCGCTTCGGCAGCGGGTGGGTATGGCTTGTGGTCGACGCCGGAAAACTTATTCTCATGGATACGCCAAACCAGGATAATCCATTAATGGAGACAAAAACACCCATTCTTGGTTTAGACGTCTGGGAACACGCGTATTATCTCAAGTATCAAAATGTCCGCGCTGATTACATCAAAGCGTGGTGGAATGTCGTCAACTGGACAGAAGTTGAAAGGCGCTATAAAGAAGCAGTACAATCCTGATATAGTGGCCATCTCCGATTCATTATTTTTACATCAACGTCCCCCCCGCGCCTCAATCATTTTTGCTGCCAGTCAACTTCAGGGTAAGCGCCAGATGCAGGAAGATTATTTCATCAACTTCAATGATGAGTGTTTTGTCGTATGTGACGGGATCGGAGGGCTCCCTCACGGGGATGTAGCGGCTCAGCTGGCTGGTGATACCGCGGTATGGGCATACCGGCTTGTGCGGCAACGGCACGCCTATTGGAAAGATAAGAAACTATTTCTTAAGAGGATATTCCGCACAACGAACATCACTCTCTGGCAAAAACAACGGGAGGAGGGATTTGAGGGCGGGATGGGGACGACCATGCTCGTTTGCATGGTCATCGAGCGACATTTTTATATCGGTAATGCTGGCGATAGCAGCGCATTTTTAGTCCGGGATGGGGTGATGACGAAGCTCACGACTGAAGATGCCGACGCATCAGGGCATCTGACAAAAGCCGTCGGGACGGCACGCTATGGACTTATTCCGGGGATCGTTACCGGAGATTTTCTTGCGGGAGATTTCCTTTTATTGGTGACCGACGGAGTTGCGCGAGCGATGGATACGGTCAAATGCATGGAATATTTAAAACAAGGAGAGATAAGTGCGATAGAGCTTTCGGATATGGCCGCGACTATGCTTCGCGGTGCTCAAGATAACGGCGCCACGGATAATATGACGGTGTGTCTTATAAAATGTCAAATATGGTAATATGTCAATACATTTTGTGCATCTTCGGTAAAAAAATATTTTGTCTTTA
>JBBTWJ010000027.1:0-10102 GCA_038062895.1 Patescibacteria group bacterium
CTGACCTTGCAGAATATTATGTCTCAGGAGACAAGACCATTGAAGCCGGTGATGTGGTGATAATATCAGATAGCAAATATCAGATAACAGATAGCAAAGATAAGACGGAAGAACTTGTTTCACAAGGAGTGTTAAGAAAGGCGGAGAAGGCGTATGACCGTAAGCTTATCGGCATTATTTCGACTAACCCCGGGGTGATCATGGGAAGTGTTGACGGAGACACAGGAAAACAGGACAAGAGAATGCTTGCTCTTTCAGGAAGGGTGCCCGTCAAGATTGATCCTGACAGTGAACCAATCAACATTGGTGACTTTCTCACCAGCTCAACAAAGCCTGGTCTTGCTATGAAGGCGACTAAAGCTGGATATGTAGTAGGAAGAGCTTTAGAAAACTGGAAGCCAAAAGGACCAAGCAATATAGAAGCATTCGTTTCCCTCTCCTACTACATGGGAGATCTCACCGAGAAAGGTGACCTGCGTACCCTTACTGCAGATACGATAAAAGCCAACACCGTGTCCACAAAAACGCTTGATGTGGGTGGCGTGGATGTGTTGGACAGGATGAACAAACAACAAAATGAAATAGATGACCTCAAGAGACGGTTGGAAAACGTAGAGAAACGGTGAGTCCACCCTTCGGGTGAAACACGTTCACACCTGTTCTTTTTTACCCATCCTCCATATACCAAATGCTTACCCTACTTGACATAGGCTTTAACTAGAGTTATACTCTAGTAGATATGCAATTGCATAAAAGAAAGATATTCTCTCAGATTGAGCCATACATCGGAGACCGTACGGAGATCGTGTTGCACGGAGCCAGGCAAGTGGGTAAAACACATATCTTGTTGTATATCCAGCAATGGTTGAGCGACAGACAAAAGAAGGTGTTTTATTACGATTTGGAATACCCCAATCTTTTGCGGGACCTCAATCTGGGTGTCGATGTATTTGTCGCCGACCTTACAGGAAAAGGGTATGGAGCCGGAGAAGAAGTATACGCCCTGATTGATGAAATACAGTATTTGGATAATCCCAGTTCATTTCTAAAGATCATCGCCGACCATTATCCAAACATTCACCTCGTTGTTTCCGGGTCATCCACATTTGACATAAAGTCCAAATTTACCGATTCCCTCGCGGGAAGGACGACAGCATTTGAAGTATATCCGTTGTCTTTTGCTGAATTTTTGGAGTTTAAGCAGGTAGATCTGATACCCGCTAGGGTTTCCAGTCCCACAGGAATAGAACGGTTGAAGCAATTGTATTCGGAGTTTGTATGCTACGGGGGGTACCCCAAGGTAGTCTTGGAACCCAATGAAGAAAAAAAACGCCACTATCTCTTGCAAGTTATCGACACATATATCCGTAAGGATGTCCGCGATCTTGCTCATGTGGATGATATTTCAAAATTTAATAATTTATTGGAAGTTTTAGCTTCTCAATCAGGGCAATTATTGGACATAGCATCCGTATCCCGTGAAACAACGCTCTCCTACCCCACAGTACAAAAATATCTGAATATATTGGAAGAAACCTATGTGGTAAAAAGAGTCACTCCCTACAGTAAAAGCCCCAGTGTGGAGATAAGTAAAAATCCAAAAGTCTTCTTTTATGATAGCGGCCTGCAATCGTTATTGTGGTTTAATCATTTCCAACGTACCATATTAGGATCAATTTTTGAAACCAATGTCTTCGGTGAGTTGGTGAAACTCTATAGCAGGCAGAGTATTCATTTTTGGAGAACCAAGGCGCATCAGGAAATAGATTTTGTGATAGATGACGGAACAACAGTGTTCCCGATCGAGGTCAAGCACACCTTTGGTCAATTTAACACGCGAGCCATTGATTCTTTTTCCCGGAGATATAAGAATAAACATTGGAATGTCGTTGGTTTAGAAGGAGAAAAATCATCCCCACACTGTATTTTTCCTTGGGAAATTTGATGACCCCCACCCTTCGGGTGAAATACGTTCACACCCTTTCTTTCCCTTAAATTTTCAACGGGCAAGCAAGCCGTGACATTTTTCCTTTGACAGTTGCCGCGCGTCACCTCACTCTCAGATGTCTGCCTTTAGGCAGGATATGATATACTTTCCTTGATCTATGAAAGAGGAAACAAAACTCTGGTTTGACTTAGCAAACGAAGACCACGAATCGGCCGTTCTTCTGTGGAAAAATCATCGGTATGGCTTATCTGTATTTCTCTCACAACAAGCTCTTGAAAAAATGCTCAAATTTGAATAAACAACATTACCGCATGAAAGAACAGGCCCAACCGCTCGTCGATATGGCGAGAATGGTCTTCATATGGATCAAAAACAAATTCAACGCGCGTTAAATATATTTACTGATCGGGTCAGAAATAGGTTTGCCGCAGAGCAGATTTTTCTCTTCGGATCCTACGCACGCGGGAAAGCCAACGAATACAGTGATGTGGATCTCATCGTCGTCGCATCAACATTCTCCGATATACCCGAAGACCGTCGTTTTGATATCTTGTATGCTCTCACAACCGGCTTAACCCCTGATTTTCATGTGTACGGGTTCACGCCACAAGAATTTAACAACTCAAGTCCTTTGACGACGCTTGCTGAAGTGAAGCGTGAAGGCATCCCACTTTTAAACACGACCCTTTGAGCACCACCCTTCGGCAGGTACCATACGGTATCCTGCCTTCGGGTGAAACCCCGTTCGAACACCGGGAATCTAAAATATCGCGCCAATTTGTACCCTTGACACGGTGTTTCTATTTAGTATAATACAAACACCATGATAGCTAGATTTATAGAAAAAGAACTACTTAAAGAGTTGAAACCGGGTCGAGTGGTATGCCTGTTTGGAGCGCGAAGAACAGGGAAAACGGTCTTATTACATTCGATAAAGAAAAAGTTGAAGAATAAAAAGATATTAAATCTCCATGGTCAAAATTTAACGGTTCAAGAAATATTTTCTTCCAAGCGTGTAGAAATTATCCAAAAATATACAGCGGGCTATGACATAGTTTTGATAGATGAAGCCCAGGATATTCCCAATATCGGACTAAATCTCAAGCTTGCCGTGGATACGTTGCCAAGTCTTACCTTTTTGGTGACCGGTTCGTCTGCTTTTGATCTCAAAAATAAATTGGGCGAACCTTTGGTCGGCAGAAGTCTATTTTTAAAGCTTTATCCACTTTCTCAGTTAGAGCTTTCCAAAAAAGAAAGTCATCTGGATACTCTTGAAGCTTTAGAAACCCGGCTTATTTATGGATCATATCCCCAGGTGATTACGAGCAAAACAGACACCAATAGGCGCAAAATATTAGAAAATATCCGTGACGGTTATTTGCTAAAGGATATTCTGAAATTGGACAATCTCAAAGATTCTGTCTTTGTTTTTGATCTTTTGCGGCTGATTGCTTTTCAGATAGGCCATGACATTTCGTATCTGGAACTAGCACAAAACCTCAATACTCATCCGGACACCGTACGGAGATATTTGGAATTGCTAGAAAAAGTATTTGTGATATTTCCCAGGCAGGGGTTCAGCCGTAATCTACGAAAGGAATATACCAAAACTCCCAGGTATTATTTTTGTGATAATGGAATTCGGAATATGTTGATTTCAAATTTCAATCCTCTAAAATTACGTGATGATGTGGGAGCGCTTTGGGAAAATTATTGCGTCAGCGAACGCCAAAAACGAAATACATATAAAAATCTTTCGACCAATTATTATTACTGGCGAACGTATGACCAAAAAGAAATTGACAGCGTAGAAGAGCGCGACGGAAAACTATTTGGATACGAAATGAGATGGGGAAAAAACCGGGGCCGGACTCCTAAGGATTTTCTTTCTACTTATGTAGGTGCGACATATCATATCGTAAATCCGGAAAATTATCTGAATTTTATTACCTAAAAAGGGTGTAAACACCACCCTTCGGCAGGTACCATACGGTATCCTGCCTTCGGGTGGACTAGCTTCGTTACTATTTAATTCACCGTATAAAACAGCGACTGACATCCAGAAATAACCGGTGTAAAATGGGACTTGAGATAAAACCCTCTCCCCGTAGAACAAATCAGGCATTTCTCAATCGGTATCCAACCGCGACCCTTTCGACCATTACACCAAGTAATTATCTCTGACCCCCACTCTGCGGGCGAAGCCACGTTTGACGTGGCGAAACACGTTCACACCCTTTCTTGACAATTTCTTGACAACTTCCGAATGCGCCCCCTTGACACCATACCCCTCACCATTTCATACTGAGATAAAGGGAGAAATAATCTATGCAATATAGGAACAGTATCGGAATCATCGTCATTGTCCTCCTCTCTTTATTCCTATTCGGCACACCATCCCTTGCCGCCACCGCGACTCCCGCCAAGCAAAAAGCGCAAATCGACCAGGCGCGCGCGGTGGCCGTGCAAAACGTGGACCCCATCGTTCCTCCGAACCTCATCGTCCCTCCCGTGCAAAACGTGGACCCCATCGTTCCTCCGAAAGGAAACATATCTCTAGCGACCAAATTGACGGCGCCTCTAGGACGGGTATTTTCCTGGCTAGTGGATGCCTGGACCGGTGGGATTATGATGGTTTGGAATCCTGTGGCAGGAGCCATAGGGAAGATCATGAAACGATGATTTGCGTGGAATGGCCTATTGATCCGTTCGGCTACGCTCAGGATCAACCCCGAAGAAATTGAAGGGTTGACAAGCGCAGGGAAGCGTGGTTAAATACACACAATAGCGTGTGAGTTTCCTCTTACGTGATAGGTGATATTTGAAATATTTTCTCCCATGAACACGACGAGCAATCTAAACTAGTTCTTTTTATGTGCTCCTAATGGCGCGGTATACTCATAATGATCTTCTATGGCATTTAAAGCAAGTAAACCTGTACGTACTCCTGTAAAGAAAAAGGAAACCATAACTCCCGATGTTGTAGCACCTACTGCTATGACGGAGGAGTCTTTGACGGAACCCACAAATTCAAATTTTTCCGTGGATGATTTAATCGGAGCACCGGTAAAAGATAATCCGACCAATTTACCAATAACCCAATCCGACCAATTTGTTACTCCAACCGCGGAAATGTCCACAAAAAGCACTCCTGTACAATCGTCTGTATCGCCAATAGTTCGGTCTGAAGAGCCACGAGGAGAGCGCAGATATGACAGTCGTCCCGGATATGCGCCGCGCAGGACCGGAGGAGGATATGCTTCGGGCGGAGGGTATGGTGGAGGGCGGCAGGGCGGTGGATACCAACGGGACTTTGGCAATAGGGGCGGGGGCGGCGGTTACCGTTCTGGTGGTGGAGGATATCGGTCAGGCGGGACGTCAAACGTCCCAGCCGCGTATGACCGCGGCGGAGGATATCGAAACGAAAACGGTGGGAGTGGTGGATACCAACCGAGAAATGGTGATAATGGTGGGTATGCCCCATATCATTCTGATGGTCCCGGATTTACGCAAGATGTCGATGTGCCCACCGAAACCGTGCGTGGGGTCCTGGATACGATGCCGGAGGGGCATGGATTTTTGCGGCCGAAATACACACCGAGCGAGCGGGACGTCTACATTTCCCAGTCCCAGATCCGACGGTTTCTTTTGCGCAATGGAGACATGGTCGAGGGACAAGCGCGGCCGCCTAAGGAAAATGAGCGTTACTGGGGACTTCTGAAAGTAGAAAAAATCAACGAGCAGCCGGCGGAGGAGATGGTGGTCCGGCCAAAGTTTGAGGATCTCGTGCCGGTGTATCCTAATATGCAGCTGAAGCTTGAGATAGCGGATTTACCCACCGGAGGACCGCTCTCCATGCGGATCGTGGATCTGGTCGCGCCCATAGGCTTTGGACAGCGGGGATTGGTGGTATCTCCGCCAAAGGCCGGTAAAACGACGATTCTCAAAGAGCTAGCAGCAGGAATATCAGCCAATTATCCGGAGGTGCATCTGATGGCGGCTTTGATTGGTGAGCGACCGGAAGAGGTCACCGATATCAGCCGGAGTGTGAAAGGCGAGGTGTTTGCCAGTAACTTTGATGAGTCGCCAGCGGAACAAACGCGGATAGCGGAAGTGGCACTGGATCGAGCGAAACGACTCGTGGAGATGGGCAAAGATGTGGTGATTTTATTGGATTCGATCACCCGGCTTGCCCGTGCGTACAATCTCGTTGTGAATCCTTCGGGTCGTACACTTTCCGGCGGCTTTGATCCGGCTGCGCTTTATCCGGCCAAGAAATTTTTGGGAGCTGCGCGCTGTGTGGAGCCATCTGCTGCCGTACCGCAAACATCCACGACCGCAGGAAAAGCAGCGGGTGGGGCACCGGCGACGGACTATAACAAACGATACACGACCGGCGGGTCGCTCACGGTCATCGGGACGGCGCTTGTGGAAACCGGCAGCCGGATGGACGACTTGATTTATGAAGAATTTAAAGGGACGGGCAACATGGAGCTCCACCTATCCCGTGCACTCCAGGAACGACGGATATTTCCAGCAATTGATCTCGTCCGAAGCGGGACCCGGCATGACGAACTTCTCCTGGGCGAAGAGATGATGAAAAAGGTAGCAACACTACGGCATATGCTTTCGCTTCTGGGAGACGAAGAGCGCACGATGATGATGATAGACCGACTCGGGAAGACCAAAAATAACCTCGAATTCCTCGAAACCCTCGGGAAGGGCTGAAACAGAAATCTACAAATGACAAATCTACAAATCTACAAATAAATCTACCAATGGTACAATGAGTACCAATGAATAAATACGCCAATACTGACAAGGACATCCACGCAAGGATCTATCGTTTCATCATCGGGTGCTTTCGCGATGTCGTAAAGAAAATTCCCAAAACCACAGAAAATATTCCCATCATTGGACAGGTCTCGTCTTCTCTCACTTCCATGGGTGCTAACGATCAAGAAGCCGATGCTGCCACGTCCCAGAGAGATTTTATTGCCAAATACACGATCGTGAAGAAAGAAACGAAAGAGACTTATTACTGGCTTCGTTTTGTACGAGATGCAGAATTGGTAGATAAAACTATCGTTGTTTCCTATGTCCAGGAGTGTCAGGAGATTCTTCTTATCGTAAGCAAAATCATTGAGAATACGACAAAATGATTGTTCGCTGTTCCTTATTGAACCATTTATTCATTTAATCATTCATTTGTAGATTTGCCATTTGCAGATTTGTAGATTTTTTAGTTGATTATCCACCAATTAAATCGGATGTCTGTTGGGCTAATGGCGGAGATGCCTACAGTAAATTGACCTTCCTTCTTATCGAAGACGTAGAGTGTCTTATCCGTCGTTGATGTGGGAGTGATGAAGATGAGTGATTGTTGGGTAACACTGGTACTCGAAATAGTCAGTGTTGTTTGTCCTATTGGTAGAGTCGATTCTCCAAAAGAAGCAGCATCTGCAGCGTCGGTTGCCGATTTTTCCGTCATAAGGGTAAGTTTGCGGGTGAGCAGTTCGGCGGTTTCGAGCCGTCCGCTTACTGTCGCGTTGCCGCTGGAATCAAAAGATGTCACCGTGACGCCACCTGGATTTTGAATTAAGAATTTAGAATTCTGGATCAGGGATCCAAACGTTCCGCTTACACTGCTTTGTGCCGATGCGGATGCGAGCTTGAGAATAAGGTCGCTTTGCAACGACTCGATGGCGTTGACTCCCAGCACCCCGCCTACGGACACATTTCCGCTGATTGCCAGATTTCCATTAATCACCACATCTCCCAACGTATTGACTACGATGGTCCCACCCATGATATCGAGGTTGCCCAGTCTGGCAGGCTGCAGAGAGAGCGTGTCTCCGATGGTTTCAATCGTGGATTGGTTGATGTGGATGTTTCCGTCAACGAGAAGGCCACCGGTGACGGAAGTCTGACCTAATAGGATAGGAGTTGTGGTATTTTGGATTATGGTGTTTGATGAAATATCAGAGGATGACAGATATTCTTTGATACCTGCTACATCACTGGTAAGGAGTGCCAGAAGTGCGGAACTGGTAGCATCAGGATTTTGAACTATGCTTGCCGAGGGGCTAGCAAAGGAAATTTGGGTGACATTGGTAATATACGTCGCCGCAATGGTGGATGTCTGCAGACTCCCAATCTCTCCAAACCTCGTCACAATCCGGTCGGCATAGAGCGTTCCCGTAATGGTCGCATCTGCTGACAGCTGAAGGCTGACCGCTGATAGCTTCCCAGAAATGGAGGCATTCCCCAGACTGTCAAACGTTGCTGCCGGAGTCCCTTCCTTGGTATATACCCCAAAGCTCTGGGAGTCTCCAAGTCTCACGGATATCCCGGCGCTATCAGAGGCAACAGGACTTATGAGCTCTGTTCTCTGTTGTCTGTTCTCTGTTGTCTCAATGATCTCCCTGATATACTCTCCCAACGTCTTCCCTCCAATGGTCAGATTACCCACATCAATGGACTGGGCAACAAGTTCACGGACATCAATGCTTCCGGCTGTGAGAGAAGCAATCGTCGCCTGGGAAGCCGTGAGGAATTCTTCCACCGTACTCCCCAGAGCATCGGTGAGTTTCCAGACAGAGGATCCATCCGGACTGGACTCTTTGATGAGGGTCAGAGAGATTTGAGAGAGATAGCCACTTGCATCTAATGTAGACGGAGGACTATCCGGATCATTGATGATGTGACCAATAGATCCTTCCTCTCTCGTATTCTGCCACTTCTCTGCATCAAACCGGGGAGCAGAGAGCCGGTAGGAGACGGTGGTGGGTCGGGAGGTGAAGATGGTCAATTTCATACTCTCCGGATCGACCGTATACCAACTCCGGGTATTCCCACCAGGGGAGAGGAGGACGACCATACTCCCTATGTTTTTCTTGAGGTCTGTGACTTTGCTAAATAACCAGAGATCAGAGCCTTCGGGTTGATTTCTAAAGTCAATTACTGCTGATGGCTGATAGCTGATGACTGAAAGCTTCGTCTCTACCGTTCCTGTTGTTTCTTCTTTGATCCCCACCATACTGGGGACATAGGTCGCATACTTTTTTCCATTGATGGTGTAGGGAGGATCAAACGTCCCGGCATCGATTTTCCCTGCACATACTCCTACGGCACCTACACATACTGTCCCACTCCCGGCATCAATGGTAATATCGTTATTCGCGGTGCTGGCTATCGTCCCCCCAGCGGTCAATTCAATATCTCCATTTATCTTCAAACTGGTCCCTGTCGCTGCAGGATCCAGGAAGTAGGTGGTATCAGAACTATCTTTAAAGACGGCAGCCACCATATTGCCGGTGTCATCAATGTAGTAGGAAGCACTATGAAAGTAGATATCCCCGGTTCCATTGGGATTGATGGTGAGATCTTCATTGGTATCCTTCGTCATTATTGTTGGACTGGTACTGTTCAGACCCAGGATCAAATCACCGGCTGAAATATCACCGGCAGTTCCGTCCAAAATGATGAGGGCAGATGCGGTGGCCGTTGTTGTCCTGGGAACTGCTCCGCTATTTCCCAACATGATGGATTGATCAACGACCGGGTACGGATAGATGACCCCACTGGCAACATCAAAAAGGTTCTGACCATTAGCTCCTATTTGTCCGGTCCCTCCTGTGGATCCTGTAGGTCCATTGGCTCCGGTGGCACCGGTGGAGCCTGTGTATCCTGTGGGTCCATTAGCTCCCGTGGCTCCCGTGCTTCCGGTGTATCCCGTGGGTCCATTAGATCCCGTGGCTCCGGTTTTTCCGGTGGGACCATTGGCTCCGGTGGATCCCGTCGAACCCGTAAATCCCGTAGGACCTGCTGATCCGGTCGATCCCGTTGATCCTGTTGGACCGTTTGCTCCGGTAAATCCGGTTGATCCGGTAGGACCATTACTTCCCGTGGCTCCTGTGCTTCCGGTGTATCCCGTGGGACCATTAGCGCCGGTTGCCCCCGTGGCTCCGGTTCTTCCGGTAGGACCATTAGCACCGGTTGCTCCCGTTGATCCGGTAAATCCCGTGGGTCCGGCTGATCCGGTATTTCCGGTGGAACCGGTTGGCCCTGCTCCTCCGGTATTACCGGTTGAACCAGTCGGACCATTGGCTCCGGTGGATCCCGTCGAACCCGTAAATCCCGTAGGACCTGCTG
>JBBTWJ010000027.1:10202-11099 GCA_038062895.1 Patescibacteria group bacterium
TTGCCCCCGTGGCTCCGGTTCTTCCGGTAGGACCATTAGCACCGGTTGCTCCCGTGCTTCCGGTATATCCGGTGGGTCCGGCAGCTCCCGTGGATCCTGTTGATCCCGTGTATCCCGTCGGTCCTGCTGACCCCGTGGATCCGGTGGATCCGGTGGGTCCATTATTTCCGGTTGCTCCGGTTGCTCCCGTGGGTCCCGCTCCTCCCGTGGCTCCGGTGCTTCCGGTATATCCTGTCGGTCCGGCAGCTCCCGTGGAACCGGTGGATCCGGTGAATCCCGTGGGACCGGCAGCTCCCGTGGAACCGGTGGATCCGGTTGGTCCATTGACTCCGGTAGCTCCAGTATTTCCTGTTGATCCAGTAGGACCTGCAGATCCTGTTGATCCTGTTGATCCGGTAGGACCTGCTGATCCCGTGGATCCTGTTGATCCGGTAGGACCTGCTTCACCTGTTGATCCCGTAGGTCCATTGGATCCGGTTGCTCCGGTGGATCCCGTATATCCTGTCGGTCCATTGGCTCCTGTGCTTCCTGTTGATCCCGTAGGTCCATTGGATCCGGTTGCTCCGGTATTTCCGGTGGATCCGGTAGGACCATTGGCTCCGGTTGCTCCAGTGGATCCGGTAGGACCATTGGCTCCGGTTGCTCCGGTGGATCCCGTGTATCCCGTGGGTCCGGCAGCTCCCGTGGAACCGGTTGATCCAGTTGGTCCAGCAGAACCTGTTGCACCTGTTGAACCAGTAAATCCCGTAGGACCATTGGCTCCTGTGGCTCCGGTTGACCCGGTGTATCCCGTGGGACCGGCAGCTCCTGTAGCCCCGGTTGATCCCGTGGGACCAGCAAAACCGGCAGCTCCCGTGGAACCGGTTGATCCAGTTGGTCCAGCAGAACCTGTTGCAC
>JBBTWJ010000027.1:11199-12351 GCA_038062895.1 Patescibacteria group bacterium
CTGTTGAACCAGTAAATCCCGTCGGACCATTGGCTCCCGTGGCTCCTGTGCTTCCGGTATATCCTGTCGGTCCGGCAGCTCCCGTGCTACCCGTTGATCCTGTGGGACCATTGGATCCCGTGGCTCCGGTTGATCCCGTATATCCCGTGGGACCATTTAAACCAGTGGCTCCTGTAGAGCCAGTCACTCCTGTAGCACCAGTTGGTCCTGCTACGCCGAGTGTTCCTGTCACTCCTGTAGCACCAGTTGGTCCTGCTTGACCAGTTCCTCCCGTTGGGCCTGTTGATCCAGTTGATCCAGTTGGTCCATTAGCTCCTGTTGCGCCCGTGGCTCCTGTCGTGCCAGTAACCCCAGTTGGACCTTCTTGACCTGTGCCGCCAGTGCTTCCCGTTGGTCCTGCTTGACCAGTTGCCCCTGTTGCACCAGTTGTGCCGGTGGGCCCAAAAACACCTGTGCCGCCAGTGCTTCCCGTTGGTCCTGCTTGACCAGTTGCCCCTGTTGCACCAGTTGTGCCGGTGGGCCCTAATGCGCCCACAGCGCCAGTTGCTCCAGTGCTACCAGTGGGACCAGCGATTCCTGCAGTTCCAGATCCACCAGTTGATCCTGTGGGACCTGCGCTTCCCGTGATTCCGGTGGCGCCGGTTATGCCTGTTGGTCCGATTGAACCTTGTTGCCCAGTGGCGCCGGTGCTTCCTGTTGGTCCTGCTTGACCTGTGGCACCCGTAGATCCGGTTGTTCCTGTTGGACCAGCGCTGCCAGTTGAACCAGTTACACCTGTACTTCCTGTCGGACCAATAGCTCCCGTAGCTCCGGTTGATCCCGTCGGACCAATAGCTCCCGTAGCTCCGGTTGATCCCGTGTATCCCGTGGGTCCGGCAGCTCCCGTGGCTCCAGTTACTCCCGTGGGACCAGCTCCTCCCGAGGCTCCTGTTGATCCTGTGGGACCAGCTTGTCCGGTAGCTCCTGTACTTCCTGTGGCCCCACTGGGTCCGGAAGCTCCGGCAGCTCCAGTAGACCCTGTTGATCCTGTGGGTCCATTAGCCCCGGTTGCCCCCGTGGCTCCTGTTACTCCTGTGGGTCCTTCTTGTCCGGTAGCTCCTGTACTTCCTGTCGGACCAATAGCTCCCGTAGCTCCGGTTGATCCCGTCGGAC
>JBBTWJ010000027.1:12451-16681 GCA_038062895.1 Patescibacteria group bacterium
GTGGGACCAGCTTGTCCGGTAGCTCCTGTACTTCCTGTGGCCCCACTGGGTCCGGTTGGTCCTGCTGATCCGGTCGCTCCGGTGGTTCCAGAAGATCCTGCTGTTCCTGTGGGTCCAGTTGATCCTGTTGGCCCATATTCTCCCCGGGATCCGGTAGCACCACTTACTCCTGTGGGTCCTGCAGATCCGGCACTACCTGTAGCTCCCGGATCTCCACTTCCTCCGGTGGGACCGATCTCTCCACTTGCTCCGGTGGATCCCGTGGGACCAGTGGCTCCCGTAGCTCCCAGGACCGTTCCAGTCTGTGAGGTTGCAGATGAGGATTTTGAAGAAGAGGGGAGAGATTCCGTTTTTGGTGTAGGAATTGATGCTGCTTGAGATGGTAAATCTCTTTGTGATCCACTTCGGATGCCTGCTATCTGGGAAAACAGAAGCGAGGATAATAGGAGCGTGAGTAAGGTAAAACCGATGAGCGCGTACGGGTGCAAGAGCCGACGGTAAAGTGGCGTGGGGACTATATTCGCAGGGATGATCGTCGTGGGAACAGGGGCCACCATCGGAGCTCCTCCTCCAACCATAGGAATGGGCAATGGAATCGGTGGAACGATGGGAATACTTTTTTTGGGAAATAATCGGATTTGTGTTAATAAACGGAGCTGTGTTAACAGATGGATCGGGGTTAGCAATCGGACCGGGGATAATAAGTGGATGGGCGATAGCAAAGGAACCGGCGTTGGTTTACCAGAGGTGTCAGACTCTGTCGGATTGGCGCTTGCCGATGGGATAGGAAGCGTTGATGAAAGGCGTTCCTCCATGGTTTCTGGAGTCGTTGCTTTAGAAATATTTAGTATTGGTAATATATTCTTTGATATCTTTGGTACGTGTTGGTATGTCGTGTGAGAAGCAAAAAGTTGTCTGACGTCTGTGTCTTTGTATCTGCGGGCACCTCCGGCCGTCCGTAGGCTCGTGATCAGCCCGCCGCTTTCCCACCTCCGGAGGGTAGCTTTTGAGACACCTGCCAGGTGCGCGGCTTCGCTCACGGACAACAATGGTGCGGCTGGTCGCGCGGAGAGATTTGCGGAAGAAATCGCGATGGATTTTCCCATGGATTTTCCCAGTTCCTTCAACTCGTTGTCGTTAAAAAGATGGACACCGTTTGCGTCCACAGATGAAGAAATTTTCTTGGCTTGTTCCCATCTGCGCAGCGTACTCTTAGAAACACCGAGCATTTTTGATGCATGACTTATAGTGTAAAGTTTTTGGCTTATGGTGTGTTTCATAGGAGGGAGAAAGAGAGTGGCGGCTGTATCTCATGAGGGATGGCTGGCGTCCGGTGCGCGTCATGCATAAGGTTTGTGAAACTTTGCGAAGCAGATCTGTGGGACATAGCCTTATTAAAAGAGATGCAAAATTGGCTGTCAAATATGCTGCGGGAAATCGAGATTGTTGAGGCTAAACTATAGGGCCAATAAACCCAAAGAAGAATACGATACTATAGGGCTAAATAGCATTTTGACGACTATATCATACTAGATTTAGACTGTCTCATAGCCATAATTCACGCAATTTTGTTTTCATTCATTGGTGATTATCCTTGGCCGCATTGAGGAAATGTATTTTTATAAGAAACAACTTATAGGAAACATGTTTATGTCATAATTTGACTAACAGAGTCACTTGGGGTAATGTGGGAAGACATGAAAGAAACCTTGCGCGAGTTCCGGGACGACCTGGGGTTGTGGGCCCATGGATGGTCGCTGTATAGCGAAAAAAAGTTGCGCCATTTTGGCGTAGGGTTTGAACACAACAAGGAGCTTCTTGTTGACATCCTCATGGCCCGGCGGGGGAGTTATCAGCGACCGTTTCTTCACTTCTCTCTGGGGGTGCTTTTTATGGTTGGGCTGGTGTCCGCTCCTATCCTTGCCAACTCCTATCCGGGTACGTACGCGGGCAACCTTGACGATATTACGTCGCCATCGGCAGTCGTTACCACTCTGGATGATCCGGCCTCCTACGGTATCCAGACGACGATATCGGAAAAGCCTCGCGATCAGGTTATCACGCATGTCGTCGTTTCGGGTGATACACTTTCGACTGTTGCGCAAAAATTTGGTGTATCAATCGATACTATTAAGTGGTCAAATGATCTAAAAAGAGATAGTTTGAGTATAGGGCAAGAACTCAAGATTCCTCCGGTCTCCGGCATCGTCCATAAGGTGAAGGAAGGCGATACCGTACAAAGTATTGCAAAAAAGTATCGAACCGAATCACAAAAGATCGTTAACTTTCCTTTCAATGATTTTGCGGATCTGGATACGTTTGCCCTCAATATTGGACAGACACTCATCGTTCCTGATGGCATCCAACCGGAAGCGCCGGCGATTGTCCGGCCGTTGCCTCCGACGTTTGCCGGAGGAAGCGGACAGCTCCTCTGGCCGGCGGGTGGCATCATCACTCAGTATCCGGTCTGGTATCATAACGCGCTTGATATCGCCAGCTCTGCGGCCCCTGGTATTGCCGCTGCCGAATCCGGTACCGTCACGCTGGTCGAGTATCTCCGGTATGGCTACGGATATCACGTCATCGTTTCCCATGGTGATGGACTCTCGACGCTGTATGCACATCTTTCGGAAATCTATGTTAAAACGGGTGACCGCCTGGCCCGCGGTCAAATCTTAGGTCGTATGGGCTCTACGGGTCGCTCGACCGGTACCCATTTGCATTTTGAAGTCCGTAAAAACGGGATCATCGTTAATCCCTTGCCGTTTTTAAAGTGAGCATGAGACGCATGGGTCCCATTTGACACATGAGGCTCATGACGGTATTCTATCGTTTGTGCGGGGCCTGTGGTATACCGGCAACACGTCGCTATGGCATAGCGAAGTAGGGGGTCCGATTCCCCCCAGGTCCACCAACATTTCATGCGACTCATGCGTCCCATGAGCCTCATGTCTTTTGTTGAAACTCTCGCCGCTGTCTAAAAAGTTTCTCCCGAAATCCTCCCTCACGGATAAAGCGATCTTTGATTCCCGCAAGGAAACGATCCATGAGAAATCCTTGTTTTGTGCAGAGGGTGATCATCAGATTGGCAAAGCCTTCAGGGTCATCAAAGGAAATACCATGGGACTCATGAGCCTCATGAGACACATGGGACTCATGAATGTCTATCAGTATTTTTCGAAGCCGTAGGACACGTGGGTCGTTTTTATTCCAGACGAGGAGCCCCTTTTTGAAGAGAAAGTCCTTATAGTCTTCGGTTAATTCCCCGTAGCTTGCACGCGAGACGCCCGTCAGCTTGAGATTGCTTTCCGTAGAATTTTCTAAACTTCCTTCCACCAGATTCTGTTTTCCTGAACGATTTGCCTGCTCCATTTGATCAAAGGTACGCGAGGTGCGCGGGATGTAGCGGGTTATGAAGATGTGGTTGAGGTGAGAAATTTCTTCAGCAAGCCAATAGACGAGCGTATTTTCAATTCCGCCGGATTTTTGTGAATTGGTCATGGGTGGACCATGTAGTGAAAACTCGACTCCTCACTGTTGCGAGGATGCAAAACGCTTCGCGTTTTGTGTCGAGTTTCTACTACCTGGTGGACCCGATCGGATTCGAACCGACCACCCCTGCAATGCGAATGCAGTGCTCTACCAAATGAGCTACGGGCCCAGAAGATACACATAGTTTAGCGTCATGTGACTCATGGGTCAAATGTTAAGAACATAGGACTCATCAGACGCATGAAACTCATGTGTCTCATGGAAGAATAGGAGATTATTTTGAAGTACTTGCTCCCGCCACTTGGGGAGTTGATTGGTTGAGTTGCTGGCTGATAAAGTTTCCCATCATGGCCCCGAGTCCCAGCATCATGGCGAATGCGACCAAGAACATCCAACTGCGCACGACGACGAGATAGTGTGGGGAAGCGACTCGCTGTTGTACCCGTGTAGCGGTGCGGTGATGGACGTGTCGCCGATGGGCAAGTTTTTTCTTCATACCAGGTAGTAGAATTTCGCTGTTCCTTGCGGAACGGAAATCCTAGACTCAAATAATAAAGTGTTTTTCACTACTCGCCAAGCTATCGTTTCAATGTGTCTTCACATTGAGCGAAATTTCACTACCTGGCATGTGTTTCTAGTTTTGTCCCTTTTTTGCTGCTTGTCAATACCCAAAAATTTCTTTTCCGTAAACGGTACGATACATTTTGTGCATTGTGTTAAACAACCAATACTCAAGGG